>CALKUQ010000020.1 GCA_937996705.1 uncultured Chlamydiae bacterium
GAGTAGATCGACTCTTTAGGGAAGAAGAAGGCGATTTCGGTTTTGGCGTTTTCTAGGCTGTCTGATCCGTGGACTGCGTTTGCATCTATGGAGTCTGCAAAGTCTTTGCGGATGGTTCCTGGTGCGGCATTTTTAGGATCTGTGGCGCCCATGAGGTCACGGTTTTTTAGAACTGCGTTGTTGCCTTCAAGAACGGTAACTAGAATGGGGCCTGAAATCATGAATGATACGAGGTCATTGAAGAAGGGGCGAGCTGCGTGAACTTTATAGAATTCTTCAGCTTCTACTTTTGAAAGGTGGACCATTTTTGCTGCAATGATTTTGAGGCCAGAGGCTTCGAATCTGCTTAAAATTTGTCCTACTACATTTTTTGCAACTGCATCTGGTTTAATAATTGAAAGTGTTTTTTCCATAATGTTCCTTGATTTTTTTAGTCCAATTTTAGTTCATTCAGGGATAACTTGCCAGAAAATGATGAAAAACTGAGAATATAGAGGTGAAAAAAATATTGGTCTGTATTTTTAAGTATCATGGAGATGTTTTGCTCTCAGGGCCCGTCTTTACGGCGCTAAGGGAGAAGTACCCTGAGGCGGTGATTGATGCTTATTTATTTAAAGATACATTGCCTATGCTAGAAGGGCATCCAGCGATTTCAAGATTTATCCTTTTTGATCAGGCTTGGCGAAAGTACTCTTTGCCAAGGAGAATTTTTCAAGAGGCAAAAATGTGGCTTAAGGTGCGCCGGGAATCTTATGATCTGGTCTTTAATTTAACTTCCGGGGATCGGGGGGCTTTGGTCGCTTTAATTTCAGGGGCGAAAGTTCGTATTGGGATTGAGCGAGAAGGGGGGATGCGTCAAAAAAATGGCTTTTTTACAAAGGTTGTTAGGAAGACGCTCACACATAGACATATTGTTGAAAGAAATTTAGACGTTGTCAGGGCGATTGGCATAGTCCCGCAGAATAAAGATTTGATTTTTGTGATTCCTGAAGGGGCAGCGAAACGAGTAGATGAGATTTTGCCCTACAAAGATTTTATTTTGATTCATCCTGTATCTAGGAGTCATTTTAAACATTGGCCTATGGAAAAGTTTCGCGAGTTGGTTGGGGATTTACGTGCCCAAGGGGAAAAGATCATCATTTCGGGAGGTCCTGGGAAAGAGGAGCAGAATTGGATTAAAGAGATCATGGCCCCATTTGTGGAGGATCCTTTTGTGCAGTCACTTGCAGGTAAGATCAATCTTAAAGAGATGGGAGCGCTCGTTCAAAGGGCAAAACTACTTGTTAGCATTGACTCTGTCCCTCCCCACATAGCCTCTGCTCTAAAAACTCCAGTGATTATCATCTTTGGCCCTTCTGACGATTTGAAATGGGGGCCTTGGAATAACCCGAATGCCCGGGTTGTCCGCCTCAATGACCTTCCATGCAAGCGGTGTGATCAGGAGGGGTGTGGGGGGACTTGGATGTCGCACTGTTTGATTGCCCTACCAAAAAATCTAGTCCTTCAAGAAATTAACTCTTATCTCTCTAATAGAAGGAATTGTGCCATTCCTTTAGAGAGCGAAGTCGTGACCTAGATAGGTGTGGCGTACATCTTCGTTGTGGAGTAAATCTTGAGTCGAGCCCGAGGCGAGGATGTGTCCTGAGGCGAGGAGATAGGACCTGTCTGCAAGGGAAAAAATTTCTCGCGCGTTGTGGTCTGTGATGAGGATGGAGATCCCTTTGTGTTTGAGTTGAAGGATCATTTTTTTTAAGTCAGAGATTGTTTTTGGGTCGATGTTAGCAAAGGGTTCATCGAGCAAAATAAGGCTTGGGCTCCGCACTAGCGTTCTGGCAATTTCGGTTCTTCGCTTTTCCCCTCCTGATAACAGTTGGGCTTTTTTCTTTGCTAGGTGAGTTAGGTTCATTTCCTGGAGAAGATTGTCTAATCTCTTTTTTTTATTACTCGGAGTTAGGTCGAGTGTTTCGAGAATTGACAAGAGATTTTCTTCCACCGTAAGAGATCTAAATATTGAAGGCTCTTGGGACAAATATCCGATCCCCAGGAGCGCCCGCTTATGAATCGGGAGCTTGGTAATATCTAACCCTTGAAAATAAATAGCCCCTTGATCGGGTTTTATTAAGCCCATTGTGATGTAAAAGGCTGTTGTCTTCCCAGCACCGTTGTGGCCTAAGAGCCCTACAATTTCCCCTTGGTTAATGGAGAAAGAGAGATCGTTTAGAACCGATTTGCTCTGATACGACTTGCTGATCTGGGTTACTTCTAAGAGGGTTTCTTTTTCCATAGATCCAATAAGTTAACAGTTTCGTCACTCTCTAAAACAAAAGAGACTTTGCCAATTCCATGGAGGGAGTGGTCTTTTAATTCATAGACAAGTGTTCCCGCATTCCCTTTAATTGAGCCATTGGTGATATCAACTCCCTCTGTAAAAACAAGAGTTTGGGGTTCATCATTTTCAAAAGTTAGATAGGCCGATTTAGCATGAATGAGAGTCTCCCCTTTAGAGAAGGAGATGGGGAGCAGTTTGCTAGTAAATGTGAGTTTCATGCTCGATTTTTCAAACTGGGTCTCTCCATCGCAAGTGAGAGAAAAATTTTCCTTAGAGCCGTAGAGTGTAGTAGGCCCTTTTGCTACAATTTCCTCTTTGGTGCTATCGAGTAAAAGCTCACTTGCAACTAATCGGTCCTCTTTAAATAGAAATTCGACATTCGATTTTAAAATGGCTTGTAAAAATGAGGATTCGGTTAATCCGGAAACTTCAGCTTCATCTGCAGTAACAATTCCAAGAGGGTGTTTGATCGAGACATGGCCGTGAAGGGAGAGATTTTTGTCCTTATAGGAAATTTGATCTGAGGATAAAAAGGTGTCGCTTGCAAGAGAAACAAAAGGGGCTAATAAAAAAAAGATCATAAAGACTCACTTGATTGAAGGTGTGCGGAAAAGCCTGAGGCGGTAAAAGCTAAAGGGGAACCGTCAAAAGAGAGGGTTAGATCTTTAGCCAAACAGGAAAATAGGGTGCTTGCAGGCTCGTTTACTTGATAAGAGGAGAGAAAGGCCTCATGGGCTTTGAGGGTGTGTTTTTGGTAGTTAAAATCACCACTAGAGGCTTTAAGATATTTAACGTCTTTGTTTTCTAGGTCTTGCATCCAGATTTTTAAGTTGGAGAGTGTCTCGATCAAAGCGTGGTTGGTTTCTGATTTTTCCAGGCGTAAGGTGGAAAAGGGGCTTTCTAGGTGGCAATACATTCTAGCCTCTTTTGAGGAGACCCACATCTCTTTGGATACCCCGTTTCTGTATTGAAAGATGGATTCAGGGGCTTTGGGGACTTTTGCTGTCCGATAGCTTGTGTATTTAGAGGAGTCTTGTTTCAGCAGAGGGTGGAAAAAAATTTTGTAAACCATGCCACTCAAACAAAGGAGCCAAATGGAGAGAAAGGAAAAAAGAGTTTTATAAAAGTGTTGCATTTTGCCCCATAAATTGATGGAGGTTATAAAGAAGGTCGAGGAGGGGTCTAAGTCTATCGAGGGGCCATTGGCTTTTACTGTCACTTTTAGCTTTGTCTGGATCGGGGTGCGTCTCTATAAAGATTGCATCAGCCCCAGCTGCAATTGCCGATTTTGCAAGTGTCGGAATAAAGTGTCTATCTCCAGAAGAGACATTTCCAAGTCCCCCTGGAAGTTGAACGGAATGGGAGGCGTCAAAGCAGACAGGGGCGCCAAAACTCTTCATAATCGGAATGCCACGCATATCGCAGACTAAATTGTTGTAGCCAAAAGAAAATCCACGCTCTGTGAGCATTAGATTAGGATTGTTTGCCTCTTTTACCTTTAAAACGACCTGGTTCATATCGTGAGGAGCTACAAATTGCCCTTTTTTTACGTTGAGCGGTTTTCCTGTTTTAGCCGATTCTAAAATCAAATCGGTTTGCCTACAAAGAAAGGCGGGGATTTGAATCAAATCGATTACTTTTGCCGCAGGTGCTGCTTGCTCGGGTGTATGAATATCGGTGGTGACAGGTAGATGGAATCGATCTTTTACTGTTTGCAAAAGGGATAGCCCCTCTTCAAGGCCAGGCCCTCTAAAGGAGTGAATGCTGGATCGATTTGCTTTATCAAAGCTCGATTTAAAAATAAAAGGGTAGGGGCAAATTTCGAGCAGCCTTTCTGCGCATTCAAGAACCAAGCTCGAAGATTCCATCACGCAGGGGCCTAATATAAACACCAGAGGCGCTTTCCCGCCAATTTCAATATTGCCTACTTTCATCATAGAGCAAACTATACTCAGAAATCACTTAAAAATCTTCATTTTTTAAGGGGTAGTGCTCCTCTTTCGAAAATTAGATTTTTAAAAGCGGTTCCGATTTAGTGTAATTCTCTATAAAGACCTGGAGGTTTATCTAATAGAAATCTGCACGCTTGAAGAGCCCCCCTTGCAAAGGCCTTTCGATCAAAGGCCTCATGAATAATCTCTAAGGTTTCAAACTCTAGATGAAGGGTGATTTTATGCAATCCCACGGCATCGCCCTCGCGTATAGAGCTAATTTTTGAGGGAGAGGGGAGTCGATTTGCAAGCTCAAGAGCTGTCCCGCTAGGGGCATCTTTTTTTCTTGCATGGTGGGTTTCGCTGATTGCATAACTTCCTTTAGGAAGTAAGTCGATGATTTTTTTTACTAATCCAATTCCCTCAGAGAAATTCGCCGATAAAAAAATAGGGATTTGAGAGGCGGCGAGAGAGAGCTCGCTTAGGGTTTCGGTGTCAAGGCCTGTAACACCAATAACATAGGGTTTTTTCGCCTGAAGAATTTTTGGTAAATTTAGTCTGACAGCCTCTTTAGAGGAAAGATCAAGCGCTACATCACACTCGTGTAACAGGGACGAAATGTCTGAATTTTTTACAATGCTTACAACTTCTATCTCTTGAGATAGAGCAAGGACCGACTTACCCATCCGCCCCTCAGCTCCGATCAATCCAAGTTTCATCCTAGTTTTCCTATTTCAAAAAAGATATCAGCCGGTCGGTTTAAACCCTTGCTTGAGGACTTCTTGCTCTAGAAGAGTGGGGCCGCCTTCCTGTCCTTATATACCTAATATACCTAGTTGCTCTTCTTCGACGACGGTCTGCTAATTGATCAGCTCCTCGTTGTTCCGGAGGTAGAGTTTGTGTGGGTTGTCTTGAGTTTGGGCGGGCTTGAAATAGAGAAAGAAATTGAATCCAAAGAGCAGAGATCTTGTTAGCAAGGGAGAGAAGGAGTCCTTGGATTCTTTTTAAGGGGATATGTCTATTTACGCAGTTTGCTAGGGGAACGCAAAATGTAGGGCAGCTTGCAGTTGAGTGTCTGGGTCGTAGCATAGTATTGGAATCTCCTGGTTGTTAGGCTGCTTATCTTCCAACAAAAGCGCTCCCTCTAGGGGCTCCCCCTTCTAGCTGAAAGAAAAAGCAGGAATATGTAAGTGCCTCGATTATACCTAACGGATTATAAATTTGGAACTGCTATATACAAGTAGAAAATTTTTTATAAGTTCGAGCTTGCAAATGATTTGAATTTTTTGTAGAATGTTCACCTTTACTGAGGACTGATAGCTCAGTGGATAGAGCACCCGCCTTCTAAGCGGGCGGTCGCAGGTTCGAGTCCTGCTCAGTCCGATCTTTTGTTGAGATAAAAAAACCTGGTTTTTGAATTGCAAAGTGGCTACTTTGTGGAATTATGGGGCAAAAAAAAGAGTATATATTTTTTGAAAATGAGTATTTAGGTAGTGTTCAGTTCGCGCCTGGAGCTTTTTCAAAGGAGATTTATGCTGAGTTAGAAGCGCCAGAGTTTAAAAAATTAGGGACCTTTCATAAGCATGAAAGGGTAAATAAGCTTCTCTTAAAAGCGATTATATCTGAGAAAAGCACTCTCTTTTTGCTTCCACAAGTGATTGGTTTTATATCGCATGTGAAAAAGGAGATCCCCTCTTACCATTTGACAAGCTTCGAATTTTGGCTGGGACAGCATTCTGAGCTTTCTGAAACTGAGAAAATGGAGGTGAGGGGTAAAATTGTGGGGAAATGGATCCCAAGATCTGAATATCAAAATTTTTTCCCCCTCCAAGCTAAGGGATTTTTGCCTGGATCTCACTATTCCTATGCACATATTTCGCCAGATTTGGATACGACAGTTGCCTCATTTGCATGCTTTTTAGCCGCTTTTGGAGCAAAAGTAGGAGAGCGTAGACATCACTGGATGGTCCCTGGAGGACCTCCAAAAGAGTCTATGGAGATTGAGTTTTTTTTCAGAAAAGCTCTCGGACAAGAGGTGTTTTCAACAATTGGATCTTCAAGCTCAAAATTTTCTATTGCAGCGCTAGATCTGATTTCGCAAAAGAACATCCTGCAAAAACCGGCATCAACACTTACCTATGATATTGATCCAGAGAGAGGCAGAGGCGCGGTCATCTTGGTAGATGAGAGAGGTTGTTATTTAGGGGATTGGAGATCCGTTGATGTCGATCCTGTTAGATCAATTATTGGGAGATTTCGCAACTTTTTATCCGAATATCAGAACAAGTTTGTGGTTGGAATCATTACCCTCTTTTCCAAGGATCCTCTGGAGTTGAAGGATTGGACTGGATTTTTGCAAGAGAAGTTTTCAGAGAAATTCGGCGAAAGTTTTGCTGCTAGGGAGCTTACAGAAAAGCAGCGCATCTTGTTAGATAAATTTATTAAAGAAGTTTTGTTTATACAAAACGGGTTAAATGCGACAATCGGCGAATTTTTTGAAGTTGCAAAAAGTTTTGGATTTGCAGAACTTCAGATGAAGTTAGAGCAAATTAAGCAGAGCTCTCTTTTTGATAGAAGTGGAGAATTAACTGAGAATCGCGCGCACATATTCAGAAAATTAGAAGGGATTTTACTCGCTGAAAAAGAGGCGTTTAATAGGTTTTTTCTCTATATTGATTCTTTAGAAGCGGCCATGGAAGTAAAGAGAAAGGTGTTAGATCGCGAGCCTACCTTTTTAAGTCATACTGCGGAATACGAAGAAATTGTAGAAGCGATGAAGGACTATAGTCATCTTACGGTAATCTATCATGAAAATGGGGCTCATTATCCTCTTGGTGTAATTTACGCAGAGGATGTAAAGCAGAAGGTGATAGCGACCACTTCTTGGAACGATTTTTCAAATCCTGGGGAGACTGAGATGATTGAAGGGGTGGATCTTATCAGCGTTCTTGATCATCATAAAAGCCATATTTTAACCTCAAGGCCCGCATTTACTAGTGTAAGGGCGGACGCTCAATCGACAAATTCGATCATTGCTAGAATCAATTTTGATATTAACGACAGATACTCAACAGGTGCAATGACACTCGAGGAGATCGAGTTTGGAATCAGAGAGATTGCCCAAAATTTAGATTCCCCAAGTAAAGTGAGAATTATGCAACGCCTGTTACAGAAGAAAAATGCAGCGTTGACTCAAAGGGACTATTTCATCTCCCCTGATAGGGAAATTCTTGAGTATTTGCAATACATTTTTGCGATGCTTGACGATACAGATCTTTTGACAAAAGTCTCTCCCTATGATGTGGATAGCATGGCAGGGTTATTGAATAGACTTAAATCAATTATGCTTAAAAAAGAGGTTGAGGTTGTCCACTTTGACGATTTTTCTAGAAGTGACCCGGAATTTTCCAAAAAAGCTGCGCAAAGACTTCTTCAGACGCCAGATCTATATTCCCTCTACGGGGTGATCTACAAGGCAAGGGAAGAGGCGATTGATAAGGTAATTCAAGAGACAACTAGCGAGAATGAAACTCACTTTTTTCAAGATACAAAATTTTTAGGGCCCGGTAGTTACGCAGCAATTGGGCAGTTTAAGCATTTTGAAAGAAATGAGAAGATTCTCAGAAAACACCTTAGTGAAATCCGAAAAGTTTGGGTGCAAAGGAGCAAAAAAATCTCTGAGGAGAGGGCAAAGGTGAGTCTTCATCTCTTTATGCTTTCCACCGTCCCATCAGCTGAGGAGCTTTTTTCTGGAAATCCTGCTCAGGCCACTTATAAAGATGAACTATGGTTTTGGATCCCTGACGATAAGAAGGCAGAGCATCAGCTAAAAAACTTTTTGCAAGACTTTAGCAAATCACAAAAATTGGATAAACAGATATTAGGTGTTGAGTTTTTAGGGCAATCCGTTCGATATGAGCACGTTTTTATGGAGGCTTTTGCCCATAAAGAGGTCCATTTTACCAGCGTCAAGAGCGATCTCAATATGATTGTTCTTAAAATTGAAATCGGCTCCCTTGTTTCCCGTAAAACTGACATTGCAGTCTACTTATGAAAGAAATTAAATATTACGGATTTCACTCTTGTTTAGCTCTCTTTGAGGCAAGAAAAGAGGAGATAATCAGAGTTTATATCAACGAGAAAAATGTCCCCTTTTTTAAGCACGTTCTTAAATGGTGCAGTCAGAATAAAAAAGCGTATCACATTATTTCGGATGAAGAGCTTGAAAAAGTGAGCACCTCTGTCCATCATGAAGGAGTTTGCATTCTTGCAAAAGAGCTGGGCTTTATCTCTTGGGAAATTGCTTTAGCAAGCATTAGTAAAACAAAGGGGAAGCTATGCCTTCTTTATCTCGATGGCGTCCAAAATCCCCACAACATTGGTTCGATAATTAGAGCCCTTGCCCACTTTGGGGTTCCCTATATTTTAGGGGAAAAGGGGAAATTGCCTCCCCTCTCTCCCTCAGCTTATCGAATTGCGAAAGGGGGGGCTGAATTTACAAGATTGGTAGCAGTCGATAAGTCGATTCAAACGCTAAAGCTTCTAAAACAAAAGGGTTTTTCCCTTGTCACTACTTCGTCGCATGAGGGGGGGTCTCTCTATGACTGTAAATTTTCTGAAAAATCTATTATCGTTATGGGATCGGAAAGTGATGGGGTCTCTAAAAACCTCTTTCAACTTGCAGAAAGCAAAATTCAAATCCCAGGGACAGGCCACGTGGAAAGCCTGAATGTTGCTATAGCTACATCTCTTTGTATTTCTGAGTTCGCCCGGCAGCATCGCTAAGGGTTCAAAATTTCTTAAGAGGGGGGATCAACCCGAGCCTCTTATAAATAAAAAACCCGAAAGGAAGACCCTTCGGGTGAGAAACGTTAGAGGTAAGGCAGAGATATTATGCTTCTGCAGTCTCGTGTTCGTGAGAAGGTTGACCTTCTTCTAGGATTTCGAGGTTAACTCTAAGACCATTGCGGCTTGCTACAGACATTAGCAATGTGCGGATGGCGTTGATAGTTTTTCCTTTTTTTCCAATGATCTTGCCGATATCAGATTTCTCAACACTTAATTCAATAATTAAGGTTTGAGTTCCGCCGATTTCATTGATTTTTACTTGATCTGGGTGGTCCACGAGGTTTTTTACGATGTACCCTACAAACTCTTTCATAGTGCGTTCCTTGGTTTTACAGTACTCCCAGAATAAGATAAATAGAACTTATTTTTCTAGGAAAAAAAGAATTCTTTTGGAATGGGGGCCTCTAGGCGGACTGGGGTGCCAAAAAACGGATGAATAAAATTTAATTTATAGGCGTGGAGAAGCATGGCAGGAGAAGATTTGCTCTTATTTCCATAGACAATATCGCCGACGATAGGGGCCTTTAAAGCCTTTAAATGGACTCTAAGTTGGTGGGTTCTCCCTGTTTTTGGCTTAAGTAGAACAAGAGAGCGCTTTTCATTTTTATCAAGAACGACAACATCGGTGATTGCCTCTTTGCCATCTTCTCTGATGGTCATCTCTTTTCTTTTTACAGGGTGTCTTCCAATAGGCAGGGAGATGATTCCCTCCTTCGGGGTGTTTTCGCAGATTGCCAAATATTGCTTTTCCATATTGCGAGATTTAAAAAGATGGGTCAGTTTGGCGTGAGCTGCTTCCGTTTTTGCTGCTATAATGACCCCAGAGGTCTCCTTATCAAGTCTGTGGACGATTCCTGGTCTTAGAGGGGAGGAGGCTTCTGGGAGTGATTTTGTGTGGTAGAGGAGGGCGTTGACTAAGGTGTTTGAAGGGTTTCCGGCACCTGGATGGACGACCATCCCCCTGGGCTTGTTGATTGCGATGATATAATCGTCTTCATAGAGAATTTCAAGGGCGATATTTTGAGGAACTACCCCAGGATCGGGAGAGGGGGCAAACGTGACGGACACCTGGTCTCCACGCTTTGAAAGATCTTTTTTTTTCGCCTTAGCGTTATTAATAAGGACGCTTCCTGTATCAATTAAATACTGAAAGTAATTTCTTGAGTGCTGGGGATATCTGGCTGTTAGTAGTTTATCCAATCTCAAGAGAGACTCCTCTTCTTGAACAATGAAGCAATTAGGGCTGGTCAATGTCTTCACCTTCAGTGGATCTTTTTAGTTGGTCTGAGGCCTCTTTTGCCTTCTTTTGATCGTGGCCTATCTGCTGAGCAATCGCTTTGCAAAGGCCCTCCACAAATTTTTTGTAGTTTTCCGTTCCAAAATAGTCTTGAAAAGCCTTAAAACCACCGCCGCCTGTAGAGCTTGACCCTCCAGGGGCATAACTTGCGGGCACGCTAGAACCGCTTGAAGGGGGAGTGGGAGGGGGTGCGCCTACGCCTGAAATATCGCTCATAGTTTTATCCTAATCATAAACTCTTTTTTTAGAAAAGGGCGTGTTGTGGGTATCTTGGGAAAGGAATCACATCACGGATATTTTCCATCCCTGTAGTATACTGCACAAGTCTTTCAAAGCCAAGGCCAAAACCTGCATGAGGAGCAGATCCATACCGTCTT
Source organism: uncultured Chlamydiae bacterium (assembly GCA_937996705.1). Taxonomy (GTDB): domain Bacteria; phylum Chlamydiota; class Chlamydiia; order Chlamydiales; family 2-12-FULL-49-11; genus VGMD01. The sequence goes on from CALKUQ010000020.1 coordinate 10,783, forward strand.
AAGTCCAAGTACCAGTCGTAGCTCTCTAACTCAAGCCCTTGATCTAGAATAGTTTGCTCTAAAATATCTAGGCGTTCTTCTCTCTGACTGCCTCCGATAAGTTCCCCTATACCAGGGACTAAGAGATCCATAGCAGCTACCGTTTTCCCGTCGCTATTTCTTCTCATATAAAAAGATTTAATCTCTTTTGGGTAGTTGTAGACAATCACGGGGGATTTGAAGTGGACCTCTGTTAAAAATCTTTCATGCTCTGACTGAAGGTCGATTCCCCATTTTACCGGGAAGACAAAGGGGACGCCAGACTTCTCTAAGATAGAAATCGCGTCGGTGTATGGAAGTTTAACGGTTTCTGTTTCAAGGACATGTCTTAATTTATCTAAAAGTCCAGGGGCTATCAGCGAATTAAAAAATTCAAGATCCTCAGGATTGTGGTGTAACACATAGTCAATTAAGTATTTAAGGTATTCATCCGCTAAATTCATGTCGTCTTTTAGGTCGGCAAAAGCCATTTCTGGCTCAATCATCCAAAACTCTGCTAAATGCCTAGAAGTATTAGAATTTTCCGCTCTAAAAGTCGGCCCGAACGTGTAAATATCACTGAGGGCAAGGGCATAAGCCTCCCCATTTAGTTGCCCGGATACAGTTAAATAAGATTTTTTTCCAAAAAAGTCCTCACGATAATCGATATTTCCCGATTCATCTCTGGGTAAGTTATTTAAATCAAGGGTTGAGACGGCAAACATTTCGCCAGCTCCCTCGCAGTCGGAAGAGGTGATGATGGGGGTGTTGAGATAGAGGAAGTTTTTTTCTTGGAAAAATTTGTGGGTTGCGAACGCAAGACTATTTCTCACACGCATTACGGCTCCAAATGTATTGGTCCTTGGGCGCAAGTGTGCAATAGTTCGTAAAAATTCGAAAGAGTGTCTTTTCTTTTGTAAGACAAAATCAGCAGGTGCATTTCCTAGAATTTCAATTTCTGTCGCTTGGATTTCAACCGCCTGTTTGCCGCCTACGCTTTCTACTAAAAGTCCAGTTGCTCGAACGCAAGCTCCTGTCTGAATGGTCTGAACGAGCTCTTCATAAGAGTCTAAATTGGAGTCTAAAACAACTTGAATGTTGGAGAGGGTAGAGCCGTCATTAACTTCCATAAATGCGAAAGTTTTTTGAAGTCGGAGTGTCCTGACCCAGCCTTTGACGGTTATTTCTTGGCCTAAAAAGGAAGGGGAATTTTTAGCTTCCTGAATTTTGATTCTCTTTTGCATGCTAAGCATCTAAATAGACTCCTTTGGCCATGTTTTTTAACATTTGGATTTCTTCAGGCCATTTTTCAGAATAAGGGGTTTCTAAATATTTCGGTAGGTGTTTTAGTTTGGGGTGAGTCATTACAAATTCAAAGCACTCGAGTCCGATTGCCCCTTCCCCGAGAGATGCATGCCTATCTTTTTTAGATCCAAAAGGTTGTAGAGAGTCGTTTAGGTGAAATGCATAAAGATGCTCAAGTCCTATGATGTTATCAAAATCTGCAAGTGTTTTTTCCCACGCGCTCTTAGTTCGAATGTCATATCCTGCAGCGAAAATATGGCAGGTGTCAATGCAGACCCCTATGGGAATTTTCTTATGGGTTCGCTCAATTAAATAGGATATCTCTTCAAATCTTGAGCCTGCGCAACTTCCTTGCCCCGCGGTTGTTTCAATTAAGAGCCTCGTCTCCCCGCTAGCTGCAAGCTCTTCAAATTCGAGAAGAGTTTTTGCGATTAAGTCGAGGCATTTCTCCATAGAGCTGGTGGTAAATGCTCCTGGGTGAAAATTCATGTAGGTAATTCCAAGCAAATGACACCGGACGATTTCTGCTTCAAAGGCTTTTCTGCTTTTTGTCCAAACGTCAGGATTGGGGGAGCCTAAATTGATGAGATAGCTATCATGACTCATGGTCACATCAATGCCGGTGCTTTTTTTGGTATCCTCCCAAAGTCGGATATCAGAGTCGGATAGAACCTTTCCTTCCCAGGTCTTTTGATTGCTAGTAAATAATTGAATTGTATTTGCGCCGATATCGCGCCCATGAAGAAGAGCCTTATGAGGTCCACCAGCTGCGGAGGTATGGGCGCCCACAAGGATCTCTTCTTTCATATTTTGCTACCTTATGTAGTATAAGCTAGAAACTCACAAACAACAGCCACGTTCACTACTAGAGGAAGTGGGATTTGGTCTAAATGAGGGAGGACTAATAGTTGTCCGCTCATTTTTACAGGGTCAAGGCTTAAGTACTCAGGCACAGTGACAGCAGATCTTTCTAAAGATTGTTTGACATGTCCGTTTGTCTTTGATTTTTCATGAAGAGAAATAGTCATCCCTGGTTTTACTTGGAAAGATCTAATATCTACTTTTTTGCCGTCAACTTGGATATGGCCATGAGCAACTAGTTGCTGAGCGTGAAACGGTGAAAGACCAAATTTTAATCTATAAACCACAGTGTCTAATCTTGTTTCAAGTCTTTGAACAAAAGCTTCTTGTGTATTTTCTTTTTGAAGAACTGCCTCTTTGTAATAGCGAAGTAGTTGCTTTCTTGTGATCATGCCGAAGCAAGCGCGCAATTTTTGTTGTTCTTCTAGCTGAACGCCGTAGTCAGATTTTTTCTTTCTTTTTGCACCATGCATACCCGGAGGGTGTTGCTTGTGTGCAGAAGGGTTTCTTGTCTTTCCAAAAACGTTTGCACCAAAGCGTCTTGCGAGTCTGTTTTTTGGTCCTGTGTAACGAGCCATAATTCTCCCATCAATAGAGTTGTATAAAGCAAAAATCATACAGGAGAGCTGATTTTTTACACAACAATAAATTATTAGGTGAGGAAAATTCTAGACGAGTGTATAGTGTTTGGTATGGAATACAAAGTTTTAGCTTACTATATCTTTACAAAGATCGAAGATCCTGCAAGAGAGGTCAAAAGACATAAAGAAATTTTGACGAAATTAGACGGAAGGGCGAGAATCTATATCTCAGAAGAGGGCGTTAATGCGCAACTCTCTTTGCCTGCGGCTAATACAGCTGAATATGTCGATTGGCTACATGCAGATGATAGATTTAAAGGAACAGAGGTTAAGTTTCATGACCACCCTGAGCATGCATTTGCTAAGCTTACTGTAAAAGTGCGTAGGGAGTTAGTGGCTGTAGATCGAAAAATTGATTTGTCAAAAAGGGGGGAGTATCTCTCGCCTGCAGAGTGGAAAGCTAAACTCGATCACAAAGATCAAGAAACTATTGTTATTGATGTAAGAAATAATTACGAATCAGATGTTGGCCATTTTGAGGGGGCAATTCTTCCCGATTTAGAGACATTCCGTGGATTTCCTGAATATGCAAAGCATTTAGCTCAAACGACAGATACTAAAAAAACTAAAGTGATGATGTATTGCACAGGTGGAATACGATGTGAACTTTACTCTGCGCTTCTTAAGGATGAGGGTTTTGATACTGTCTATCAGTTAAAGGGTGGGGTAATTCAGTACGGGTTAGATGAGGGGGCAGCGCACTGGCGCGGTAAACTTTTTGTCTTCGACGATCGACTGGTTGTCCCTATTTCTGAGGACAATACAGAAATCATAAGCCATTGTAAATTTTGTGGTAAAGAGAGTGATGTCTATTATAATTGTGCCAATATGGATTGCAATGAACTCTTTCTTTCCTGTCCAAAGTGTGTAGAAGAGTCGCAGGGGTGTTGCTCTGCTAAGTGTTTGAGTGAAGGGAGAGTTCGTCCTTTTACCCCAGAAGCTAAGCCCAAGCCTTTTAGGAAGCTTCCTAAAGAGGTGAAGTGTGCTTGCGCTATTCGTTAAGCTCTTCTTTTTTATTATCTAAAAGTTCTTTAGCGGCATCTTTTAGAGACTTGATGCCCTCTTCGAAACCTACTTTTTTCAAAAGAAGATTCAAGTGATTAAATTCAGCTTGGAGCTGGTCGTTAATTGACTCCAATTTAGCAATTTTCTTTTTATAATTATTTTCATCCATAAACTAATAATTAGCATTATTTCATAATTAAAACAAATTAAAAAAAAGAGACCCACTGCCAATTAAGGGAGTGGGTTTTGGTAATCCGTCTTTGTAGAGAAGACAGGAATTATCTGTTTTGCATGCTCATGATGAATTCATGTCTATCCATAAGCTGCTCATATTTCGCTCTAGATACGATTTGGTTCTCAAAGTACCAGGTTGTTTTAGCGCTGCCATCGCAATAGAGCACTGAAGAGCCTTGCTTAATTCCGTCATGGTACTCGGTCTCTTCAACAATAATGTCGCCATCAATATAATGTCTTTCTACCCCATTTTTTAGTCCGTGCACATAAGGAACTTCTGAATATTTATACCCATTTTGGTAGTAGGTAGCAAGTCCATGTTTGAGACCCTTATAGTAGTATTCCACTGATAGAGGTTCTCCTGTCATGGCAAACTCTTTCTTTTCTCCGTGGAGAAGGTTATTTTCGTAGGATGTGGTTGTGTGGGGCGTGTTGTTTGGGTAGTAAGTCTCTACGTAGGTGAGAAGGTAATTATTAAAGACCTCTTTTGCAAGAACGTCTCCACTTTGGTTTCGAACTGTTCTCTCCCCTGTCCCATTTTCTATTCGGGAGTCAGTTTCATTGGATGTATTTAAATATTGCCCACTTATAAGAATATCGTCTCTAAACTCTTCGTTTGATTTCGGAGTTCCGTTTGGATACCAAGTTGTTACAAGAACATGATTTTCTGCTTTATAGACTTCTTCTTTTTGAGGAACTCCACGGATGTTGTAGCTCACTCTTTTTACTAAGTTGCCTCTCTCGTACTGTTCTAGAGTTTGAATGGTTTGACTGTGTGGATAGGTTTCAGTTTTAGATCCATGCAGGAGGCCATCTTCATAAGGTTCTGTAATTGTTTTTCCATCTCTTAAAGTTGTGAGAACGTGTCCTGGGTAAACTTCTGCTTTCCACTCCTCTTTAGAGACGTCATATCCATACTTATGAACATATCTTTGGGAAATAATTTGCTTTTTTTCGCTATCTGAGCAGGACATTAGTGTCATTGCAATTAATGGGAAAACAATCAAGTAACTCTTTTTCATGAAAAACCTCAACTCCTGGAATTCTACAAATATGAAATTAAAGATCGCTCAAAAGGACGTTTATTTCAACTGAATTTTTTTAGTTCGGCGATTACTTTTCGATGCTCTTCTTCTACACGCTCGATATCAACGGTTTTGGCGTCATCGCGATAAACAAATCGGAGAGTGACATTTTTTTCATGGGGAGAAACATTAGGCCCTGTATAGATGTCTAAAAGTTCAGTCTGTTTTAATAGAGGGGAATCAATTTTGTCTATTGTTTGAAACAGCTGAGTGAGATCGGTCGAACGTTTCATTGTGGTAGTCCAGTCGCGCTCTGAACCCGGGAATAGGGGGAGGGGTGTAAATTGTGGCATAAGTGCATGGTATTTTTCTAGAACATGAAGGTCAATCTCTGCAAATAAGAGTCGTTTTTTGAGTCCTAAGGTTTTTGCTATTCCAGGATGGAGTTCGCCAATAATTCCAAAGGGTTTGTCGTAGATCGAAAGAGAGGCTTGTCTTTTTGGATGGAACGTCTTGAATGATGAGCTCTTATAAGCAACATCTTTAACAAGGATAGAGGAGAATAATTCCTGAATCGCCCCTTTCAAGTCAAAAAAATCGACCTCATCGGATTTTCCGCTAAAGTGATGGGGCCTTTTATTTCCGGTCATAATGATTGCAAGGGATGTTTTTTCTCCAAATCCAGAGCCTTCGTGGAAATGAATTTGGCCGATTTCAAATGCGCTGATATCGAAAGTTCCTTGATTTTGGTTGTGCAGAGCTGCAGTAACTAATCCAGGTAAAAGCGAGGGTCTTAAGACAGACTGATCCTCTGATTTTGCATGAAGAACTTTGATGTATTCTTTTTTGAAGATTCCGCTGTCGAGTTCTAAATTACAGATTTTTGGGCTTATCAAATTGCAAGTAATAAATTCTTGGAGTCCAAAACTAATCATTTTTGTCCTAACAAGTTTGCTGAATGCAAACATGGGGGAGTGTGGAATTCTCGAGGAGATATGCTTGGGGAGATTTCTCGGTATATTGTTGTAGCCGTAAAGTCTGGCAACTTCCTCTATAATGTCGATTTCGTCGGTGATGTCATTTCTCCAACTCGGAATTTTCAATTGGTAGAGGTCTGAGCCGTCAGACGAACTTGCAAATCCAAGTCTGGATAGAAACGACTCCACTTCTCCAAGACTTAATTTTGTGCCGAGAAGGGCGTTGATTTTAGAGAGTCTGCAGGTTATGAATCGGGGCTTATAAGGTTTGGGGGAGGCCTCAACGATTCCTTTCAACACTCTGCCTCCGCAAATTTCTGAGATCAATAGGCTGGCGTAGTCAAGGGCGGTTTTTAAGGCTGCTGCATCTATCTCGTTTTCAAATCGTGCAGAAGAGTCTGTGCGCAGTCCTAGAGTTCTGCTTGTTTTTCTAATCGAGGTTGGGTGAAATTGAGCAGACTCAACGACTATGGTATTGGTGGATTTTGAGACAGAGCTTTCAAGTCCCCCCATAATCCCTGCAATCGCATGGGGGTGAAGGCTATCGCAAATCAAAAGAGTTTGATCGGGAAGGTCTCTTGTTTCTCCGTCCAAAGTTGTGATCGAATCCCCAATTTGGGAAGTTTTGATAATAAGCCGGCCCTGCTTAATTTTGTCGTAGTCAAAAATATGGAGAGGCTGGCCTAGTTCGTGCATAACAAGATTGCCGATATCCACTACATTATTAATGCTTCGAAGACCAGATTTTCTGAGCCGCTCTTTTAGCCAATAAGGAGATTCGGCAACTTCGATTCCTTGGATTACTCTACAAGAGTATTGAAAGCAACTTTCTGGGGCTTCGTTGATTACTTGAATTTTATTTTGCGCGAGCTTATCGGGATCTTCGCTTAAGGAGATTTTTAATGGGGCGAGGGGGAGGTTGAAATGGGCTGCAAGTTCCCTTGCCACCCCAATGACACTTCTGCAGTGTCCTAAATTGGGTGTGAGTGCAATAGAGAGTGTGGGGTCGTGTAAAAAATCAGAGAGATTTTCTCCAAGAGGAGCTTCTTGTGGTAGAGTTAAGACAGATTCGTGATTATTGGAAAGGCCAAGCTCTTTTTCAGAGCAGAGCATTCCGTAGGACTCAATTCCCTTCAGTTTTGCCTTTTTTATTACTAAGGGTTTTCCATCGATCCCTTTTAAGGTAGCTCCCTCTTTTGCAAAAGCAACTTTGCTGTTTTTTTCAAGATGGGGGGCGCCTGAGACAACTTGATACTCTTTGTTGCCATCACTAATGATTAATATTTTAAGCTTGTCTGCGTCTGGATGGTCTGAAATTTCAGAAATGAGTCCAATTACGACACCGGTAAAATCAAAGGTGTCAAACTCAATTTTCTCAACCTCTAGACCCGATAGAGTCAATAGATCACTTACCTCTGTAGGTGATTGGGAAAAGCAAACATATTTCTCTAACCAAGAAAAGGGAATTTTCATGCCACTCATGATACCTAATTGTTGTTTTATACACAAAAAGATTGTATACAAGAGGAATGGAAATGGAGAGTTTTGATAATCCTTGGATGAGAAGAATTCGGTTTTTGACCAAACTCTTGCTGGTAAGTGTTACTTTAAATATTGGGCTTGTGACAGTTATTGTTTACGTTTCCCGAAGTGGCAAGCAAGAAGATCTAAAGGTTGCTAAACAATTTGTTTTAGAAAAAAGTAATGGAGAGGTTTTGGCGGGCTACTTTAAAGCCTCTTTTGAAGAACTTGTAAAAGAGCTGAAAGAGAAGACAGTCTTGCAAGATGGGTATACCAATAGAGACTTAGCCCTTGCTTGCCTTGTAAATTACCACTATTTAAATCTTGAAAAGGTGATTTCAGGTAAGCCGATCCAGAGGAGAAAGCTGACATTTATTCATCAAGAGGGGGGGGAGAGTTTTCATGTAGAGGTCTTTCCTAATTTGGATGATTTAGATTTTTCTATGATTGAAAAATTTGTTAAAGAGGAGAAATGGCCCCTCTCCTTTGAGGGCCTTTTTGCCGAGCTAAAAAAGCAAGGGGTTCTAAAAGAGAGTTCCTTGGAGCAGGCTTTTTTGGCTACCCCTGAGTTTTATCTTCTCTACACATCATTAAAGCGGCTCGATGAGACGATTTCTAAAGAAAAAATTATTCAATTTCTATTAGAGATAGATTTTGAGGAACTAGAGAGATGGCTCTCTAGGATAAAAGAGGGGGGGGAAGTTCTCCCCTCTATGAGAGAGCTTTTTCAAAATTCTATTGATAAAGGATCCTCAAGCGCAGCCTATCTTTGGATCACTCTAGATGGGGAATACGCGCAGAGAAAATTGCCTGACATTCAGTTGCATAAAATCCTCCTTCTTCTAAAAGAGAATCTGATCGCAACCAATATTTTTCTTAAACAAATTCTTTGTAGCGTTCGTTCAGACGAGGTTCGGAAGCAAGCGGCGCTTAAACTTTATGAATTTTCGGGCCTCCCTGTTCCAGAGCCTTATGTCCATGCTCAAGCCCTTAAAACCTTTCTGCCAAATCTTTTTTCTCAAAAAGAGATTGTTAAATCTGAAAAAGTTGTTAAAAAGCATCTTGTCTCTGACGGGGAGAGCCTTTGGAAGATTGCTAATAAGCATAAAGTATCCATTGAAGCTCTTCGCGAAATTAATCATCTTAAAACAGACAAGCTTAAGCCGGGTCAGGAACTGATTCTTCCATAGAGGATTTTACGGAAAGTCGATGCCACCTTTATGAAAGGGGTGACATTTCAGGATCCGTTTTAGGGTGAGCCAGAGCCCTTTTAGAGCGCCGTGTTTTTTAAAAGCTTCGATTGAGTAGTTAGAGCAGGAGGGGTGAAATCTGCAGCACGAGCCGATGTAGGGGCTGATGCAAAGTTGATAAATTCTGACAAAAAATATAAATAGTTGTTTCAGGCTTGCATCCTTTTTAGGTTTTTCCTATAATAGCTGAAAATTCAATTTTTGCGGAAGTGGCGGAATGGTAGACGCGCTACTTTGAGGTGGTAGTGGGATTTCTCGTGGGGGTTCAAGTCCCCCTTTCCGCAAAATGTTCTATAGTAAGGTTCAAAAAAATATATTAGTTGTACTCGCGGATTCGGCTTTGGAAAAGGCTTTCAGCAGTTTTCTTTAGCAAAGTGCTCGGGGAGATCGATTCCAGCAAGTCGAAGGTTTTTGTGTGACAGAGGCATTGAAGCTGCACCCATTCGTCAGCCCCTATGGTCTCTTGCAGCTCTTCTTTGGATTCAGGAAAGAGCCCTTCAAAGTTGAGGAGCTTCATTTGGAAGCTCAGGGCAATTAGGGCTGGAGTGGAAAATGTTTTGAGTTTTTTTAGGTAGACAAGGGTGAGATGGAATAGGGCTGGGGAGGCTTTTTCGGGGTGCTGGGAGAGGAGGAGGGCTCTGAGAATTGTGCAGGCCGCTTCTAATTTATCAAGATTTTCTCGAATTTCTAGGTAAGGGTCGGTAAGGCTTGCATCGCTTAACGTATAGAGAGCGCTGTTTCCTTGTTTTAGGTGGAATTCCCCTCTAGCAAGGGGTGAGGTGAGTGTTTGCCAGTAGGTCCCCTTTTTGCTGATTTTCTTTACAATAACCGAAACTAGACCAGCCTCCTTGGTAAAAATTTTTAGGATTCTCCCATCATCTTCGTACTTAGTGGCTTTTAAAACAATTGCATCCATACCCTTATAGAGTAGCATGAAAATCGGAAAAAATATATAATATAAGCCGTCTTTTGTGCATCGATAGCTCAATCGGATAGAGTACTTGGCTTCGGACCAAGTGGTTGGGGGTTCGAGTCCCTCTCGATGCGCCAATTATAAAAAAAATAAAACAAAAAAAAGGGGTATATATGCACGGAGTTAGAGGTTCTACTCAGAGAGCTCATTATCATGCTCAAGCTGGACACATTTCATCAAGACAGAATAGTCATGGTAAATACAAAAAAGGGCTTGCTTCACCAGATCAAAGAGAAGCTGCTAAAAAAGCTGCATCGTTTACACATGCTCAATTTGGTGCTCTTATGGAAGAAAAGGCTGCCGAGAGAAAAGCAGTTGTCTAGATTAAAAGAGTGTAATTTGTGATTGTTGCGGTGATTTTGACAATATAGTTGGTTTTGAGTAGAGTCTGATGAAAAGAGGGGAAGGTGTTTTTTATGGCACAGACTATCAAATCGTTAGATCTTCAAAACAGTGATCATGTTATCATTTTTGGAAAAAATTTAGAAGTCACCGCAGCATTAAGAGAGCATATTGTATCTAGAATTAGAAAGATAGAAGAGATGACCCCGCCTGTCATTGGAATCCACGTCTATTTGAAAATTGAGAGGGAAGAGCACCATATAGAAATTGAGTATAAATTTTCCCATTTTAGAATCGTAGTTACTCATGCTATGGTAAAAAGATCGCAGTCGAAAATGGACGATATGTACTATGCTATTGATCTTGCGTGCGATAAGTTGAAAAGAAAGATTCGAAAGTGGAAAACAAGAATACAAGATCACCATAATAAAAAGCCTTCAGAGATGGAAGAGCGCTCGATTCAAATTTTAGAGAAAAAGACGCAAGATGTTGATTTTATTAACGATCAGATTGAGGAAATTTCTACAAAGAGACTTGAAGCCGAGTTTGCCCCTCCACTGGTTGTGAAAGAAAAGAGGCGAGTAATCCCCCTGCTTACGTTGCAGGAAGCGACGATGAGGATCGATTTAAGTGGAGATCATTTTTTGATTTATAGAAGCGAGGAAGATCAAAAACTTAAGGCGATGTATCTGAGAAGAGACGAAACTTTAGGGGTGTTGGAATTAGAATGAGACCGGAAGATGTAATTAGGCAAGTTCTTGTCGATCAAATGGTTAATCGCTTTGGATACCCTAAAGAGCTTTTAGGAATTGAAAAAGAGCTCTCCTCTTTCCCCCATTTAAAAGGGATAAAAGTTCCCAAAAGGAGGTTTGATCTAGTCTGCTTTTCTACACAAATTTCGCAAAAGTATCCACTTTATCCACTTCTTTTGGTAGAATGTAAGGCAATCCCTCTGTCTATTAACGCGTTAGACCAAGTTTTGGGATATAATTTCTATGTAGATGCTAGCTTTGTTGCGATTGCAAATGGGCAAGGTCTATTAATAGCGGATCAAAATGGAGAGATTGTAAGAGATGGACTTATCCCCTACCAAGAACTCGCTGGTTTGGCATTGGCTGCAAGAGAAAAACCCGTATCTAGCATTTAAACTTTATTGTATCGATGAGGGGGGGTATGAGTTCCCAAAAATCGATATTCCAGTTGTATTTGATACAGAAATTATTTTTATTGAATCAGTTATAAATTGTTTTGCATCGATAGCTCCTTTTCTAGAGAGGGGGGGGCAGGTGATTTTTGTTGAAAAAAGTTTGGAAAAGATCGGGGCGTTTTTGGGGATAAATGAGTTTGTTCCTCATGCAAATATTACGATCATAACCGATGAGCCTGCTGGTTATCAGATTGTTGCAAAAATCGCCTGTTTCAAAAAGCATCAATTTGTTGGAGAGCTCACAGAACTAAAAAAGTCCCTTGATGAGGTCCATTTAGCCCTCTCTGAGTACCAAGATTTAGGAAAGACGATTCTTCAAAATATCCAAGAAAATCTTTTGTCGACAAAATCGTTTGTTCACGGAAAGGGGATGAAGGGGATTTATAACAATTCGGCAGCGCTTATTTGTGGATCGGGGCCTAGTTTAGATCAGAGTCGGGAAAAAATTATAAATTTTCAAGGGAGTGGTCTGATTTTTGCAGCAGGCTCTGCAGTTTTAAAGCTTATTGAGTGGGGTGTAAGAATTGATGGGTGGTTTTTTGTCGACCCATGGCCTGCTTTAGAAGGGTATGAGGTAATTAGGGGGCACTCATTCCCCCTTTTCTATCAAAATAGGATGAGCCGCCATCTTTTTAAAATGCATCAAGGGGCTAAAATTTGGATGGGGAGCTCTAACAGCTTTGAGATAGAGGAGTGGATTTATAGAGAAATAGGGATCGATCCCTTTTTTTTTGATCCGGGTTGGAATGCAGGTTGTTTTGCCCTAAATGGTCTATCTTTTTTAGGATGTGATTCAGTCACACTAATCGGAATGGATGGGGGAGAGCGTCGGGATCTCAAGGAGGGGCTCTCTTGGATGAAGGGGTATGAAACGGTCCATTCTGATATTAAGTATGATACAGTTTTTGGTGCAATAGATCCTTGTAAACTTCAAAGGGTAATTGAAACAATAAATGATGGCTCCTTAAAATTAAAAATTAGCCATTTTTTGGAGCAATTAAAGATTGGAGTAACTGAAAAAAAATTACAAAGAGAGAAGGTTTTGTTAGAGGCAGAACTAATTTGTGAACCTCTTTTTGAATACTTGATTCTCCCGTTGTGGAATTTGCTAAAAGATTTTTATAAAAAGGTGGGCTCTTCGGATACTGAAGAGGTGATTCAAATGGCTCTATTTGCACTGAGAGTGCTTGAATTTCAGCAAGTCTTTAGATTTTATCCTACCGGTCAGGTAAGGTCGAGGGTGGGGTTTTTAGAAGAGACCTTACATGGAGAATTTTACTTGTATGCAAAAAATGGGGTTGTTCTCAGGGAGGGGATTTATAACAAGGGGAAAAAGGAGGGAAAGCATACGATTCGGGGAGAGGAGGGGGGGGAGCGCTTAATTGCAGAATTTAAATCGGACCTTCCAGTCAATCGGTATGTGAGAAAAAATGAGAAAGGGGTGGTGGTTGAAGAGATGTTGTACCAAAATCCACAACAATTTGATAGAAGGCTTTATACAGATTCCGGGGATTTGAAGTCGGAGGGGGTATTTGTCGGAGATGAATATGTTTTTAAAAGGTATGAGCAAGGGGCAGTCGTTTTAGAGAAAAAAGGGATTTGGAAAGAGGGGCAGCTGTTATGGTGTTAGCAAGATATCCCGATTTAGAGGTGCTCTCTCAGTTTTTTGAGGGGGAGGAAGATGTTCATTGGGAGGAGTACAAAGGGCAAATTTCTTCAGAATTTGAAATTCTTTATGTTTATGGAATTTCTCCCCACGTAGATTCGTTACGGATTTGGATAGAGGGGGATGCAAGAAGAGAGATTGTTTTTTTAGAGGATCGGATGGAGGCGCTCAAAAAATTGGAGGGCGATCTTTTACATCATCCCCGGATACATTTGAAATTTTATCTGGGATATAACCCTCTAGAAGAATTTATTTCAGAAGTTACCTCTGCGTTTCCGTATGAAAAAATAGGGGTTATTTCCCTCCATCCAAACTCGGAAAGATATGGGGAAATAGAAAATTTACTGTATAGAAAAGCCGCTCTTGAATCTGCAATTCATTTGGAGATGATCTATGGGCACAAACTTGCAAAAAATTTACTTAAGAATTTTCAAAGGCTTTCGGAGGCTTTTGACGTAGGTCTTTGGAAAGATCGATTTAAAGATATTCCGGCAGTAATTTGTGGAGCTGGGCCCTCCTTGCAAGATCTCACTGAGGAATTAAAAAGTCTTAAATCAAAAGCTTTGGTTATGGCTGCTGGATCAGCAATTACGGCGCTTGGAGCAAATGGGATTGTCCCAGATCTTTTATTTGCAATTGATCCAAATCCTGAAGAATTTACAAGACTTGCATTTCATACAGCGTATGATACCCCTCTGATTTTCGGCTGTAGACTGGAGCCAAATGTTTTTTATACACATTCAGGCCCTATAGGGTATTTAGTTACAGGCACTGGCGGTCTTTTAGAGAAGTGGATGGAAGAGCTGCTTGGAATTAGGGATTATGAAATTTTAAAAGGGCTTGGTGAAGAGGCCCTTTCAGTTACAGCAATTGCTCTTATGACAGCAATTTATTTAGGGTGTAATCCTATTATTTTTGCCGGTGTAGATTTGTCCTATGAATCGGGAAAAAGATATGCAAAAGGGGTAATGAGTGATCTTCATTGCACTCTTGAAGAGAGTCCAGAAAGGGCAGGGGATGTAATTTGGAAAGAAAATGAGCTGTTAACTCTTACAAAATGGAAAATGGAACGAGATGTTTTTGATGCCGTTGCAGCCCAATATCACGATCGTAGATTTATAAAGGCAAGTGCAAAAGGATTGCCTTTTACAAATATCCCTTTTGACCCTAACTGGAGCCAACATTCTACTAAGGTTTCCAAACAAGAGATAGAGGAATTAGTCAGAGGGACAAGTCTCGGCGTGAAAGATCAAGATGTCAAAGATGCGATCTCTCTATTTTTTGCAAGCATGGAGAGGTGCAAAAAGATTGTATCTGAATTGATAATTTCTAAAACAGTCCTTCTAGAAATGGAGTTAGAGGAAGAGGTGGCTTACCAAATAGCGCTTAAGCCTGTTGTTTATGCACTCTCTTTTGATGTGCGGAAAGGGTTTAAAGATGCCGAGGCAGAAAGGGAAGTTTACAGAAGATTACAACCGATCATAGATCATTATTTAGAGTATGTGGTATCTTAAAAAGATATGACAAAGGTTTGGGAATACCAAAATAGTGATGGAGAATACGAAATTCATCAAATTCCGTATGGGAAAAACTGTTTTAGTTATTTGATTTCCTCCCATAAAATTGCGATTTCTATCGACCCAGGTGATGGGGAGGCTATTGAGAAAATCCTCGAACAAGAAGGCTTAAAGTTAGATGCAATTTTGTTAACGCATCATCACAAAGCGCATGTCGAAGATGCAGAGTTTTTAAAAGAAAAGAGAGGGGCTACGATTATAGGCCCCAAGCATGAAGAGCTCGAGTTTTTGGATCAAGAGGTTTTTGATGAAGATGAGTGCTTGATTTCCCCTTTTACAGTGAAAGTTTTAGGATTGCCAGGGCACACATTAGATCATTTAGGATACTATTTTCCCGAATGCAAAGCCCTTTTTTCTGGCGATGCTCTGTTTTTGGGGGGGTGTGGAAAAATGCTTGAAGGAGACGAGGTTGAATATTTTGAATCTCTCCAAAAGATTTTGAGATTGCCTAATGATACCTTAATCTTTGGGGGGCATAATATTTTGGGGGAAATTACTCTCCGTACTTTAGAAGAAGAGGTCAAAGTTAATCCATTTTTACAAGCTACCTCTGCGCTAGAATTTCTAAGGGTCAGAAATGAAGTCGATCAAAGGTAGAGTTTTTTTAATTCCTCTCTTGCTTGTCAGTTGTTCTCGGATGGATGAGTCTGAGAATGAAAAAGTGCGTAAGTATAATGAAAAAAAAGAAATCATCTACAGGTTACATTCAGAAAAAATGTTTCCCGAAATTGTTTCAAAAGAGAAAAAAAGGGAAAATTATCCCTGGGAAGAGAGCTCACAAGGTTCCGTTGTTAAGTTAACAAAAGAGTATTTTCGTTGTAAAGGAAGTGATGTCAATCCCCCTAGAAGGGGTCAGAAAGCAAAAGAGGAAATTCTTGACTGCGCGGGTCTTGAAAAACATGGGCTACCCCTTTGTGACAATCAAGAGTTTATTTATCCCATTTTAATAGACTTGTTAAATTATGTGGGTGAAAAAAGTGGAAAGTCGCTTGTAATCACAACGGGCCACAGGTGCCCTCAGCACAATTATTATGCCGACCCCTCGCCTAGGGCTCAAACTTCCAAGCATCAGATTGGAGCTGAAGTCGATTTTTACGTCGAGGATTATGAAGAAAGGCCTTTAGAAATTGTTCGTTGGATTATGGATTTTTACCAAACGAACCAAAATGGGGAATATAACCGTTTTATCAAGTGTCAAAAAAATCGTGAAGGGGTAAAGCATCCAGGTTGGTATAATAAGGAGATTCTCCTCTATATTCATGAAAAAAATGAGGGTCGCGATTTTGACAATCGTCATCCCTATCCTTATATTACTATTGAGGTCAGAATGGATCGGAAAACCTCAGAACCTGTCACCTTTGATTGGGCTAAGGCAAATAAGATAAAATAAAGCCCTCTCGGCTATTTTTTCTGTAAAAAATCGAAAAATGAGGAAAAGTGGGTAATTTTTTCCCCTTGTTGAAGTTGTGGGTGAGAGGGGTCACAGATCAAGATAGGATTTATCCCAGCTAACTTGAGTGCTGTAATTCCTTTTAAGGTGTCTTCAAACCCCGTCGTCTCAGAGGGGGAAATGTTTGGGTAGAGTTTCAGTGCTGCGAGGTAGCCGTCAGGTGAGGGTTTTGGGGAGGAGTAATCCTCTCTTGTGATCCAAAGGGGGATTTTGTTTAGCAGGGGAAGTTTCTTTCGTATACAATCTGTATCTTTTTTTAGAGAGTTTGTCACAACGCAAGAGGGGATTTTTTCTCTTTCTAGATGTAGGAGAAATTCCTCTACAAAAGGCATAAGGGTAATATTTGACTCAATAAGCTCTGAGTAAATTTGGAGCTTTTTATTTCTAATTTCTCCCCAGAGATTGCTGAGTTTAGGATAGAGGGCAGCTATAAAATCCTTTAAACCAGTTCCAGAAGAGTGGTGAGCTAATTTTATATAAGTGGAAAAATCGATATCAAGAGGGCTCTCCCATTGAAGAAGAGCCTTTTGATACGCATAAAAATGCAGTTTTTCTGTATCGACAAGTAATCCGTCGAAGTCAAGTAAGACTAATTTGCCGATGACTGGACTCGAACCAGCACCCTGGCAACCAAGAATAGATTTTGAGTCTATCGCGTCTACCATTCCGCCACATCGGCAAGTTTTACCATGGCGAGATTATACAATAAATGACAAATCTTAGTAAAGAACCGTTTGTAAAAAAAGGCCATGAGGGGGGGCTGTCTTGCCAGCAAAAGGGCGAGAATGGGCATTTAAGATCTCCGGGATCGAATTTGGGGCGATTTTACCCCGACCGATATCGAGAAGGGTGCCAGTGATATTGCGGACCATTTTATAGAGGAAACCATTTCCTCGAAATTTTAGTGTAAAACCGGTTTGGGTGGGGTTGAGGGAGAGTTCATAGAGAGTTTTAATGGGGTTTTTTTTTGGATTAAGCTCATTTGCAAAAGAGGCAAAGTTTTTTGTCCCTAAAAAATGGGGAATCGCTTCTAAAATTTTTTCGAGGTCAAGAGGGAAGGTAGAGTGTAGGGCAAATCGCCTTAAAGTGGGAAGTTGAACCTTATCCGTTGTTATATGGTAGTGGTAAATTTTTTCTTTTGCAGAAAATCTTGCATGAAAATTGGGGTCTGCTTCCTCTATAGAGAGAACACGAATCGCGGTAGGTAAAAGACTATTTAGGCTTTTCAAACAGACGGGGGAATTTTCAAGAATAAAGTGGGCTACTTGTCCTTCAGCATGAACTCCGCTATCAGTTCTTCCAGAGCCTGTCACCACTATTTTTTTTTGAGTAATTTGAAATAGGGCGGTTTCAATAATTTCTTGAACGGTTTTCCCATTTCCTTGTGTCTGCCACCCTAAAAAATCTGTTCCATCATAGGCGATGATCATTTTGTGCTTCATAGGGGAGTAGTTTAACGAATAGGGGGGTTTTGTGCAAACCCCCAGAAAGAAGGAAAAATATTTATTTTAAATGTTTGCTAATGAGCTTAGTCATCTCAAACATATTGACAGTTTTCTTTTTGAAAATAGGGGCTAATTTTTCATCAGCATTGATATTTCTTCTATTTTTAGCATCTTGAAGATCGTTCTTTTTAATGTAGACCCAGAGTTTTTTTACAACTTCTGTTCTTGGCATCGGACCTTTTCCAACCACTGCTTGAAGTTCTTCGCTTAAAGCGAGAGGTTTCATAAAAGCAGATGTTCCACTTTTAGCTCTTGGTGCAGCTTTAGCCTTTGGAGCAGCTTTAGCTTTTGTTGCAACTTTAGCTTTTGGGGCTGCTTTAGCCTTAGGCGCAGCCTTTGTTGGTTTCTTTTTAACTACCATAAGTTCTCCTCTGTCGAAAGACAAATAATTTAAAAATGTTCCTATTTATCTTTCTTGTGCACGAGAGGAGGATTTTTCGCAAGCTCTAATGAAAAAAGAGGAGAAAATTTTCTCCTCTTTTTCTCCTAGACCTAAATAAGGGAACTACTAAGCAGCTCCTTGTTTTCCATCACTTGGATCTCCACTATTACGGCGAGAAGAGCTTGGCAGAACTCCAGCTTCAGGAGGAACAGAATGATCTCTAGGCTCGGGTAATGGGGGTGGTGTGCTCTCTTCGTCTCTTCTTAGAGCTTCGGTATTTTGGTTGCAAATACCAAATCTTCTTGCAGCAATAGCCATTACGAGAGCGCCGATTGCTAAACAGCTAAGAGCTAGAAAGGGGCTCGCTACAACTGCAGCAAATGCAGCGCAAGCGCCTGTTGCAACGCCTGCCCAAAGATATTTAGCAGCATAAACAGTTTTATTCGTGCAACCAGACGCTAAACTTTTAGTTCCGGCCCAACATCCTCCTAGCGAAATTGAGGAACAACATGAAGGTAAACAACGCATATACTTCTCCTATAAAATTTATTTAAATTAGTTTGTTTATTCAAAATTCCATTTATTATATGGCAAGCAGAATTTATGTAAAGGAGAGATTAAGTTTATATTTGCGTATAAATAATTTTAATTTGATATGTTGACTCTGGTTGTTAAATTAATTTTTCCCCGCAAAGGTAGTGCTGTTTTTAAATGTATGTATACTTAAGCATAGGTGTAGAAATTAGTTGGGATAATTGAGCCCCTTTTGAATTTCCATTGAGATCGGAGCTGGCTTTTCAGATAATCTCTGATTGTTGCAATGCTCTGATTGCACAAAATAAATAGGAAGATTTTTTCTCACGGTTTCGATATTCTAATAAGAAAAACAGGAGTTAACAGGTGGCAATAAGTCTAGATGAGTTTTCGCAAGTGGTTAAAGATTTGACTGCAAGATTTGATGAAATGAAGAGGTGTCTTTGACTTAGATGCAAAGAATTGTGAAGTTAAGGAATTAGAATCGCAAATGGAGCGTTCCGATTTTTGGGAAAATCAAGAAAATGCAGCTCTTGTGATTCAAAAAATTAAAGATCTCAGGGTTTGGACCCTACCTTTTCAACAAGCTTTTTTGCCTTTTGACTCCATTCGGGGCATTTATATAGATGCATTTCGTGAGGGGGATCCAGCGTTTATTGATGAGCTTGAAAAGGAGCTTTTGAAAGTAAAAAAAGATCTTTCTGACCTAGAAATTAAAAAAATGCTATCAGGAGAGTTTGATACAAAAAATTGTTATTTGAGTATTAATGCTGGAGCTGGAGGTACAGAGGCGTGTGATTGGGTAGAAATGCTTGGTCGAATGTACCAGAGGTGGGCTCAGAAAAGAAAATGGAGTTTAGAAGAAATTGATAGAATGAGTGGGGATGTAGCAGGGCTAAAAAGTATTACCTTTAAGATAACAGGCCCTTTTGCTTACGGGTATTGCAAGGCTGAGAAAGGGGTTCATAGGCTTGTCCGTATTTCACCCTTTGATAGCAATGCTAAGAGGCACACAAGCTTTGCATCGGTTGAAGTTACCCCCGAAATCGATGAGGCTATTGAAGTCGATATTCCTCCAGACGATCTTAGAGTGGACACTTATAGATCAAGTGGGGCGGGTGGTCAGCACGTTAACACGACAGATTCAGCCGTTCGTATGACACATCTTCCAACCGGACTTGTTGCTACTTGCCAAAATGAGCGTAGTCAGATAAAAAATCGTGAACAGTGTTTAAAGATGTTAAAGGCAAAAATTTATCAAAAGTTAGTTGAAGAGCGGAGTCAGTCAATTAAAGATCTCCAAGGGGAAAAAAAAGAGATTGCTTGGGGTTCGCAAATCCGTAATTATGTATTTCAACCCTATACTCTCGTTAAAGATGCCCGAACGAAGTATGAAGTAGGTGACGTGGGATCAGTAATGGACGGAGATTTAGATGGATTTGTTGAGGCGTATTTAAAGGAGTTTGGATAAATGAGCACTAAGGTAACAGAGGAGACAGACTACGATATTCGATATTCTTCGATTGGAGATGAGTCTAGCTTAAGAGGTTGGGTTTTAAACCCAGATATGAGAAAGTGGTATCCTCCAACATCGGATTTGGATGTAGAGGGATTTGTCCGCAATTGGATCGGATTTTCAAGGTATAAGTGTAGCTTAACAGCTCTTTACCGCGGTGAACCGGTAGGTGTCGCGACAATTTTTTTGATGCCCTATCTGAAAGTTGCTCATTTGAGCATGCTCTATATTGCAGTTTCCCCTGAGCATCAAAGGAGGGGAATCGGCGAGTCTCTATTAAAAAATATTTTAAATTTAGCGAAGACAAAGTTTACCAGAATCGAATCGATGCATATTGAGGTCTTTTCTGGGTGTCCTTTGATTGGGCTATTGCGAAAGCAAGGATTTAAAAAAATTGTAGAACAAGGAAATTATGTAGAGTTTCCTGAAGGTTTTGTAGGGCGAGAAATTTGGGAGATTTGGTTTAAATGAAAAAGGAATGGTACCCAGAAGTAACTATGAGAGTGATGTGTGACGCGGATCTCTTTTATCTAAAAAAATGGTTGATGGATCCTGTTGTCCTCGGATGGTTCCCCATGAGCAATATCCAGGAAGTGGAAGACGCTCTAAAGGTGTGGCAAATTTATGCCAGACAAGGGTCTGCTTTTACAGCAGAAGTGAATGGAGTTCCTTGCGGCGTAGCAAATCTCTATGTTAACTCGTTTGAAAAACTAAAATATCAAAGCCTGTTTGCGATTGTTGTTGCTGAAGAACACCGGGGAAAGGGAATTGGAACAAGACTTTTAAAGTATGTGATGCATGAAGCAAAATATAAATTTGGAATTAAAAATCTTCATTTGGAAGTGTATGAGGGGAATCCCGCTTTTAATCTTTATACCCGCCTGGGATTTAAAACCTATGGCAAGCATGAAAAGTTTTTAAAAGAGGCAGATGGTTCTTATCATTCAAAAGTGATGATGCAAATGGATTTAAGTAACGTTGAGGTCTAGATATGGCAGGGCATAGTAAGTGGGCTAATATTAAGCATAAAAAAGAGAGAGCCGACGCAAAAAAAGGGAAGGCATTTTCTAAAGTAACTAAAGAGATTATTACTGCGGTTAAGCAGGGCGGATCAGACCCAAAGACAAACGCTAGATTACGTCTCGCTCTTCAGAAGGCAAAAGCTGTTAATTTGCCTAGTGACAATGTCGAAAGAAATATTAAAAAGGCAGAAAGCTCTGATACTCAATATGACGCAATCACATATGAGCTTTACGGTTATGGGGGCGTTGGTATTTTGTGTGAAGCGATGACAGATAATAAAAACCGAACATTTTCTGATATTCGGATTGCTATTAATAAAAGGGGAGGTGTGATAGCAACTCCAGGCGCTGTTAGTTATCAATTTGACCAAAAGGGGATTATTCAATTTCCGAAAGCAAATATAGATTCAGATGCCCTCCTTTTGGCGGCTCTAGATAAAGGGGCAGAAGATTTTAGTGAAGAAGATGAGGCCTATTTTGTCATAACTCCTCCAGATCAATTGATCCAAGTTAAGGAGGGGTTAGAGTCGGCTGGCTTTCCATCCTCAGAAGTAAGTATTGAAATGATCCCAAAAACGCTTATTCCTTGTGAGGGAGAGTTAAAAGAAAAAAATGAGGCGTTAATAGAGTGGTTAGAAACGATAGACGATGTGGATGAAGTGTATCACAACATGGAAATTTAAATCTGTCCTGTTATGTATTCTCTCTGCCCTAAGGGGGAATAAGTAGCGGGGCCGGTTTTAATTAAGCTCTCTTGTCTTATTTAGAATAAAGTGGGCCCTCTCTTTTGGGGTAAGATTTGGCGGTACTGTAATAATAGGGAGACCTGTTTGAGCATAAACTGCCTTAAGCTTTTCAGCGATCAGGAGAGCTCTTTGAGTATCTTCGCAACGTACGCTGTTAGAGGTAAATTGAAAGTCGTTTCCAGAGTGAGGTTCCACATAGAAGATCGCTTTGTAGCGGGAGTGGCAGTTGAGCTCTTTAAGTTTGGATTCAATGTATTTAGCTTCATCACTCTCTTGTTTATTAAGAACTTCTAGGTAGACCAGTTGGTCAAGAAGTCCTCTGTCTATAAAAATTGCCGATTTATTCTGCTCATTTGCTAATTTGGTTGCATGGATTTCTCTGTGAAGTTTTTCATCAAAGACTTTTCTTTCAAAACCAGATTCATTCCAGGGAGCTAGGCAGCCTTTAGCTTGCTCTTCCAGGCTTATGTCGGTAGCTGTCTCTCTACAAATAATGTGACCCTCTTCGTGAAGGGCGTTAATGATTGAGGTTTTTCCTGTGGAGGGGCCTCCGATGATGGCAAAAAGGGAAGTAGCTAAAATAGAAATAAGCATAAATTCCTTTAGTGTTGATGGATTTTAAGATCTATTGAGGAGATAGGATTGTAGAAAAAAGGCATTTCTGGAGATGTGGCTCCTTGAACTAAAAAGGCGATCCGCTTTGTGTTTTGTCTGGATAAAAAGGCGAGAGAAGTTGCTTTAAATTCCTCATAGGAGAGCGCTTCAGCAGCTTTTATGAGCTTAGATTTTTTCGTAAAATCGCCATTCCAGGAAAATGCTAGGGTATTAATTTCGCTTGCATAGGTAGAGAGATTCTCGGGCGGCTTAGAGAGGTTAATAAGAATGGATTGCTTGATTGCAAGGAATCTTTCTTGAGGAACATAGGTTTCAAAATTGTGACTAAAATCCTCTAAAAATAGTTCAAATCTTGCCAATAACTCTTCTGGAGGATGAGTGGCCGAGTGAACGGCAAAAAAGAGTAGAAGTTGATTTTCCTCCTCTTTTCCCCAGCTTCTTGCAATGTAGGCAATTTGCTGTTTCGTACGAAGCGTATTAAAAAATGCTTCAGAAGTTGCTTTGGATAAAATTTGCTCAGAAATGACAGCATGAGGGCCAGTCTCTTTAAATTGAAGCATTAGAATAGCAGCATTGCCCTGCAGGGGGGTCTCCTTTTTAATAAGAAAGGGGCCTTTTGAATCGGGAAGGAAGAGGATTTTCTTTTTTGCGTGCTCAGAGCTAGGATAGACTGTGGCAGATAAATTTTTTTGTATTTGTCTCCAAAGTTCTAATGCACCGACAGATTCGATATTTCCAGAGATTGTTCCTTCTAAGTAGGCTTGGTTAAAAACACTTTCCTGGAAGGTGATAAAATCTTCGTAAGTTAAAGCGCTAAGGGCTTCATACAATTCAGAGCCAAGGGGGTAATTGTTATAAAGATTGTTAAGAAGGAGGCTAGAGGCTTGAAAGTAGGGGAGATTGAGGTTTTGATTTTCATAAGTGTTAGATAATTCGTCCTTTATTAGTTCAAATTCCTCTTTTGTTACGGCTGGCCCTTTTAGCGCGTCAATAAGAGTAGTCGTTAAAAGGCCGATCTTGTCTGAATAGCCATCTACAGATAAATAGAGCTTCAAGTCTGCTTTTGAAAAGCCCGCTGAGAGTCCAGCCCTGTTTGCGCTAAACAATGTTGGAGTCAATTTTCTGTGTAGATGAAGGACGAGGAGATCTGTGCACGCAATGCTTTTTACTTGAGCGGTGATTAGGGGGGATTTAATACCCACCTGCAAAGAGACCGAGGGGATAAGGTAGTAGGTGTCTTTTATAAAATAGCATTTGCTGGAAGGGTCATCCACTAAAACTTCAGGGACTTCGGCGAGGGTCTCTTTTTCATTAGAGATAAGGCTTAGGTTGTTTGGGATAAATTTGTTAGGAGCTGACATTCCCAGTTTTGGGTTTGGCTTAATATTTGCCCATGCATGCAGTTTTTGTTCCTCAATTTTTACCGTTGTATAGGAGACATTCATCCATTTTTCCTGTCTATCGTGCTTCTGTTTGGTTAATTCTGCAGGAGCAGTTACAAAAAAAACGGTGTTCTCTGGTGTCATTTTTATTAAAACTTCTTGAAGCGCTTTTGGCTTGTATGCGTAAATTGAGGTGCTTTTCAGAGGAAAGGTTGAAAGTTTTTCATCTACCATGGTGTCTGCGATCTCAGAGACATAATTAAATGCTGAATATCTCGATTGCCATTGGTAGTCAATCTCAGCCATTTTTTTATATTCGTTAAAGAGATGGGGAGGGATTGAGGTTTGCTTTAAATGAGATAGAGTTTGAAAAACCCTAGAAAACACTGCGTCTAAGTTTTGTAGCCCAGATTTTGTTAGATCAATACTCAAGTTTAAAAGAACTAAATTTTTTCCAAGCCGGTCACTTTCTGCGTAGAGTCCCTCAATCAATCCCTCTTCTCTTAGAGATTGGAAAAGGCTGTGATCCCCCTTATAATTAAGAGCGTAGGCGATTAAATCAGGTAATCTTCCGTCAGAGTCTGCTGCAACTTCTGGAGGCATTTCCCAAGCAAGGCTTGCCCGTTTTAGATTTTTAATCGGCTCGATATAAGTAATATGTCCTTTTTGCCCAGCGCTAAAAAGGGGCTCAGATCCTGTTTTGCAAATAGACCCTGATGGGACCTCAGAAAATATAGAAACAGTTGTTGTTACAAGGCTTTCTAACGGCTCTTTTGAATAAATAACCAGGTGCATTTGATTTGCAGTATAATTAGATTGATACCAATTTTTTAAGGTTTCAATCGGGATAATGCTTAAAGTAGCTGCAGTTCCCGTGCTGAATTTACTCATCGGATTTTTTTGATTACAAGTCTCTTTAAGAACCATGAATTCTCGCCAGCCATCATGCTCGACGTTTTTAAGATGTTCCTGATTGACAGCATTGAGTTCCCGTTTGACTGCATCAGTCTTAAAAAGAGGGCCAGTAAAAAAACCAGAAAAGACATCTAGAGTTTCTGTGAAATTTTCGTGATTAATAGAAAACATATAAACAGTTCTGTCGGGCTTTGTATAAGCGTTCGTAGTTCCGCAATTATCTGTAATTTTTTGCCAAAACGTGTTTTCATCAGGATATTTTTTCGAGCCCATAAAGAGCATATGCTCACAAAAGTGGGCCATTCCTGGATACTCTTCAGGATCATGAATCGATCCACACTCCACAGAGAGAGCAGCGGCAGATTGATTTGCATCAGGATCTGAAACAATGTAGGCCTCTAGTCCATTTTCCAAACGAATCTTAATCGATTTTCTGCATTTTAAGGAGGGGGTAAGGATTTGGAGGGGATTTTGGTCTTCAACAATTTCATAGGTAGCAGCATTTGCATAGCAAATAAACAATAATGTGGGCATTACTTTTAACATGTGGCGCTCCTAATTAGGAAATTTCTCATACATTTCTGTGACTAGGCTGCAAATGTAGCTAGCTCTATAATCTTTTCTTTTAATTCTATCTGTTGTATCAGAATTTGGGAAATTCTCCATATCAATTTCTTTTCCAAAATGAAAAAAAACTGAGGCCTCGTTTGTGGGTCTTTTTTCTCCAAGATCGATTTGAAGCTCTTCTGGAGGAGGGAGGAGATCATGGGTGGATAAGGCTAGAGGAAAATAGTGAGTCGGAGACTTTGCTTTTCTCCCTAAAAGATAGAGCAGCTCAATGCTTTGGGGGTCAAATTTTGAAACTCTAACAACCCCAGTTTCATCAGGACGGTCTCGACCACCACTTGGAAAAATCACAATCAGCTCAGAACCGTTGTCTAAATGCTCTCCGAGTCTAAGCATAGTGCACTTGTTGTGCTCCATCATTTGAGTCTTTCGATCGGGATAGACATCGAAATATTTTTTTGAATAGACGCAGAATAGATTTGTGCCAAGGCTAAAGGGGACAGCTAAGGCGTCTGTAACGACACGCTCCCCTGCTACAAAGGTGATTTTATCTGCAAGATTAGGAAATTTAGTTTTGAGTAAGAGATCTAGAGCTTGAGGATCGGCCTCAATCTGGTGATTGGCAAAAATAACGACATTTTCTCCGCGATCTAAAATAGATTCGATCTCTTTAAGAGTTTCAATTCCAAAAAGGGCAGAATTTTTAAAATCGATTAAAGCTCCAAAAAGAATTGCCCCAAATTCGTAATGATTAAACGGCTCTCTTACAGATCTGTGGTAGGGTTCAAAAGTAACCGGAGATTGAATCTGATCTAAGACTAGTTTTGCGTAAGAGGTTAGATGGGGTCTATAAAAGTTTTTATCTAATCCTTTTAGAGTTATGATCGTTTCAAAGTCGTCTAGAAAATCAGCCATGATTTTCCAGTACTTGCTGTCAGGAGCTTTTGCCTTAAAAGGCTCTATCAAATCTCTAAAAGGTGTATTAGTATTCAAGCCTTTTTCCATCTAAACTTGAGAAAATTTCAAAATCATTTAAATGTAATAGATCATTTTCTTTAAAACTAATGGTTGCATTCAATTTCGTTGCCATTTTTTCAAGATAACGTTTATCCGTGTGTTCAAGAAAGTGGTTGAGTTCTGGATGGACAGTAACTTGTAGAGCGGACTCTTCGTGGTGCAAAATAATCTCTTTTAGCGAGCGCTCTAATTCAATAGAGATGCTCTCGTAATTTTTAATAAGCCCTTTTCCTGAGCAGTAAGGGCAGTCTGTGAAAAGGGTCTGCATCAGAGATTCTCGGCTTCTTTGTCTAGTCATTTCAACTAGGCCAAACTCACTCATTCCTAGGATAGTACACTTGGCTGAATCATCTTTCATCGCCTCTTTCAAGCGTTCCAGGACTCTTCTTTGATTTTTTCTTGAACGCATATCAATAAAGTCGCAGACGACAAGACCTCCCACATTTCTAACTCTGAGTTGTCTTGCGATTTCATCAGCAGCTTCCATGTTGATTTTTACGAGTGTCTCTTCCACATCACCCGTTGAGTCATTTTTTTGACTTCTTCCGGAGTTTACGTCGATGGTATACATAGCTTCAGTTCGATCAAAGTAGAGATAGCCTCCGCAATTTAACCAAATTTTTCTAGCAAGAGCTTTTTCTATCTCTTTTTCTACATTGAATTTTTTAAACATCGGAATTTTGTCACGATAGTACTCAATTTTTAACGATTGATCCTCATCCTTATACCGATTATACATTTTTAAACAGGCATTATAGGTTGCATGGTTGTCGATCAAAATGCGGTGAAATTTTTTATCAAGAGCCGTCATAACCGCTTTCTTGATAAGATCTGACTCTTTATAGAGGCAGGAAGCTCCATCAGCTTTTTGGAAACCATCAATAATTCTGTTCCAGGTCTCTACAAGTTCATGAGCCTCTTCTACAAGCTGGTCGGTAGAGGCAAGTGTGCTTGCAGTTCTGCAAATCAGCCCCATATCGGTCGGCATTTCAAACGAGCGAATAATTTGTTTAAGCCTCTCTCGGGATGCGGGGTCAGAAATCTTTTTTGAGACGCCCCTATGCGAGGTGTTAGGGAGGAGGACAAGATACCTTCCTGGGATGGATAGGTTTGAGGTGAGTCTTGCACCTTTTGTTCCTATAGCTTCCTTAACAACTTGGACTAAAACTGTTTGATCTTTCTGAAGGATCTTAGTGATATCGGTCTCTTTATTCTTGTTAGCTTCATAAGAGGCGGGATCATACTCCCACTCGAAGTCCATATCAAAGAGCTCTTGAAACTTCTGAGTATTTTCGACAATATCGGAGATGTGAATAAATCCATTATCGCCTTCACCAATATCAATAAAAGCAGATTGAATATTTCGGAGAATGTTTGTGACTCTTCCACGGTAGATATTACCGGTGATTTGCCGATTTTTTTTACGCTCAACAACAAGTTCTTGCAATCGTTTATCGCAAAGAGTTGCAAGTCGAGTCTCCTTAGACTCAATATTTAAAAGAATTTCTTTCATTTATACGCCTAGTATTACAATCTATTATTGATGTTAGTTTACACTAAAAAATAGATTAATACTACGCCTCTTTTACAGCGCCGTAACTTCTTCCTTTATATTGTCCGCATGAAGGACAAGCGTGGTGAGGAAGAATCGAGTTTTTGCAGTTTACGCAAACAGTAAAAGCTTTAGGTTTTTTTGCTAAATGAGCTAGTTTGCTATTCTTTTTCGCATTTGAGTGACGACCTCTGGGTACTGCCATTGTTAGATCTCCTTAAAGGTTAAGACAGAGTCTTGTTTGAAATATTTGTTTAAGTCTTTACGCATTGAGCATCCGCCTTCACACTCACTGTATAAGGGAATTTCCAAAAGGATCGCATCTCTTAAAGGTTCTTTTAAATCAAAAATTTTAGAGGAGATATTTTCTACCTCTTCTGTGATATAAAGCCCCTCAATGGAGAAAGGTACGTCGATCAATTCGTTACAAATCTTACAGTAAGTTTGATAGGTTGTTGAAAGGTCAAGTGTTATAACCAGGTGATTTTCTGCTAAATAGGCACTCCCAGAAAAAGCAATTTTTTCAGGAAAGAAAAGATTGCCATCTGTGATGTCCAAAAAAGCCGAATCGACCTCTTGTTCTAAGAGCTCAACGTCCCCTTCTTTCAAACGGTCTACATAAATATTAAAGACTTCTTGCATAATGGAGACAATTCTAGGTGATCCTCTCTTAAATATCCAGAAGAAGATTTAATAAATTAGCAGGGGCGGAAGGTCTGTCTAAAATTTTCTTTACGTTGAGACATCCTTGGCGGATAAATGCTCTCTCCTCTGGATTTGTAGCAAGGTTGTATACTTCTTGTTTTAGATTTTCGAGAGTGGCAAATGAGGCGATATATTCGGGGAAAATGCGACGTTGAGCGATTAGATTTACTAGGGAATAGTGGGGAAGAAATACTTTAAAGATGTGCTGAAGGAGGAATTGCTCAATTTTAGGGAGGGGAAAGGAGGTGATTGTGGGGACCCCAAAACATGCGAGCTCAAGATTGATGGTTCCCAGTTTTGAAAGGGCAAATTCAGAGAGGTGCATCAATTCGAAACGATCTTCTGGGGGGATAAGAATCGCAGAAGTGTTGGACTTTTTAAGGATGGCTGTGATGAGGGGGATGAGGTTGTCTGAAGCGACACTAATAGCGATTTGATGGGATGTAAGATCTTTGACTGCTGCGAGTTGAAGTGGGAGGTTGAGGGAGGTCTCTTTTCTCCTGCTTCCAGGAAAGAGGGCTATGATCGGTTTATTTTTTTGAAAAGAGAGTTTGTGGGTAAGTTTGTAGTGGGAAAGCTCCTCTACTAAAGGGTGTCCGATGTATTCTACGGGGAGGGGGGAGTCTTTGAAATATTTTTTCTCGAAAGGGAGGATAGAGAGGAGGAGATCGAAGTTTTTTTCTAAGGTTTTGATTCTTCCCTTTCGCCACGCCCAAACGCTAGGGGAGACGAGTTGAATGATTTTTCCTTTGTAGCCCTTCTTTCGAAGGGATTTGGCTAGAATAAGGCTAAATTCCGCATTGTCGATGAGTAAAACAACTTTTGGCTCGCCCTCTAAAATTACTTTTCTGATTTTAAAAAAAAGTCTTATAAGTCTTGGAAGGGCCTTCAGTATGCTTGTGAGCCCCATTACATTGAAGTCGTCTATAGAAAAAAGTTCTGTAGCTCCGATTTCTTTTAATTTTGGTCCTACAACTCCGCGAATTTCAATTTTTCCAGAAAGATCTTTGAGGTAATTTGCGCCGATTGCATCGCCGCTTTTTTCCCCAGCTACAACAAAAAGGGTCATCTTCTTCGGGGGCGTCTAGAGGAGGGGCGCTTTCCTTGTTTTTTCCAGAAATAGTCCCACTCTTGATAAAGATTTTGAAGTCCCGGTTCGATTTGGCTTCGGAGTTCAAAAAATTGGAGAGCTAAATTAAAGTCGGGGATAGCAGGAATTTTTTGACGTGTCGATTTCTTTTTTTCCAGGGGGGTAAAGCGGAATTGAGAAGTCAGAATTGAGGCCATGCTGTATACAATTTTCTTTGGTACGATAAGAAATGGGGCAAAAGCGTCTCTAATCATAAAAAGAGACTCTTCCTGAATTTCTCCTAAGTGCATGGGGCGCTCTCTCCCCTCATTTAAAATTCTTAAATGCTTTTCAAGAAGGGGGAAGACGAGGGCAGAGAGCAAGACGGGGCGTTGTTGGTTTTTTTTGGGTTCCACTAGTACATTGCTGTCGATTTCTCGAAGAAATTCGTAAATAGTTTCCCCTTGCCCGTGCTCAAATGCTTCTGAAAGCTTGGGTGCAAGGAGGGTTAAAAAGCCGTGCTCTGCTAAAAGTTTTATAAAACCATCGCTGTATCCCGATTCAAGCATCCGTAAAAGTTCCTCGAAAATTCTTGCTTGAGAACTTTTAAGAATTTCACTTCTGCACTCAAAGAGGGCCTCTTGCGCTGCCTGGTCAATAGTGATCCCGAATCTGGCCCGAAACTTTAGAAGCCGAATCATTCGAACAGGATCTTGTTTGAATCTGACGTGAGGATTTCCAATCGTCCTGAGGAGGTTTTTTTTCGCATCTTTGTACCCATCGACATAGTCGGTAATTGTCTCGTCTGTAGGGTCGAAAAAAAGTCCATTGATGGTGAAATCACGTCTCATAACATCTTCTTCTTCACTTCCCCACTCGTTGTCTTCAACGATTAGGGCGTCGTTGCTATTATCCCCTTTGCGGAACGTTGCAACTTCGAGAACTTTAGAGCCTACATGGACGTGGGCTAATCGGAATCTCTTTCCGATTAAATAGCAGCGATTAAAAAGTTTTTTAATCTCTTCAGGTTTGGCCGAAGTTGAGATATCAAAATCTTTCGGAGGGTTGCTTAAGAGGAGATCCCTTACAGAGCCGCCGACTACATATGCGATATAGCCTGCATTTTTAAGGGTTTCAATAACAAAAAGGGCGGCAGGATCAATTTTTTCTTTTGATATACCGTGTTCAGATTTCTGATAGACTTTAGGCACATTACCACTTGCGTTTATTCGAAAAAGTAGGATACCATATTTGGTACGATTATGAAAATGAAAACCTTTTTAGGATCTCTTTTAATTGGTGGAACTGCTCTTGGGGCCGGTATGCTGGCACTCCCTTTGGCAACTGCTGTTGGAGGGTTGGTTCCCTCTTGGACCGTCTATTTTTTATCATGGATTTTCAGCGTTGCAACAGGGCTTTTATTTGTAGAAATCGGACTTTGGCTTCCTAGAAATGCTAATATTGTTTCAATGGCGACTGCATTGCTAGGGAAGACAGGTAAATGGCTTGCCTGGACTTTATATATCTTTCTTTTTTACAGCCTTACTGTGGCGTATGTCGCAGGTGGAGGTCGCTTATTTTCAGAGACTTATTCAACATTTGGTATTTTATTATTTACTTCTCTATTTGGAGGTGTAGTTTTTTTAGGTACTAAAATTGCGGGAAGGGTCAATGGGATTCTTATGGCAGGATTGATCCTCTCCTACTTAGGATTTGTGGTCTTTGGTGTGGAAAAAATAGATTTTTCTAGGATTCAAGAGTGGGGTTGGAAGGGGGCAATTTTGGGATTGCCTGTTATTTTTACCTCATTTAGTTATCAAGGGACGGTGCCTACCTTGCTGGAATACTTAGGTAGAGATGGAAAGCGGACAAGATTTGCTATTATAGCTGGGACGACTATCCCGTTTGTGGCCTATATTATTTGGGATATCATTATTAAGGGGATTGTCCCTGTCGAAGGGCCGCACGGTCTTCTTGCAGCTAGAGAATTGGGGGTTACTGCTGTTGAGCCTTTAAAGTTTATTCTTCAAAATTCCAAAATTTCTTTAATAGGAAATTTCTTTGCCTTCTTTGCCCTCACCACTTCATTTATTGGGGTTACTCTAGGGCTTTTAGATTTTTTAATGGACTCTCTAAAAATAGAGCATACTCAGGTTAAAAGGGGGGGGCTTGCCCTGATTGTCTATGTTCCCCCAGTTATTATTGCCCTTACCAATCCTTCGATTTTCTTTCATGCGCTTGGATACGCAGGCGGATTTGGATGTGCCATTCTCTTAGGTCTTCTTCCTACTATGATGGCCTGGGTTGGAAGATATTACAAAAAACTTCCAGGTAACAACAGACTTCTCCCAGGGGGAAAGATTTCTCTTGTGCTCCTTTTCTTATTTGCTCTGTTTGAAATCAGTGTTCAGATTTACAAACAATTCAACTAAATTACAAAAAAAGAAAACTAATTATTTTATTTTTTTCTTAGCAGAGTAGACTCCGTATAGAGCTAAGCCAAGAAGAACGACAAAGGCAGTGCCTAGAACTAGATGTCGAAGTGGTGGCACAAGTAAAACAATTAAAAGTACTAGAACTAAAATGCCTGCTTGAATTGCGTGAAGGGTAAGATGAAGTCCCATAAAATTCTCCTTTTATTTTTACAGATAGCATAGAGCTGGTTAAAAATAAAAGATTTTTTAAATACCCTTTTTGAGCCTGCTTAGGAATGATAGGATCAGGAGGTTTCTCCATCAGAGAAAATCGACAAAAAGGGTTTCCTGCATTAGTTCCCTGTAAAAACCTCTCTAATTTTGTATCACTTAAATCTTCCATCGATTGTAAAACAAGAGGAGCAAATCCTGATTCAATAGGATAGCCTTTTCTTCTAAGAGTTTCGTGAAACCGGCTCTCTGAGAGGTTTGCAAAGTTTTTTAAAATCAATTGTTTCTAAAAGTTTTCTAAAGGGATGATCTTTACGAACCAATTCGTCAACGTGAGTTTCAAACATATCTTGTTCCTTGTTTTTTATTGTCTTAAACATATACCTCTTCCAAATGAATCTTACCCATCTTTCCTTACCTGCATCTTCACCTTTAAATTTGCCTCGGGCTTACCTAGTTTTCAAATAGAGCGCGCCCTCGGCACCAACTAGCGTCTAATTCAAATATGAAGCGCATGTAAAGAAATCTGGATAAGATTCATTTG
This sequence comes from uncultured Chlamydiae bacterium, assembly GCA_937996705.1. Taxonomy (GTDB): domain Bacteria; phylum Chlamydiota; class Chlamydiia; order Chlamydiales; family 2-12-FULL-49-11; genus VGMD01. Next base: position 43,551 of record CALKUQ010000020.1, read on the forward strand.
GAAGAGGTATAGAAGCATTGTAAACAAAGGAAAAAAAATAAAAATTTTATCATAGCGAAGCATGGAACCTTTTATTCACCCTGCCATGTCCGTAGGACGGGCAGTCAATTCAGGATAGCTAAACTCTAATCATTTTTGGTATAACTCTGTTCAGGGCGTTAGAAGTTGATTGAGAGAGAGGAACTCATCCTTCCAGTAATAGTGGTCCAGGAGCCCTTCCGTGTTTCTGCCAAGAATGTGGTAAGCAATAAAGAGGGCTTCTATTGAGGCAAGACCTCGGTCCGGGTCTAAGCAGAGAGTTTGTCTCCGAGGGTAGGCTGTTTTGATGTGAGAGGGGAGGGATCTCAGGATTAGGCTTTGAGAAAGAGCTTGGGGAAGGTTTTCAGTCATTGTTTGTGCGTGGCTCCAAGTTCCGTCGATGAGAAGAAGCCCGTATGGCGCGTCTTGTATTGATAAGGGGGGGCCATTTAGATCGAGCAAAATATAGCTTGTGAGAGGGGGAAGGCTCTGTTTTGGATAGGTGAAAAACTGCATATCGCCTCTAGATTCAAGGCCTCTAAGGCTGCACTTTTTAAGGTTTTCTTTTCTGTGTCTTAAAATTGTTGTTAGGGGAAATTTATTCATAAGTGGGATTTTTCATAGTTTGGGTCTTAATGGAGAAAGGAGAGAGGTCTATCCGAATGTTCTATTTCTAGGAGCTCTTTAGGGAGTTCAAACAAAAATCTAGAGGGATTAGAGGGCTTTTCTTTTCCGTGGCTGGTTCTCCCTTTTGTCATGCTAATGGTGAGATATTTTTTAGCTCGGGTGATCGCCACATAAAAAAGCCGTCTCTCTTCTTCTAAATTTCCTTCAAGGAGGCTTCTTTCATGGGGAAGGTAACGGTCTTCAATAGCTACAAGGAAGCAGGCTGTGAATTCCAGCCCCTTTGCGCTGTGAAAGGTAAGGAGATTGACCATGTCTTTTGATTTATCTTTCTTTTCTGGTTTAAAGCCATCAAGTACATTAGTACTTAAAAATTCGTGCAAGCTTGTCTCTTCACCAGTCTCTGTCATAGAGACAAATGTCTGGATATTTTCCCATTTAAATTCTTGTGCCTTTTCAGACTTAAACTCCTCTTTAAGGGCAGCTCTAAGATCTAATTTATCTACTAGCCATTTTGTTGCTTCATGAAGTGTTTTGCTTTCAAAGTTTTGCTTTGCCTCCTCCATTAATTTTAGGAAATTGGCAACTCCCGCTTTTGCGATGGAAGAGAGGGGAGAGTCTTGGGATCTATGAAGAGCTTCCCAAAGGGAAATTTTTTGCGTACGGCTCATCTGATTTAAAATTTCAATGGCGTTTACAGAGATGCTCCGTTTTGGATAATTGAGAATGCGCAAAAGAGGGGTGTTATCACTGGGATTGACGATGACTCTAAGGTAGGCTATTAAGTCTTTAATTTCGGCCCGCTCGTAAAATTCAGTTCCTTGAACAACTTTGTAAGGAATTCCCCTCACAAATTTTTCCCCTTCCTTGTAAGGGGCTTGCATTAAAGCAACTTCAAAAGGTCTCGATAGGGTGTTTGACCTGTAGAGAATAGCAAAGTCACTCCACTTCAGCCCCTTTTCATGCTTTAACCGTAAAATTCGAGCAACTACAGCCTCTGCCTCTTCAACTTCATTAAGAGCGTGGAAGACGTGGATTTTATCCCCCTCAAAGCTCCCACTCCAAAGGGTCTTAAGGTGGCGCTCTTTATTGTTCTTAATCACCGCATTGGCTGCATCAAGGATTGTCTTTGTGCTTCGGTAGTTTTGCTCCAGCTTTATGATTGCATTATGTTGGAATTCAAGGATGTGTTTCACCTCTGCGCCCCGCCAGCTGTAGATAGATTGGTCATCATCGCCGACAACAAATAGATTCCCATATTTTTTTGATAAGAGATCTGCTATGGCAAACTGAGTCTGATTGGTATCTTGATACTCATCAATCATGATGTAGCGGAAGCGGTCTTGGTATTTTTCTAGCAAACTTGGCACTTTTTGAAAAAGCTCTAGAGTCAGGGTAAGAAGGCCGTCAAAATCGACAGCATTGTAGGCTTTCAAGGACTTGATAAATTCAGCGACAAGAACCTCTTCAGTTACATTTTCTGATTCGTGTTCCACTTTTAATTGTTTCTCCAAAGTGAGTAAGAGGCGCTCTCTGTCTTTGTCGTCATAAACTGTGAATGTATTTGTATAACCGAGGTGATGAATCTCTTGCTTCAAGATCCAGAAGCAGAAGCTGTGGAAGGTAGAAAGGGTTACCTCTTTTGCTATTTCTGGGCTTGCATGTTTTGCAATCCTGTGGCGCATTTCATGGGCAGCTTTATTGGTAAAGGTGAGGCCCAAAATGGCAGTTGGTGGTACTCTGTGATTATTGAGAAGGTTGATGCATCTTTGTACAAGGACCGAGGTCTTTCCGCTTCCAGCACCGGCTAAGACTAAAACTCTGCCTTTTACGGTTTCAATGGCTTTCTTTTGGTCTGGATTGACGTGCATAATGAATCGTGGAAATCTTTCAATATTTCATTGTAAGAGATCTCTTTGAGAGGCAACAGAGGAAGGACTTGTACTCTAAGTCCTTTCGGCAACTGGGGCCAAACTTTTCTAGCAACTTCTCTTACCAAACGTTTAAAATAGTTTCTAGCTACTGCATTTCCGCCCTTTTTAAAGGCGGTGATTCCTAATTCAAGTCCCTCATAATTTCCAAAGGTAAAGCAAAATTTGACGCATTTGCCAAAAGCTCTAGTCCCTTTTGATTTTAGGAGGGAAAAGTCGTTCTTAGCAAGCGCTCTCATCAGATACGGTAAGCTTGTGACGGCCTCTTGCCCTTCTTCTAGACAAGATATCTCTGCCTGACTTGGTCGCCATTCTTGCTCTAAATCCATGAGTACGTCTTCTTTTCAATTTACTTGGTTGATACGTTCTTTTCATATAGGTCTCTTTGATTAAATTTATAGGCAAGATGATAGCTTGAGCGAAATATTATTGTCAATAAATCACTCTTTTGGCAAACTAGATTTCCAAATTACACTTATGCACTGGAGTATTTAGATGAAAGTAAGATCTTCCGTTAAAGCGGATCCTCTAAAGGGAGATAGAATTGTAAAAAGAAAGGGGAGGATCTATGTAATAAATAAAAAAGATCCTACACGTAAACAGAGACAGGCTGGACCTGCAAAGAAAAAGTAGGGAACACATATGGCTAGAAAAGCATTAATTGAAAAAGAGAAAAAAAGAAAACACTTAACTTCTCTAACGTACGATAAACGTCAAGCACTTAAATTAATTGTTAGAAGTTTTAGCGCTACTGAAGAAGAAAAAATCGATGCGATGAAAAAATTGGACAAACTTCCAAAAAATTCTTCACCGATTCGTATCCGTAATCGCTGCATGCTAACGGGTAGACCACGAGGCTACTACCGTAAATTTAAAGTTTCAAGGCTCTGCTTCCGAGAACTAGCCCTAGAAGGACTAGTCCCTGGAATCATAAAAGCCTCTTGGTAAGCTTGTTAATAAGGCTGAACAGATTTCTTTTGTTCAGCCTTAACTCTATCTATTAAATCAAATAAATTATCTTCATTTATCGCGACTCTCTTGCTATAAGCCAATCTCCAAAACCGTTCACCGTTTTGAGGGATAACAAAGCTAACTCTATATAATTTTTTCAAGGGCTCGGGTGCTTACGAGGTGGGCTTTGGAGAGGGGCTAGTTGTAGTTGCCTTAGTTGTCGATTCTTGTGTAGGTAGTATTTCTTCCATACATTTCAGAGCCGCTTCAAGAGTTTGTATGTGGGCAGAGTAGCCAAGAGTGGTGTGGAACAAAAAATTGAAAAGTCGTTGGAATAATTGAATGAGTTTGTTTTGATTAGTTCTCTTTTCCGTCAGTTTCCCCTTTAAATAGTTTATTGACGCCTTTGCAAAAGTTATAGATTCTGGAGCTATTGTCTTGGATGTAAAATTCGCAATATTGTGACAGTGGCGATATATCTCTGAAACAAGGGTTTTAAGAGTCATTCTCTTATTTGTTTGGATGTCTGTTAAATGTGCTGGTGGAGATTTAGGTTCATGGGTTATATTCTGATGATAGTCTATATAATTGTTTAAAGTTCCAGCTCTGATAAACATAAAAAACCTCTCTAAGATTATTGATTAACGTAATAATTATACCATAATTAAATAATTAATTGCAATAACAGAAATGAGGGGTAAATTCGCAACATTCTTGATTTGAGAGGTTTAGAGAAAGTCTGGGTCGAGGAGAGATTCTCCATTTTGGATGGAGTGGATTTGGGTCCAGTCGAGGTACTCTTCGCACCAAATGTAGGTTTTGGCATCCATTTTCCCCTCTATAAGGGCTCTTCTGAGTTCGGGGAGTTTAAAGGGGCCGGTAATTTGGGCTTTGGAGTCGATGTAGTACCAGTCGATTTGGGAGTCTCTTGAGATGCGGGGGATGCTGGGCTCGTTATACATGGAGCCGTCAGAGAGAGCTGCAGCATCGCTATGCATTGTTTTAATGTCAGGGACTTTAACATCTTCTTTTTCTTCTGTGGGGAGGGTTTTAGAGGGGAGGGCGAGGAGGAGGAGGAGGCCGAAGAGGCTAAAGAAGAGTCCTATGAAGAACCAGGCTATCGGATTTCGGTTTCTTTGCTTTGCGATATAGGATGTTGTGATCCCGGTAATGGTCCAAAATAAAACAAAAGAAAAATTCAAATAGTTCATAGTAGATTACCCCTTTTTCGGATCTTAGCTATTTTTAGAATATTAGTGTAGAAAATATCATATCTAACTTGATGTTTTCGAGGCAATGTAAGAAAATGAAAGAAAGTGATGGAGGGAAGAGAAAGAATGGACCAGTTTGAAGATCTTGATATGAAAGAGATTGATTTGCCCGATACAATTTTTATTAGAGATATCGAAAGCCGTGTGTTTCAGGCGATTGCTGTAAAATGCCTAGCAGGAATTGAGGGGATTGCACTCATTGAAGGAAATCTTATAGATAATTTGCTTGGTAGAGAGGGAGCGGATCGGATTAAAGGGGTTTACATTGAGCAAGATTCTAAAAATCACTCAGTTAATATAAAGCTTGAGGTGAATGTCGTTTATGGGATTTCTCTTCCTGAAAAGGCTGAAGAAATTCAAAGCAAGCTTGTTAGAGAAATTACCCAATTGACAGGACTTCATGTGGCGTGCATTCATGTAGTTTTTAAAAATTTACTGTCGGATGTGAGTTTGGATGAACTCCTTGGAAGAGCTAAACAGAAAGAGAGTGTCATTTTAGAAAAAGAAGATGAGTATGCTGAAGAGTTTTAGAGGGAGCTTGTTTTCTTGTGTCCACCTTTTATTTGTTTTGATCCTCCTAGCTACTGGGGTTTTGGCAATTTTAAGCTATTTTACCCCAAATATTGAGCTTAATTTGATTCATTTGCTCCTCTCTTGCCCAAGTTTATTACTGATTGTTGGGGGTTTTATTGCCTTTTTTGGTTTAATTCTGTTGATTGGATTTCTAAATATCTACAAATCAAGGTATTATACCATAAAAATGGGGGCCTCTAGGGTTGTTGTCGAGGAGGTAATCATTGAGGGGTATATTAAAGGGTATTGGCAAAAAATTTTTCCTGGCGAAGTGGAGGATCTGGAAATTATTATCCGCCCTGGGCAAATGATCGAGATTGTCACAAAAAGCATCACTAGTAGTAATCAAGAAATTTTCAATAAAATTCAAAGAGAGTTAGGACTTCTTCTCGCGCGAAAACTTGGGTACGATCGAGAATTTCTTTTAACTATTAGTCTTTCATAACCGCAAGTTTTCATATACCGCTTCCAAATGAATCTTACCCAGATTTCTTTACATGCGCTTCCTATTTTAATTAGACGCTAGTTGATGCCGAGGGCGCGCTCTATTTGAAAACTAGGTAAGCCCGAGGCAATTTTAAAGATGAAGATGCAGGTAATGAAAGATGGGTAAGATTCATTTGGAAGAGGTATATGAGGGGGGAACCCAAAATAGTGTGGATATTTTAAGGGCTTTTAGGTAAATTGTTTGGATGGATCTTTCGCAAATTGCAGATACAAACAAAAAAACAATTTTACCAGTTCATAATGAGAAGGAGCCTCGCAGGTTCCCCTCTTATATGGTAAGAGAGGAAGAGGAGGAGTCTGAAAAGCCTAAAGAAGAGACGGCTCTTTTAGACGGTCCCTATGTGGCCCCTTTGATCCCTCAAACGTTAACCTTCACCTATGTAAACGCGTTAGCGGCCCTTTCCCCCGACTTAAAAACGATGATTGAACCGGTCCAATCCGAGATCGCTACTTTAGTTAAATCTGGAGTGTTACAAACTAAATTATCCATCACCTTACCTTCAACTGAAAACATAGAAGTCGTTATTGACCAATATGATACAGCTCCTACAGCCTTTCACATCTCTTTTTATGGTTCCGAGCAAACTTCGGCGCTGATCAGTTTAAAACAGAATGCTTTATTAACAACTCTTCAAGCTGCATTTCCTAATTTTTCGTTTGCAATTTCTCCCCCCTTTCAAAAAGCCCCTTCTTTTTCTCTTCCAAAATCTAAACGATTCGGCTATTCTCCGGTCAACAAGGGAAAAAGCAAACAATGACCCCCCAGCAGTCATGGATTCAACCTATTGAAAATCAACTGAAAGAGATTTTAGATCTCCCTGATTTCGCCTGGGATGCCTCATTTTCCTTAGAGCAATTCGCCTCTCTTATCTCCTCAAGGCTAGGAATTTCCCCTTTTTCGATTGAACTTGGTGAGTCGGGCTGGAAAAATAAAGATTCTTACTTCTCAGGGCTTGGATCCTCTCCTATTTCGGTCTCTTTGCAGATAAGTCCTCTACAGGGTGATTGCTTCTGGATAGCGTCCTATGAAGATTTAGAAACTTTAGTCTCATGGATCAGCGATAAAAATCAAAAAACTTTAGAATTGCAGAACCCCGATTTAATTAAGGGCATCTATCGCTATATTCTTTTAATTACCCTTGAAGCCCTTGGTGAAACAGAGCTATTTAAGCAATTTTCTCCAAAATTAACAAAAGAGGTTCGGCCTGACGAGGTCGGTTATGCAATCGATATCGCTCTGACTCACGGAGAAAAAAAGATCTGGGGAAGGCTTGTTTTATCCAAAGTTTTCAAAGAATCTTTTATGCGTCATTTTTCAAAAGAGCGTCTTTCTCTTCCCGATCTCTCCAAAAGATTCCCCAACCTCTCCGTCCCTATAAAACTCATAAATGGATCCTTTGAACTCTCAAAAGCCGATCTCTCTTCGTTAGAAGAGGGGGATTTTGTTGTAATCGATAACGCTTTTTATAAACCAAGCTCAAGAACCGGAAGTTTAAAAATGCTTTTAAATGAGACCCCCTTGTTTCAAGTAAAGCTAAAAGAGGGCAAATTTAAAATTCTTGATTTTATTTACGCTTACAATGAAGGGACAATCGATGCTGAATGATGATTTTGAAATCGATGAAATGGAAGATTTTGAAGAAAATGAACCGTTCGTCGAGGAACAGGAAGAAACGGCGAAGGAAGATTCGCCTTTAGAAACCGTTTCCATTAATGATATTGGAATAAAAGTTCAACTCGAAGTAGGGCGCTTTGAAGTCTCTCTTAGTGAGCTGGCTAAAATGGAGCCAGGGTACAAACTACCTATCGAAGTCAACCCAAGAATTGTTACCTTAACAACTTCTGGAAAAGTGATTGGAAAAGGAGAAATGATTGAAATTGGAGATACCATCGGCATAAAAATCCTAGAACTCTACAAATAATCATGAAAAACATCGATTTTTATAACCAAACCACTCTCCCCACGTTCAGAACGGCAACGCCTAAATTTATTTTACCCGAGTACGTAGGCCCTTATAAAATCGATTCTCTTTTAAGTCAGGGCTCCATGAGCCTTTTACTGCTTGGATCTCATCCTGAGACCAAAAAGCCCCTTGCAATTAAAGTATTACTCCCCCAACTCTTATCCAATCAAGAATTGTCTGATCAATTTTTAAAAGAGGCCGAAATCATAAGTCTAGCCGATCATCCAAATATCGTGAAACTGTATGGGCAAGGTGAGTGGGAAAAGGGGCTCTATATTGCAATGGAATTCATTCAAGGGATCTCCCTCAGGCAATTTATTTTGCACAAGTCTCTTTCCCTTCAAAAGGCTCTAGATATTATTTTAGAAATTTCCTACGCCCTTCTTCACCTACACTCGCACAGAATCATACACAGAGATCTTAAACCTGAAAACGTCCTAATCATGGAAAATGGGAACACAAAACTGATTGATTTCGGGATTGCTCATATTCTTGAAGAGACAAATAAACCAAGAAGACCCGGGCCAAATCAAATCATCGGAACTCCTAGTTACATGAGCCCTGAACAAAAGGCCAACCCTTTTAATATTTCCTTTAACTCAGACATCTACTCTCTGGGAATTATGATGTATGAACTTATTTTGGGAAAACTTTCTTTTGGGAATGTTCAACTCGATTTAATCCCTACAAATCTCCGTCCTATCTTAAAAAAGGCGCTAGAACCCAACCCAAAACTTCGCTATCCAGACATTGTTGATCTCATTGCAGACATTTCAAAATATTTAAAATCTAACGACTTATCCGAAAATGGAGAGGGCAAAGAGGATGCTTTTAAAATTTGGGAGGTTCTTGGAAAAGAGCATCAAGAACTTCTCACCCCGATTCCCACGTGGCCTGAAATAGATATCGGTCTTGCAAAACCAAAGGCAATCCATCTGTTTGGAATTTATTATGATTTTTTTAAACTTCCAGACAACTCTTATGTAATTATCTTGGCTGAATCTCCCTATTCTCAACTCGCCTCTATCATCTCCCTCTCAGTCCTAAAAGGTCTGCTAAGAGCCCGTATTCATGACTTTTATACTAAAAAGAGACCAGAACCTTTTACCTCAAGTCTATTTGCTTTTGAACTCAATCAACTCTTTTGCCATGAATCTTTTGGACAAAAAAAGGCGATCACAATTCTTCACTTAAGCCCCTTAATGAATCAATTCTCCTTTATTTCATCAGGATTTGAATCAATTTGGCACATCTCAAGTTTGGGGGGAAAAGGGCGAATCTTGCGCAACAAATCTCCATTTCTTGGCCTAGAACCTAACATCCCTTTTTTCTCAACCCAAGACACTTGGAATCCCGGAGACATGCTTATCATGCATCCGTTTCCAAACCTTGACGACCTCACTCTTGAAACCCTCAATGCAAATAAATTCTTATCTCCGGAAAAGTTATCTCCCCTCCTTCTTGAAACCCTTCAAGAAAAATCTCAAAATTCTGACAACTCGGCAGAAAAAATCGTACTCTCCCTTTTACGCGTCTTCTAAAAAAAGATAGACTTCTTGCAATTATTCAATTTTTCTTTTAGGATCTGAAGAAGTCTTTTGGCTATTAAATATATTAATATATGAATTTAAAAGTTTTTTCTCTTCTCTGCCCTGTTATCGCACTCAGCCTCACGGCTCTTCCTGCATTTATTGAATCTGCGTCCAAAAAAACTGAACTGGAACTTGAGTCAGAGGGATACACAATTAATTTTGATAACGTGCCTATCCAAGAATTTTTGAAATTTATCAGCAAAATTGCTGGCGTCAATGTGATCTATGACGAAGCAGATCTGAATTTTAATGTGACGATTGTCTCAGAAGATCAAACAGACTTAAACAACATCTTATCTGCTCTTGTTCAAATTTTGCGAATACACGGGCTAACTCTAATTGAAGAAGAGCAAAATCTTTTAATTCATAAAAACGATGATGTACGGCAAATACCGACTGTAGTCTCTGAAGATTATCCTCTGAAAGGGAAACTAAAACCGGCTTTAATGACAAAAGTATTCAAAATAGAAAAGGGGAACCCAGCCCACATAGCTTCTCTTCTGATTCCCATGCTCTCTAAAGAGGCGCTTGTTGAAGTCTCTGCAGAAACCAGACAACTAATCATTACCGACGTCTCTTCTAGCATCAACACAATTGAACATCTATTAATTAGCTTAGACGCTCCTCAAACCCCTTACGACGTGGATGCTTACAAAGCAAAATTTTTACCTGTCTCTGATTTAGCCCTCCTTGCAAAACAAATTCTTACTCCGATTGCCGATTCCAAAACATTAGAAATCATCCCCCAATCTGGAACTCAAACGATTTTCATTATTTCAACACCCTTTCTCATTGATAAGACAATGAGTGTCTTACAAGACCTTGACAAACCAGGAGCTATGCCAATAGCGCAAGCCCACCATAATTCCTTTTTCGTTTATAAAGTTAAAGAGGCACCCCAAGAACAACTTCGTGCTTCGTTAAGCAGCTTATCTCAATTTTTAAAAGCGAGCAAAAGTGCGAATGAGCCTCTAATACAAGCTCTAGATTCGGCTCAGTGGGTTGAGTCGACAAACTCCCTTCTTTTTTCGGGGAGCCCAGCCGCTCTAAAAGAATTATCCGATATTTTAGTATCGTTTGATACTCCAGGTGAAGAACATAAGCCAACCTCCCACCAAAGCATTCATCGGACTGAATTTCTTATTTATAACGCAAAGCAAACTTCTGCTACCTATTTAAAAGCCTTAATTTTAGAGACAGCAAAAAACCTCAAAGCGGGAGGACTTTCAGACCCCTCTTTTTTAAAAACCTTAGAGAGTGTAAAAGAGCTCCCTTCTTCCAATCAATTAATTTTCACAGGGACCAAATCCTCTTTAGATAAGATTCCTGGAGTTCTTGAGAATCTTGATCAGAAAATTGAATCCAATTTACAAACTGGTACTCCTCAAGACAAAAATGTCACTTTTATCCCCATTCTTAATCGTCCTGCTAAAGAAATTGTCTCGATTTTACACGAAACCGCGCTCTCTCTCTCTAAGAGCAACGATCAAGATCCCAGCTTAACTGCTACTCTTAAAAGCGCCTCCTACACAGAAAATGGGAATACGGTTATTTTATCAGGGAGCCCCTTAAGTGTAGAAAAAGCAAGAGAACTCATAATCGCAAATGATACTGCGCAAAAACACATATCTTCGCACCAATCCACCCTGTTTGTTCCAGTACTAAACAGACCCGCAAGAGAAATTGTCTCGATTTTACACGAAACCGCTAGCCTACTATCGAAAACAGCCACAACAGATCCCGATTTACTACAAACCTTAAAAAGTTCCAATGCTACCCCTAGCGGAAACATTCTGATTTTATCGGGATCGCCTCAAAGTTTAGAAAAAGCAAAAGAACTGATTGGCGCCAATGACATTGTCCAAAAAACCCTTCTAACTCCTGAAGTTTTTGTCTATAAACTCCAATATCTATCCCCAGCAGACCTTAAAGCAACCCTTTTTGGCATAGCAGAATATGCAGACCCGACGGGCCAATCTCCAGATTTTGAATCGCTCCAAAAGGCGGTTCATTCTATGCGTATAATCCCCGATTCTAATGCAGTACAATTCATAGGGACGCCGCAGACCATCTCAAAGCTTAAAGATTTTTTATCCATTCTTGACTCTTCTGAAAATGTGAAATCTCAGGTGACCCATCAGCTCGGGACAAATTTTCTCGTTTACAAAGTAAAACATTTTGCACCAAAAGAGTTATTGGTTCATCTTAAGCAAATTGTTAGGGAAGCCCCCAATCAAGACAGTTTAATGAAAAGCGTAGCGGGAGGCCAAATCTCTCCAAGCTCAAATTCGATTGTATTTACAGGGAGCAAAGCAGATCTAGACAAAATACAAAAGTTACTCGATGGACTTGATTTCGGACCTGAAAAGCAAGCAATAGCAGCTCCAATAAGACAAGCAGAAGGGTATAAGACCTATAAGCCCGTATTTGTCCCTGGGTCTGAACTTATCAACATGGTTAAAAACTTTGAACAACATCTGGTTGCATCAGGGGTTACTAATGAAAATTTAGCAGAAGTGATTGATCATCTCTCTTACCTTCATAGAACAAACACCTTGATTTTAACAGGCAAGCCCGGGGATATCGACCAAGTAGTAGAGCTCTTAAAAGAGTTTGACACTCAAGAGACAGCTTCTGGAAGAGGGGTTAAGGTAGTCCAACCAGGTGGTGTTGAGACAATTGATGATACAGGATTTCTCATCTATAAATTGCAACACCAATCGGGCTCAAGTATTGTCCAAGCACTCACAGTAATTAGTGGCGACTTGATCTCACAAACAGCGCAGAAAAAAAACACCAGCTTAGCTGAAGCTGTCAAGTCAACCCAATGGGTTGAGGCAACTAATTCTCTAATTGCAACAGGTCAGCCAAAAGTTTTAGCAAAGCTCCGCGAGCTTATCGAGAGTATTGACCAACCGCTTAAGCAAGTATTCATCGAAATTTTAGTTGTTGAATCAAATAATAGCGACGACCTTGAATTTGGACTCTCCTGGGGAACCCAAGGAACTGTTCATAACAGATTCGGATGGGGAGCCGGTAATTACAGCTCAAATGATTTAAACCCAGCTTCTGGGACTGTCACTGGATTTCCTGCAGCACTACCTGCCATCACCTCTATCGGAACAACTGTAGACGGAACTACTTCAGGTGCTGTACTTCCGAATGGACAAGACATTCCCCCGGTTCTCGGTGGTTTTTTAGGAGTTATTGGGGATGTGATCTGGCACAAAGGAAAATCGTATGCAAGCTTAGGCTCTTTAGTCAAAGCATTCAGAACAACCGGGACAATCACTGAAATCCTTGCCCAAAAAATTGTAGCGCAAGACAACCAAAATGCCAAAATTTTTTCAGGCTCTAACATCCCTTTCACCGGATCCCTTGTCACAACCTCCGGATTGAGCCAAACGACTAATGCCAACCTTGAATACCGAAACGTGGGAGTCACTCTCAGCATCACTCCCATTATCGGGGATAATGACATCATTACACTCGACATTGATTACGAGCTTTCTGCAACACAAAACCAAGGCGGTGGCTCTAGCGGCTCAACAACAGTCCAACAAGCTAACAGCGTCAACGGGATTACCACCTCTAAGACAAGCATGACCACGAAAGTCCACCTTCCAGACAGACACTTCCTGGTCCTTTCTGGAACCATGCAAAATAGTACAACACGGCTTAATAACGGGATACCCTGCCTAGGGGGGCTCCCTCTTGTAGGGGCGGCGTTCTCCCTAAATAACAAAATCAGCACCACAAATAATGTCCTCATCTTTGTCAAACCTCACATCATTAAAACCCACGAAGAGTACAGCAAAATCACCAACCGTCAAGAAGAGCTCTTTAGTAATAAAAACCAAGCGAATGTCGAAGACTTCCAAAGAGGGCTTGAACTGGTCCGCTCCCCCGACGATCTTGACAACGACTATGAAGATTAATCTTTTTTTGACTTTCGTAATTTCATCAAATGATCTATAATCTGACCCCTATGAAGCTCAATCGATTTCTCCTTGCTTGCTCCCTCTTTTGTTTTACTGGCGGTTGCGTTCCTAGACAGGACGCGAAGCTTGCAATGAAACCAAAAATCGATTTTGCTGTACAAGACAAGTACTTAAAACACTTATCTCCAGTTTTTAATCCGTTAACTGAGAACGAGTCATACTCTCCCTGGGGAATCGAGTATCAAATAGGGCTCGCCTTTGCAAAAAAATTAGATCTCTACCAAGCAATCACTTCATTTAAGCGCGCTGATATCCTAATTCCTGAATCTAATCTGGAGAGAAAGGCAGAGATTCAATATCAAATCATTAATTGTTACTACCTCGGAAAAAAATACTTTGATGTCATTGACACTTTTGAAAACTCGGTATTGGCTGCTACAGACCGAAATTTTATCGGGTTTCACGACCTCTTAATTATCTTAGTCGACTCCTATCTAAACTCAGAAAATCCAGAACGGGCCACTTGGGTCCTTCGAACTATGAAGAAGTTTTATCCCACGGATGCAAAAAAACTTGAGTTAACTACCGCTATTTTACATGCCGATCTCTATGAAATGAAGCACCTTTCCAATAATGAGGGGACTCTTAGAGAGATTGCCTCTCTTCAAAAAGAGCTCCCTTTAAAAGATTCTCTGGTCTCGATAGTCAAAGATTCAAAAATTTTCACCACACAACTAGATAACGAGAGAGAAATTCTAAAATTAGAAAATCTTGCCGATTCCCAAAAAGCAACCGGGGATATTCTAAAGGCCTTTAATGCACACAAGAAAAACCCCTCCCTAGCAGGATTTTTAAACGCAACCCTCCCAGGCCTTGGTTACCTCTATATCGGCCAAAAGCAATCTGCATTTACAGCATTTTGTTTAAATGCCCTCTTTATTTCAACCACTGGCTACTTTGTCTACAAAAAAAATGTCCCTGCGGCAATCATTACCCTAAGTTTTGAAACTGGATGGTACCTTGGCGGGATCCTTGGAGCAAAAGAGGGGGCTGTTCTCTATAATGAGCGCCTCTTTGAAACGCACGCCCACTATCAAATGCGTGACCATAAAATGTTCCCCATTTTGATGTTACAACATGGCTTTTAAATCTATTTTTGCATCTCTTTTAATCTGCTTTTCTCTGCACAGCAATGCAGCAGGCTATTTTGTCCCGTGGGGAAAGGATAGCGATCTCATTATTTATAAAGAAGACCCCCCTCTTGAAAAACGGACAGACCTTTTAAGTTTGGCTGCAGAAAAAGTGATCCTCTTTCACCAAAATGTCATTAGCCCCGTTGATGGCCCAAGAAGCCACTTTCGCCCTACAAGCGCCCGTTATATGCTTTTAGCTATCAGGCGGTACGGTTTTTTTCTCGGCTATCTGAAAGGGTGTGATCGCCTCCTTCGAGAAAACAAAGATCCTTGGCTCTACAGGACGCGAACCATCGATAACGTCATCTACAAATGGGATCCCACTTTCTAAAAAATAGTTAGTCAACTACTTATACTGTGTGATAATGCTGCTCACTAGGCTCAGCTTTCTCATGAAATTTGTACTTAGTTCTAGCTCTTGACTTAAGCTTGAAACGGATAGGACAGCCCATAAGGTTGTAAACTTTACGAAACTGGTTCATCAGATAACGACGGTAACTTTCCATCATAAGCTCATGATCATTGACAAACAGTACAAAATGGGGAGGATTAACACTTACTTGCGTAAGATAGTAAATTCGCAAACGTTTTCCGCTAATTGATGATGGGTGGTTATGCTGAACAGCTCTTTCCAGAAAGGTGTTGAGTTCCCCGGTTGTAATTCGTCTTTGAAGGTTTTCATACACTTGAAAAATTTCTTTGAAAAGATCGGCTACGTTTCTACCAGTTTTGGCAGACCCTATAATCATAGGAACATGCTCAAGAACTGGGTGGCTATTTCTTAAGTCAAGAATGGCATGCTCCATCCTGTGCCCTTCAATCAGATCCCATTTATTAATAAAGAGAATACAGCCTCTCCCCTTATCTTCAATAAGTTGTAAAATAGTTTTTTCAAAAGCGGTAATTCCATCTTGGACATCAACGACAAGAACACAAATATCACTTCTTTCAATCGCCTCTTCCGTCCTGATCCTAGCAAACTTTTCGACCACTTCTTTTTCTTGCTGTTTTCTTTTAAGTCCCGCAGTATCAATAAATAACACACCGCCAATCTCTTCATCAATGGTATCTCGCGTGGTTCCTGGAATGTCACTTACAACACACCTTTCTTCACCAACGATTGAATTCATGAGGGTTGATTTACCCACATTAGGCCTTCCCACTATGGCAACTTTAGGAATATTTCCCTCTTCTTTAACAAAAGGCTCAAAATAAGTTTCCATAGCAATTTCAAGTAAATCTGCGATCCCATTTCCATGGGCTGCAGAAACTGCAATCATGTCGGAAATTCCTAGCGAATAAAATTTTGAAAGGACTAAATCACTTTTGGTCCCCTCGTCAACTTTATTAATTGCCAAAACAATTGGCTTGGATTTTTTAAATAAAATTCTTGCTATCTCTTCATCCTGCATGGTGATTCCGATTACACCATCAACCACAAAAATCACAGCATCCGCTCTATCAAGAGCAGCTAAAGTCTGTACACGAATTTCTTTACTAAAAGCTATATTCCCTTGAGAATCAATGCCCCCTGTGTCAACAAGTCTCACTTTTTTTCCAAAGACATCGACTTCTGCATAGAGGGCATCACGGGTAACCCCCTCTATATCTTCCACAATCGATCTACGCTCTTTAGCGATACGATTAAACAGAGCCGACTTACCCACATTAGGACGTCCGATGATAGCAATAGTAAATATCTTATTCATAAGCCAAAGATTATATCGCATCGCTCAATCATATACCACACATTTTTCATCGATTTTTCAAAGGGTCCACAAAGGCAAGAAATGCATAATTATTTGACTAATTAATTACATGCAACTATTAGGTGAATTATGAAAAGGATTTTGATTCTTCTTCTATTATTTTGCTTTGGTTGCATTTCTATGCCTAAAAAGGAACAGACTCAATCTCTAATTTACCCCCCTTCAGGGAACAGCTTAGTAGACAAAAGTTTAAAAAATGATTTTTTCGCACGTGGAGATTGGCCTGAAGAGCGATGGTGGGAAATGTTTTACTGCTCTGAATTGAATCAGTACATCGATGAAGCACTAAAACAAAACCCCTCCATTCAGGCTGTTGAGCAAAAAATAAACTTTGCAAAGCAATCTGCTGTGATCGCAAGATCTAGCCTCTTCCCCTTTATATATTTCAATGCTAGCGACAGCTCTGCCTATTTAAGTAAAAATGGACTCTATGAAACACTCAATCCTACGATTCCTCGGTATGGGAATCTGATAGATTTAAGCCTCTCCTTTTCGTATGAATTTGACTTTTGGTCAAAATATCGAAATCTCTTTCAAGCCTCTTTAGGTAGAGAAAAGGCTCAAACAGCAGAGGCCTCTCAAGTAACACTTATCGTCACAACCGCCTTAGCACAAGTCTATTTCGCATTAAAAATTAATTTATTAAAGGAAGAGATTTATCAAGAACTTGTCTTGATTCGCTCCACACTATTTAATCTTTCCAATCAAATGCAAGAAAAGGCCCTGTTTTCAAAACTCCCTGTCTGGCTCTCGATCGAAGCTCTTGATGAGACAAAAAAAGAACTCATCGCCATTCAAGAGGAGATTGAATTTAATAAGCACCTGCTAAATGCGTTGCGTGGTACAGGTCCCGATGACCCTCTTGAGCTTTCCCTACCGCTCGCCTCACTTCCAGAAACAATTGAAATACCAGATCATCTCTTTCTCGACCTCTTGTCAAGAAGGCCTGATTTAATGGCTGCTATCTGGAGAGTCGAATCGATTGCTCATGAAGTAGGTGCTGCGATTGCCGATTTTTTCCCTAATATCGATTTAACTGGCTTGATAGGGGCTGAGACCTTTAACATCTCAAATTTATTCAATGGAAAAAGCTTTACAACGGGCCTTCTCCCCGCTCTTCACCTTCCGATTTTCACAGCAGGCGCTATCAGAGCCAACGTCCGTGCAAAAAAAGCCCTCTTTGAAGAGGCAGTCTTTGACTACAACAACCTGATCCTTAAAAGCGCAGAAGAGGTCGCTAATTATCTAGTACTGGTAACTTCTGTTTTTAAAAGAGAGAGCCTTCAACGCAATATCGTAGAGCAAGCGAAAAAAAGGTATGAACTTACTAAATTACTTGAATACCACTGCTTAGATTCTACATTCGAGATGCTTGCCAGAAAAGAGGAATTTCTCGAAAAGCAATTAACCGAACTCTCTCTCCGTTACAACCAATATGCTTCGGTCATCAAGTTAACCAAATCGTTTGGAGGGGGCTATAAATCCCCATACTTGGTCCCTCTTAAAGCAGAAGGGGGAGCTCCTTGAGCCGCAAGCAATTTGCAAACCGCTATGTAATAATTATTTGCTCACTTCTTGTCTTAGGGTTTTTTTATTGGTTTCTCTATTGGCGTTTTTATAAATACACCGATGATGCCTATGTTGAAGGGAATCAAATCATCATCACCCCTCTAGTCCCCAGTTTTGTAAAAGCGATTCACACCGATGATACCTTTCTTGTAAAAAGGGGACAACTCATTGTTGAACTCGATGATACCGATGCAAAAATCGCCTTTAATCTCGCAGGAGAAAAATTAGCGACAACGATTCGGGAAGTGTGTCAATTGTTTCATCAAGTCTTTGCATATGAGGCAGAGATCAATATGAAAAAAGCTCTCTATGTAAAAAATGCACAAGATTTTGAACACCGCCAAAACGTTGTCTTAGAGGGGGGCGTATCCTTAGAGAACTTTGAACATGCGATTGCAGCGATGCAAGAGAGCTACTACTCCCTAGAGATGACGGAAATTCTCTACCGGAAAAGTTTAAGTATGATCCAAGGGACTTCCATCCGAAATCACCCCATGGTGCTCGCAGCTGCCGATACCTTTATCGACGCTTGGGTCAATCTTTACCGCTGCAATATCTACTCTCCGGTAGAAGGTCTTTGCGCACAAAGGACCATCCAAGTCGGCAAATGGGTAAATCCCGGAGACTATCTTATGGGGGTAATCCCCCTCGATCAAATTTGGGTTAACGCAAATTATAAAGAGACTCAACTAAAAAAAATGCGTATCGGCCAACCTGTAAAAGTAACTTCCGATCTTTGGGGAAGAGAGGTTGTTTTTCATGGGACAATTCTCGGTCTCCCAGGGGGTGCAGGTAACGCTTTCTCCATTCTTCCTCCACAAAACTTATCGGGAAATTGGATCAAAATTGTTCAAAGGCTTCCCGTTCGAGTAGGATTAACCCCCGAATCACTACGAAAGCACCCCCTTAGAATCGGACTTTCGATGGAAGCTACTGTTGATGTTCACGATGAGGGGGGAGAAATTGTCCCAGAGACTACAGCAGGATCCCCAACCTATGAAACTCATATTTATAAACTTGAAGAAATTGGATCCCAAGAGGCTGTTGAAAAAATATTCGAAGAAAATTTTGACCCTCACCTAGAAGCTTTTAAAACAACCTTGTTTAAACGATCATGACCAAAAAACTTGTTTTTTACCTCTCAATTTTAGCAATTTTTTCTGTCCTATTCAATTCTGCAGTTATCACCATGTCGGTCGTTTATATTTTAAGCGATTTAGGATCTAGCTCTGCAACAGCATCTTATGCAACCGCTTTTTACGGTGTCGGAAATGTACTAACCGTTCCATTAGCCCTTACACTCAGGAGTAGATTCGGGACTAAATCTGTTTTTTTAGTCTGTCAAATAGGATTTACCCTATTTACTTTGCTTGCTGGATACGCTCCAAACTATCCTATTTTTCTCATCTATCGATTTTTGCAAGGTGTCAGCTCAGGCCCCCTTTTTATTCTTTTAACCTCCTTTCTAGGATCTCTTTCTACAGATGAAGAGCGGAAAAAAACACTGAAATTCACCCTCTCCTCTTTTGTTTGTGCCCCCATTGTTGGTGCCTCCTGGGGCGGCTGGATCGCCTATGATTTCAACTGGCAAAACATCTTTATCATCAACGTCCCTTTAATGATAATCCTAGGGGTAGCGCTCTATTGGGAACTAAAAAAATATCCTGAAATTCCCGAAAAAACACCGTTTGATCGGATTGGATACACCTCTTTTGTCATAGGCTTTTCTGCATTTAGTTTTTTTCTTACCCTCGGTCAAGAACTCGATTGGTTTCGCTCTCACTTGATGACTGCAACTTTTTATATTGGAGTAACGTTTCTCCTATTTTTTGTACTCTGGAGCCTGAGACACCCCCATCCCATTATCGAATTTACCCTTTTGAAAGAACCTATCGTCCCGATTGCCCTTCTTAATATTTGGCTCCTTTTTGCCATTTATTTCGGCATGAGCCTACTCCTTTCGATTTGGTTGACCCTCTATGTCGAATACACAGTAATTTGGGTCGCCACCCTCTTAGGGGTGATGATTTTTTCAGCAGGACTCCTCCTTATTGTCATGCAAAACTACCTAGATAGTCACAAAGTTTGGATTCCTCTGGGACTTGGCATTATTTTCCTCGGAGCGAGCTGCTTTTATACCTCCAACTTTAACGTAGATATTAACCTAGGGAGAATCGCATTTTCAAGAATTCTAGGAGGCTTCGGCTTTGCCCTCCTCCTCCCCTCCCTAGTGCATCTCATTGCCCATAACAAATCTCAGTCGCTTGCCCCTAAAGCGTTTACCCTATTCCAAATGACCCGAGGGAGCTCAAGTGCTCTGGGCGTAACTATCTTCTATACAATTTGGCTTAGAAGACAGGTTTTTTATTATGAAAGACTTGGAGGATCATTAACCCATCTCTCCCCCCTAACAAACGCCTACTACAATCGGGCAAAAGCGTTTCATCTCTCCTCAGCTCAAGCCGATCCTGAACTGGCAGTTCTTTTGACAAATCAAGCAACTTCCCTTGCCCTAAACGACTGCTTCTACCTGATGGGGTGGATTACTGTGGCCCTATTTGGGTTATTCCTAATCTGCTATGCCAAGAAAGAAACCCTTTACAACAACCTAATTTACAAAGACTTAAAATAAGTCCTCCGCTGAAAGATTTTTAGCGATTGCCTGAGTTCTAAAAATATGTTATAATTAATTATTAATTAATAATTGAGTAAATCATGTCTATTATTTATGATTATAGTAGCGTTATTACAGAACTTAAAATCGTGCAAAACTTTTTTTGCTTTGATGTCGACTCCCCCTACGGAAGACCTATCCCCATGCGATCCAAGTACTCTCAGGAACATAAAATAACTGCATCTTACTATGCACACAGACCCGTTTTTGATTTCCCTGTTTTAGAACCTGAATCTGTTAAACATTACATGAATGAAGAAGAGAAGAGAGCTTGCTCCATTTTTTTTACAGAAGGAAAAGCAATCAGGACACTCACCAGGGAAGCAATAGACTTTACAGCGGAGGAAGTCGATGGGAAATCAGGATCTATGTTATATGTCATTGATTTAGCTAAAAACATCTACTTATATTCTAATCATGACAGGCACTACAGCCACAGCTCTGCTGTATCAGGGGGCTCGGTTCTTGGGGCAGGGGAAGTCTCTGGATCTAGAGATGGCACTATTACCTCTATGAATAACAAAAGTGGCCATTACAGACCCAGTGAAGATCTTTTGCTCAAATCCGTAGAAATCTTCAGAGAAAAAGGGGCTATTTTTCATTCCCACTTCAAACCGGAACTGTGCCATAAATAATCCCCTCTCAGTATAAAAGCAAGTTACTAAGCTCTCAAATTAGGGTGAAAAAAAAGCAACTATCATGCTACTCTATCGACTAAATTAATTAAGAGGTTGTATGATCGCCCCTATTTCTCTGTCACAAGTTCCATGCCTTGGAACTGCCAAATCCTATTATGACAATGACAATTCAACCCCCACTTTTTTTGACACAAAGACAAAAATAATTTTGAAGGCAACTCTGTTTTTCGCCGTTGCTGGACTAGTTTTTTTGCCTTTTCTCCCCTACACAGCTTCTATATCCCTGGCTTCTGCAGGATTGGGAATTTCCATAGTCTGCTTGCTTAAGATCGGTGAAGAAATATCTGCCTTATTCGGCGATCCTTCAAAGCTCAAACAAATAGAGCGCCTAAATGCTGCAAAAGAGCTTGCTCGTGAAATCTCAATTTCAAGCGAGCTTCAACAAGAACTTCAAGATATCATTCCGATAATTGATGAGGGACGAGAGGATGCTAGAATCAGATCCATTCAATATAGTGAAATTGATTTTTTGGGTGTTGGAACTGCAACTTTTACCTTAATATCTGCACCTAACCTTCAATTTACATTAGGGCGCCCCGGCCAAAGAAATTCTTTAATTTGCGCGGAATCGAAACTGGTAAGACCCTATGAAAACAGGGTCTATGCAAAAATGGTCTGCGATAGTGAAAGGTATAATGCCCTTTTTATTCCCTCGATAAAACCGATCTACCTTAAAATTGGTCAATTCCAACGCTCACTCTTAGTAGAACAAATGGTGGAAAGTTCTGCATTAGTTCATGGACTCCACGAAGAAGGGGTCCGTCAAATGGTCCGCTTTCTTCTTAAAACAGGGGGAGGTTCCACTGTATTCATGACCCCCTTCCCCTTTACACCTATTGCAAGCGGCAAACTGTGTATACGAAATTTTGCCCATCTTTCGGAGAATCCCCACCCTGATCCAAGAACACGAAACCTTCAGGAAGAGGAGCTTGTCCTAGGCAGAGAAAACTCTCTTTTAGCCGCTTTACATAACACAACAGAGGATTTGACTGATATCGCATTAGAAGAGTTCTCAAGGTTAAGACCAGATAGCACTTTGCTCCACCCTCTCTCTTTGTTAGCCCATAATGAAGTTAGTCGAAGGCAAAACCTCCCAATATAGCGACTCATAGTGGACTGCCCTGCCCTTTGGGCAACGGCAGGAAAATCAAGCGGACGGCTTCGCCAAATTGAACTAAAACGATTTTGCAAAGAAAAAGAGGGTGTTTCAACTGGAATAAGTATAGTTAGGCTTTGGCCTAATAGTAGCAGTCCGGGGCTAAAAGGAGTCGTACAACTTTTTAAGCAGAATTGTAAGCTCTTCACGATCGAGTCTTTTAAGATCTTGCTCGCTATCAAATCCAATGACACTGGAAATAAGATCCTTTTTGCGCTCGATCAGAGCGTGAATGTGCTCCTCAATCGTATCTTTTGCTACAAATTTAAACACGCTGATCCCCCGATTTTGACCAATACGATGGACTCGATCGGTCGCTTGATTCTCTTTTGCAGGATTCCACCATCTGTCATAATGTATTACAACGGAGGCGGCCGTGAGATCAATACCCACCCCGGCAGCTTGAAGGGAGGCAACAAAGACTTTGCACGTAGGATCTGTTTGAAACCTGTGAACCTCCTCTTTTCGATCTTTTGTGGTCCCTCGGATCCCAGCAAATCCAATCTTTTCTCTCTTAAGATAGCTCTCAATGATATCAAGCATTTTTAGATACTGAGAAAAGACCACTACTTTTTGATCGCTAGCTAAGGCCTCTTCTAAAAGTTCGATAAAAAGATCCCACTTTCCACTTTGATGCTTATCAAAATAGTTGTCATCCTTGGTAATCAGGGAGGGGTGATCGCAAACTTGCTTCAATTTATTCAGAAGGGCAAAGACGTGAATATAAAATGAGGAGCCCTCTTCATCTAAAACACCTTTTGATTGGAGGGCAATTTCTTGGTACATACGAGACTGCTCTTCAGATAAATCGACATAAGCAATCTCTTCAATTTTTTCGGGGAGATCTGAAAGGACATCCATCTTTTTTCTTCGCAAAATAAATGGCTTTATCAGCTTAGAAAGTGCTTTTTGCTTATCCAAGTCTTTATTTTTCTCAATTGGAGCGACAAACTCATCTTTAAAATCGTCGTGGGTAGGTAAAAAATTCGGCAAAACGATATCAAACAAAGCCTTCAACTCAAAAAGATTGTTCTCTAGTGGAGTGCCAGTTAAAGCAAGCTTCATTTCGGCTTTAATTTGCTTTAATGCAGCATGAATTTGAGACTTTTGATTTTTTGCCACCTGGGTCTCATCAAAGACTGCAATTTCAAAATCATGCATCATAAACAACTCTTTATCACTCCTTAGAATTCCATAAGTTGTTAAAATAATGTCATTTTTTAAATTAAGGCTCTTCGGATTTCTAAAAGGTCCATGATACAAATGGACTTTTGCTTTAGGTAAAAAATTTGCTAGCAAATCTTGCCAATGATACACCACTGAGGTCGGCGCTACCACTAAAAATTTATACCGCATCGATCTCTTTTTTTCATGCATAGCAGCTGAAAGCAAGGCCATCGCCTGGTGGGTCTTTCCAAGCCCCATCTCATCACATAAAAATCCAGACAATCCATAGGTGTATAAAAACCAAAGCCATTTAACTCCAACTTCTTGATACGATCTAAGTGTGCTTTTTAGCCCTCCAAGTTTTGGCATATGCGCAACTAAACCCTCTTCGGTCAAGTTTTTTAACACATTACCAAACTCTTGCATCTCAGGATTACTTGATTCACTTAAATGGACCTCTTCAAATAAAGAGAGCCTCACCCAATCAAGAGTCGATAAATACAATCTATTTGTTCCAGGCTCAAACATTGTCCTAGAAAGCCTACTAATCCAATAAAATCGTTTTTCTCCAAGGCTGAGCATCCCTGCATCGGATAAAATAAATGGAGCAAACGAGAGCATCCCCTCATAAATCTCTCGGATAGAGACTGATCCTAGTGGCGATACATAGGCAAATTGAACAAGCCACCCTTTTGCCTTTCGTTCTACATCTTTTACAAGAAGCTTAATTCGAGAGGGTTCCACCAATCGCTTATCGAGATGAAGCACCTGTGATTTTAATCTTTTTAACTCATGCTTAATGAAATAGGGAATTTGATCAACGGAAACGACCACTTTTTCATAATACTTAGAAGGAAGCTTTAAATTATCCGGAATTTCGGCAAACCCTTTTTTCTTTAAATAGACAAAATCGCCATAAACTTTTGGACTATAATTCAGAGCCCACTCTTTAAACAGATACTGAGGCTCAACAACAATCGACTCATTGATCAAACTAATAGTAAGGCCTACTTTTTCTAACCCTGCATCAGAAGAAAAGAAATTTTTTATGTGATCCAAATCTTCTTTGTGTTTCTGAATAAACGTAGGAATATTCCCTTCATCCACCTCAACTGCTTCTAAATTAGAACCATGATGAATTGACTCCTTTCTTGAAAAAAATCCCTCCCCCTTAATGTAAACCCAACCGCCCAAATCAATTGCATCGCTTGTACCCTCTTTAAACACATCCTCTTTTTCAATTACTAACGTCCCTTCCACCATACGGTAGTTGAACTTTGTCTCAACACTGGATAGATGGATTTGGAATTCGTCGTATTTATTTAACCAATTCTTATTCCTCTCAATAAACTCGCTCATCAAATCCTTAGGAATCACTTTTTCAATCCCCCTGAAAAGCAAATTAGTAAGACGGAAAAACCCTTTTTCCTCAACATAAGCCCACGGATCAAAAAAACGGGCACTCCCTGTATGCAAATCTCCAGGATTAAATAAATAGCATTGAATATGAAACCTACCCGTTTCATCAAAAAACAGTTGATAGGAGGCGCTCTTAGGCTTTCTTGTGATGGGGGTATGAGATAAATACTTCTCTACCAGCCTTGCATTTTTTTCCAAAAATTCGGGAATTTCACTCTCTACGATTTTCTCTCTCTTGAAAAATTCATTTGTTTTTTTTGGGAAAAAGCCGATTCCCTTTCTAAAAATCCACTCATCCCACTCAAAATCAGGATTTTCTGTTTTTATTAATGGAATTGAGTCGATATCAAAGCAGATTTTTTTAGGATTGTATACAACCCTTTCTACCTCTATATCTTTAAAATCGAAAACTTTAAGATTGGTCTTGTAGGCTGCAATCGATAAAATTACCTTAGGCCAATCGGGAGGCGCTAAATAAACCTCTAGATCTACCTCTGGCGACTTGATTAAAATAAATTCGGGAAGACCTGAATTGTACTCACTAAACTCGATTTCATACTCTTTTCCCTCATCCTCAGACATCATAAACCATTTGGCCAAATCAGACCAAACCGATAGTTCGAATAAAAGGGCGTCACTGGTCTTACCTTTCTTATACCTTTCCAACTCTTCCGGCGCTAAATTGGAGAACTTTAATGAAGTCTCTTCCGTCTCTTTTTTTCGCTCATCGATCCACTCCTTTGCATACTCCCTCGCCTGAGGAGATTCCATTTTAAGCAAAAAACTTTTTTTATCCCCCTCTCGTAAAATTTGATACTGCCCCGCAGCCAAGCTAGAAAGTTTGGCTTTAAACCCGTGTCGCTCTGCTAAAATTTTAAATAACTCGCTCCAGAGAGAAGCTCTAAACCTCACATGCAGAGGATACTTATACCCTCTAAACACCGCCCACTTAGCTCGCTCAATATGCAAGCAAGACAAATCCCCTTCAGACATTCCACAACTACAAAACTGATCAAGAACATCGCCTAAGTCATTTAAATGCAGTAAAATCCAGAAGCTCTCTTGATCAGCCACCTCAATTTGATACGTACCATTAGAAAAGAGGACATGTTTTACTTCCATCCCTCCAACATAAGCCGGAAGAGAGTCACTTGTCAAAGAAAAAGCCAAAATTTTAGATGTCAGAGCAAATCTGGGAGAGCTCCATCACTGCATAACTAAAAAAAGGGAAGACTAGTAAGCCGGATTCTGTCTTATTTCTAAGAGCAACCATTTGTCTAGGAGCATTATCACTAATGCCCTCAAGCGAATTACTAAAAAACTCCTGCGGATCGCAGTTGAACGAGTTTTTTTATCTTGCATCGGATAGGGTTTGCACCTAATTCCACATCTCTATGGAAGGGCCCACTCTTAAAGTGGGCATTTTCAGCCTGTCTTTAGATCTCTCTAAAGCGGTATGTTTTCTGTTGCACTTTCCGTAGCCTTACGACCCCCAGCCTTTCGCTGGTATCCTTATCCTCTGAAGTCCAGACTTTCCTCTACCCTCTTAAAGATAGCGGTTGCCTTGCCTTCCCTAACAACATAACAGCCAGATTGTTCTGATTCCTTACCAGAACCACCCGCTACTCTTCAGATTCTGGCTCTTCTACAGCAACAGTTCCAGAACTACTATCAAGAGCAGGAGTTACTCTACGTCTTCGTCTTTTTACAGCTCCAGCAGAAGAATCTGTTTGTTCTTTTTTGCTTTCGCTCCAGTAATGGATCCTTGAGCAGTGTTCACAAAAGGTAAGCTTCTCACCTTTTCTTACAAGATTTTCGTGTTGAGCAGTTAACGCAATATGACACCCTGTGCAAGTTCTGTTTTCAATAGAAACCACTACCCGGTCTTTTTTATTTCTAAGAAGTCTTTCGTAAATAGAAAAAATTTGAGGGTCAGCA
This sequence comes from uncultured Chlamydiae bacterium, assembly GCA_937996705.1. Taxonomy (GTDB): domain Bacteria; phylum Chlamydiota; class Chlamydiia; order Chlamydiales; family 2-12-FULL-49-11; genus VGMD01. The sequence continues at coordinate 70,506 of CALKUQ010000020.1, forward strand.
CTCTTTACAAGAAGATCTCTCTCTTTTTTCAATACAGATCCCTCTTTGTTAATTTCATTGATGGTCTCTTTAACCTCTTCCTCAAGGGTAGTATTGCTCTGGTCTGACTCTTTTAAAGATTTTTTAGTCTTTTCAAAAATTTCCTCTTCAGCGACTTTCTTATCCACTAGATTACAAAGAGTCTGTTCAAAAGAGGCTCTCTCTCTTTCTAAAGTTGAAATTTCTTTTGTCAGTGCGTTAAACTCTTCGATTTTTTTAATAGCCATCTGCTGAGCTTCGAGCTTTTTAACTTTTTCTTTGTGCTCTTCAATTTTTCTTTCAAAAAGGACGCACTCCTCACTCAAATCGGCAATTTCGTCTTTTTTATCATCCAGTTGCTCTACCAATTCTTGCTTAAGCTGAGCAATCTGTTTTAGTTCATCCTGTCTCTGTTTCTTTAGGCGCATCAGACGAATCATCTTGATGTCTAACTCTTGGATGGAGAGAATAACTTTTAAAGCTTCATACATTATAGATCTCTTGGTTAGAAAGTATGAAAAAAGTGTAACTTATATGCACAAAATCTACAAGTAAAAACCCCAATCCTCTATTCTATTACAAAAAAGGAATCGTATGTCTCTCGTAAAAAAATTTTTAGAAACTTGCTCAGATGTTGAAAACCACTTAGAAACGATTGCATATTTAGCAAATATAGACGCTCTTTCAAAAAAGTACCCTCTAGTAGCAAACACCATCCTCAACGAGCTAAACTCTCAAAGAAATTCCTTGAAACTTATCGCCTCGGAAAACTACTCTTCTATCGCCGTACAACTCGCAATGGGCAACTTATTAACAGATAAATATGCAGAGGGCTTCCCAGGTCACCGTTTCTATGCTGGTTGTGAAAACGTAGATTCGATAGAATCCTCTGCTGTTGAAAGCGCTAAAACACTTTTCGGAGCCGACCACGCCTACGTCCAACCTCACTCAGGGGCTGACGCCAATTTAATTGCATTTTGGTCAATCCTCATCAAACGAATCGAGAACCCTTTTATTGAAAATTTAGGAAAAAAAACCATTTACAACCTAACAGCTGATGAATTTGAAACTGTCCGCAAAGAATTTTCAAAACAAAAAATGCTTGGACTTGCCCTTGACTGTGGCGGTCACTTGACTCACGGAAGCCCCGTAAACCTATCCTCTAAGATGATGCAAGCTCTCTCTTACCGAGTCGATGCAACAACAGGGCTAATCGACTACAAAAATATTGAAGAGATAGCTATGCGAGAAAAACCCCTCATTCTTTTGGCAGGGTATTCCGCCTACCCCAGGCTGATCGACTTTGCGATTATGCGTGAAATTGCAGATAAATGTGGCGCCACACTCCTAGTGGATATGGCCCATTTTGCCGGCTTAGTTGCAGGGAAAGCGCTCACGGGAAATTTCGATCCGGTACCATTTGCCCACATCGTCACTTCAACTACACACAAAACTTTACGAGGGCCCAGAGGCGGGCTTATTCTCTGCAAAGACGAGTATAAACCTTTTGTAGATAAAGGGTGCCCCTTTGTTCTTGGTGGACCACTTCCCCATGTTATCGCATCTAAAGCAATTTGCTTCCAAGAGGCGTTAGACCCCTCTTTCAAAGCTTATGCAAAACAAATTATACTAAATGCCCAAGCTCTGGGAGAGCAATTAGAATCAAAAGGGGTTCACCTAATCACTGGCGGAACAGACAACCATATGATTTTGCTCGATGTCCAGAAAAATTTTGGTCTTAATGGAAGACAAGCCGAATCTGTTTTACAAAGCATAGGATTTACCATTAATCGCAACAGCATTCCAAATGATCCTAACGGAGCTTGGTACTGTTCAGGTATCCGTTTAGGCACACCTGCACTCACAACTAGAGGTTTTAAAAAGCAAGAGATGCAAAAAATTGCCGATATTTTATATGATGTGCTAAAAGCAACAAAACCTTTGGATATGGCTAAAGCCACACTTGATGATAAAGTGAGGAGCCGTGCAAGAGGACAAATAGATGAGCTTCTAATAGATAAGCCGCTCTATCCAGAAATTAAAATTGGAGATTTAATTCATGCCTGAAACAACAGAAGAAGATGAAGTAAAAAAAGAGCCGCCATTAAATACAAAAATGGAAGAATTTTTTACAAAAAAACGTATTATATTTCTTCACACTCAAGTGGACGACTCCTCTGCTTATGACATCATTCGAAAACTTTGGTACCTAGAATCTCTGGATGCAAAAAAACCGATTCTTTTGATTATTAACTCCCCTGGTGGATCTGTAGATTCTGGACTTGCTATTTGGGACCAAGTAAAACTAGTCACACCCCCTGTCTACACTCTTGTTATGGGGTTAGCAGCTTCCATGGGATCAATTTTGAGTTTATCGGGAGAAAAAAAGAGGCGTTACGCGACAAAACACTCTCGTATCATGATTCACCAACCGCTTATTGGTGGAACTATTTATGGACAAGCTACAGACCTTGAAATCCAAGCAAAAGAGATCATCAAGACAAGAGACCTCCTTGTGGAAATTTATATGGAAGCAACAGGAAAGACCAAGCCACAAATAGAAAAAGCTCTAGATAGAGACACTTGGATGACCGCAGAAGAGGCAAAAGCGTTTGGTCTAATTGACGAGATTATCACATCCTATAAAGAAATTGGATTTTAAAACCCCTTTCTTTAAATACGTCGCAACGGGGAATGATTTTATCTTAGTAGAAGACTATGATGAAACCTTTCCCCTTTCTAAAGAACTCATTCAACACATTTGTGAGAGAAAATCAAGCATTGGAGCAGACGGCCTATTGCTACTCCAACATTCGGCTATTGCTGATGTAAAAATGCGCATCTTTAATCAAGATGGCAGCGAGGCTACCATGTGCGGCAACGGGCTACGCTGCGTTATCAAACATTTACAAAAATCGTCTACGATTGAGACCAAAGGGGGACTCTCTGAAGGAGAGTACTCAGAAGAGGTCATTCAAGTGACCCTTCCGAAAGCACAAATTCTTAAAAATAACATCCCCCTCCCCAATGATCTCTCAGGAGACCTAGCAGACACAGGGACTCCTCACCTAGTCATAGAGGGAAACCTCCAAGAAAATCAGCAACTTGCCCTAGAGCTGCGTCACTCACCCCTATTTGAGCCAGGCGGCGTCAATGTAAATGTATTTCAAATACGTCCCGAGGGGATCTATATTCGAACTTTCGAAAAAGGGGTCGAAGAGGAGACCGAATCTTGCGGGACAGGGGGAGCGGCAGTAAGCCTTCTAATCTATAAACGTTACAAAACAAACCCTATCAAAATCCATTTCCCTAAAACCTCCCTCACCTATCACTACGACTCAAAGGAAAGGCTCTGGCTACAAGGCCCGGCGTCTCTCTCGTTTGAAGGAATTTTTCACTACAAGTTTAAACCACTATAAGCTAGACTTTCTTTGAAAATATTGGTGGAGGTCTTGTTTATGAAAATTGGTATTCCTAAAGAAATTAAAGATCACGAATGCAGAGTGGGGGCGACCCCTACGATGGTTTATGGATTTATTGAAGCGGGACATGAAGTATTTGTCCAAGCAAATGCTGGCGCAAAAATCGGCTTTAGCGATGAGATGTATGCAAAAGCAGGAGCTACCATCGTTTTGACCGCAAGAGAGGCGTGGAAAGCTGAACTCATTATTAAAGTAAAAGAGCCCCAAAGCGAAGAGTTTCCTTATATGCATGAAGGGCAAATCCTCTTTTGCTACCTCCATTTAGCGCCGGACCCAGAGCAAACAAGACACCTGCTAGAAAGAAAAGTAATTGCAATTGCCTACGAAACTGTAATTGACCGCGAGGGGAGACTCCCCTTACTCACACCCATGAGCGAAATTGCTGGACGAATTGCTATCCAAGCTGGAGCTACAAGCCTTCAGATGGCCAATGGGGGCAGAGGGGTCCTTTTGGGAGGCGTACCAGGAGTCTTCCCCGCAAAAGTTTTAATCTTGGGAGGGGGCGTTGTCGGTTTAAATGCCGCACAGATGGCTGTTGGCCTCGGAGCAGACGTCACTATTGTCGATCGCGACTTAAAAAGACTTCGAGAGCTCGATGCTATCTATCAAGGGAGACTTAAAACCATGTACTCAAGCACGCAAATCATTGAAAAGCTTGTTAAACATGCAGACCTTGTGATTGGAGCTGTCCTAATTGCAGGAAAAAAAGCTCCCAAACTTGTCACTCACGACATGGTCCGCACTATGCAACCCGGGGCAGTCCTTGTCGACGTCTCAATTGACCAAGGAGGCTGCTTTGAGACCTCTAGGCCCACCACACACTCTCACCCTACCTATATAGTAGATGATGTAGTCCACTACTGCGTAGCAAACATGCCGGGAGCTTGCGCACGAACTGCCACTCAGGCACTGACAAACGCCACTTACTACTATGCGATTAAGCTAGCCAACCAAGGACTCCTCGCCCTCAAAAACGACCCCCTCTTCCTCCAAGGGCTCAATATCTACAGAGGAAAGGTGACGAATAGACATGTGGCCCACGACCTCGGGTACGAATATCACCCCCCTGAGCAACTTATAGTTGGTGATTTTGATAAAAGCCTTACCTAGAAAGACTTAAGAAGTAATGTGTTGCCATATTTAAAAATGACATAATTTTCTCATTATCGTGACAGTGAGATAATTATGTCATTTTCAACTCAAAACAGCTCTCACTCCCCGTAAAGGGGGGTGCAGACCCCCCTAATAACAGCCCCCAAACGATCAGATCCCTCTTTATTAGTATTTTTAGCAAAACACTAATAATTAGCTGTTTACAGCTTATTAAAACCATTAATTATAACAATATTAATCAATGCACTTGAATGGTTAATTATAAATTGATACAATTAACGTATAATAATAATTTTTATTAACAAAACCAAGGAGTTTATTATGTCAATTTCTTCAATAGTTCGTTCAGGCGCTTCAACCCTAGCAACAAAACTACAACCGACTAAACAGACAAAAGCCTCTGTGTTTGTAGCTGGCCATATGCTTGCAGTTGGCTCGCTAATGGGTCTGGGAGTTCTCCACGCCTATACACCTGGGGGAATAACTGAAAAAGTTTATGGAACTAATCTTACAGATACGCATAAAATTACAGATCTCACAAAGAAATAACTTATTTTTTAGCTAATGGATGAGTTTTATCGTAGGTCTCCTTCTTTAATTTGATGGAGACCTTTGTGTATATAGTAGTCGTTGCTAAATTTGTATGACCAAGAATCTCTTGAATTGTCTTAAGATCCATCCCATTTTCTAAGAAATGGGTCGCAATTGTGTGCCTAAGGGTGTGCGGGGTCAATGGAAGGGCAATATGAGCCAAATGCTTATAAGAGACAAACAGGCGATCAATCGACCTAGTTGTAAGCCTACCTCCAGATCGATTTAAAAAAATCGCTTTGCTATCTGTTTCAGAGCGCTTTGGGTGATCCACAAGCTGTTTAATCCAGTAGAGTGCTGTTTTTGTCAAAGGGATGATCCTCTCTTTATTCCCTTTACCCCGTACTTTGATGGCAGGTTCTGATTCATCAACATCTGTTTTATTAAGTCCTGCAAGCTCTGAGACGCGGATACCCGTGGCATAAAGGAGTTCCATAATACAACGATCCCTCACCCCCAGGTAAGTTTTTATATTTGGGGATGCAAAAAATTGAATCACCTGGTCTTTGCCAAGAAACGAGGGGAGTTTTTTCTCTTGTTTCGGGGTTTTTATCTCCAGCAGTGGATTTTCCAGCAAAACCCCCTGTCGCATTAAATATTTAACAAACGTTCTAAGGGCACTCAGCCTCCTTGCAACGGTTCTTTTACTACTATTTTTCCTATATAAGTAGCTTAAAAAAGCCCTAATATCTGTGGTTTTAAGCTCACCTTTTGAAAAAAAAAGGTACTCTGTTAGGTCAATATCGTAATTGCGAAGGGTGTGCTGCGAGAGTTGTCTCACAAATTTAAGGTAGTCCAAAAAAGAGAGTATTGATTCGTTTGTAATCATATGCTATGATCTTCAAGATAACATATGATTACGTTAGATAAAATCACAAAAAAGCTAGGGGTCCGAGTTCTTTTCGAAGATATTTCGGTCACTTTTAATCCAGGACATCGCTACGGCTTAACTGGACCTAATGGAGCTGGGAAGTCGACCCTTCTTAAAATTATGATGGGATCTGAGGACGCTACCTCAGGTGTGGTCTCTCTTCCTAAAAAAGTGGGATTTCTCAAGCAAAACATCTCTGAGTTCAAAGACAAGAAAATTATTGATGTTGTTTTAATGGGGAACAAACGTCTTTGGGAGACGATGCAAGAGCAAAACCTCTTGTATGAGCAGGAAATGACTGACGATGTCGGCATGAGACTTGGGAGACTTGAAGAAATTATTGCTGAAGAAGATGGGTACACAGCCGAAGCTGAAGCAGAGGTTCTCCTATCTGGTATGGGTATTCCCGACGAATCTTTCCAAAAAACAATGGACGAAGTTCCTCTGGACCACCAATTTAGAGTTCTTATCTGCCAAGCAATTTTCGGGAAACCTGAAGCGCTCCTCCTTGATGAACCAACAAACCACCTCGATTTAGATTCCATTGGCTGGCTTGAGACATTTCTCCATGAATATTCTGGCACTTTAATTGTAGTTAGCCACGACAGACATTTTTTAAATACCGTATGTACCGACATTGCCGATATCGATTACGAAACTCTAATTATTTATCCTGGCAACTACGACACCATGATTGCTGCAAAATCTTCCATCCGAGAACGGACAGAGGCAGACAATAAGTCTAAAGAAAAGAAAGTCTCTCAGTTAAAAGAATTTGTTGCAAAGTTCGGTGCTGGTACAAGGGCTTCTCAAGTGCAATCTAGAGTTAAAGAGATCGAAAAACTTCAACCCTCAGAACTCAAAAAATCAAACATTCAAAGACCCTACATTCGATTTAGCGACCCTCTCCCCTCTGGACAAATTGCCTTCAAAGTGAATAACATCTCCAAAACATACGATTCTCACCAAGTCATTCGTGATTTTTCTCTTGAAATTCACAAAGGGGATAAAATAGGGGTAATTGGAAATAACGGACGGGGAAAGACAACTCTCCTTAAAATGCTTGCAGGTATTGTAGCTCCCGACTCAGGAGCGATCGTTCCTGGACACAATATGGGGCTCGGCTATTTCCCGCAAAACCACTCGGACCTTGTAGATAAAAAGAGGGTAACCAATTTAGTCGATTGGCTTAGAACAAAAAAACCAAACATGCATGAACAAGACATCCGTTCAGCTCTTGGAAAACTCCTCTTCTCGGGAGATGAAGCTCTAAAGGAGATTTCAAAGCTCTCTGGAGGGGAAACAGCAAGACTGATTCTTGCCTCCTTAATTATCAACCCGCACAATACTCTCATCCTGGATGAGCCGAATAATCACCTAGACCTTGAAGCTGTATCCGCCTTAGGATCTGGTCTTAATCAATTTCCAGGGACAGTCATTGTTGCCTCTCACGATAGAGACCTTCTTAGCTCTGTTGCGAAGAAAATTATTTCGATAGAAGAGCGGAGAATTATTGTGTTTGATGGCAATTTAGATGAGTTCTTTGCTTCAAAAAAATAAATTTCTCACTTTACCTGAAAAAGCAAAACACAAATATGCTGCCCTTCTTATTAAAAACGCCTATGGAGATGAATCTCAATTCATTCACTACAAAGAAGTGGAAAAATGGCTCTCCCTTCCTGAAATTCATTACTCCAAAGAGACTCTCTCAGACCGATACCATGAACATCTAAGAATTGCTACCCTCTCTCTCAAAGAGCACTCCTTTCTTCCAAACATCTCCCATCTGGACCATCTCTCTTCAGAATCTTTTCTTCCGATAGACATCTATTTAGACAATCTCCGCTCCGCCCATAACGTCGGTAGCATCATCCGCTCAACAGAGGCCTTTCGGCTGGGAGAAATCCATTTTTCAGAAAAAACCCCCTTCATTGACCACAATAAAATCACTAAGAGCTCAATGGGGGCAGAACAGTTTGTCACTTGCCATAAAAAATCGCCCCTCTCCTCTCTAAGAAGACCTCTGATTGCTTTAGAAACTCACTCTGAAGCAACTTCCCTTTACGATTTTACCTTTCCCGAAAGCTTTTCCCTCCTTCTTGGAAATGAAGAGTATGGTCTCTCTGAATCTGCTTTAAAAGCTTCCGATGTAATTATTAAAATCCCTTTAGTTGGCTCTAAAAATTCTTTAAATGTCGCGTCAGCGTTTTCTATTGTTGCCTCAGAGATTCGACGCCAACTCTCTCTTAAATCGCCTCTCCTCAACTTCTAGTTTTTTTAGATAGAGGTAAGAGCGCTTCGGATACCAGTGTAATTTATCAATATCAATGAGTTGTAAAGAGCCATCTTCTAAGACTACTATATTTCTCAAATGAAAATCGTGATGGGTAATCTGTTTTTTTCGCAAATCTTCCCTAAGACGCTCTACTTTTTCTAACAAATGGGCCGTCTTCTCTACTGTTTCACAAACTTCACCCTCTCGGAGATAGACGACAAATGTTTTAACTACATTAAGTCTTCTTTTTTCAACCACGGCGACCGGTTTCAAGACCGGCACACCCATTTTTTTTGCGTTAAGCGCGCTATTCCAAATATTTACCCCTGCTCCCATTCGAAAGAAATTAAGAAACAACCCTCGTGTCTCCATCGACTTTACCACACAAGAAATGCCTTGAATATTGACCACTTCCACCTTACGATCCGGATATTGACATACCGTTGTCTTCAAATCGCTCTTTTCAATCTCTCGAAGAAACTCCATCATTTCACGATTTGCAAACTCATTTACGCATAAAATTTTTTCTTTCCAAGAAAGCTCTTTTTGATACCCCTCCTCACAAATTCCAGCATATTCGTAGTGAACTATCATAAATAATTGACGATAAGCACACATTAAATTATGCAAAATTGATTTTTGCGAATAAAAAGGGCAACTTGCAAAACAGAGCGCTACCCCAATCCACAGACTAATTTTGCGCATGCACCTCGTTTGCTAGGTTAAATTTCCGAAATTCATGCCTCATTCTCGCTTTAAAAACTGGGGAATTTTTAGGATAATAGTGAATTTTATCAATATCAATCAGTTGTAAGGTGCCGTCTTCTAACATTACAATATTTTTAAATCGAAAATCATCGTGAATTAATTTTGCCTGATTTAGCGCCTCTTTCAATACCAAAATTTTAGGAGACTCTTTGATTTCATTCTTACAAACCTCCCCTTCATAGGGATATACAACAAAAGTTTTTGTTTTATTCCACCACCTCTTTTCTACCAAGGCAATAGGAGTTAAAACAGGAACCCCACGAGCCTTTGCAAATGAGGCATTATTCCAAATATTTACCCCCATTCCCATTCTTAGCAAATTCGGAAACCAGCCTCGAAACTCGACTGATTTTACAACCACCCTCTTCCCTTGCCAAAACACCTCTTCTACAAGTCTGTTCTGATTTTTACTAATAAAACACTTTTCTCTAGCTTCAATATCACGAAGAAACTGCATCACCTCTTGAGATGCATACTCTTTTTTGCAAAAAATCTTTTCTTTCCAACAAACCTCTTTTTCGCACCCAGGATCAAATAATGCCTCATAGGTATAATTCATCATTGCAAATGCTTTCTGATAACCCCGGGAAAGCCGATATTTAAATTCTTCTGACACGGTTGCTACAATTGCAATGGTGCAAGCTAAAACAATAAGCACTTTATTCATATCTCTAATCTCTTGGTTGTTTGGCTATGAGATGCTAAATTGTCATTAAATTTTCGCACTTCTCTATTCATCCTCTCTCTAAATACATATGAGTTTCTGGGATATTTGTGAATTTTATCAATATCTATTAATTGGAGGGACTGGTCTTCAAGAACAAGAATGTTGCGTAATCTAAAATCGTGATGAATCACATGTCTGTCAACAAGAAGTTTTTGCAGGTCCTTCACTCCAGAAAAAAAACTTTGATCTCTCTCTAATTCCTTCTCACAATCTCGTCCTTCGTAAAGATAGACAATAAAAGTATGAGCTGAATTCCATTTTCTCTTTTCTAAAAGAGCAACAGGTTTTAAAACAGGTATCCCCATGTTTCTGACCCAATGTGCATTATTCCAAACATTGACAGCCATCCCCATTGAAAAAAGATTAGCGAAAAATCCCTCTTTTTTTTCAGATTTTATAATGAAATGATACTCCCCTATGTGAGCCTCTTCTGTAAGTTTATTTCGATGAATCCAAATCGTCTTTTTCTCAAAATCTTCTATATGATCCAGGAAATCATTAACCTGAGAGGTTGCATACTCTTTTAAACAAATATTTTTTAAACCCCAACTCACTTGTTTTTGATAGATCGGATCAAATAGGCCTACGTATTCATAATGGACCTGCAGAAAAAATGTCTCATAAAGTCTAGATATATTGTGCATTAACGAAGGCCAAAAGCAGACAAGAAGAGCCGCTGAAACCATTACACTTAATGCTTGTACTCCTTTAGCAACCATCTCTCCTCCTTAGCAAGCCTTTTATCACAGACATATGAAAAATTGGGATAAAAATGCATCAATTGAACATCTATCAGCTGAATATCATCATGCTCTAATCGGTAAATCATATTTCTCCTTCTCAAGTCAGCGTGAACTACATGCCTTTTTTTCAAAGAATCCAAGATTCCTTGAATTTTCTTTCTTGAGTCGGGGTTGATTAAATAGTCTAATTGAACCCCGTCAAACTTGTAAATAATTGTTGTGCAAACCTCTCGTAAGCCCCTTTTTTCATACACCGCTATAGGCTCAACAACAGGGATCTCTTTTAATTTTGCCCAATGTAAATTATTCCAAATTGAAACACATTTACCCATCCGCATCAAATTCTTGAAAAAACCTTTTTGTACATGCCTTTTTACAACATACTCTTTGCCATCAATTGGAACCCAAAACGTCTCCATCGATTTACTTATTGAAAAAAGGCGCCGAGCTTCTGAATTTTTCCCTTTCAAACATGCCTCTATCTCACTTGAAAAGGCGCTCTTTAGACAAATTAATTTCTCTTTATAACTCAAATGCTTTTCATACTGTTCCTCATCCTGAATTTTTGAATACTCATACTGGCCATAAAAAAATGCCCCTTCATAAATTCTAGAAATTACATAACTGCCGAATTCTGAACAGAGAAAGCTCCCAGTCGCCACTGTCAAAATCAATAGCCATTTCATATGGAACTAATTTACTTGAAATTCGTCATTATTGCTTGCAAAATTTGACGTTCACAACGTATTTAGAAAATAAAAGGGGCTCTTATGAACGAACTAGCTAAAAAAAATTTACACAAAGTAATTGATGCGTTTGTATCCGAAAGCAATAGAATTATCCAGACCATAGAAAAGGAGCCCAACCAACTACAAAATCGAGACATAGAAGTGCTTGCTGAAAAAATTTGGGACCTTCGTCATTTTGCCCTGGAGCTACTTCAACAGTTTCCTGATGAATCGACTTGGTATAATGCCTCCATCATTAAAGAGATTATAGATGAACCTCTTGAAATTGATCCCGATGGCAAAACAAAACTTTCCTTATTAGAAGCCGCTGATCTTGCAAAAAAAATGCACAACGATAGATCTCTAAGATCCCTTCTTAGATCTTGGATCATAGAAACAAAAGCAAGAGAGGTCCTTTTTTCCAATCTCCGCCAAATCTCTCAAGAATTGACTGGTTGATTTATAAACCCCCTTGTTATCAAAAGGAGTTTGAATCGCATATACTGATGACAGTTGAAAGACCCAGATTTTTCGCAGTAAAATCGTTTTAGTTCAATTAGGCGAAGCCGTCCGCTGAAGAGGGCTCTGTTTGAAACCAGGCCCGATGAAGCGGAATTGAAATAAAAAGATTTTGCAAAGAAAAAGAGGGTGTTTCAACTGGAATGAGTATACTTTCTTGTTTTTTAAGAAATGTGTGCTAAAGCGTAATCGACTCCGGGCTACTTTCATAGATTCCATTGACTGCAACCACTTCATAGGTTACTGAGCCTGATTGATCATGATCCTCATAAGTTAATTGGGACGGGGGAACTAAGGCGATACATTCGCCATTCCGATAGATGGCATAACCTGTGATGTCAGATAGGCTCGAACTCCAAGAAACGACATTAACGTATTCTGCCAAACTAAAAAACTGATTTAAGACCCGAGATCCACTTAAATTTCTAACTGGTTGAAGGTATAAAGAGGCGTAACACGAAATTGCATTGCTATCACTATCTTGCCAAGTAAACATGGCGTTTGAGTTAAACACACTCACTCCTACGGTAGAGTACTCGCTTCCATTTGTTGCAATATTTGCCCCACTATTTAAAATCACCGGCTCTTCCCAAGTCTCTCCATTATTCGAGGATAGGCTTGCCAACGCCTCACCAGAATAGCCTACCCAAGAGGCTATAAAATCTGTACTATTGCCCGCAAGACTTACAATAGGAGACTCACACTGCGATGTGAGATTTCTGGAAAGGATTACTGGGGAAGTCCAAGTAGCCCCTTGATCCCTTGAAAAGCTAGTGTAGATCACTTGCAATGCATCTACCCATGCAAGCATAAAGCCTGCATCTGTCGCACCAATGGTAATGACGTTCCCCCCTCGCAAATTTATCATCCCAGAAACAAGCTGCGGCGTTCCCCAAGTAATTCCGTCAGCAGAATATGAAACATAGCCATTTACATTAAGACCGTTTAACTCTTGCCAAGCAGCCATAAATCCAGAATTTGAAGCTGCGACCATAACGGGGGTATTTGTGTCGCGATTGATGCTAATCTCCTCTGCTCCGTTCCAAGTAATCCCATCTGTCGAAAAATTTACATAAGATGCTTCGCCAGTAAAATCCCACCAACTCACTACAAATCCAAGCTGATTTGCACAAGCGCCTACTAAAGGTTCAGCAACATCACCTCCACCCAGCAATCGCGATGAGGTCCAAACATTTCTATGATAAGGGGAAGATCTCGCATAAACATTCCCTAAATTAGCAGTAGGAGATTTTTGATAAGAAACAACAAAACGATCATCATTTCCCGCAACCCAAGTACTTGTCACATCTACATCACCAAGATTATCAAGAATCCAACCCTTCCCTAAATCGTTTGAAATCCCTGCAAAAGGGACTCCTGAAGTACTTACCCAAGAAGCCATAAATTCATCTTGCGCTCTGGCAACAATAACAATACTTCCAACCGACCCATCTCTTGTAATGTTGACTAAATTTCCAGGAGTTATTTGACCGAATAATTTGAAACAATTTAGCACTGCTACCATCGAAATTAGTATTGAACAAAATCGCACCGCCATATAGCCTTCCTTTTAATAAAATCTAAGGGATTCTAAGTGTTTCAATCAATTATTTACACTTTTTTTCTAATCTCTTTAGTCGCTTACTCCCCCTTTGATGGCTTAATCTTACCCCCTTGCAAGCCTGAAAATTCAAAACGTCCCTTCATTCTCTCAAACGAAACACCCCAACAGGAAATTCTCTCCGAACTTTCAAAAATCCCTTCTCTTGAACATGGGGTACATATTGGTTGGTCGATTGAAATGAACTATAAAATCTTAGCCACAAGAAAACCAAAACTTGCCTTTCTCTGCGATATCAGTTCACACGTACTGGAATTTTATGAAAGTTTTAAACAAGTTCTCTTAGATTCAAATTCCTCTGAAGAATTTCTAGAGCAATTACAATCGTTTTTTCTAAATAATCCTAGTGTCCTCAGATACACAAAGTATAAGGCCCGTCAAATCGATCAACTTATCGAAAGATATGCAACATGGATGGTAATTGATGACAATTTTTCCTACCTTAAAAGGATGTATCAAGAAGAGAAAATCCTCCATCTTGTTTTGAATATGGAGGACCAAGAGGATCGCTTTGACAAAATAGCCTCCTGGATTAAGGCTAATAACTACAAAATTGACACCGTTTACACATCAAATATTAAATCGGTTCTACCCCATCAAGAGCTCTTTGATTTGAATCTAGCAAAACTTATTTGGCAGGAGACTATCTACATCTGTGCCAATAGAAATGCTGAATTAGAAATTCTCTATTAAAACCCGCCCCTTCTAGCGCTTGATGAATTGGAATTGCTTCAGATCTTCGGCAACTTGAGTGTGAGGAAAAATTTCTTTAGCCTCAGTTTCAAACGGCTTAAGATCAAGATACCGAGCTGAAAAATGGGTTAAAATCAACTCTTTTGCCCCTGCATCTTTTGCAATCTGGGCCGCCTCTTTAGCGGTAAGATGGTTATGAGATTTTGCAAGCTCTTTCTCTTCCTCAAGATAGGTGCTTTCGCAAAGAAGAAGGCTAGCATTTTTTGCCATGTTTAAAGCCCCTTTACAAGGCCTTGTATCCATGACAATTGCAAAAACATCCCCTTTTCTCAAGTGGCTGACTTCCTCTAAATGAATTTCCCGTCCGTTTACTAAAATTTTCTTATCTCGAAGGAGCTCCTTCATAATAGGGCCTTGAACTCCCAAAGTTTTTAATTTTTCTTTGTCAAATTTAATGGTATCAGGTTCTGTAATGCGATATGCAAAATTTTCAACGCCATGCTGTAGATAATCTGCCTCAATTGTAAAATTTTCATCTTGATGGACAATCCCTGCCCCTTTTACCGGATGCTCTATCACATGAATATTTTCACGATACATAGTGCCGTAGCGGAGCCTATCAAAATAGACCTTACCAGAAGCAGGATAGTAGCAATGAATCGGATGAGTCACTTTATCTAAATTAAGTCTCATGAGCATCGAACCAAGACCCAAACAATGATCTCCATGAAAATGGGAGACAAAAATCCGAGTCACTACAGGGGGGGCAATGTCAGCAAAAATAAATTGTCTCTGGGTCCCTTCACCTGGATCAAATAAAAGACCTTCATCATTCCATCTAAGCAAATATCCACTATGATTTCTGGTTCTTGTTGGCGCTTGAGAGGAGCACCCAAGTATTGTAAGATCTCTAACTGTCACACTTTCCTTTGAAACACTTCTATACGTCCTAGAAGCATTCCCAAAAGGGCTCCAGAGACGTGTGCCGTGTTTGCTATATTGAGCTGAAAAGGAACAATATGAAGGATATTCAAGAAAAAAGCAACTATTTGCAAAGCAAGCATTCCTAAAATAAAAATCCCTAGAAAAATCAAAGTCCCGTTATCAATTGGATAACTCTCCCAAGGGGCCCTTCTTTTTCTTACCCAAATATACCCAGCCATAGCACTAGCAATGCCTGAAAATCCCATAAAATAAGGCCCTGTCATCAAATACTGAAGGGTGTTTGTGACCACTGCGGCAATCACAAAAAAAACAATATAGGCACCAGCTTTTAAATTTTTTTCTAACATCTTTCCAAACACTAGAAGCCATAACATATTAAAAAGCAAATGGATGAGATCTGTATGTAAGAAAGCTGGCGTTAATAGGCGCCATACTTGGCCTTTTTTAATATCTCCGAATAGGTCGGGAGTTACCATTACTTTATCTTGCGTCCAATCGACAAGCTCCCCATAAAATCCCCCCCAATTATTTTGAGGATAATCAAAGAGGCACGCCTGCACCACTGTAGGAACTTGATTGCTCTCTTGCCTTTCTTGGACAAATGTCCAAATAAAAATCAGCGAACAGAGAACAATCAAAAATTTTGTCATGACTCACGAATTTTTTCTACAATTTTTGACGTAGAGAGCCCGGGAATAAAAGAGACAATATGAAGTTTGCCCCCATATTTTTTTACTACTTCCGCCTCAATACAATCAGATCCCCAATCTTGTCCATTGACATGAACGTCGGGTTGAACGATCTCTAAAAGATCTCTTGGATCGTCCTCATTAAACCAAGTAACATTCGTAACAAAGGAGAGTGCCGACATCATCTCAAGCCGATCTTTTAAAGCAATAATGGGACGATTGACGCTTTTGTAGCGTTTAATAGAGGCGTCGCTATTGAGCGCTACAAGCAAAACATCAGCCTGTTTGCTCGCTTCATAAATAATATGAAGATGACCCGCATGGAGTAAATCAAAGGAGCCATTTAGAGTGGCAAGCCTTTTCCCTTTTTTTCGGACTTCATCGGAAAACGCTGCCAACTTTTTAGGCTCAACGATTTTTTTATGAGCAAACTCTGAAAAGTCCCCTAACAATTACAGTCCCCTTTTCTTATTCATAAAAACCAGCTGATAGACTTGCTTATAATCATCAACAAAATCGACATGAACACCCTTTCTTAGATAATCCGGAAGCTCTTCCCAGTCTCTCTTATTCTCTGAAGGGACTATAATGTTGTGAATGTTTTCCCTTTTTGCGGCAAGGACCTTTTCTTTTAGGCCGCCAATCGGAAGAACTTTCCCCTTTAAAGTAATTTCCCCGGTCATCGCCAAATCATTCGGAACAGGCTTCCCTGTCAAAAGGGAGATCATCGCAGTAGTAATCGTTACCCCCGCAGAGGGGCCATCTTTTGGCGTTGCACCCTCAGGGATGTGAATATGAACCTCTTGATCGCTCAAATCAATGCCAATAGGAAGATATCTTGCTTGCTCCGACATCAAATATGTCATTGCAATCGAAGAAGATTCTTTCATTACATCGCCTGCGTTCCCGGTTAATTTCAGTCTCTCTTTCCCTTTATTTTTTACAGCCTCAATATAAAGAAGCGATCCTCCAAGCTCTGTCCATGCAAGCCCTGTTGCAACTCCGTTGAGTTTTTCCTTAGAATAAAATCTTTCTGAGGTAAAAATCGGCTTGCCCAAGTATTTTTCGACCGTATCCACAGTAATCTCTGTTTTCGGCGCCTTTTTCTTACTTTCAAGCAATTTTACTTTTTGCATCGCAACTTTTCGCATAATTTTATTGATTGTTTTTTCTAAATATCTAACTCCAGCCTCTCTACAATACTCCCGTATAATTTTCTGAAGGGCATCATTTTTAAAGCTAATATCTGTTTTCTTTAGTCCTACTTCTCCCATATCTTTTGGAATTAGATATTTTTTTGTAATTTCGAGTTTCTCCTCCTCAACATATCCTGAGAGCCTGATGATTTCCATACGGTCTCTTAAAGGGCCGGGGATGGTATCAAGGGAATTGGCAGTACAAATAAACAAAATACTACTTAAGTCAAAGCGAACATCAAGATAGTGATCCAAAAACTCCTTATTCTGCTCTGGATCAAGCACTTCTAGCAGGGCAGATCCAGGATCTCCCTGGTAGCTTGACGAGAGTTTATCTACTTCATCTAACATCACCACAGGATTTGAAGCGCCCATTAACTTAAGAGCTTGGATAATTTTTCCGGGCATTGCACCGACATATGTACGTCTATGTCCTTTAATTTCAGACTCATCCTTCATTCCTCCCAAGGAGAATCTAAAAAATTTACGGTTTAGAGCTCTCGCAATGCTCTTCCCAATACTTGTCTTACCCACCCCTGGAGGACCGACAAAACATAAAATATACCCTCTTGGTCCTGTTTTCTTTAAAAATCCAACACTGACATACTCAAGGATTCGCTCTTTAACATCTTTTAAACCATAATGATCTTGATCAAGAATTTCTTCTGCATGAGCCAAGCTTGTGCTCTCTTTATCCTTAACCCCCCAAGGAAGGGATGTCAGGATATCAAGATAATTTCTAACCACACCATATTCGGCAGACTGAACGTCTAAGACGCCTAATTTATCAAGTTCATCATCAAAAACTTTCTGCGCTTCCTCTGTAAAATGAAGTTTTTTCGCCCTCTCTTGGAATTTTTCTACATCAACCGTCTTGTCATCTTTTGCCATTCCTAATTCTTTTTGAATCGCTTTTAACTGCTCTCGCAAAAAATAATCTCTCTGGTGCTTATTGATCGTAGTCTCGATTTTTTGATTGATCATCATTTGTAATTTTGTGATATCAAACTCTTTTTTTAACAAAACAAGAGCCTTCTCCATCCTTTTAATCAAATCGAAAGTCGATAAAATTTCTTGCATTTCATCTCTAGAGGCAGTCGTCAATGCAACTGCAAAATCACACAATTTCCAAGGTTGCGCAAAATCAGAGTGGCTCAAAACAATTTGGAGTTCCTCTTTAAATAAAGGACTCAAATTCAGCAATTCCTTAATTGTAGTAACAAGGCTATTTGTATAAGCAGTAACCATATCTTTTTTGTTTTTAGCAACTTGCTCTTTATGATACGCCACTTTTGCAACTAAATAGTTGGCTTTTTTTGGAGTCACATCCTTTTTTATCAAAAACCGTCTTTCGATATTTAAAATTACTTGCGCTCCTGCTTCTTGAATATTTAAAATCCGGATAATACGAGCAACAACCCCTACATCATAAAGATCATCAAACCCAACGTCGTAAATATCTTGCTCTTTATCTTTAGTAAGAACCAGCCCTAAAAATTTATGATCCATTTTAGCTAACTCTTTCAAAAGGTCGTAGTAGATCCCAGGCTCGATTACAATAGGAACAGCCATTCCAGGCATATAAACTCTACTTGCCAAAGGAAGTATTGGTAAATTGGCAGGATACTCATCAATGCTTGTTGCTTCAGACGCTTTTTTTATGTGTCCATCATTCAATAATTCTGACAGGTCTTGACCCTCATCGAATTCCTCAACATTATGATCCAAGCTTGGCTCCTTATGGTTATAACAAAATAGTTTACCAATAACTTTGGTAAAATTCAACAACTCTTCTCTCTAAATAAATCATCTTGTGATATTTTCAAAGCATGAAAATGTTAATTCTAGACACAAGTCAAAAAATTGGGATCCTAGCCCTCTACAAAGAAGGCTTTGAGATCGAAAAAAAAGAATTTGAATCGATCAACCAACAAAAAATTTTAATTCCATTAATTGACAGTTTTTTATCAGAACTAAATCTCTCCCTATCTGATTTAACTCATATTGGTATCTGCATCGGCCCTGGAAGCTTTACCGGAACAAGAATCGGAGTTATGACGGCAAAAACTTTTAGCTACGCCCTCGGGATTCCCCTGGTCCCTTTTCACAGCCTTCTCCCCTTCCACAAATCAGGAACGCTTACTATTAAAGAGGCAAAAGAGGGGCTTTGTTTTGTTTACAACGGGGTCTCCTTAGAAAAAATTCCCTCTACAGATCTCGATCAGACCCTCCCTCATATCGACATTACTCACGCATCCTACTCTCTTCAACCAATAACAGAACTTCCCATCCAAAAAAACTTTGATATTATTTATTAAACTCCCTTCAAAAGCGCCAATACTTCGCCACACTTCTCTATTCTTGAAAAAATTCCGAAATATGGAAACACCTAAGAATCGAGGACACAATAGCTCCTACGATCTTTTTTTTAATTTTTCTCCTAGTGCTCACTCAATTTGATTGTGTATATTTTCTCATTTGTGTATAATCGCAGCCATCAATCAACTAAGGAACATGGTATAGATGACTACAGTTAAGGTTCGAGGTGAGACGATTGAAAAATCTCTACGCGCATTAAAGAAGAAACTTGACAAAGAAGGGGTTATGAAAACGGTTAAAGCTAAACGTTTTTATGACAAGCCTTCAGTAAGAGAAAAAAACAAGCAAAAACAAGCCTTGAAGTATCGCAAAAAAAGAGTTTAGAGTCTTATGTCTCGGAATTATTATGATGTTTTAGGCGTAAAAAAAGACGCTACGCAAGAAGAAATTAAGAAAGCTTACCGCAAACAAGCTCTTAAATACCATCCTGATAAAAATCCGGGCGATCAAAAGGCTTCTGAAGCTTTTAAGCAAATCTCAGAAGCATACGAAGTTATTTCAGACGAAAATAAGAGAAGAATCTACGACCAATACGGAGAAGAAGGGGTAAAATCCCACGGAGCTCATGGCGGCGGTCAAGGTTTTTCTTCTATGGAAGAGGCTCTTCGTACTTTCATGGGTGCATTTGGGGGAGGGGGATCTCCGTTCGATAATTTTTTCGGGAACGAAGGACCTAAAGCCCAGTACGCTCAGCAAGGCGCTAACAAAAAAATTCAGATCACAATTTCCTTTGAAGAGGCAGCAAAAGGCGTTCAGAAAGAAGCTGTCATTACAAACGATGTAACTTGCTCCCAATGTAATGGGTCAGGAGCTGCGACTCCTAGTGATATTAAACATTGCGCTACATGCAAAGGCTCTGGCCAAATGCATCAAACCCGCGGTTTTTTTAGCATGACCACTACTTGCCCCCATTGTCATGGGTCAGGGACAGTGATTACCAAAGCTTGCTCTAGCTGTCACGGCGCAGGCAAGCTAAAGAAAAAGCAGACGATTAAAATTCAAGTTCCCCCTGGGATCGATTCGGGTATGCGCCTAAAAATGAACGGATATGGCGACTCTGGAGAAAATGGCGGCCCACCTGGAGATTTGTACGTTTATATTACAGTCACCCCGCACTCTATTTTTAAAAGAGAGGGGGATGATCTTATACTCGAACTTCCTGTAAGCTTTAGCGATGCAGCACTTGGTGCGAAAAAAGATATCCCTACATTAACTACCGCAAATTACCGATTAACTATTCCTGAAGGCTCTCAAACAGGAAAAATTTTGCGAGTTAGATCGGAAGGCTTCCCCAATGTTCATGGGAACGCTAAAGGAGATCTATTAATCCATCTCAAGGTAGAGACACCCGTTAATCTTTCGCCTGAGCAAAAAAGGCTCCTTCAAGAATTTGCAAATAGTGAAACTCCTGCAAATTCCCCACAAACAAAAAGTTTTTTAGAAAAACTTAAATCGTTCTTTTAAAGTCGTTTATGTTTAAAAAAATGCCCTTTATCTTGATCTTCGCGATTGTATTAGTAGCCATATTTGAGCGCTATATTCCAGAAAATTGGCTCTCCATTTTCTTTGCCCTTAGCTTATCGATTAAATCTCTAATTATTTTCCTCCTCCCCCCCGTTATTTTCATGCTTCTTTTTAAAACAACAGCTGCCCTCTCTAACAAAGCGACTAAAATCATCCTTTTTCTTCTTGCTGGGATCTGTGCCTCTAATTTTCTTTCAACTATGATAAGTTATATCGTGGGAAACGGAATCTATCAGTTAGATCTTTCTATTGCCCCTCCAAGCTCAACTGATGGACTGAAAGCAGCCTGGGATTTCTCCCTTCCTAAATTAATCGGAAACGATGTCGCTATGTTTTCTGGACTCATTTTGGGGATCTCTCTCTCTCTGATAAAGCCAAATCTTGCAGAGGTTATCTCCTCTCAGTTTGATAGGTGGATTCAAAGCACTCTTAAATTTATCCTGTGTTTAATCCCCCCCTTTCTGATTGGATTTATGATGAAAATGATTCATGATAAAGTAATTGAAAGCATTATCTATGATTACGCCTTAATCTTTCTGCTAGTAGCTGCAGCCCAATATGGATATATTTTCACCCTCTATCTCATAGCAAATAAGTTCAACTTTTCCAACTTTATAAATTCTATTAAAAACATGACCCCTGCAGCAATAGCGGGATTCGGAAGCATGTCAAGCGCAGCAGCACTCCCCTTAACTTTGATAGGCGCGGAAAAAAACACGAATCAATCTCCCCTTGCAAGACTTGTTATTCCAACTACTGTCAATATTCACTTAATCGGAGACTGTTTTGCAATTCCAATCTTTGCATTTGCCGTTATGAAAAGTTTCCATTTTGCTGACCCCACTTTTACTAGCTATCTCCTATTTGCATTCTACTTCGTCATTGCAAAATTTTCCGTTGCTGCGATTCCGGGTGGAGGCATCCTTGTTATGCTCCCTATTCTAGAAAGCCAACTGGGATTTACGGGAGAAATGTCTTCTCTGATCACAGCACTCTATATTCTTTTCGACCCAATTATTACATCGGCAAATGTTTCAGGAAATGGCGCCTTTGCCATGATCGTAGAGAAAATCTCCACTTTACAAATTTTTAACAAATCCTATATGATAAAGAAATCTTAAAGAATTTTTAGGAAATCTATGATCAATTCGAAACTTACCATTCAAGCTGTAGGATCAGATATCGGGATTGCATTTGCAGGCTCTATCTTACTAGCATTTATCTCCCAATTTTATATCCCCCTCCCCTTTACACCTGTTCCCATTTCTTTACAAACCGTAGGCGTTTTTATTTTAGGCGGATTGCTTGGACCTTTCAGAGGGTTCTTAAGCGTTGTATTCTATTTGCTTGAGGGCACTCTTGGCCTCCCTGTATTTGCCGGTGGCCTAGCAAAACCTCTTTGGTTCAGTGCATCAACCGCAGGATTCCTCTTTTCCTTTTTAGTAACAGTCCCCTTTATCAGTAAGTTGCTAAAAAATAAATTTCATCAAAGCTGGCTTTACATATTCACTTCACTTTCAATTGCCCAAGTCATTATCTTCCTATTTGGAATGGGCTGGCTAGCCTGCTCTGTCGGACTAAAAAAGGCCTTTCTTTTAGGTGTAGCACCCTTTTTAGTTGGGGCGCTTGTTAAAATCGCCGTTGGAACGTTTATTTTAAAGGGCGTGTTTTCCACAAAGGAGGGATAACTATGACTTACTCTACGGGAACAGCTCCAAGAAATGGACTTATTCTTATCTATCAAGATGAGGGGACAAGTCACGAATCTTGCTTAGGTCTCAAGCATCACCTCTCACGTCAATTTCTTTACAATCAGATAAAATTTGCAGATAGCGGCTACCTAAATAAAGATAGTTGGCCCAATAGAGTCTCTCTTTTAATCTTTCCGGGAGGGGCCTGCACCCCCTGGGAAAAAAATTTAGGCACCATAGGGGTGTTAAAAATTAAAAATTATATTGAAGAATATGGAGGGAGAGTCTTAGGGATCTGTGCAGGAGCTTATTTTTTTGCACAGATCAGCTGTTATGAAACCGGAAAAATTTCCATACATAGAAAGAGAGATATCTCTTTATTCCCGGGCGTTGCATCTGGCCCTCTAACTTTTTGCGAAAGACCCCTCTCTGCTCCTCCGAGAGAGCGTGACCTATCAGACGTGTTTGACAGATCCTTAAGCATGAAATCCTCCTCCTCTTTACCATCTTTGCTAGAGGAGAGAGCCCTCCCCTCTATTTTAAGCAGGCGACAACAAACTCTCGAAGCGCCTTTACTTGTAAAGCTATGTCTAAGCGCAGACGATACGACAAGCCTATATCCTTACCTCGGAGGCCCTGCTTTAACCTCCGACAAAGCATACACAGTTATTGCAACCTATCCAGACAGCCCTGGCAGCCCAACTGCTACACTTGGTTTCAGTTCTGGCTCAGGGACCCTTGTTGCTTGCAGTCCCCATCCAGAATTAACTAATCCAGAAGACCCCAATCCCCTTCTTCAACAAATTGTTAATTTTCTTTTCCCTGGAGATGATTTTTTACCTCCACCCGACACTTTGTTGCAAACCGTGACTGAGGATGACGCCCTCGCCGTAGATTTCTCCTAAAAATCTTAATTATCAACACTTTACTAATTTTCCCTATAATGGTAAAATGGCCCCCATAATAAGGAGTTCCATTTATGACACCATTATTTCTTACTACTCCTCCCAGAGATTTTTTTGGAGAGATCGACAAAGCCCCCCTAACACCACTTATTTCCTTTGATTTTGAAGAGATTGATCCCCCTTCCACTTCAAAAAAGAGAGAAGATCGTTTTCTTACAACAAGCTCTCAATTAGATCACTATGGTGAATTTAATACATCTGAAGCGTTAAAGACAATAAGAATGATTCATCGAAATATGCATCTTTTCCCCCTTCTACCAGATATTAAACTCGACGAAACAAGGCTCCCCGAACCTCCCACAATTTCTGGAGGCACTTGTAGCGCAATGAGCCTAATTGTAGCCTCTAAGTTTTTAGAGCTACAGAAGCTAACCCTTTCTACATTTGAAATTCTTGAAGTCCTTATGATGGATGTAATTCGTGCAAATGTCGCTACAAGCAATGCTAGATTTCGCGCCATTCAAGCAGCCTTTAATACAATCATTGTTCCTAGGACAAAAGAAGTAGCTCCTGCTGAAAAAACTAAGCTGTTAGGGGTTCAATTTAATATGCAAGCTACTACCGAATCCCCCCTTTTTGAAGCTGAATCAGAAGATCCTGAGAAAGCAGAAAAGATTACAACCTTTCTAAAACCAGATGGAGTTTATGTAATTCGAACAATCAAAGAGGCAGACCCTCTAAGCGAAGAAGAAATTGTTAAACAAGAGGCTATGGGGCATACAACTGTTATTTATAAAAAAACTATTAGAAGCGAGTCTCGCGCCTATTTCTATGATCCAAACTCAGGAATTGAACTTATTGAGACAGTAAAAGAACTTGGAAAGCAAATTCAGTTATCTCAAAAAGAACTTTCTACGATCTTTGACCTGAAGAAATTTCAAATGATTAAATTCATTGAAGGACCAATGTGAAGATATGCCCTAATCTAAAAAGATGCTCAGAGCGGGACTTGAACCCGCACGGGTGTTGCCACCCACAGGATTTTAAGTCCTGTGTGTCTACCGATTCCACCATCTGAGCGTGGGCAAAATTATACTACAAATCTGAGTTGAAACGCAAGAAATTATTCTTGCGTTTTATCAATGTCTGCTGGTGTGAAAATAAGGGTTGCTGTTTCAACAATATCCTCTTCCAGTTTTTCATACTGCTTAGGAGGCTCTGAAAAAAGTTCCTGTCCTTCTGGCTGCATCTCTTCTTGTAGGACTACTGAGTCTTTTGTCTCTGCTGCAAGTATAGCATCTTCTTCCATCTTCTTGTACTTATGAATTGATGCAGAAATGAGAGTTTCTGGGGGTTTCAAAAGATGACTAAATACAGATTCAGAAGGAACTTGTGCTGTTACAAGGGGGGTTCCTTCAGGAGCTGCTTCCAATTCTCTTTGGACAGTTTCTCTCGCATTTTCATCAAAACCACGCTTTCTACGGAATTTCTGCTTTTTAACTCTCTTTTGAGGATCTGCTGCAACTTGAGGTTCAGCCTCTTTTACTTGAACCATCTCTTCTGAAGGGCTAGGAAGTTCCACTTGCTTTTCTTCAGACTCTGCTTTCTGTTGTCTGGAAGCCTCTTTGCCTCCACCTATTTTTATAGACTTCTCTGCTACAGGAGATCTAATTGAAAGCTTAGCTTCCCTGATCTCTCCGATCTCATAGTCATGAATAGGGAGAAAAAATGGCTTAGGTTTCTCAAAACATCTATAAAACAGGGCACCGCTGAAAGAAACTATTTCCACAGCATCTACTAAATACTCCTCCTGGCCTATATTTTTACTACTTTTTATCGAAAGCTTATAACCTTCTTTAGCTGAAATGATTGTCTCTACTATTGGTTCTCTTGTAAAATTCACTTTGTCTATCCATTGTTAAAATTTTTTCTATCATACAATCTATCCTAGGATTGTATGTAACGTATCAAATCAACAACTCGATTGGAATAACCCCACTCATTGTCATACCAAGCTACCACTTTATGAAAATTTCGATTCAGTTCGATGCTTGCATCTTTGTCGTAAACCGCTGAAAGTGTAGACCCAATAAAGTCTGATGATACTACTTGTTCTTCTGTATAACCTAAAATCCCCTTTAACTCTCCCTGACTCTTTTTGAGCATAAGTTTTGCAATCTCGTCGTGGGCTACACCTTTTTCAAGCCTTAAAACAAGATCTACAACCGATACATCTGAGATCGGCACTCTAAATGCCATCCCTGTAAGCTTCCCTTTGAGCTCTGGGATAACCTTACCAACGGCTTTTGCAGCGCCGGTTGATGAGGGTATTATATTATTTAAAACTCCTCTGCATCCTCTTATATCCTTTTGATGAGGTCCGTCAACAGTCTTTTGGGTTGCAGTTACTGCATGAACAGTTGTCATAAGCCCTTCAATAATGCCGAATTCCTCATGAAGAACTTTAGCAATAGGAGCCAAACAGTTTGTTGTACAAGATGCATTAGAAATCACCTTGTGCTCAGGATCATCTGGGTCGAACATGCCATGATTAACCCCCATAACAAACATCTTAGCATCCTCGCTTGGAGAGGTAATAACAACCCTCTTTGCACCCGCTAAAATATGGCTATTAGCTCTTTCTCTTGTAGTAAAAAGACCCGTAGCCTCGACTACTACATCCACATCAAGCTTTCCCCAAGGCAAATCCTTTGGATCCTTCTGAGAAAAAACTGGAATTTTCTTATCTGCAACATAAAGAAAATTAGGTTCAAAGTTTACTGGTTTAGTAAAGAACCCATGCACTGAGTCATGCTTTAAGAGGTAAGCTAACAACTCTGAAGAAAAGAGATCATTAACCGCTACTACGTCGAATTCAGGGTTGTCAGCAAGAGCTCGGAATACTAACCTTCCGATCCGCCCAAACCCGTTAATACCGACTCGTATCGACACTAATGCTCTCCCTTCTTTATGGCATATCCCATGACCTCATTCTACTGAAGACATGGGCGTTTGTAAAGTCTATTCTACGCACTCTATAATACAACAAGGCGCAGAGTCACCGACTCTTCCATTAGATGTTCGAACAATACGAGTATAACCACCCGGTCTCTCTTTAAACTTAGGACCAATTTTGCCGAAAAGCTCATTCATAACCAATCTGTCACCATTATATACAGAAAGATCACCATTTTTAGCTTTTCTTGCCTCTTTGGAATCTAGCTTATTAAACCGAATGCTTAAAAGCTGAAGCACTCTTCTACGATTTTGAAGATTGTCTTCTTTGGCTAAAGTAATCAAAGGCTCTATCACACCTCTTAGAGCTTTTGCATTTGTCACAGTAGTCTCAATTTTTTGGCTGAGAATAAAAGACTTTGCCATATTCCTCATCATCGCTGTTCGATGAGAAGCATTTCTATTTAAACGTGTTCTCTGATTTCTATGTCTCATATGTAATACACTTCCTAGTTACTGCTTTCTGAGAGTTGATGAAGGGCATCTTTAATATTATCCCGTGTGATCCCATACTTAGCTAAATCCATTCCCAAATGTAGTCCCATTTCTTCTAATTTAGCTTTAATCTCATTAAGCGATTTTTTACCAAAATTTCTAAATTTAAGCATTTCAGGCTCAGCCATAATTACTAACTCAGCAATTGTTTCTATGTTTGCTTGAGATAGACAATTTGTAGATCTAACTGAAAGCTCAATCTCACTGATTTTTAAGGCGAGCTTATTAAGAAGCGCATCTCTATCAGTTCCTTCTTCTTCTTGATCTTCTTCATATGTAATTGTTTGGAATTTCAACTCATCGAAAACAGAAAGGTGCAAAATACCGATTTGAGCTGCAAATGTAACTGCTTCTTTTGCAGTAATACGCCCGTCTGTTGTAATTTCTAGAACCAAACGATCCATGTCAGTGTCGCCACCCACACGGCAATTTTCCACAAAATAATTGACTAGACGTACTGGAGAAAAAGTTGCATCAATTAAAATCTCATCTGGCAACTTACTCGCCAAGTTAAATGCTTCTGAAGGCACATAACCTCTAGCAATCATAACTCGAAATGACATCTGTCTCTTCATTGGCTTTGTTGCTGTGAATATGCACATTTCTGGATTAACCACTTCAAATTCAGAATGTCCAAGAAGCTCACCTAAAGTGACAACATACTGTCCATCACCTTTATCTATCATTTCTTGGGTAACTTCTAGCTGTTTAGATACAACTTTCATTCCTCTTGAATTAGCCTCATCTGATACTGGAAGCTTTCTTAAAAGCCCTTTTTTCAAATTCAGAATAATGTGTGTCATATCTTCAATAACACCTTCTACTCCTGTATACTCATGTGAAACACCTTCCATACAAACAGAAATAATTGCAGGTGCTTCAAGTGATGTGAGCAAAATTCTTCTTAAAGAATTTCCAACAGTATGTGCAAACCCTTTTTCAAACGGTTCAGCCACAACTCTCGCGCTTCCTTTTGAAGAAGGAGACTCGTCAATCTTAATCTTTGTCGGCAATTCGAACTTGCCATATTTTATCGCCATAATTGTTCTCCCTTAAAAACCCTAAAAATTAAACACGTCTTCTTTTGGGAGGACGGCATCCATTGTGAGGAATTGGTGTAGTATCAGTGATTGACATTACTGACAATCCTGAACTTACAAGCCCTCTTACAGCTGATTCCCTGCCTGCTCCCGGCCCTTTTAAGGTAATATCAACTTCTTTCATACCCATAGACATAGCCAATTTGCCAGCATCTTGCGCTGCAACTGTGGCTGCGAATCCTGAGGATTTACGAGATCCTGAATAACCAACTTTTCCAGCAGATGCCCATGCTACAACGTTGCCTGAAGGATCTGTGATCGTAATAATAGTATTGTTAAAAGTTGCTGTAACGTGAGCAACTCCTGTGAAAACCTGTTTTTTCTTTTTAACTTTTACAGGTTTTTTTTTCATCGCTTGAGCTTGTGATTTTTCCTTTGACAAGGGATATTCTCCTTACATTTCTACTTGGTCGCTATTTTTTTGTTTGCAACTGTTTTCTTTTTACCTTTTCTTGTTCTGGCATTTGTCTTTGTTCTTTGCCCACGAACAGGAAGGCCCAATCTGTGCCTCATTCCTCTGTAGCAATTAATTGAAACAAGTCGTTTAATATTTTGTTGTACTTCTCGTCTTAAATCCCCTTCAACTACATAAGTAGTTTGAAGATATGAAGTGAGTTGAGCTACCTGCGCTTCTGTGAGCTGCTCTGATCTCATGTCTGGATCCAAATTAAGGGCTACTAATACATCTTTTGACCTCTTTAATCCAACACCGTAAATGTAAGTCAAAGCAATTTCTAATCGTTTGTTTTTCGGTAGGTCAACCCCAGCTATCCTTGGCATACTTAATTCCTGTTTTTATCAAGTTTACAATTTAACTTTCTTTTTCATCATGAAACCGTCATATCGATTCATGAGTAAATGCGATTCTATTTGCTTCGTTGTATCCAACACGACCCCAATCAATATTAAAAGCGAGGTCCCACCAAAAAAGTGGCTAATTGTCTGATCAACAGATAACAATCTACTTACAAGAGTCGGTAAAATCGCAATCAACGCTAAAAAAAGCGCTCCCACAAGCGTTAACCTTCCCATACTTTTCTCTAAGTACTCTTCTGTCGGCTTTCCTTGTCTAACCCCTGGAATAAACGCTCCATTCTTTTTCATGTCAGATGCGATCTGCTCGGGATGAAACTGCGTAGCCGTCCAAAAGTATGTGAAAAAAACGATTAAAAGTACATACATTAATGTATAAACCCAATTTCCTGGAGAAAGCATCGCAGCAACTTCCCCAAAAAATCCACTTCTGCCTAAAAACTGGGCCACTGTAGCAGGGAACATCAAAAATGTAGATGCAAAAATAACAGGGATCACGCCAGCATAATTAATTTTTAGCGGAATGTATGCGTTATCACCCCTCTCTTCATCCCCAGATGTCCTTCTAGCGTATTGTAGCGGTATTTTTCTAACACCTTGTATCACTAAAATCGTTCCCAAAATGATTGCTACAAAAGCTCCAGCAAGAACAACCAGCGAGGAAAATGTCATCTGTCCTGGTTCCTGCGAATCCAGATTCAACTGCTTAATAACAGATCCTATTGTTGTTGGAAGAGAAGAGAGAATACCTAGTGTAATGATCATACTCATTCCATTACCGATACCCTTTTCTGTAATACGCTCACCAATCCACATCAACAAAAGAGTACCTGTTGTCATAGAAACCATGACTAGAAGAAAAAAGAGCCAAGGAATTCCAAACATCTGAACATCGGCAATTCTTTCGAAAATAATACCAGGTGATGAAAGATTCATATAAACAGCATGTCTTGCAAACAAAGCTGACTGAAAAAGAGCCATTCCTAGAGTAATAACTCTAGTCCATTTAGCCTTTTTTCTGTTCGCTTGTGTGCTATTCTCTCTCATCTCTCTTTGCATCGAAGGGACAACTACAGTTAAAACCTGAACTATAATCGATGCAGAAATATAAGGCATAACACCGAGCGCAACAACTGTCATGTGCGCAAAGGCGCCACCAGTAAACATATCCATCAATTGAAAAAGATTCTGGCCACCACCGGTAGCAAACTGAAACGCTTTCACAACCTCTCTTGCATCAATCCCTGGAACAGGTATATAAGCACCAATCCTGCAAACTGCAAGTAGAAGAAGAGTAAAAACAATTTTGTCTTTTAACTCTTGGACGGAAAATATTTTTTTGATGGCTGCAATCATGAAATGATGCGAATCTCCCCTTTAACTTCTGCAACTTTTGATTCAACAGACTTAGAGACTGCATTTACTTCTAAAATGAGTTTCTTTGTTAACTGACCGTTTCCTAGAACCTTGATCACTGGTTTTTCTTTGTTTGAAAGAATGCCACGATCTCTAAGAGACTGAAGATTAACAACATCACCGTCATTAAAATAGGTATTTAAAAGACCCAAGTTGATTGAAAACTCATTGTCTTGAAATCTAGTTCTAGAAAATCCTCTAACAGGAATTTTTCTGAAAACAGGTAGCTGTCCACCTTCTGTACCCCAGCGTCTTTTATATCCGGATCGAGCTTTCATACCTTTAGTTCCTCGACCGCAAGTCTTACCCTTACCAGAACCGATACCACGACCAACTCTAATAGGAGAAACTTTTTTTCTGTGTGTGTTTTTCAGCGAAAATAATTCGATCATACCTGTTTCCTCTTCTCTAATACTTCTTTTTTGTTCTGTAAAAGGGCAAGTGCTTTAAATGTAGCTCGCACTTGATTACATGCATTATTTCCACGTAAGTTTTTGGCAACAACATCTTTTACGCCAACCATCTCTAGTACCGCTCTCACATGAGAACCTGCAATTACACCTGTACCATCGGGAGCAGTCTTAATAAGAACTCTCGCTCCACCATAAGTTGCTTCAACATCATGAGGAATTGTAGCCCCATCTAATTCAATTGCAACAAGATTCTTAGTTGCATCACCAACTGCTTTTCGAATCGAATCTGTCACTTCATTTGCTTTTCCAAATCCCATGCCTACTCGTCCATGTCCATCACCAACAATGACAAGAGCTGAAAAACTAAATCTTCTTCCCCCTTTCACTACTTTGGCGCAACGGTTAATGAAAAGAACCTTTTCTTGAACATCACTTTTCGGAGCACTTTCTTTAGATCTTGATTTTTTTTCGGTCATGACATCCTTCTTTAAAATAATAATCCACCTTCACGGGCACCATCTGCAAGCGCAGCTAATCTGCCATGATATTTATATCTTCCTCGATCAAAAACGACCTTGTCGATTTGCTTTTCTTTAGCAACTTTTGCAAGCTCTAAGCCTACCTGTTTTGCTAGTTCTTTGCGATCTTTAATATTATGAAATCTTTTTTCATAACTTCCGACCCCAACAAGTGTTACATGTCCCTGATCATTAATAATCTGAGCGCTGATATGACGAGCAGAACGAAAAACTGAAAGACGAAGAGTCTCACATTTTTTGATAGGGTTTCTTACCCTCATCGATCTTCTTTCTCGTTTTATCTTAGTTTTTTTACCTTCGTTTATCATTTTCTATCCCCTACTTTGCCGTTTTTCCTGCTTTACGTCTTACAATTTCGCCCACGTAACGAATCCCTTTTCCTTTGTAAGGCTCAGGCGGCTTAACAGCTCTAATGCTTGCTGCGAACTGACCTACAACTTGCTTGTCAATTCCATTAATAATAATAACGTTGTTTTTCTCAATTTGAACCTGAACTCCGTGCGGAATTGGTAACTGGCTTGGATGAGAAAATCCAACACTTAAATCTAAACTGTGACCTTTAACGGCTGCTCTAAATCCCACACCAACTAACTCAAGTCTTCTTTCAAATCCTTTAAGCACACCTTCTACAGCATTAATCACTCGAGTACGATCAAGTCCCAAAAATGGCAACTTCTCTAATTTAGGTCCAGCTGCTACAAAAGCCTCTGCACCTTGGATTGAGAGAAGGACTCCAGGGGTTAATTTTACATTAAGTTCCCCTTTTGGGCCCTTTACATGTACATTCTCGTCACCTACCAACTTTACTTCGACGTTTTTAGGTATCTCGATCGGTTTTTTTGCTTGCTTTGACATTTTTCAACTCCTTTTCCTAAGACCCTAATTCTTACCAAATACTACAAATAAGCTCTCCGCCAACTTTCTCTTGTCTTGCGGATTTACCACTCATTACACCTTTCGACGTCGAAACTACAGCAAGTCCAAGTCCGTTTCGAACTACAGGAACTTCCTGCCATCCGATATAAACTCTACGACCAGGCTTTGATTCTCTTTTTAAACCATTAATCAAAGAAAACTTGTTTTGGTGGTATTTTAAAAATACGCGGGTCTCTCTCTGATTTTCATTCTTAACAAAGTCGAGAACAAATCCAGATTCTTTCAACAATGAAAGAATCGAATTACAATGCTTACTAGAACTAACATCTACATATCGATGTTTTCGCATAATGGCATTTCGAATTCTCGTTAGCATGTCAGCTATAGGATCATTAAACATTGTATTAACCTCTTACCTTATTTATTTGGATTTTAAGGGCATGCCCATTAATCTTAATAATTCTAAACACTCTTCATCTGTCTGTGCAGATGTAACAAAAGTAATATTCATACCTTGAGAACATTTAACTTTGTCTAAGTCAATTTCCGGGAAAATCGTCTGATCTTTAATACCTAAAGAATAACAACCTTGTCCATCAGCTTTCTTTTTGAAACCTCTAAAGTCAGGAATCTTTGGAGCACAAATATGCTCAAATCTGTACATAAAATCATACATTCTATGTCCACGAAGAGTAACTTTTGCACCAATTACTTGACCTTCTCTTAGTTTAAAATTAGAAATAGCTTTTTTGGATTTTGTTGCCACTGGCTTTTGAGAAGACAGTTTTTTCAAATCTTCCAAGCAATACTCAATTAAATGCTTGTCTTTACTTGCCTCAGCAAGTCCCATGCTAATTACAATTTTACGTAATCTAGGAATCTGCATAGGGTTTTTATAAGCAAACTTCTCTTGCAATTGCCCCTTGACTTGTTCCAGATAATGTACTTCTAATCGTGATTTTTTCATAAATAAACTTGCCTATCTTTTTCTAAACTTTTCGAACAAAATGTTCTTCGTTATTTTCAGTTCTGTAAAAAATCTCTTTTTTATTTTCAGCATTGAATCTAGCTCTCAACTTCACAGGTTTCCCTTGTGCTGCATATTGAACATTAGAAACATGAATGGGAGCTTCAAAACTTACAATAGCCCCTTTCTTGCCTTCGCCCTGTGGTTTTTGGTGTTTTTTTCTCATATTAACACCTTGAACTACGAGCCTATCCCCGCTTATTGAGAGGATTTTTCCTTCTTTACCCTTATCGTTTCCTGCAGTTACAATCACAGGATCGTTCTCTCTTAATCTCGTTTTACCCATATTCCTCTCACTCTAAATAACCTCTGGAGCTAATGAAACAATTTTCATAAAGCCTTTTTCTCTAAGTTCCCTAGCAACTGGGCCAAATATCCTAGTCCCTTTTGGGTTCTCCAACTTGTCATCAAGAATCACGCAACTATTTACGTAAAACCTGAGATATGAACCGTCTGCTCTTTTTATAGGTTTTTTAACCCGAACAATAACAGCTTTAACTACTTCACCCTTTTTTACTGATGATTTAGGCGTGGACTCCTTGACTGAACAAACTATTATGTCACCAATAGATGCATAACGTCTTTTGCTCCCTCCGAGGACCTTAATACATTTCACCTTCTTTGCGCCTGTATTATCAGCAACTTCTAAACATGCTTCTTGTTGAATCATTTTATTCGTCTCGATCTATTGTTTAACTTGCTAAAACGCGCCATCTTTTCAATTTTGAAAGCGGCCTTGTTTCTAATATGGTTACTTCATCGCCAATCTTCAGATTATTTTCATCTGTATGTGCGTAGTACTTCTTCTTTAATTTTACGACTTTTCCATACTTCGGATGAATTGTCGTACGAATCGCCGTTACAACAACAGTCTTATCCATTTTATTTGAGGTAACAACACCTTTCACTTCTTTTCGGTTGTGCACTTTACCCTCCGGCCTGTTTTTGAATAATTAGAGTATAAGCCCTAGCTATTTGTTTTTTCAATTTTGGAAAAATGTGAGGCGTCTTAGCCTTTTTATTCCTGTTTGCTATAACTCTTTCTTTCAAAAGCTCACCCTTCCAACCAGCTATCTGATTTTCCAATTGCTTTTGATCTAATCCACGCATTTCTTCTAATTTCATATGTCTCTCTCTTTTTAGGATGCAACTGTTTCCAGGCGTTCAACAAAACGTGTCTTAATTCTCAGCTTTGCTGCCGCTAAACTAAGCGCTCTTTGAGCTTGCTCTCTAGTTACATTTCCTACTTCAAACAATATTCTGCCTGGTCTTATCACTACAGCGTAGTGGTCAACCGAACCTTTTCCAGTACCCATCCTAGTTTCAGCAGGTTTTTTTGTAATCGGTTTGTCTGGGAAAACTCTGATCCAAACTCTACCTTTTCTGCTAAAGTACCTAGTAATAGCGATCCTGCAAGCTTCCAATTCATTAGCCTTAATCCAACCTCTATCAAGAGATTGCATCCCAAAATCACCAAATGTTACAAAATTTCCCCTTTTACTAAGTCCAGCTCTAGTTCCCTTTTGCTGTTTTCGAAATTTTGTTCGTTTAGGCATTAGTGTCATAATATACCTTCCTATCTACCTTAAGCTGTTGTTACTGGTGCTGTTGCTTGCTGAGGTTGATAGTACTCACCTTTTGCAATCCAAACTTTAATTCCTATAGACCCGTAAGTAGTTTCTGCTCTTCCAGTGCTATAATCAATATCATAACGAAGAGTTTGCAGAGGCACGCTTCCGTCTCTATACCACTCGGTTCTTGCAATCTCTGCTCCACCTAGTCTACCTGAACATTGAACTTTAATTCCAAGCGCCCCAGCATCTTTAGCGTTCTGTATTGATTTTTTAAGAACTTTTCTAAAAGCAGCTCTTCTTTCTAATTGCATTGCAATTCCATCAGCAACGAGCTTTGCATTTAAATCAGGTCTTTTGATCTCTTCTACTTCAATCCAAACTTCTTTGCCTGTAAGCTTTTTTAATTCAGCTTTGAGCACGTCAATCTCTGCACCTTTTTTCCCGATAACGAGACCTGGTCTTGCAGTATGGATTGTTATTTCAATTTTCTCTCCCATTCTCTTGATCGTAAATCCTGCGCTACCATGGCAGCAAGCCTTAGGCTTCAAGTATTTACGAATTTGAACGTCTTCTAAAAGCATGTCACCAAAATCTTTTTTTGATGCAAACCAGTTTGACTGCCAATTTTTTCTAACAACTAAACGAAAACCTCTTGGATGCGTCTTTTGTCCCATACCTATTTCTTCCCTTGTTTCTTGTTAGAAAGTAAATCAACACCTACAAAAAGATGACTTGTTCTTCGTAAAATTGGAGATCTTCTCCCTTTACTTCTTGACCAAGCTCTTTTAAAATCAGATCCCTTATCAACTTTTGCTTCAGATACGTAAAGATCTTCTCTTTTCACTTCCATGTTATTTTCAGCATTGGCTACAGCACTTGCCAACGTCTTTAATAATAAACGTCCACCTTTTATCTTGGAGTATGTAAGTTGAAGCGTGGCTTCAGCTATAGTTTTTCCTCTGATAAGATCTACAGCAAATCGAACTTTCGACGGCGGCACTCTTACGCTTTTTGTGATTGCTTTTGCAATTGACATTCTAACCACGTTCCTTTTTTATTTCTTTCCTGACGAAGATGTTGACCCAGGTTTTCTATACGTTCTTGTAATAGAAAACTCACCTAACTTGTGTCCAACCATGTTTTCAGTAACAACAACAAGAATAAATTTTTTTCCGTTATGCACTTCAAAATTCATTCCGATCATCTCAGGCACTATCATTGATCTTCTAGACCAAGTCTTAATAGGAGCTCTTAGCCCTTCTTTTTTCGCTTTCTCCACTTTTTTAGTAAGGTGTGGAGCTACAAATGGACCTTTGCGTAATGATCTTCCCATAAGTCTTATTTCTTCCTTCGATCTTTAACAATCAATCTTGTGCTTTTCTTCTTCGTACGAGTTTTAAACCCTTTTGATAGAACAGATGTTCTAGATTGAGGAATGTTTCCTTTTCCTCGTCCCTCACCACCACCCATAGGGTGATCGACAGGGTTCATATGAACAGGTCTTACTCTAGGTCTATTTCCCATCCAACGAGCTCTACCAGCTTTTCCAAGCATTCTTAAGTTATTTTCTGAGTTTGAAAGAATTCCAAGAGTTGCTCTGCAATTCTCAGGAACCATTCTAACTTCACCAGAAGGCATTTTTAAAGTAACATATCCGCCACTTCTTGCCATAATTTGAGCCGCTAAACCAGCGCTTCTCACCATTTGTCCACCTCTACCAGGATAGAGTTCAATGTTATGAACATCTAGACCAATAGGAATATTTACTAACGGCAAGCAGTTTCCTGTTTTCAATGGAGCTTTAGGTCCTGAAAAAACAGTATCACCAATTTTTAAGCCTTTAGGGGCTAAAATGTATCTTTTCTCACCATCTTTATAGGAGAGGAGAGCAATATGCGATGTTCGGTTCGGATCGTACTCAATCGTATCAACTTTCGCAGGAATTTCATCTTTAAGTCTTTTAAAATCTATTTCACGATAACGTTTTTTATGACCGCCACCACGATGGTATGAAGTTAAGTGACCTTGATTATTCCTACCACTAGAGCGATTCTTCTGTGACAATAACGACTTAAGAGGCTTGTTTTTTTTAGATACTAGATCTTCTCTTTCAAGCTGAACTAATCCTCTTCTGCCGGGTGTTGTAGGTTTTACTGTTTTAACCATTGTTCCTCTAAAATTTAATCTTCAAAATTAATTCGATCGCCTTCTCTCAAAGTAACAATCGCTTTTTTCAATTGAGCTACACTACCTTGCTTCGCACTTCCGCGAACTCGTTTTTTCTTGCGAGGAAGAGTAATTGTGTTCACTTTAATCACTTTACAGCTCTGAGCAGCATACGCCTCTTCAACAGCAACTTTAATTTGTTGCTTATTTGCATCAGGATGAACCAAAAAAACATACTTCGCTGTATTACAACGAGCAATGCATGGATTAGACTTTGAATCAACAAGTCCCTGAAGCATTTCTGCTTTTTCTGTAACGTGCAGCGTCTTTAATACCATTTTGCTTGCAACTGCCATCTTATCCTCTCAAAATTCTTTTCAATTCTTCAACAGCCGAAGCCATTACAACAAGTTTCTTATTAACTAAAACATCATAGCCACTTACGTTTTGTAAACGCATTGAGCTAGCTTTTTGAATGTTTCTCATGCTCAAACGGAAGTGCCAGAAAGCTGGTGTCACTTGTTCGTCTGCAAACAGATAAACCACTCTTTTTCCATCTACTTCAATTTGTTTCAAAAACTGGCTTATTGCTTTAGTTTTTGGCTTTTCAAAATGAGTCTCAACGTCTCCATCTAATATGATAAGCTCGTTTTTTTGCATTTTTTGAACAAGGAGAGTTCTGATCGCTGCTTGTCTCTCTTTTCTGTTAATTCTAACGTGCTGATCAAATTTCGGCTTAGGACTATGAACTCTTCCTCCACCTTTAAATTGAGGAGCTCCAAGAAATCCTTGTCTTGCTCTACCAGTACCTTTTTGAGGATGTGGCTTTGCACCTGAGTGATTAGACTCATGTCTGCCTTTAGTGTTTGCTGACCATTGTCTAGCATTAGCTCTTAAAGCAACAATGTAGTCTTTGATTGATTGAGAATTTGCTGCAGGTAAATCTCCAAACTCGATTTCGATTTCCCCAGTCTCTTTTCCATTCAAATCGTATTTTTTACAGTTGGCTTTTATCATTGTTTACCCTTTTTTTTCATTGCCTTGCGTATATAGACAAGCCCACCATTAGCGCCTGGGATAGCTCCTGTAACAACAATTGCAGAAAGTTCAACATCTACTTTAATAACTCTTAGACGCTCAGTAGTCACTCTTTCATCGCCCATGTGACCTGCCATTCTCTGGCCTTTTCTTACCTGGCCTTTACCTCGAATGCAGCCGATAGAACCCATATGTCTTTCAACTGGACCCACCCCGTGAGAACCTGCAATACTGTTCTTATTGTGTCTTTTCATGACACCCTGATAACCTTTACCCTTGCTAGTTCCGCAAACATCGACAAGCTCATTTTCAAGAAAATAATCAACACCAAACTCTTTTCCAAGCTCGAAGCCTTCTTCAAGTTTTGTCAATCTGCTTTCAACAGCATGCTTTCTAGGCTCAAGATTTTTCTTTGCAAAATGCCCTAAGTCTGGCTTTTTTGCCCGATTCTTATCTGCAGAGTTCATTTTAATTGCGGCAAGTTGCAACGCAACATAACCATCGTTTTCGATAGTTTTAATTTGAGAAATTATGTTCGGCTCAAGCTCGATCACTGTGCAGGGAATCGATTTATTCGATTTCTCATCAAACAAACGAGTCATGCCCCGCTTCTTTCCAATCAACGTAAGAGACATACTATATCCTTATTATAGCAGTTTCTCTTTACAATATGCGGCTACCTTCGGTATCTA
Organism: uncultured Chlamydiae bacterium; assembly: GCA_937996705.1. GTDB lineage: Bacteria > Chlamydiota > Chlamydiia > Chlamydiales > 2-12-FULL-49-11 > VGMD01. The sequence goes on from CALKUQ010000020.1 coordinate 109,148, forward strand.
TCCACTTCTGTAAAGACTTTAAGAATCTTAACTCGCACTGCCCTTGCTTTTATTTTCTGTAAGCAGGCGAATGATTCATTGGGGGACAGCATATCAAAAGAGGAGATTTTTCAACAATAAAATCTTTCTGTTTTTAAGAAATATTCTTCAAGAAGCCTTTTTTTGACTCAAAACAAAGGTTTTGTAAACCTTTCCTTTAATTACCTGGCGCTTGACTCCACCTACAACAAAGACCGCTACAATCGAAGAGAGTAAGATAAAAATAATCGCCCACTCCTGCAAAGCTAATTTTTTATTATCCATAAAATCAGCATAACCCTTTTAAATAAAAAAAAACGCACTATTTCGAGTGCGCTTTTAATTTTTCTTAACTTTTTAAAAAATTTAATAGCAATTAAGCCTAAGCAAAACTCTTCCCGTTGAAAAAGGCCGCTTGCTGACGAGCAATTGCGTCTGTTTTAAACGAGTCGGCATAAATTGCCCCTATAACAGTAATCATATAGAGAGAACCAAGACCTGTCACAGCAATCGGCGAAAGTGCAATACTAAAGAGAGTTCCGATAGCTAAAAAGCTAAAAAAGCCAAGACCGACGATTGCCTTTATTTGCGCTGCAAACTTCTCCTGGTTTAACTCTCTCTCCGCTCGTATCACCCATGGTTTTGCAGTATTTGAAGAATCTACGTTTGCTGCGATTTCGCGAGGCTTTGCCACAAACTGATAAAAGCAATTCGATACAGCAGAGGCTACATCAAGAAGGCTCTTAGCCCCATTACACTTCTTAATTACACCTGCTGACAAGTTAATAATATTCATTTTCGCAAGGGTAGGCCCCACACTTGCAAGACCTGCAAAACCCTTTAGTGCGCTTGCATACGCTTTAGAGCCTCTTTGAGAACTAAACACAGCAGGCAATCCAGAAGCAAGCTCTGAAATAGTCTCAGGGAAAGCTCCTATAGCGCCCCCCACATAACGAGACTGAGAAGAAATCAGACTAGTTAACTGATTTGAAACAACGTACCCAACGACATCAGATACAGTTGCAATCATACTAAAAAGACCTTTTGGATTTGTAAAAACCTTTAGCGTCGCACCTCTCCATCCAGATTCATCTGCAACAGCAACCATCTGCTGACCACTTCCGTCTAATTTGAAATTAACCGTCATAAAGAAACTCCTCTATTACTAAATTTATATCACATTGTTTTCTATTGAATATCGTATCATTTCACTCTTTTTAAAATGGGCAACCATCCCTGAACCAAAAGCGCTAAGAGCAACTGCCAAAAGAAGGGGAGGGGACAAATTCACACCTGCTGCACAGACCGCTACTGCTCCCCCAAGAATTCCATTTTTTACCAACTCCCATTTGTGATGACTTTTCTTTAAATTACTAGCCGCTATTTTTTGATGAGATTCATCTCCCAAAACTTGCGCTCGAACAACACTCAAATTTTCAAAAAATGCGAATCCGTAATAAGCTGCATCACAGATTGGAACAAAAGGGGAAATTCTCCCCCCAAGAGATTTTAACGAATTAGATAACCCAGGAGTTTCCAAAAAACACCCCACTGAAACCACTAAGCTACAAATTTTTTTAACTACAGCTTTCCATCCATCGCCAAGCGATTCTGGAATAGTTATTATTTCTTGAATTGCGTACAAACCTGACAAAACAGAACTTGTCGTGTTTAAAGACTTCCCAAAAGCAGAAGCTGAATCAACCCAAAGACCCATGACTCTAAAAGGATTATTCACTATGAAATCGCCCAAGATAGACGAGTAATTGTCTGTTAAAGGTAAGTCATTTTTTGTAACAAGAGCTGCAGAAGACATAGACCACTATCCTAAATGAATATTTTTCACAATTAAGATAGCATGAATTTGGTTTAATGTAAATGTAAAGAGGGCGTTAATAACAAAATTTTATTTTTCCAGAAAATCCATTCACAAAGTCTTTAACAGCCACCCTCTTCTTCCCCTCCATCTGAACCTCTAAAAGAGCAATAGAACCCCCTTGGCAAGAGATAATTAAACCATGCTCGTTATCGAAATAGAGCATCTCACCCGCTTTAGAACCGACATATTCCGTTTTCTTAACTTTAAAAATTTTCATAATCTGTTTCTTGCCCTCAAACTCTATAAAAATTCTTGCACCAGGCCTGGGATTCATTCCGCGAACAAAATTATGTATCTCCTCACCACTCTTATCCCAATTAATAAAACTATCTTCAGCATGAATTTTTTTTGTATAGGTAGCAAAATTTTCATTTTGAGGCTGTGAAATAATTCTTTTACTAGTGGAAATCTCTTGGATCACTTGAAAGAGGGCACCTTTCGCAAGCTCCATTAGAAGAATTTCAAGCTCTCCAAAAGTCATATCCCTATCAAGCGACGCAGGAGCCACTTTAATAATCCCTCCCGCATCCATAGCAAGCACCATCTCCATGATTGTCACTCCACTCTCGTTTTCCCCCGCTAAGACAGCGCTCTGAATCGGCGATGGGCCCCTAAACTTAGGCAACAAACTTGGATGGACATTAATTGTTCCGTACTTGGGAAGATCTAAGACCGCTTGTTTTAAAATTTGACCGTAGGAGACTACTACAAAAAGATCGGCATCAATTTCTTTCAACTGATCAACAAACTCTAAACTTGAGGCTTTTGCTGGCTGTAGGAGACTACCCTTAAATTTCAATTGGTCACAAAGCTCTTTTACAGGGGGACCTTGAAGCTTTTGATCCCTTCCCCTTGGCTTATCTTCTCTTGTAACAACAGAAACAATATCAAGCTCTTTTAACAATAAAAAGGACAAAATCTCTTTAGCAAACTCATCGGTCCCAAAAAACACAATTCTCATCTTCTAAACTTCGGCAAGGGTGTGATTTTCCTCAGATATCTCATTTTTTTTACGAATGGGCGATAACCCCCGAACGGTTTTATCGCAAAATTCAATCCAAGTGAGGAGACTTTCGTTAAGCTCAAATTCGCTTTGAATCTGCTCTTTTGCCGTCTCCCAAGAGACACCAGATTGATAGGTAATCCTATAAGCCTTGATTAGTTGCTTACGAAGTTCTAGAGAAAACTGATGACGCTTTAATCCAACAAGATTGAGACCTACAACCCTAAGAGGAAATCCGGTCCCAATGCAGAAGGGAGGAAGATCCTGCCCCACCATAGAACCCCCACCCACCATAGCGTATGGACCAATCCGAGTAAATTGATGAACCGCGCAAACTCCACCAAGAATTGCGTAATCCCCTACACTTACATGTCCCGCGAGAGTTGCTCCGTTAGACATAATCACTCCGTTACCCACTTCACAATTGTGCGCTACATGACAGTAAGCCATAATAAGGCAATCATTACCAATCAAGACCTTAGTCTGCTCTCCACAGGAACTATTAATGGTGACATACTCCCTGATTTGACAGTTTTCCCCGATTTCGACATAGGTAACTTCACCCTTATATTTAAGATCTTGAGTCTGAGTCCCGATGCTAGCAAAAGGCCAAATAGTAGTCCCCTTCCCAATCCTGACTCGCCCGTCTATATAGACATGAGCCTTAATAATCACATGATCTCCCAAGACCACATGAGGGGAATTAATAACTGCATACGCTTCAATTGTAACGTCTTTACCAATTTTTACTTCTGGATGGACGATTGCTGTTGGATGAATTTTTGTCATATATTTCCTTTCTCGGATTCCTTAAGAGCTTTTTCAGAAATTAGCCCGAATACAATTTCACCTTCCGCCGCTTTCTCACCATTAACTCTCGCCTCACCCTTTACCTTGCCGCCTCGGGCCGACAAGTGAAGCTCCCAAGCCTCAAGAACAAGGACATCACCAGGCCTTACAAGCCTTCTAAACTTTGCATTTCGAATGCTCGCCAAAACTTTCAGCTGAGGATAACCTCTCTCAAACATCAAAATCCCCCCAATTTGAGCTAGCGCTTCGATAATAAGAACGCCAGGCATAATCGGATTCCCAGGAAAATGACCTTGAAAAAACGGCTCATTATAGGTGACATTTTTAGCACCTAAAATCCGCCCTTCTGTTAAATCAATCTCTGTCACTTTGTCTACAAGCAAAAATGGATATCGATGAGGAAGACAATTTAGAATTGAGATAATATCTAATTCACCAGGATTTTTTTGGTTCAATTATTCGCTCCCTTTACATGCGCCAATATTCTTTTTGCAAGCTCAGTGTTGGAAAAGTGTCCCGACCTGATTGCAATAAAGTGGGCAATCACCCGTATTCCCATTAATGACGTATCTCCGATTAAATCAAGCATTTTATGACGAACCATCTCATCAGAAAACCTAAGACCATCAGGATTAAGAACTTCAGAACCCTTTACTACAACCCCATTCATCAAAGTCCCCCCTTTTAACACCCCTTTTTCCAAAAGGGCTAACACCTCTTCATAGAGGGAAAAAGTTCTGCAGGGAGCGATCTCTTCGACGTATTTAACACAATCCATCTCAAATGCATAAAACTGAGAGTGGAGCATGGGGTGTCCTGGGTAACTCAACGTATAGCTAAACTGTAATTTTTTAGAGGGGAGGGCGACTAGATGAACCTTCCCATCAGACCAATAAATCGGCTGATCCAAATAATACGATTTAACCAAATCTGACTGCTCCTGCACTTCAACGCTGCGCAAAAGCTGAACAAATGGGAGGGCACTACCGTCCCCCACAGGAATTTCGGGGGCATCCAATTCAATAATCAAATTATCAATTTCAAACGCTGCTAAGGCCGATAATATATGCTCTACACTCTGAACTTGAACAGAATCTTTCCCTAAAATGGTACATCTAGAAGTTCCACAAACATTATCGACATGGGCTTTAACCGTAGGCTTTCCTGGTAAATCGATACGACGAAAGACGATTCCTGTTCCGACTTCTGCTGGCACCAATTTGATATTCACAGAAATTCCAGTAAAGAGGCCACTTCCTGAAAGAGAAATTTCTTTATTAATTGTCCTTTGTTTCCGAACAGCTGTATCTACACTTCGTTCATCTATGACCTTAACTTCGCATGGCAATACCAAACCGACCCCTAGCACTACTTTCAAGTTAATACTCTACTGCAAGCAACTCTTTTTATCAAGAACTTCAAAAGAACCGTAAAAAAACAAAAAAGGAGAAGGGGGAAATTTCCAAATTTCGAGAACATCGTTGGATAAGAATAACAATTGATTGTAGCAGTTTGGGCAAAAGCTATTAAATCTCCTCGCTCATCACACTCATTTAGCTTCGCCACAACCCTTCCAAATGGGTCGATCACACCGGTAATTCCTGTATTACACGACCTCAAAACATAGACACCATTTTCAACAGCTCTAACTCTTCCTAAATTAAAATGCTCGATAGGCAATCGAGATCGAGGAAACCACCCATCATTTGTCAGATTAATTAGAAGTTGAGCGCCACCTTTTTTCCCCTCACGAATAAGACCAGGGAAGCCCTCTTCATAGCAAATCGAAACTGCAAAGGGGACTTTGCCTATAAAAACTCTAGAAGATTTTCCCGCATCAAAAAACGAATTAATTCCATACCCTTCTAGAAAAGGGCGAAGAAAGGTAAAGGGCAAATATTCGGCCAGGGGCACTAACACCCTCTTTTCATACCTTTCATACCCATTTTGATTAGGAAGGAGATGAAATGCTGCATTATAGACATCGTCAATCAATCCGATAACAATTTCACTCGAATAGTACCTTCCCAGTTTTTCAGAAACACTTAAGTGATAAGAGGAATCCCCATGCAACGCAACCTCGGGCAAAACAATCAAATCAAAATTAGCTTTTTTAGTCTCTTTTAGCAGGGCAAAAATTCTTTCCCACTGTTTTTCTATTGAGATCTCCTCTTTTTGCTCTACCGTCAATCCCGTTTGAATCAGGGCAACATTAAAAAATGGCTCTTTTGTATTTTTACTCTCCCAGTATTGAATGTGGAGAAAGCTAATGAAAAGTAGCGCAGACACTGCAACTACCCCACTTTTTATTTTTGCATGTGCAAATAAATAGGAAACAAAAATAACAGTGAAGGAAAGTGCATAAACTCCTAATAGCGAAGCTATTTGCAGGGTTAGTGGATGAAATGCCATAACAAGTCCCGCCGGACTGAAAGGAAACCCACAAAAAAGCAAAAGCCTACTCCATTCAAAGAGAGTCCAGAGGCTGGCTGCTGCCAAGCCATTCAAATAGGAGAATGTTTCACCCCTAAAAACAAGAGCAAATTGGATCGCAAATAAAAAAACCATAAACAGATAGGCAAAAACGACCCCTGGTCCATGGTAATGAGTAGTAGCAAGCCAACCCAATTGAAAGGAAAAGACAAAAGTTGCCCAAGCAAATGCAAGGAGAAAAGCCTTTCTTTTATCACCTTCATTTTTAAGGAGAAAAAAAATACCTGTATAACCGAACAAAAGGGAGGCAAGTGGGAAAATAAAATGACGATCTGGCTGTCCAAGAGCGGCAAAACATGCTGAAGCTATAAATATTATAATCTTAATTAGGCTTGCTTTTCTGGGTTGCAGGGGAATCTCCTTGTCCGAGCGCTATAATAACGAAAAGAGATCCGATAATCGACAAGTTTTTTAAGAATAAAATGAGCGAACGCTGCATCAGCGGACCATCAAGAAACCAAAAATGGTAGTATAGGGCAGTTGTTGGAATCAGCTGACAAAGCAAAAGAAGGGCCCCTAAACGAACCCTTAAACTAAGACAAAGAATAAACCCGCCCGCAAGTTGTAGGGCAGATCCTAAAATAACTAATATCGGAACTGTCATTAAAAGGTTTTGAATTACAAATGAGACCCCTTCAATATATCCAATGTAGAGTTCCCAATTCGCCATCGCTGCAGAGAGCTCCGATTTTGAAATTTCCCAGTTCAAAATCGAATTGACACCCAGGGCCAAAAAAATAATACTCACTAAAAACCGGCCGATTCCTGCAAGAATTCTATAGCCCATCCGTTATACCTCTTTATTATATTCTTTACAGTATGTTAGAATTATTGGCTATGGTAACTCAATTTCATCAAAATCATATACTCAATTTTTTGGCCACTTTTGACCAAACCCCTAACATCCCCCTAGATTTACAACTACGCCACTATTTAAAACAGAATAAGTCTATTGGTTCTAAAGACAGAAAACTAGTGGGGGACACCATTTATGAAATGGTCCGCTGGCTTGGACTAATTGATAAAAATGTTTCCGAACCTATTACTTGGGATAAACGGCTAGAAACCTATTTAAAATTCCCCCTAGAGACCCTTTCCCTACACCCAAGTCTTGAGCCTCATGAAAAAGTGAGCTTCCCTAAAGAATTTTATGAGATACTCTCGTCTCATATCGGCGATGCTAAAGCTAAAGAATTTTGTTTAAATTCAAACCTCGCAGCTCCTATTACTATTCGGGTTAATCTATTAAAAATTAGCAGGGAAGATTTATTTAAAAATCTCTCGGCAAAATTCTCCTGTTCCCTTTGTGAGGAATCCAAAACCGGGATCGTTTTTCATAAAAAGATCAATTTTTTTGAATTACCTGAATTTAAACAAGGGTTTTTTGAAATACAAGACGAAGCAAGCCAATTAGTTGCAGAATTTGTTGAGGCAACTCCCGGGGATGAAATTCTTGACTACTGCGCAGGCTCTGGAGGAAAAAGCTTAAGCATTGCCACAAAAATGAAAGGGAAAGGACAAATCTTTGTTCATGACATCCGAAAAAAACCCCTTGAAAAGGCAAAAGAGAGATTTAAGAGAGCCGGAATCCAAAACGTCCAAACAATTCTTGATTTAAAACCCTCCATGAAGGGGAGAATGAATTGGCTCCTTCTTGATGTGCCATGCACGGGTAGTGGGACTTGGAGGAGAAATCCTGATCAGAAATGGAAATTCAACAAAGAGACCCTAGACAGACTTGTCCAGGAACAGAGAAAAATTTTTGAAGAGGCCCTACCCTATTTGCACAATAAAGGAAAAATTGTCTATGCTACCTGCTCTGTACTCCCTGAAGAGAATGAGGAGCAAATCGCCTATTTTCTAGAAAAGTACAATCTAATCTCCACAAAACCTTTTTTCAAAAGCTCCCCTAAACCGAATAAAAAAGACGGTTTTTTTGCAGCTCTTCTTGAAAAAACTCCCTCCTTATGATATAGTTCTGATCTATGAAAAAAATCCTTATAATGCTCGCAACTTCTGCCCTTCTCTCAAAAGGAGTTTGTCAGACACCTAGTTTTGCCCCTCAATCAGGGGAGACTTATGAAATTATTGTCTCTAATCGACCTCTTGTAAAAATCAATGGCAAAACGTTTTCTGTTCTTGATGTCAAAAAAAAGATGGACCTGTTTTTGCAAGAACACCACCCAGAAACACTCTCCTCTAACCTCCTTGTCTACCAATTTTATGCACAAAATTGGAGACACTCCCTTCAAGAGATGATTGATAACGAACTGATCAAAATGGAAGCAGAATCGTACAAAATTCAGATCTCCGACGGAGATATCAGACAAGACATGGACAGGAGATTTGGTCCTAATGTCGTGAAGCGATTAGATGAGCTTAAACTAACTTTTGAAGAAGCAAAAGAGATGACTCGTGATGAGATTGTCGTAAGGAATATGACCTGGTATAAAGTATGGGCTAAAGTTCTTCATGATGTGACGCCAGAACTTGTTAAGTCTCAACAAGATACATACATTGCAAAGCTCGCTCTAAAAGATGAATGGACTTATAAAATGGCCACAGTGAGAGGTTCTGATGAAACTGGAGAAATTGCAACAAAAGCATACGAAATGCTCGTGGACGCCGGGAAAACATCCTTAGACAAAGTTTCTTCGGAAAGCCTTCCCGCAAATACTGTTTTAACCGTTTCTGATCCCATCACGATTTCCTCTAAAGATCTAGCCCCTGAAATCTTAACCGTTTTAGAATCCCTCCCTGCAGAGACTTTTTCAAAGCCGATCGCACAAAAAAGCAGATCAGATGGCTCTATAGTGTATAGAATGTTTTGCGTGACAGATCACAAAAAAGACATTTCTCCCCGTTTTGAAGAAATTTCTTCAAAAATACACGACACCCTTGTGCAACAATATGGGAATATCCAAAGAGAAGAGTATTTCGCAAAACTAAGAAAACGTTTTTTTTGTGAAGATTTAGTTGTAGCAAACCTATTTCCACCAGCCTACCAACCATTCACAATCAGTGGATCCTAGAAAACTCTCAGAACTTGACCCTTTTTTAAAAGGGTCTGGACTTTCTCCGAAAAAATCATTGTCACAGAATTTTCTTGTCGACATGAATGTCTTAAAAAAAATTGTAAAGACAGCTGAAATAAAACCTGGCGATTCTGTTTTAGAAATAGGCCCAGGCCCGGGGGGGTTGACTCTGACATTAATTGAAGCTGGAGCAGAGGTAACTGCCATTGAAATTGATAAAAACTATGCTAGCAAACTGAGTGAGACTATTAATAGCCCCCACTTAAAAGTAATCTGCGAAGATTTTCTCCGATATACACCTGCTAAAGAAGCAATTGTTGTAGCAAATATTCCTTATCACATTTCTACCCCCATTATCGAGAAACTTACAGAACATAGAGAGCTTTTTTCTAGAATTTTTCTTACTGTTCAAAAAGATTTTGCGGAAAGAATCCTTACTAAAGGGAAGAGCAATGCTTTCTCAATTTTCATAGATTTTTACTTTGAAGCTTCTATCCCCTTTACAATCAGCAAAGATTGCTTTTATCCCAAGCCAACTATTGCATCTGTTCTTCTCTCACTCAAACCAAGAAAAACTCTACCCGTTAAAGACCCAGAAGCTTTTATAACCTTTACCCGGCTCCTTTTTCAAAAACGGAGAAAAATGATCCGCTCTATTTTAGGAGATCCTTCACTCACTTCAGCAAGACCTGAATCTCTTCAAACAAAGGATCTTATTCAACTCTACCTCTCCCTCAAAGCGGATAGCTAATCAAGACTTAACAGGCTTAGCCCTTAAAAGAAGCGCCAAAATGGCAGATGCTAAAATAAGAAAAATTGGCAAAATGATAGGGATAAAACAGGCCCTGATAATTTCTAAAAGGACATACTGAAACTTAAGCCCCACTCGATTCAGTGCAACTAAATTTTGAGTCATCAAAACTCTTTGATCTGCTTTTGTAACAATAGTCATCTGAGCAACACAATCCCCTTCCTCAATCGGAAGCTTTAACTCATTCCAACTAAGCTTCGCTACGACATCTTCTTCTTCTGACGGATAAAACTTGAGATAAAGGTCATCTTCTAGCGTGGCTACTAAAGCTCTATTTGCCTTTGGAATTTCCTTATCATAAAGGGCTTCTGCTTTAGGAAATAGCAATCGCTCTTGCATAGGCTCTGAAAACGCAGTCTCAAATAAGAGTACCGCATCTTCAAATCGCTGGCTAGAGGAGGGACTCTTATGTAAAGCTGCAATCAACTCCCTCTCCCCATTGCTGGCAAGGGCCACAATATTATACTTAGCTTTTTTTGTATAACCGGTCTTAATTCCCTGAGCCCAATGGTAGAAATTTTTACTATCTGGCCTGATTAAGTGATTCCCGTTAAGTTTAGATCGGTTATAACTGGGCATCCTTACAATTTCTCGAAATAACGGGTATTTTAAGGCCTCCCTAGCTATAACTGCCATATCATATGCAGTCGTCTTATGATCGCTATGAAATAGTCCATGCGGGTTGCAAAAATGAGTATTTTTACACCCAAGGTCTTTTATCATCTCATTTAACTTATTTACAAAAACTTGAATATCGCCACATAAAAACTCTGCAATCACATTTGTAGAGTCATTGGCTGAAGCAATCATCGCACTGTATAGAAGCTCCCTTAAAGAGATCCTTTCCTTTCTTTTTAAATTATAAGTAGTTCCATCCAATTCTAAGATATGTGGTGGCAAAAGTGTCCCCTTTTCCCCCTTTACCTCCTCACTGACAACTCTAAGCGCATCCTCTGAACAAACCACCATCTCATCAAGCTTATCTCCAGCGAATTTTAAAAGATAAAGTGCGGTAGCAATTTTTGTCGTTGAACCTGGATAAACACTCTCATTCCCCTTTTTATCAAAAAGAACCTTTCCTGTTCGAGCATCCATCAAAATAGCGTACGGAGTTTCAATTTGAACTTCCAAAGGCTTTGAAAAAAGGGCAACTTGTGCCGCTAAGAAAAAAAATATAAACATGCGCCGATGAGCCATGGTTAGACTATGACGAAGTTTTTTTTTCATTTCCATAAAAAATGAGTTTAAAAAAAAGCCTTACCTTTCTATTAAGAGGTCTAGGGAACTATTTTTTAGGAAAAACCAATAATGTTTGCCTCACAAAAATTAGAAAAAATCTTTCAAAAGTTTTCCACAGACTTAGGAAACCATCTTCAAGATGGCGTTATTAAAGTGGATCTATCTCTTCTTAAGAGATTTAATCTGTTAAACAAAACACCTGAAGAAGAAAAAGAACTCCAATCACAGTTCCCATTTTACTTTCATGTTATTGAAAGTCAGGAGAAAGTGACCCTCTTTAACAACCAATTTGTTGTTTGGATTATTCCAAAAGTTGAAGATGAGATACCTACCACGCTTACACTAATTGCTCTAAGCCAGAAGGATGATCTTCGGCTAGAAATCGCCTTTTCAACTGCAGGGGTCTATAACACTCCAAAGTATGTACTTAAGGTACTTAGACACTATCTATCTGAAGTAATTGACACAGAAGAGGAAATAGCTTCAATCTCTCCAAACTAGAATTTTAGAGTTAAGGTCAAAATATTCCATCCATCAGATCGCGTGTATGTTACTGCATCTGTTAATTTTAAGATTAAGTGGATGCCTAAACCGCCGATTTCTCGCTCTTCTAAATTAGCCTCGGCATGTGTAGATTTTGTATTTTCTAGGGGATTAAAGGGAGCCCCTTGGTCTTTAATAATAAAATCAATGTGACCTGGATTTTTCACACATTCAAGCTCAATAAAACCAGGAGGATAAACCGTATATGCATAACTGATTACATTGACAATTGCCTCTTCTACCGCGATTATAAACTTCTTATGTCTTTCAGAAAGAGCTTGCTCAGGAATCATACTCCTTACCCAACTCATGATCGCATCGAGTTCAAAAAGAATTGCTCGAAACTGCCTATTTTCGCTCATTTTTGTCTCTTATAAAGGGAGGGGCCCTTGACAATCCTTCTACAATTTTCCCAGCTAAATCTTGAAAAAGTGGAACATGCGCCTCACCTCTTGCGCCCTCTTCTGAATCAAGCTGCCCTAAAGAGTATTGGAGGGTCATTTGCTCTTTTCCCCAAACATCTTTGAACTCAATTTCTTTAGCTGAAATAGGATTTACAAAATCGTACTCAACTTGTGACTTTACTTTAAAGGGCTGGAGAATTGGCTCTTTTGTCTTACTATCTCTTAGAGTAACCAAGGCAATTATCGTTTTTCTCCCCTCATCAGGGTAGAGTCTCTTCACCTCACCACCTTTTGCAGTCTTTACATCCCACTCATATCCAATAGTATCTGTAAGGTTACTTTCAAATGAGACAACCAATTCCGTGGAGGAGCTAGATGAACTGTATGCAAATTTACCTGTGCTGGCCATTGCTCTGGCTAAGGAATTTCTAAGAACTCCATCCTCATCATCTTTAATTAAGGGGATAGAAATCGTGGTGACGCCCTCACCTGTACTTTGTCCGGCTGCATGATAACCGCAACTCGAAAAACCAAAGCAAACAAATAAACTAAGCAGTTGTATTATCTTCGAATGTAACATTTTGCACTTCTTTCGGGTATTGAACTTTTAATTCGGAAATTTTCTTTAACGCTTTTGGAGCAAATTTTGATTCAGGAAATTTTCTGACAATAGAAGTGTAATATAAAATACACGATTGCATTTTTTTCTTCCTTGCAAAGTAGTTTGCCGAATCCCATAAATCTTCTGCATAGTTGTCCTGCATGGAACTGAGCATTTTATCTACCTGCACAACTCTCTCGTCGCTTGGAAAATCTCTTTTGAATTTTTTTACATTAAGTCTCGCTTGATCCAGAAAATCTCTATCAGGGAATACATTCTTACTCTCCGCGCAATAAGCTTCTGCAATTGCTATATAGCTTTTTGGCGCTAAAGGGTTTTTAGGAAATCTACGAATCAAAGTCTGGAAAATTTCAATACTCTCTGCAAACTTTTCTTCAACTCTCATCATCGTTGCTTTATTAAACAAAGCCTTTGCGGCCACTTCATGCCTTGGGAGAGTCGTGATTACTTCATCATAAAGAAAATAGGCATCTTCCCAGGCAGATGTCAACTTGGGCATTTTTTCAGCCCCAAACAAGTGCTTCTTAGCCCCTTTTTGAAACTGTTCTGCAATTTCAAACTTATAAATAAGAGCCTCTTCAAAATACTTGGGAGAATTGTGATCTTTCAAAAATTTACTAAAATAATAATTTGCCTTATCAAAGTCTTTCTGATGGAAGTGAGCTGCACCCATATAAAAATAGAGATCCCCTATAAAAGGCGAATCACTTGCAAAATCAATGACTTTCTTGGAATGCTCTTTTACAGCTGTCCACTTTTTTTTCTGAAAGGCAACCGATGCTGCATTGTATTCATCTTGAGCTGAAATAACTTCTTTTGCCAATAATGAAGAAAAAAGTGATAGAAAAACAAAAATTAAATTATACATTTTCATGCTAGACATCATACCCTTTCCTAACTATATAAGTCAACCCACTCAAACGAGCTTCAAATTCAGGTGTGAGGGCAATACCCCTTCCAGCGTCAACTGCAAGAGTTGCAATCTCTCTCTCATCAGATTGAAAAGAAATATCCACAGCGTGACCACCCGGAGATTCCGCAAAAATCCGCTTTAATTCAAGCACCTTTTTCATCGAAATTTTGTTAATATCAATGACAAGCTTAATCGGTTTTTTTTCCTCTTTTTCCATTTTGGCTTCCCGTTTTTCAAATTTTGCAGAGCTTTTTTTCGCATCTTTATAGGCAGACTCAAATTCATCACCTAATTTCTCATCACTATTGTTCAAATTCTCTAGCCACTTACAACTTAATTTTAACGGTTCTTCTTTTTTATCAATCTGAATTACCGCAATAAGAAGGGCATTATCATCTAAAACTCTCCCTTTAGCTTCAAAAAGTTCAGGCCAAACAGGCATTTCAAACTGCTCTCCCCCATCTCCTATTTTCGTAATCGCGAATTTTTTCTGGCTTTTTGCAGAAATTCTCACTTGAATCGATTCTAAAATACAGGCGACCTTAACCACCGCTTTATCTGGAAGATTATGCAGTTCTGAAATCGGAGTACATTGAAACTCCCTAATTTTTTCTCGAAATTCATCTAATGGATGCCCTGTCACATAAAACCCTAGCAGCTCTTTCTCTTTTTGCAAAATTTCTAAGGTAGAGAGACTCTCCTCTTCTACTTCAGGGGGTTTAATCTCCTCTCTTTTCTTGACAGCTCCAAAAAGATCCATGATCCCTTTTTCACTCTCTTGCTTTTCTTTAACGACTGCCGCAAAGCTCAATTCTAAATAAGCAAGAAGTTGTTTCCTTTTCCAGCCCGTACAATCAAAGCAACCCGCTTCAATTAAATTTTCTATAGTTTTTTTCCCAACCCCTGAAATTTCTACTCTGCGTAAAAAATCGTCTAAAGAGGCATATTTCCCTGTATTTTTGCGCGTTTCAACAACTGCCTCTATTACCCCTTTTCCAATCCCCTTAATCGCAACAAGTGCAAATCGAATCCCTTTATCTGTTGCAACAAACATCATCTCTGATTCATTAATGTCAGGAGGTAAAATAGGAATTCCGAGCGCTTTTGCTTCACCAATGTGCTTTGTCACTTTTGTCAAATCACTCATATCGCATGTCATGAGGGCAGCCATCCACTCTCCAGGATAGTTTGCCTTTAAATAAGCTGTCACATAACTCAAATAGCCGTAAGCAGCAGCATGCGATTTATTGAATCCATACGAGGCAAACTTTTCAATTTTATCAAAAATTGTCATTGCCGTCTGAGCATCGATCCCCTTTTTCTCAGCGCCAGCTCTGAATTTATCTCCCTGTCGGCTCATCTCCTCTTTATCTTTTTTTCCCATTGCACGACGAAGCACATCACCTTCACCAAGAGAATAGCCAGCGAGATGAGAGGCAATCTGCATCACCTGCTCCTGATAAACCATAATTCCATAAGTCTCTTGTAAAATTTCTTTAAGCCACTCATGATCATAAAGAATTGGTTCTCTTCCGTGCTTTCTTTGAATAAAAGAGGGGATCATCTCCATAGGTCCTGGACGATAGAGGGCACCTACCGCAATAATCTCTTCAAATTTATCGATCTGCAATTGCCTTGCAAGGTCCTGCATACCTGAAGATTCTAACTGAAAGACCCCTTCAGTTTTTCCCTGATTTAACAACATAAAAGTCTGTGTATCATCAAGGGGTAAATCAATCCAATTAAGAGAGACACCCCTGTGCTGAGCGATTGCGTCCACACATTTTTGGATACAAGTTAATGTCTTTAACCCCAAAAAGTCGATTTTTAACATTCCCACTTGCTCTACAGGCTTCATGGAATATTGAGTAACTAATATATCATTATCCTTTGCATTACAGACGGGAATATGATTGGTCAGTGGATCTTCGCAAATGATCATTCCAGCAGCGTGTATCCCTGTATTTCGGATCGATCCCTCAACCTTCTGACTTAAATCTAGAAGTCTTTTAGTTTCTGGATCTTCCACATACTGCCGTTTTAAATCAGGATCGACCTCTAACGCCTTGGCTATCGTAATTCCTATGTCTTCAGGAATCAGTTTTGCAATAGCATTCACTTTGGCAAGAGGTATACTCAAAACCCTTCCTACATCTCGAACTGCCATTTTTGCTTTCATCGTTCCAAATGTAATGATCTGAGCCACCCGCTCTTTGCCATAACGAGCAATTGTATAGTCAATCACTTCAGATCGTCTTTCCATGCAAATGTCAACGTCAATATCAGGATAGGAGATCCTCTCTGGATTGATAAATCTCTCAAAGAAGAGGTCAAATCTTAACGGCTCAATATCGGTGATTCCAATTAAAAACAGGATAATCGAACCCGCTCCTGAACCCCTGCCAGGGCCCATTGGAATTTTTTGACTTTTCGCCCACGCAATAAAATCGTGTACAATCAAAATATAGTCGCCCATTCCTTTGGACAAAATAATATTAAGCTCATAATCAAGCCTTTTACGAACCACCTCTAAAGGAACTTCTCCAGGATATTTTTCCGCAACTTTAAGAAGAGCCTGTTCATGATAGCGCTTTTTTATACCCTCATCGCAAAGCGCCTTTAAATACTCTTCTTTACTACAATCCTTCCCTTCAATCTTAGGTGGAACAAAAACCGGGTAATGCCTTGCTGAAAAATCAAATTCGAAATTACACCGATCTGCAATTACAGCCGTATTGGAAATTGTTTCCGGAAAGTCGAAAAAAAGCTCCTCCATCTGTTCTGGAGATTTAAAATAGAGCTCATAGGAATAGGCTGTCTGTCTCTTAGGATTCAGTACTCGATTTTTTGGATTGCCAAAACTATCCTTTTCCCAAATTTCAAGAGGCTCTCCCGAGCCAACATTCATTAAAACTTCGTGAGCCCTCCAATCCTCTTGCTCCAAATACCTTGTATCATTTGTTGCAACACATAAAATCCCTTTTTCACGCCCCAGTTCACACAAGGTTTTGACGATTGTCTCTTGCTTATCAGCAACATCTAAAAACTTTTGATAGAGCCAACTCTCCTGATCAACACCATATTTTTGCAGCGCTTCATCGCTCATTTTATGACGAGAAACCTCCAAACAAAAATCTTCTCCAAAAATCGCAACAAACTCATCCAAGACCGCCCGTAATCCTGGAATATCCCCACTGGCTGCAAGAGTTCCAATTTTCCCATAAAAAGGGCCAGACAAACAAATCAGCCCCTCCGAATGCTCCTTTAAGAGCTCCATATCGATTCGAGGGGAGTAGTAAAATCCCTCAGTGAATGCTGAAGATGAGAGCTTGCAAAGATTTTGATACCCCTGTTTATTTTTAGCAAGCAAGATGATGGGATAACCGGCCTGAGATCCAGGAATCCTTTTTTTTTCACGCCTATCGGTTGGAGCCACCATCAGCTCAATTCCAATAATAGGCTTTATCCCTTTTTGTTTTAGAGTTTTATAAAACTCCACAGCACCATAAAGATTGCAAAAATCGGTCAAGGCAACGTGAGTTAGATTTAGCTCTTTTGCCCTGTCAGCAATACTTTCTATGGAAAGAGTTGAGTCTAATATCGAATATTGTGAATGGACATGAAGAGGTACAAACCTCATCTTTACTCCGCCTTACACCGTTTCAGCTTCTAAATCGCTTTCTTCTTTTACCCTAGATTTGATTGACCAAACTGGTAATAAAAGAAGTACCATCATCACAGAACAGACCCCGAGGACCGTAAAAAATACACCCCAACCCAAATCTTCAGCAATTTTCCCAAAAGGAAACCCTGCAGCTGCTGCCCCAGCATAACCGAACCAACCAATAAAGCCAACTGCTGTTCCTGCAGCTTTTTTATGAGAGAGCTCAGCTGCTGCCACACCCACAAGCATTTGCGGACCAAAAATAAAAAACCCAATCGCAAACATAACAATCGAGGCAAAAATAATCCCCCCTGAAGGTATGTACCAAAGTCCGATCACACTCAAGACCACGAAGAGAGAAAAAATTACATTACTGGGACCCCTTCTCCCTTGAAAAATCTTATCAGAAAGCCACCCAGAAGCTAAACAACCGAAAAACCCCCCCACTTCAAAACTAAAAATGCAAGAGCCGGCCGCAAGTAAAGAAAAACTTTTGTACTCATATAAATAGAGTTGCCCCCAATCTGTGATGACCATTCGAACAACATACACAAAAAAGTAGGCAAAAGCTAAGATCCAAATATATCTATTTTTTAGCACATACTCAAAGAGCATCTCTTTTTGCGAAATCTCCCTCTCTTCCTTAATTTTTTGACCTTCAGGAATTTCTCCCCTATATTTTTCAATTGTAGGGAGCCCAAGTGACTGAGGTGTATCGCGCAAGCGGTTAATTAAAAAAAGACCTACTAATATGCAGAGAACTCCAGGAATGTACATAGCCATCCTCCAACCCCAAGCACTAGCAATCACTGCAACCAAAATAGGGATAATAGCTCCCCCTACATTATGCGAGGTACTAGCAATCCCCCACCAAGTACCCCTCTCATTCTGAGAGTACCAGTGAGTAAGCAATCTAGCACACGGGGGCCAGCCCCAACCTTGAAACCACCCATTTAGACCCCAAAAAAGGGCAAAAAAGAAAATACTGGAGGTCATCCCAAAAAAAATATTGAACAGACCGGTTAAGATGAGACCAAAAGCCATAAAATATCTGGGATTTGACCTGTCCGACATCATTCCGCTAATGAATTTACTTAACCCATAAGTGATCGATAAAATACTTGCTAAAATTCCAAGCTCTGCCTTGCTAAACCCTAAATCGACCATCATTGCAGGCATTGCAAAGGTAAAACTCTTCCTTGTGATATAAAAAAAGGCATACCCAATATACATAGAATAAAAGATTCTTGTTCTCCAATACTTATAACTTTTTTTAATAAGTTCAGAATCTTTAATTTCTTCTATATACGGAGCATGTTCAAATATTTTGAACCAATTCACAAGTTGTTCCCCTGGTTACTCACATTCCCCATAAATTATGAACCTTTTTTACGAATTTTGCAACACTCACTTTACTTTTCAATATTTTTTCTTTTAAATTACATACATGAGCAACAATATTCCAAAAAATTTTGATCGGTCAGATCCATTAAACATTAAAATAAAACCTATAGACTCAAATAGGCAGCAACAAATCAACATCCCTTACAAAGGGAGGGAAATCAATTCACAAGCACTCTCACAAATAGCTCTCTTATCGAATTTAGAGACCAAGACAACGGAAATCTTAAACTCTACAAATCAGACCCAAATTACAATAGATCTTTTAACAAGCCTAAAACATTTCAAATATCTTCTTGAAGCTCTTATGACAAAAGATTCGAGTAAAGATTCCTTGTTTGCAGAAGACCTCTCCTCCACATGGCACTCCATCATTGATATCATGGTAGAAAAATCCCTTCACAAAACCTCCCCAAGCCTAACCCTCAAGCAATTTATCCAATCGCTTCACCACTATCCAGAAAAGACCGACCACACTATCGGTTTTTACCTTACTGAGTATGCTGGGGAGCGTTGGCTCCCTCTGCCATTTATGCACCTTCTCTACCAGCTTCACAAAGAGGCCCTCCTGACCCCTAGATCTTGCACCCTCGCTTCTTGGGTTAAAACCCTCGACTCTATAATATACTCCACAAATATCTGAAAATTATGTACTTAGATAAGTACAGAGCTTTGAACAGAACTTGTTTTCATAATAACAACTACTAATAATTGAAAAACAATTATGAATATGCTATAATTGTTTTTAATTATTCTCAACATTCGGTAAAGGAGTTTTATGAGTTTGAATCTTTTAACCGCAGTAGCCGAATTTAACCGTACTCCAGGGGCAATATTTGTTTATAAAGGACCTAATAGCTATACCATCATTAAAAGGTCCCTTTCTCTCAAATATATTATATACCTAATTTGCTCTGTATTCGGATCGATGGGCACTAATAAAAGCTTCATCGCAAGGAATCTAGAAGCACTAAAGATACCGAATAACACAATACAGTTATCTTTATGCGGATCTAGAGAGGATGATCTTACAAAAATTAGTAATGCGCTTGAAACCTTAGGCTTTCCTCAGGGGGACACTTCTGGTGATGAGGACCTTTTTTCCAGTATGGATTAACATAAATAAATACAAATGGATGCTACTATGGTTTTGCCAGCAAATTGTTATAGACCAGAAGGATACCTAGAGTTTGGGTGCCCAAAAATTATTTCAAAGGTATTTGACTGCCTTTCATTCACGATTTTCGAGACAATCCAAGCAATTGGAAATTTATTCAAACGGCAACAATCCACCCAAGATGCCCGAGACTCCCCGATTTCTAGGAGTGACTCTTCCGTAGGACTTCCCCCTTCAACCCTACCCTCAATAAAACCCTCTCACACTCCTCCCACTCCTCCCACTCCTTTGACACGAGACGAGGAAGCTATTCTCGAGCAAGTGCTCATGGATTTTGCCAGAAGCTCTCGGGAAAGTGTTCGGACAATCAACGGAGAGAGGATTGAAAAAATGGCTGAGGTAACCTATGAAGTATTTAAAGATACTCTGGCTAAAATTTCAGGAGCCTCTTTTACCTCATATGAGAGTAAACTCGCTAATTATATGGGCCCATTTACTGGCTTTTGCAGGAAAACCTTTCACTACACAGTAGAGACCCTTCTAAAGACCTTTAATCAAGATATTTCTAAAACAATTTTCGCCTTAAATTTTTTAACACAGACAGCCTTTGCAACGTGTACACGCCCAGGTGCTTTATCAACTTGCTTTACCGACCTTCCAGATGAGCCAGAATTTTCTGAGCAAAGCTCTCAAACCTATTGCCTAACTACAGCAGAACCTCTGCACGCTCTAATGTCAATAACGTGCACAAAAACAAAAGTGTCAGAGAATAAGGCTTTTACAAAAACGCGAACAGTAGAACTGAGAGCCATTTTTTCCCCCGAAAATCGCGCTCCTCTGATAGAAAATTCGGTTTCTCCCAGCTCCTGAAGAGTAGGCAAACTATTTATCGCCGAACTATTTGACGAATATTTAGAACAGACCAGTAAGAGATGTCACAACCTGTATTTCGACCAGCCCGTTTTTCTGAAGGAAACATCTCAAGATAGGGGATCAACTCAATAGGAGAACACTCCCTCTCAAGAAGAGGCTCAATGGTTTTAGCGATATCGCTTTTTCTACTAATCGATCTAAAGCCAGCTTTTAAAAGGCAGGGCTCTGGATCTATTAAGTCCATAGTAAAGGTCTTATCCGTCGTCATAAAAAATCCCCCTGGATTGATGGCACGTGCAAGGTGAGGAAGAAATAGGGGATAACTCCTCGGAACAAAAAAAGCCCCCTTAAGAAAAAAGAGATCAAACCCTTTTTTTAATTCTTCTTGCAGAAGTCTTGGATACGATTCTGGTTTAGTAATGTCAGCATGAAGAAGTGTAATTACCCTCTCTTTTGCACAAGGCTGCCCAAAATATTGCCAATCGAATTTTATTTGGACTCCTCTAGCCGGCAGCGCTGACAGCTCCACTGTCTCCAAATCGACTCCCATGAGCTTTAAATCACATAAAAGTTTTAAAGCGAAGTAATCCATTATATGCTCTCTTCCGGAAAATAAGCTCGTACTAGCACCAAATGTCCTTCTATGACTGAAAAAATTTAGATTGGTCTTTAATACCTTGACAACCTCTGCAAACCCCCCTTTTTCATGCAATTTCGCAAGAGCCATCTTAAACTGTGTAAAATCAAAATCGGCTAAATCCACAAAAATCGCTTCATCTGCATCTGTCGCTAAAAAAGGGGCCGTTGCATCAGCTCCTGCACAACCGTAGATAAGTTTCAAAGGCCTACTATCAGGATTAATATCTTTTTTTAGCTGCCTGAAATAGACGTTTAAGTCTGGGTTTAAACTAAGTTCCGTAGAATCTGAAACTCTAGGATCTAAATCAAGAAGATCATAAAAGGCGCATCGTTCTTGTTTTGAAATTTGAGCAAGGAGCCTTAGCGCTCTTTCAGAATTTTTCTGGCGCATTTCAGGGATTGCAAGCAATTCCTCTAACTCAGCCTTAACCTCATCTACCGACTTGTTTCCAATAATCTTAGGCATTTGCATATGACTGAGCACTGTCTTAGCTAGGCCCTCTCCAAAAAATACTTGATTAAATGTAATTTTAGACAAATCAGGATGATACCCTGAAAGATCCCAAACTCTTTTAAAGGAATTTCGCACCCACTCAACTCTATCCATACCGTCTAAAATCAAGTCCCCTTTAAGCGGGAGGGTGTGGGAAAGTGTTAACTCTCTGGAAGATCTCCAAGCCCTCATAAGATTTTTTTCGATATACCCTTCAATATCCCCTTTTTCTAATACAAGAACTGGCCTTACCTCTTCTCTATTGCAGGCATCTCTCAAAAACTGGACATAACAAGGGTCTACAACATAGGTTTTACCATCAAGCCCTAATACTCTCACAATCGTATGAACTGTTGCTAAAGTTACCTTTGGCTCCAAGTCATATCGGACAAGAGACTGAGCTTCATACCCCAAAACTTTAAGGCATACCTCCATAATAATCGCAGCAGTCCTTCCGTGAAAATTATATCCTGTAAGGTATCTCCCTGACAGTCCCCTATCAGGCATTTCGATTCGGTGTGATTCTAAATAGATTTGTGTAATATTTTGAACAAAAGGAAATAACTTTTCTGCAACTTCTTGAAGCGAACTTTTAAAAAATTCAGGGTCAGCGCTATCTATTGCAGGGGGAACTAAGTAGAGATAGAGGATTTTTTCAATAAACGCTTTCCCAGCTGATCTAATTTGTTCGATCGACTGCACTCTAACTCTCTGCTTGACTTGACTTGCTCGGATTAATTCTGGCTCCACTTGACCGATAAGAGCGTTTTTTAAAGTAAAAATTCTACCATCAATTGCAGAAACCAGTTTTTCCTCATGAGGCCTCCCACTCAAAACAGTAAAACAAGATTCACAAAGGGCTGGGAAATATTCCTTTTTCAGTCCCGCGAGGATTTCATCCCCCTCTAAGACCGCCTGAACCTCCTCAAGAGTGAGATCTCTTTTTCCAAAAAAAGGGCGTAACAATTCTGCTAATGAAAAAAAAAGTTGTTGATCTTTGAAAAATACGGAAAGATCAATCTTGAGGGCAGGATTGAAAAGGGAGGGCAAAGGCATAAAGTTTCGAACCATCGCCTTAACACGTTCGACTACCCCTGACTCAACTCTTGACTCATCCCTCAAAGGGGGCGCTCCCACACCTGAACAACCAGCTCCATAAGCTCGAAAAACAACTTCCATAGTAAAATCCATATTAATAATATTATAATTGAAAAATTATATATTAATTTGATTATTTTTGTCTATCTATTGCTCGTATTTCAAAATTAGTTTTTCGATTTTTTGAGACTTCCCCCTTTGAAAAAAATCCATTTTTAAATTCAACTGGGGATAACAAATCTCCTAGATGACAAATCACAGTTTTGCTAGACTAGGCAGATGTTTCAGAGGGTAAAAGGGTCATTTGATATTGTTCCAGAAGATGCCGAAAAATGGCGTCAAGCGGACGCTTGGCAGCGCTTTGAAAAGGAAGCAAGAAAGATTTCCTCTTTATACCAATTTCAAGAGATTCGAACCCCTATTTTTGAGCACACCGAGGTATTCACCAGAAGTGCAGGGAGTGAGTCTGATGTCGTTTTAAAAGAGATGTACACATTTTTTGACAAAGGGGAGAGATCGCTTTCACTCAGACCGGAACTAACTGCTCCTATCGTAAGGGCATTTATTGAAAACAGCCTATTTCAAAAAGGGTGCGATCGCTTTTTTTACATGGGGCCCTGCTTCCGATACGATCGGATGCAAAAAGGGAGATACAGGCAGTTTCACCAATTTGGAGTGGAACTATTTGGTCCCAAAGACCCCTATCTCGATGTCGAGACAATCTACTTTCTTTTGCAGCTTTATAAAAACCTGGGGATTTCAAAAACTACTTTGAAAATCAACTCGATTGGCGATAAAGAAATTAGAGAGGAATTTGCAAACGCCCTAAAAAGTTATTTTAAATCGTATGAAAAACAGCTCTCTGAAGATAGCCAAAGAAGATTAACAACAAACCCCTTTCGCATTTTAGATTCTAAAGAGGAGTGTGACCAAGCTTTAGTAAAAAACGCCCCTAAAATCTCAGAGTTTTTAACCCCTTTAAGACGGACGTTTTTTGAAGATGTTTTACAAATACTTGACTCCTTAAAAATTTCTTATGAAGTCGACCCTAATCTTGTCAGAGGTCTTGACTACTATTGTGACACTGTATTTGAAGTTGTCTCCACAAACGATTCTGGCGCGCAAAATGCAATCGGAGGGGGAGGCAGATATGACGGGCTTATGAAAGCTATGGGCGGTCCTGACCTTCCTGGTTTTGGCTTTGCTACGGGAATCGAACGAGTGTTGCAAAGCATGCTTGCGGAAAACTCCCTAGTGTCTGAAAAAGAAGGTCCTACTTACTATTTCATCCCCCTCTCTCCCCCAGCAAAAGAGCTCTGTTTTAGAGCGATGACCCTCTTACGAAACCAAGGAAAATCGGCGATTCTTCACACAAAAAACTACCACGCGAAGAAAGGACTTAGCCAAGCCTTAGAACTGAATGCACAATTTGCCGTTCTTGTAGGAGAAGAAGAGATCGAATCTAACCACTTAACAATAAAATGCTTAAAAACAAGAGAGGAGAAAAAAATCCCCCTTGCAGAGCTAATATCCCCTAAAGAGACCTTCCATGCATAGCACTTCATTAAGGACACACACAACAGGCGAGCTTCGAAAAGAGGATGCCGGAAAAATTGTTACCCTCTGCGGTTGGGTCCACAGAAGACGGGATCACGGCGGCCTAATTTTTATTGATTTGCGCGATAGGTATGGGATTACACAACTTGTTTTTAACTCTGAGGCTGACCATCTTAGAAGCGAATGGTCTATCTCTGTAACTGGGAAAGTTCGTCTAAGAGAGGCTGGAATGAATAATCCAAAACTCGCTACTGGTGAAATTGAAATTGAGGCTATATCTCACAAAGTCCTTTCAAAATCCAAGACCCCACCCTTTTCTATCTGTGACGAAGAGTTAGATGTGAACGAAGACTTAAGACTCACTTACAGATACCTGGACATCCGTAGGGGGCCAATTTTAAATCACCTCCTTTTAAGACACAAACTCACCCTGACGATCCGAAACTTTTTTGATAAACATGGATTTACCGATGTTGAAACCCCTATTTTAACAAAATCAACCCCGGAAGGGGCAAGAGACTACATCGTCCCCTCTCGAGTTCACCACGGATCGTTTTATGCCCTACCTCAGTCTCCTCAAATTTTTAAACAATTACTTATGATCTCTGGACTCGATCGGTATTACCAAATTGCAAGGTGCTTTCGAGATGAAGATCTTCGAGCTGATAGACAACCTGAGTTTACCCAAATTGACGTTGAAATGAGTTATATTGATCAAAAAGATATTATGACTCTGATGGAATCGATGATTCGAGAGGTTTTTAAGGAGTGCATCAACCGTGAAGTTCCAGAAGTTTTTCCTACTATGAGCTACCAAGAGGCCTCTGAAAAATATGGAACGGATAGACCTGACTTAAGATTTGGATTAGAATTTATTACCCTTGATAAGATCGCTAAAGAGTGCAATTTCGGCGTCTTTAAAGAGGCCATGGAACAAGGTGGCACGGTTAAAGCGATGAAAATTCCAGGAGCCGCTGAGTTAATTTCCAGAAAGGATATTGAAAATTTCACAACCTTTGTATCCTCTTTTGGCCTAAGGGGACTTGCTTGGATGAAAATGACAGAGGAGGGGCTAACCTCAAATATTGTTAAGTTTTTCTCAGAAACTCACCAAAATGAGTTAATTAAGCAAGCTGATCTTAAAGCAGGGGATTTAATCCTATTTGCAGCTCAAGATCTATTCACTGTTAATCAATCCTTTGACCATCTAAGACGCCACATAGGGGCAAAATTAGGTCTAATAGACCCAAATACATTTGAATTTGTCTGGATCGTTGATTTCCCCCTCTTTGACAAAGACCCGATCACAAAACAAATTTCCAGCACTCACCACCCCTTTACAGCACCCCTTGATGAGGATATTCACCTCCTAGAGAGTCACCCTGAAAAAGTGAGAGCGAAAGCCTATGATTTAGTGTTAAATGGAATAGAACTCGGAGGCGGCTCGATCCGAATTCACTCTCAAGAGATCCAAAGGAAAATTTTTGAACTGTTACGACTAACCCCAGAAGATATTGATTCAAAATTCGGCTTTTTTATTCAAGCTCTTCAATTTGGGACACCTCCGCACGGGGGGCTTGCCTTTGGCCTCGATAGAATCGCAATGCTTCTCACCAATTCTCCCTCCATTAGAGATGTGATTGCATTTCCAAAAACCCAAAAAGCCTCCGATTTAATGGTAAACTGCCCCTCACCCGTTGCCCCTGAGCAGCTGAGAGATCTCGCCCTCTCGCTTTAGAGTCTGCTTTAAAAGAAGTGGAAAGAAAAAGATTGAATGGGTAAAGTAGTAGTTTACAAGGAGAACAAAATGACAAATTTCATCCCTTTACTTGCAGTAACTCTTTTCAGCTCACTCGGTTTTCTGCATGGAGATGAGCCTGTTTCTGCAGTTTCAGAAACGCAAGATGTAAAAAAAGTTTCAAAAGCTTTTGGGCACATTGTTGGACAAAACCTACTTGCACTTGGCTTGGATTTTGACATGAAAGAAGTTCTTCAAGGAATTCAAGACTGCGTAAACGGACTTGAAGCGCCTATGTCGGAGACAGACTGCATTCATGCAATTTCACTGATTCAAGAGTCTGCCTATCAAAAGCAATCTCAAGAGAACTTAAAAAAAGCAGAAGAGTTTTTAACTGCGAATAAATCAGCACCTGGAGTGATTGAAATTGATGCAGGAAAGATTCAATATGTTGTACTTCAAGCAGGAACTGGAAAAGAGGTAGAAACTGCATCTTCTCCAGTAATTCGGTATACAGGCAAATTCCTTGATGGCAAAGTGTTTGGCGAATCGACAGAGGATGAAGTACTCTCTTTAGAAGATACTACAATCGGCTTGAAGAAGGGAATCGTTGGAATGAAGGAAGGGGAAAAAAGGAGGATTTTTATTCATCCAGAATGTGGTGAAGGGATGAATAGCTTACTACCTCCAGGATCACTTCTAACTTTTGACATTGAAGTGGTAAAAGCTAATGCCCCTAAAATCGAAGAGCCACTACTTTCGATAGCAACAGATGAGAACACAAGCAAAACTCCGTGAAGATTATTTTATTTCAACCAGACATTCCCCAAAATACGGGGAATGTCGTGCGTACCTGTAGCGTTACAAATACTTCGCTTGCACTCGTGAAACCACTCGGTTTCAGCATTGCAAGCAGGCACTTAAAAAGAGCTGGCCTTGACTATTGGGATGAAGTTCAAATCGATTTTCTAGAAAATTTAGAAGAGTTTCTTGAAACTGAAACAAGACCTTTTTACTTCTTTTCAAGCAAAGGGACAAAGTCTTATACAGAAATAAAGTACACAGAAGAGAGTATAATTATTTTTGGATCAGAGACTTCAGGACTCCCAAAGTTATATTTTGAAAGGTGGCCAGACAGGTTTTACAAAATTCCCATGTGCTCAAATGCCCGCTGCCTCAATCTTTCCAACTCAGTTTCGATTGTTCTCTATGAGGGACTTCGACAACAGAACTTCAACTTTTCTTAAAGCCCTCGAATTCACTTGATCCAGAGAATCTCTTTTATTAGAAGGAGATCCTCTGGCAATATTAGAATCTATTTTGCTTTTGCGATAATGGACTTAATTGTCTCTTTGTCTTGAAGACCGACAAATGAATCCACTTTTTTCCCATTTTTAAAAAATACAACCGTAGGAATCGACATTACTTCCTGCTCCATGATGAAATCTCTTGCTTCGTCTTTATCAACATCGACCTTATAAATTTCATAAGCTCCATTTGCTTCTCGCTCCAGATCATCTAGAATAGGAGAAATTTGCTTGCAAGGACCACACCATTCAGCGAAAAAGTCGATGATGACTAACTGGCCTGATTTTATTCTTTCATGTAATTCGGTTAAGTTAAGTTCTTGTACTGTCATGTTTATCTCCTATATTCGCATCTATTTTATACAAATTATTCTTTTACGCCAAGGTTTTTAAGGGCTAGTTCAAGGTCTTTTGTAAAGAGGGTTTGCATTTCTTTTTTATTTAAAGGCATTTTTTCATACCCCTTCCAATCAAGGGGAGGACCAAATGTAACAACAATTTTTCCCCAAAGTTTGGGAAATTTTCTCCCTCTTGGCATAGCTTCATACGCCCCTGTAATTTTAACAGGGACGACCTTGCATCTTGCAAGAGATGCAAGAAGGGCAATCCCCCTTTTTAAAGGGGTTATCTGATTGTCTACACTTCTACTCCCTTCAGGGAAAATGATCACTTGCTTTCCCTTGCTTAAAAAATCGGCAACTTTTTTTAAGACCCCTAAATCTCCTCCATCTCCCACAACTGGATGCGTGTTGATTCGGGGCAAAAGCCATCCGATAAATTTCTTTTCAAAAAGATATGATTTAGCCAGGCAATGAACTTCTGCAGGGCATGCAATTCCGATCGCAGGAGGATCTAAAAATGAGGAGTGATTAGGGGCAATAATCGCAGCCCCCTGAGGATAATTTTCGAGCCCTCTAATCTCAATTTTATAAAGGGCTTTGTAGATCAATAAGGTAGCAAAAAGGACAATTTTATACCAAAAAGGGGCCCCAGCCCTCTCACTCCCTACCAAAAATTTCCAAAACCAAGCAGCCCTTTTCTGTTTTGTCAAAATCACAATTCTCTCTATCACTTCAAAGGGAGTCATAAATGTCGTGTCAATTACGTAAGCATCCTCACATTGCACAAGAGGGGAGTCCTCTCTTGTACGATCCCTTTCATCTCGTCTAAAAAGGTCCTCTCTCACCTCTTCTAAAGTATTTAAACTACCCTTATTTCGTAATTCCTCAAAGCGCCTCCGAGCTCTCTCCTCCGGATCTGCTGTTAAAAATATTTTTACATCTGCATCAGGAAAGACAACACTACCAATATCTCTACCTTCGATAACCACAGATCTCCCTTGAGCTATCTCTCTTTGGATTTGATTCACCCTCGCTCTAACTGGAGTAAGAACTGCAAGCTCTGAAGATTTTTGAGATATATAAGGGGCTCTAATTTCAGAAGTTACATCAAATTGGCCGACGAAATGGAGTAATTTCCCCCCCACCTCACGAAGTTCATAAGAAAACGCATCTAAGTTAGGGAGCGATTCTGTTTGTCTTTCAAGCCACCAAGCCAGAGCCCTATAAATAGCGCCAGAGTCGATATGAAAAAACCCGAGCTCTCTTGCAACTCCCTTAGCTACAGTTGACTTTCCCGATGACGAAGGCCCGTCAATTGCCACGCAGTACGAATGTTTCATATTAGACGCTTGCCGCCTTTAGGAACAAATAGAGAATAGGGATTGTAAAAAGAAGGGAATCCAAAAAGTCAAGCACCCCCCCAACTCCTGGTATCACATTGCTATCCTTTACTTTAGCATCTCTTTTTAAGAGAGACTCTGCTAAATCTCCAAGCTGACTAAAAAGTCCAATCAATCCCCCCAGAATTATTGCTTGTGTGAAATTTAGGCGAAAATTCTGAAGGTCACAATATTTTGAAAGGAGAAAAAATAAGAGGCTTAGAGAGATAGCTGCAAAAAACCCAGCAATCCCCCCAATCAGAGTTTTTCCTGGGCTAAGATGGGGGGCTAATTTACTTTTCCCCCACAATTTTCCCATAAAATAGCCCCCGATATCTGTGATTTTTGTTACAGATATTAGGTAGGTGATCCAAATTCTTCCATCCTGAATGGCGGGATTCATAAGGGCAGGATAGAGAATCTTTAAAATAAGCCCCAGGGGAATAATTATATAAAGCACTCCAAAAAAGCTTGTTGCAATATTTATAATAGCCCCTTCAATCTGATAAAAATTATAGAGAAATATTGCAAAAAAGAATAAGACAACCACTCCGTTGACAACAACCAGAAAATATTCGTGCTTTGTTGAAAAGAAATTGGCCATAATATAAATCGCGGAAAGGGAAGAGAGTAGCCAAAACGGGAGGGTTATCCCTTTAGCTTTGACTAAATTGGTATACTCCCAAAGAGCTGTTATTCCGAGCAAACCCACCCCAAAAGCTATAACCCATTGCAAAACAGCATAATCTGCGAAATATATCAAAAAACCGACTAAAAGAACACTTATTGAACTTACTAACAACCTTACCTTTAAATCTACAAAGGACTCCATTATGCACCTAACCTACGATCTCGTTTTTGATACTCCTCAACTGCTTCAATAAAATGCTTTTCTTGAAAATCAGGCCAAAGCACATCCGTTAGAAAAATTTCTGTATACGAAATTTGCCAAAGTAAAAAATTACTCATTCGCTTTTCTCCACTTGGCCGAATAAGAAGATCGGGATCTCCAAACGGCGCTGTATCTAACCTGCTAGCAATCAGAGACTCTGTCAATTCGTCCTTATTAAGTTTTCCTTCATGAAAATCCTCAGCTATCCCCACCATTGCCCGTTTTAGATCGTCTCTGCCACCATAATTTAAGGCAAGAACTAACCGAATCTTCTCTCCCGCAGCAGTAGCCTCTTTGGTATCTTTAAGAATTTTTTTCACATCTGCTGGAAAGGGAGTTAAATCCCCTATTGATTCTAGTCTTATACCGTTCTTAATCATGTTTTTACACTCTCGTTTTAAATACAGCTTAAGCAGGTCAAATAAAATCTTAATTTCAAATTCCGACCTACTCCAATTCTCGGTAGAAAACGCAAACATTGTCAGAACACGCACTCCCAAATGGGTAGCAACCTCGATAACTCTACTTAGTACTTCTGCACCTCTCCGATGTCCCTCGCCCACTGGCAAAAACTTTTGCTTAGCCCACCTCCTATTGCCGTCCATAACAATAGCTACATGTTGGGGGATGTTCTTTAATCCAAGCGGGGTCTCTCTTAGAGGCATACAAAAATCTTTTCTAGCTAGTATAGCAATTTCTCCAATTTTCGTGAATGATTGCGTTTACGATTGCTACGAATATTCAAATAAGTTAGACTCCTACCTGGTTTAACTTATATTGGTAGGGCTTCTTCATGAAAAAAAAGACCAAATGGCAACTGAGTTTAATTATTACTGTTCTTGCTTTAACACTTTATAATATTTTTCCCACCCTTCTCTTTTATTCGAAACCACTAAATAGAGCTGTCAGCGAGTCCGAATCTGTTGAAATTGTCTCTCAAATACTTTCTAGAGTTAACAACCTTGAAGAGCAATCTGTCGATTGGCTCAAGTCGTTCAATAAATTAATTGGCGTGACTGCAAAAGATGTCCAGATCGTACATAAAACGCCAAGACTCATAAAACTCCAATTTGAAAATGAAGCTGACTCGAAAACATTTAAAAAATTTCTCCCAAGAGCGGGAAGTTTAATCCCCTTTTATCCTGCATCTCTCTCTCTTAGTGAAGAGAGCGAAGAAGAATCTCCCAACACCGTTTATGTACAAAGAACAATACCGATTCATTTTCATAATGTTGAATCTGATAAATTTTTTCGCTACTCAAAAATGCGCAACGAAGATGGCACATTAACAAGCAGATACTGGGCCCTTTGGGAAGATCGAATTCTAACACTCGGAATGGCTACAGGAGGGAATTCAGAAAATTCGGCTCTTGTTCAAATTGCAAATCAAACTTCCTCCCCTGAGTTTCTCTATTTTTTAAGCCAAAATATTGTTGCCCTAGACAAGACTCTGAGCGACTATCCACAAATAGCAAAACGATTTTACGCATCCTATACTAGAGGTCTTGTAAACCCCAAGGAGTCCCTCGAAACTCTAATTGTTAAATTAGAAGAATACAAAAGGTCTATCCAACAACAAAAGATAACATTAAAGGAGAGTAGGTCTGAACTTGAAGCGACCTCTCCTGAACTGGCAGATTTAGAGTCAAAAGAGTCTAAAATCCAATTAGCTCTAAGCATTCTTATTAAAAATAAAAGCTTATTTATTTCCACTCAATCCTCTTGGACCCCAGATTCGTTAACTCTTCTAATCAACCAGACATTTTCACCGAATAAATTAACCACACAAGAGTTACCTGTAGAGAGCAACCCCATTATAGAAAAAATTTGCTTGAACATCCCGAATTCAACTCTTTCTCTAATTCTTAGATCTGATGTAGTTCATCTGAGAGATAGATTAGAAAACGACCCTGCAGAACAAGGGAAATACAACGCTCTTTGTCAATTAATCTACGATGAAATTGCAAAAATCAATAGAGAATCGGGAGAAGCTCTCCTGCCCGGACAAAATGAATTCACAGTAAAACTTACCAATTTATCAAATGCACAAAGCTTTATCTCCTTGAATTTAGTTGCTGTTGCAAAAGCTGAATATGGTCATGTAAAACAAATTCTACAAGACTTTTGGACTCCTACAAGCCAAGACTTGAACCCTACCGCATATCCAATTCAAGACTGGAGTGAATTCCAAAAACTTTCCCCCTCTCAGAAAAATTTAAGCCTTGTTCTATACTCACCAAACGCAATCGGAGAACTTCCTCAGACCGGATTCAGATCTAATTCGATTTATGTAATCGCAAAAGATTTAGGCAAGATTATCAAGAAGTTCGGAAATTCAAACCCAACTGCAGAAGCTCTTAAAGTTCGAGCAGATTTTGAAGCTCTCCAGAGCCTTCTAAAAGCTCAAGGCTTTACAGGCTATCCAGGAACGACTTATCCCCTTCCTGCAGAGTACGCAGACGACTACATATTTGAAATTTCTGATTTCTATCTCCCCCTTTTAATGGCTACTAGAGAGAATTTCAGTGTAACGGGAACAAAGAGATTTGCAACCCTAGAAATGTCTGATGTTAGAGAGAGAATCATCACACTCAATAAAATCGAGACCAGCATTCATGAAGATCTCTTGAAGTGGCAAGACGATTACAATCAATGTAAAGTAGATCCAACCCTCAGAACAAAATTTGATGTGCCCAAGCCAACAAAGAATCTTTTTTGGGACAATTTTTGTTTAAGCTTCCGTAAATATTTCCGAGGTGATGAAAGAAAGACACTTCAATGGGGTCTTGATTTATCTGGAGGGAAAACAGTTCAAATTGCTCTGACAGATTCGAGCAATAAAACAGTGACAAAAGAGAGTGACATCAAACAAGCAATTAACGAACTTTTCGCTCGAGTGAACAAAATGGGTGTTTCTGATGTTAGCATCAGGCAAGAGGGCTCCAACATTACCCTTGATTTTCCTGGCTCTCAAAACATTTCTGCAAGCGAACTTGTAAAAGCCTCTTCCATGACATTTAACATTTTAAATGAACAATTTGCAACTGATTCTCATACGCCGCTTTCTGCAGATGTCAATAAATTTTTGCAAGAGGTCTGGAATGAGGCTCTTGTTACAAACAAAAAAGACATCGAGAGCATTAATAGAATTGCTTGGTCTCACCTGTATGGAGATTCATTAAACCCGGAAACTGCAACGCCCAAGAGTGAGTCTGGAAAAGCTCTTTATGAGCAAGGATTAAGGCTTTCAAACCCAATAAATCCTAATGTGTCAGGGGAATTTAATGACTCGGAGTCAAAAATTGCCCTCTTTCGAGGTGATAGTTTTTCTGAGTGGAATGGACAAACACACCCTCTTCTAATTGTTTTTAAAAATTTCGCCCTCGAAGGTTCGAATTTAGACAATGTGCATAGCGGTTATGATCCTTCCAAAGGAAATTTCCTCTCCTTCGGAGTAAAAAGCTCTCAAACCCTCTCTAATGGAGAGAAAAGTTTTCCAAGAAATAACTTATTTAATTGGACTAGTAAATTTGCAAAAGACAAGCTTATGGGCACAAGCTACGAAGCTTATACAAAGGGCAGAGGATGGAGAATGGCGGTTATTTTAAATGGGTATGTCGTTTCATCTCCAAATCTAGACTCAGCCCTTCGAGAGAGTGGAATGATTACGGGCCACTTCACCCAAAGGGAAATCAGCAACTTAGTAAGTGACTTACAAGCAGGCTCTCTAACATTTACCCCTCAGATTCTTTCAGAAAAAACAGTAAGCCCTGACCTTGGGCTGAAAGAGAGAAATCAAGGGATTTCTGCTACAATTGTCGCACTATTTTCCGTTATTGCTGTAATGGTTGGGTACTACCGTTTCGGCGGGTTCATTGCCTCTATTGCCGTTTTAATCAATTTGCTGATTATGTGGGCTACACTCCAAAATATTGGCGCATCGATTACACTTGCTGGAATCGCAGGAATTATTTTAACAGTGGGTATGGCTGTTGATGCAAACGTTTTAGTCTTCGAAAGAATTCGTGAAGAATTTGAGAAGACTAAAAAAATCGCAGCTTCTATACAAGCTGGGTATAAGAAAGCCTTTACCGCAATCATTGACTCCAATATTACAACAGTCATTGCAGCACTTATCCTCTTGAATTTTGACTCAGGACCTATCAAGGGCTTTGCTGTCACTTTAATTATTGGTATTGCCTCGTCAATGTTTACCGCCCTCTTTATGACGAAATATTTCTTTGCCTATTGGGTAAGAAATCCTAAAAATAAAGAGCTAAAAATGGCTAACCTTATTCAAGTTAGAAAGTGGAATTTCCTAAAATATGGGAAAGCGTTTCTATCCGTAAGCATACTTGTTATCGCCCTAGGTGGCTTTGTTTTTGTAAAAGAGCGAGATACAATTATGGGTATGGACTTTACAGGAGGTTTTGCGGTAAATCTCGAATTAAGGGGAAAGTCTACCACAACAGATGCCCTTAAAACCGCCCTCTTGAAAGAGTCTAACGTATCGGCTCAAGACTTTCAAATTCGAGAATTTGGAAATTCAAATCAATTCCAAATTTCACTTGCAAAGTCTATGACACTACAGGGTAAGCCTTTCTATGGAATGCCCTTAGAAAATGCAATCGAACACCCGACCTATTCTTATCAGATTAACCCCCGTCTTGTTTGGCTTGTAGAAACCCTTGAAAAACAAGGAATCGAGCTGACTCCTACATCCCTTGAAAAACTTGATCAGAACTGGAGGAGCATTAGCGGCCAGATGTCTGACACGATGAGAAACAATGCACTCATAGGTCTAGCCCTTGCTTGCCTTGCAATTCTTGTCTATATCACAATTCGATTTGAATTTGCTTATGCTGTCAGCGCGACACTAGGCTTAGTCTTTGATATATTAATTACCCTTGCAATTCTTGCTTTGCTCCATTTTGCAAAGGTAAACATCCAAATCGATCTTAATACAGTGGCAGCGCTTATGACAATTATCGGCTACTCGCTCAACGACACAATCATTGTATTTGATAGGATTCGAGAAGAGCTCAAGCACAAACGCAAAAGCTCTCTCAAAGAAATTGTTAATTACTCACTCAACGCGACGTTAAGCAGAACCCTGCTTACGTCTGGAACCACTCTGATTGTCCTTATTTGTCTTGTAATCCTCGGGGGCGCTACTCTTTTCAGCTTTTCACTGATTATGGCAATAGGTGTCTTCGTAGGGACTCTATCCACTTTCTTCATAGCCTCAACTCTCCTGATTTTCTTTGCCCATAAGGAAAAATCAAAAGAGACTCACCATGAAGGCAATGGAAACATCACACCACTAAACGGAGCGTCTCACTAAAAAGGGGCCTCCTCCTATTTAAACCCGGCCGGCTACTTATTTCATCAGGCATTAAAACTGGTAGAAAATAAGTAGGGGGCCGGGTTTAAAGCTATAGCAGTTCCAAATGAATCTTACTCATCT
Source organism: uncultured Chlamydiae bacterium (assembly GCA_937996705.1). Taxonomy (GTDB): domain Bacteria; phylum Chlamydiota; class Chlamydiia; order Chlamydiales; family 2-12-FULL-49-11; genus VGMD01. The sequence goes on from CALKUQ010000020.1 coordinate 144,884, forward strand.
TTCCTTACCTGCATCTTCATCTTTAAATTTGCCTCGGGCTTACCTAGTTTTCAAATAGA
>CALKUQ010000021.1 GCA_937996705.1 uncultured Chlamydiae bacterium
CGCTCTTCCGATCTCGCTTTGATCATTAAAGGCTCAGCCTTATTTTCACTATTACCTTGCCCCTCATGAACATATATTTTTTTGGAGCGGGATAAAATTGTCTCGATTATCCCCTTAATATTATCTGTTACAAGCAGGATGATTACGTGATTTGGCTTCTCCTCAAAAGTCTTTAACAAAGCGTTTGCATGAACGGGAAGCATCCTTTCTGCGTGGTGAAAGAGATAAACTTTATGCTGACCCTGATAAGGGGTTAGAGAGACTTCTGAAAGAAACTCTACGATCTGCTCTTTTGTATAATTTTTTCCCTCTTCGACTTGGAGTTCGGTAAAATCATAACTGGAAACATACTGATTCCCAAATTCTTTAGCAGATTTTAGAGCGAAACTGTAATCAGCTCCGTAAAAAATTAGAGGAGTGTCGTGCATTCATCTTCCAAGATTTTAACCGCCTGTTCAAAAACTTCTTGAGGTGTTTTCGAAGCGTCTAATTTATGGACTCGATTTTTATGTTTTTTAGCAATTTCTTGATATCCCTCTCTCACCCTTTCGTGAAACTCGATCACCTCCTTTTCAAGGCGATCTTTTTCCCCTTTAATCCGAGCTAACCCGAGTTTGGGATCTAAATCAAGAAAAAATGTGATATCTGGAACTAAATCCCCTGTTGCAAACAGACACATTCTCTCCACTTCATCTAAATCAAAAACCCCTCTCGCAGCCCCTTGATACGCTATTGAAGAGTCAATATAGCGATCGCAAATCACCACTAAATCTTCTGCCAAAGCTGGTTTAATAAGCATTTCAACGTGATGGGCCCTATCTGCTAAAAAAAGAAAGAGCTCAGATTTTCCCGATATGATTAACTCCTTACGATGAAGCAAGATATTTCTAATTTCCTTACCCAAGGTAGTCGAACCAGGCTCAAAGGTTTTAACTACAAATCGACCTTTTTTTTCTGTAATGTAGGTGTAGAGGCTGTTAACAAGGGTTGACTTGCCTGTCCCCTCCCCACCTTCAACGCTAATGAAAAGTCCGCTAGACATCATCTTGAACAGAGGCCTCTTCTGTAATATTTGTTTCAACTACTGCCTCTGCAACTGGGGCAGGCGCTCCAGGAACTTCGGGCAGCTCTTCCTCTTCTGTAACTCGCTGAATGCCTACAAGCGTGTCCTCTTCCTGCATTTGAACGAGTCTCACCCCTTGCGTCGATCTTCCCATGACTCTAACAGCCTTCATAGAAGTTCTGAGGGTTTGCCCTGAAGCTGACATCATCAAGACGCCATCTTTATCAGTGACAACGATTCCTCCAACAACATCTCCGTTTCTCTCATTGGCAATGATAGAGATAACCCCTTTTCCACCTCTGTGAGTCTTACGGAAATCATCCACTTTAGACCTCTTTCCAAATCCATTTTCACAAACAATTAGAAGAGTATCTTCAGGTTTTACCACTTCACAAGAGACGACCAAATCCTTTTCACTCTTAAGTGTTACACCTCGTACCCCTCGGGCAGTTCGTCCCATGGGTCTAACTTCTGTCTCTTCAAATCTAACAGCCATACCCATCTTAGTAAAGAGCATCACCTCTTTTCCAGGACCAACATGTCTTGCTGCGATAATCTCATCGCCCTCATCAATAGTGATTGCGTAGACCCCTTTTCTTCTTGGAGATGAAAAACTCTGAAGATCGGTCTTCTTAACAACACCCTTCTTAGAGGCAAAGAGAATGTATCCCTCTTCCTCAAAACTCGAAACTTTTAAGATAGCTGCAATTTTTTCCTCTTTTCCAAGATCCTCAAGTAAATTGATAATTGCCTTACCTTTAGCCCTTCTACTTCCCTCAGGAATTTGCCAAACTTTTAGCCAGTAACATCTTCCAAATGATGTAAATACAAGGAGATAGTCGTGAGTATTTGCTATGTAGACATCTTTTAAGGACTCGCCATCTTTTTTCATCTCATGACCTGTAACACCTTGTCCACCACGTCTTTGCTCGCGGAATGTATTTACAGGCATTCGTTTAATATAGTCATCGGCCGATATCGTAATGATCACGCTCTCATTTGTAATGAGATCTTCCATTTCAAATGTTTCACCTTGACCCGCAATAATTGTTGTCACCCTTTCAGATTTATTTCTCTGACCGAGAAGCTCGTGCTTGATAATCTCACGAACTCTTGCTTCAGAAGCCAAAATCGCGCGGTACTCCTCAATTTTTTCCAATAGACCTTTGTACTCACCCTCTACCTTCTCCCTCTCCATTCCTGTAAGTTGATACAAACGGAGATCAAGAACTGCATCGGCCTGTTTCTCGCTCATGTCATACTTAACAACAAGAGCACCTTTAGCCTCTGGTCTATCATTACTTGCGCGAATCAATGTGACAATTGCATCGAGATGATCCAGCGCTTTTAAGTACCCTTCTAAAATATGAGCCCTAGCTTCCGCTTTTTTCAACTCAAATCGGGTCCTGCGCTGAACAACTTCGATTCGGTGATCGATCCAAGCAGAGATGAACTGCTTGATATTCATAACTCTGGGTAGACCGTTATCAAGAGCAAGCATGTTACAACCAAAAGTAACCTGCAAATCTGTAAACTTAAAAAGCTGATTTATAATGACATCAGGAATTTCCCCTTTCTTGAGATCTAAAACTATCCTGAGTCCATCTTTATCAGATTCATCTCGAATATCGGAGACACCTGTCATAATTTTTTCATTAATCAACTCAGCAATTCTGCTAATCAAAACAGACTTGTTCACATTGTAAGGGATCTGATCTACAACAACTTTTACTTTTTCCCCTTCAGTCTCTTCTGTTCGAACCACCCCTCTAAGAGTTAATTTTCCCCTACCTGTGAGGTAAGCCTCTTTGATTCCTTGCCCGCCACATATGATCCCCCCTGTTGGAAAATCGGGACCAGGCATTACTTTCATAATCTCTTCTACACTTACTTGAGGATTATCAATAACTAAATTAGTTGCGTCGATAAGTTCATTTAAGTTGTGTGGGGGAATATTTGTCGCCATACCCACCGCAATTCCGGATGAACCGTTTGCAAGTAAGTTAGGGAATTGGGCTGGAAAAACAACCGGCTCTTTTTTTGTCTCATCGTAGTTTAATACAAAATCTACAGTCTCTTTATCTAGATCATCCATAAGAGACATCGCAGGATGGGTAAGCCTTGCCTCTGTATAACGCATCGCGGCTGGAGGATCTCCATCAATCGATCCAAAATTTCCCTGACCGTTAATAAGGGTATAACGCATTGCCCAGCTTTGTGCCATACGGACAAGCGTTGGGTAAATCACAGCCTCTCCATGAGGGTGAAAATCCCCGGATGTATCCCCTGCGATTTTCGCGCACTTTCTGTGCTTGGCACCAGGACTTAATCCAAGAAGCTTCATCGCGTACAAAATACGTCTCTGTGAAGGCTTTAAACCGTCTCTCACATCGGGCAAGGCTCTGGAAATAATAACTGACATGGAATAGCGTAAATAGCTCTCCTTCAATTCTTCTTCAATGTTACGTACAACAACTGACTGATGTATTTTTGTCTCTTCGTCCATAATCCCTTAAATATCTAAGTTTTTGACTGAAAGCGCATGACTCTCAATAAATTGTCTTCTAGGTTTAACCTCTTCGCCCATGAGCATCGAAACCATTTGATCTGCTACAATTGCATCTGCAAGATTTACCTGGATCAGAGTTCTGTTAGCTGGATCCATCGTAGTATCCCAGAGCTGATCGGCGTTCATCTCACCAAGACCCTTGTAACGCTGGATTTCCATCCCTTTTCTACCATTTTCACGGATGACTTCCATCACTTCACGCAAAGTAAATACAGGGCGCTCCTCTTTATTCTCAGTGATAATATCAAGAATTTTTCCACTTGCAACCACATATTGCTCAAATGTCAAAGAAAATTGCTGAAGCCCCTTTTTAATAGACTCAAGCTTCTCTTCCTCTAAAAGCTGCAAGTAATGGAAGGAACTTGCCTCAAAGACTCTACCTTTTCTCTCTTCCTCTGGAATCGATTCAAAAGTTGCTTTTTGTAATTCGTAATCTTTAATCTTAAATTCGCTAAGCTCTTCTTTAGAGTAAGCAAAGTAGTTGACATCGTTCAAAGAGACTTGGAATTTAGGCAAGACCCCTTCTTCGTTTCTAGCTGCTAAAAATTCTCTAAAAATAACACCCTTTCTCTCAATTGAACCTATAAAATTTTCAATATCAAGAATCATGTCTAAGAGATTTCGGACCTCTTCCCTTTCCAAAACTCCACTATGAGCGGCCATTCTTATCTGAATATCACTAATCCCTAAACCAAGGAGGTAATCATCCATCTCTTTTTCTGAGTGAATGTACTTCGATGTTTTTTTACGGGTAACTCGGAAAAGTGGTGGTTGCGCGATGTAGATGAAATTGTTTTCAAGGAGGGCTGGCATGTGTCTGTAGAAAAATGTAAGCAAGAGGGTACGAATATGAGAACCATCGACATCAGCATCAGTCATAATAATAATTTTATGATATCTAAGCTTTTTAATATCAAAATGCTCTGCTCCAACCCCACATCCGAAAGCGGCAATCATCGCCCCCACCTCTGTGTTTTGCAAAATCTTTTGCAATCTCGATTTTTCCACATTCAAAATCTTACCTCGAATCGGTAATATCGCTTGGTATCTCCTGTCTCTGTGACCTTTTGCAGATCCACCCGCTGAGTCTCCCTCAACAATATAAATCTCGCAAAGGGCTGGATCTTTTTCTGTACAATCGGTTAGCTTTCCTGGCAACCTCAATCCATCAAGAGCAGACTTTCTTTGGGTAAGCTCCCTTGCCTTCCTTGCAGCCTCTCTAGCTTGCGCTGCCACTGACGCTTTTTCAACAATAATTTTTGCAATCTGAGGATTTTCTTCCAGATAGATTGTAAATTCTTCTCCCACGATTTGCTGAACAGAAGAGCCCACTTCGCTATTTCCCAGTTTTTGCTTCGTCTGGCCTTCAAACTGAGGATTGGGAACCTTAACAGAAATAATTGCTGTAATTCCCTCTCTAACGTCCTCTCCAGTGATTCCCACTTTTTCGTTTTTCAAGAGATTGTGGTTTTTAATATAGTTATTTAAAACCCGAGTCAGCGCAGTTGAAAAGCCTGTTAAGTGGCTCCCCCCTTGCCTTGTCGGAATGTTATTTACGTAAGAATAGACAGTCTCTGTATAGGTCTGATTCCACTGCATAGAGACTTCAAACTCAAGCATACCGTCGTGATTTTCTTTGCTACCTTTGATATAAATGGGCTCAGGGAAAATAGGGATCTTGCTCTCATTGATAAATTTGACAAAGGAATTAATCCCCCCTTCATACTTAAAGACTAAGTCTTCGTGATCTGTACTTCTTTCATCTTTCAGAGAAATCTCAAGTCCGCGATTTAAGAATGCGAGCTCTCTAAGCCTGTTATGAATTGTATCGTAATCAAATGTGACGGACGCAAAAATCGTATCATCGGGCCAAAAAACCACTTTCGTCCCTTTCTTTTCTGTGACGCCGACTTCTTTAAGCAATTCAATAGGCTTGCCTTTTGCAAAAGCCATCGTGTAATACTTGCCATTTTTGTAGACGTGAGCCTCTAACCTATTTGAGAGGGCGTTTACGCAAGAGACCCCAACTCCGTGAAGACCGCCTGAAACTTTATAAGTATCTTTGTCAAACTTACCGCCTGCATGAAGAATTGTCATAACGACTTCTAAAGCAGAAACGTCTCTCCCCTGTTTCTTCGTCTCACCTTCGTGAAGGCCAACAGGGATCCCCCGTCCATTATCCTCAATAGAAACACTACCATCTTTACAGATAACCACAGCAATAGAGGTACAATGACCGGCCATCGCCTCATCAATCGAGTTATCAACAACTTCATAAATCAGGTGGTGGAGCCCGCCTACACCCGTGTCTCCAATATACATTCCTGGTCTTTCTCTAACTGCCTGCAGACCCTCTAGCACGGTAATTGAACTTGCTTCGTACTCTTTTTTGTTTTCTGTCATGACTTCTTTTCTACCTTCGAAATACGATTGTTTTGATCCTTAAAAAGGTAACCCTTTTTTGAATTTCTCTTTCTAAGCGCCCCTTTTCCTGCGTACAGAGTATCGCATAAAGGGGTGTTGAAAAAACTTTTATGTATAAAATGTCGTTATCTACTTTGATCACTTTTGTCATAGTAGCATATTTTTCTCCAACAATTTCTTGCCAGATTTTTCCGATTTCACCGATTTTATTTTCATGAGACTTTTTAATCTCTTTTAAAATATTTGGCAATAGAGATGAGGCTTTTTTCCCTGCTGGAAACTCTTCGAATCCTCTTTTCAACACTGCCCCTTTTTGAACGATCGCTCTAAAAAGTCTAGCTTATTGTTTGCTAAAATGCTATAGTTTTTTCATCAAACTTAAGGAATTTATGTACGAGCCAAAGTATATCAGAAATTTAGCTATTATCGCCCACATTGACCATGGGAAAACAACACTTATGGATAGCCTTCTCCACTTTACCGAAGGACATCGAGAGAACGAAGAAGTCGTCGTTTGCGCCATGGACAGCTTCGTTTTAGAAAGAGAGCGTGGAATCACAATTTTTGCAAAACACACTAGTCTTATTTTCGATAAGTATAAAATTAATTTGATCGACACCCCGGGCCACGCCGATTTTTCTGGCGAAGTTGAAAGGGTTCTTGGAATGGTTAACTCGGTTCTCCTCCTTGTCGACGCTAAAGAAGGGCCAATGCCTCAAACACGCTTTGTCCTCTCTCAAGCTCTTAAAGCAGGACTAAGACCGATTGTTGTTCTAAATAAAATTGACAGACCCCATGCAGATCCAGAGCATGCACTCAACCTCACATTCGACCTCTTCGTTGAACTCGGAGCGACAAACGAACAGCTCGACTTCCCCTATTGCTACTCTTCAGGGCTAGCAGGTTATGCAAAGAAAAATTTAAACGACCCTGCAGTCGACATGAGACCTTTATTTGAAATGATCGTTGAGCACGTTCCAGAGCCAACAGGATCGCTAGACGCCCCCTTCCTTATGCAGGTAATGACACTCTCCTACAATGAATACACAGGGAGAGCAGCCACAGGGAGAATTCACTCTGGAAAATTAGCTAAGGGTGACACCCTCACACGAATTGACGCAACAAACGGTCACCAGACCAATTACAAAGTTTCTCAAATCGAAGGTTATCAAGGACTTACAAAGATCTCTCTCGCAGAAGCTGGCGTAGGGGATATCGTAAGCATCTCTGGACTCCCTGAAGTAATGATCGGAGACACTCTTTGCGACCCCGAGCACATCCACCAATTTCCCCCATTAAAACTCGGCGAGCCGACAATGTCTGTCGAAATTATGGTTAACTCAGGCCCCTTTGTAGGAAAAGAAGGGAAGCACGTTACCATGAACAAAATCAGAGACCGCCTCATGAAAGAAAAGAGAGCCAACATCTCTCTAAAAATTGACGAAAATAGCGGAAGCGATGATGCAATTAGCGTTGCGGGTAGAGGAGAGCTCCACCTCTCTGTTCTGATTGAAACGATGAGAAGAGAGGGCTTTGAGTTAGTTGTCTCAAAACCCAAAGTAATTATTAAGAAAATTGACGGCAAAGTTTTTGAACCGTTTGAAAATGCCTATGTTGAAGTGCCAGAAGAGTTTTCAGGACCGGTAATTCAAGAGCTTTCCATTCGCAAAGGAACTCTCAAGTCACTCACAACAAACGAGCACGGAATCACTCTTATGGAATTTTCTATTCCTACAAGAGGTTTAATGGGCTTTAGAAACGACTTTCTCACCATGACAAAAGGTCAGGGTATTATCACCTCCATTTTTGACGAATACATGGAGACAAAAGGGGAAATGCCTGGAAGAAAACTTGGAAGCCTTATTTCAAACTGCGCTGGAAAAGCAACTGCTTACGCCCTTTTCCTCCTACAAGACAGAGGCCGCTTCTTCGTTGAACCTGGAGCAGAAGTCTACGAAGGAATGATCGTAGGAGAGCACTGCAGAGACAATGATCTCATGATCAATGCCGCCAGAGAAAAACATCTAACAAACGTTAGGGCTGCAGGTAACGATGAAAACATGATTCTAGCCCCCCCTATCATTCTCACCCTAGAAACTGCAATTGACTTCATCGAGGACGACGAACTCATTGAAGTGACTCCAAAATCCATTCGGATCCGAAAAGCGCAGCTAAAAGAGATCGACCGCAAACGTAGCGGAAGATAATTCATCCACAAAAGCCCTATCTTCCAAACAGATAGGGCTTTTCTTCATCTTGCCTGATAAATTAAAGCACTTAGTCAATTTAGCAGCCGTTATCTCTCTTCAAAGTGCTAATAATCAACAGCGCTTGACTGAGAATTGGCTCAGTTTCTAAACCACAGGGATTTCCTATGTTATTCTGCTCGTTGTTTTCTTGACACACAATAAGTTCACTAAACATATCCTCGCTGGTTAGAGTAGTCGGAATCCGACTAAGACAATCACACATATCTGACATAACAAACCCCTATTAAAATATAATTAAAGGGTCTGCAAAAGAACCCCTTTCTATTAAAGATTATTACACAATCCTTGATAACAATTAAATCATTCTTTTTGAATGATCTATGAATTTTGTCCAATATTTCTATACTATTTTATTAAGGATTTGGGTACCCTTGTTCTTGATGAACGACGTGGAAAATGCTAAAAAACATGTTACTGAGCTCTTTGACCGGATATCGCCAGTCTACGACTTAGTGAACCAGATCGTCTCTTTTGGGGTTGATAGAAGGTGGCGAAAGGCGATTCTTGCCCACATTCCTGTTGAGCCCGAGCAGACACTTGTTGATTTAGCAACAGGGACGGCTGCTCAAATTTTGGCCTTATCTAAGAGTCCTTATGTGGGGAAATTTTACGGGTTTGACCTCTCTACCAATATGCTTGCCCTAGGGCAAAAAAAACTTGCAAAACGGGGTCTTAAAAAAAAGACGCTGCTTCAGGTCGGAAACGCTCTCAGCGTACCAGTCGCCAATCAATTTTGCGATATAGCCACGATCTCATTTGGAATTAGAAACGTAACAGAACCTCTTAAATGCCTCTCTGAAATGCATAGAATTCTAAAACCGGGAGGGAGTTGCTTCGTCCTTGAGTTTTCAATACCTACTTTAAAGCTAATAAAACTCCCCTACCTCTTCTATCTTAGAAAAATTCTCCCTAAAATAGGCTCCCTTCTCTCAAAAAACAAAGAGGCCTACACCTATCTCAACCAGACAATTGAGTCTTTTCCCTCAGGAGACGCCTTCCTTCAAATGATGGAGACCGCAGGCTTCACTTCTTGCAAACAACTGCCCTTATCATTCGGCATCGCCTCCCTCTACTCAGCAAAAAGACCTTAAAAACGCCCGAGGATCTTGCCATAACTCCACAAGAGAGGTATCTTCATATTTTAGACACCCCATTTCCTCTCTACCTTCAAGCTTATAGATTTCAAAAGATTGGGAGACTGCCTCTACAGCACCTCTAAGAGTGGCTTCTACAGTTGCAGCTAGGATAACTGGATAGACCGTCCAAGTAGACTCTTTGAAAGCAGGAATAAAACCAGCTAAGAGAATAGGAGCTGAAATAATTGCTAACGCAAGCCTAGCTACCGATTCGACTAAAGAGCACCCGAATCCTAAAAAGGCTATCCCGATCGAATATTTCACTAAATTCTGCAAACCAGTTTTTTCCCTTTCTTTAGCCGCAGCCTGAACAAGTGGTCTAATTATAAAATGTGCGGAAAATGAGCTAATAGACTCACTATCAAAGTCTTCTGAATTAATACCCTGGGGCTTAGCCCATATTGACGCTAAACTGGCTCTCTTTAAGTCAAAACTCATAAAAACCTTCTTTTTTTAATTAGTTAATACAATAATTATGCGGATTATATAATTATAATTCAAATCTTTATTACATTTAAATAAATTACTTTTAAATATAAGCGCATCTAAAGAAATCTTGGTAATATTGAATTGGAACCACTATATTCTATTTTTAACTGATTGCTCAAATAATCAGTTGTCACTATACTCTTTTCCTTGAGATATCCTATTGTGCTTTTTGATGACTGGATGGGGGTGGGAATGGCGGATGTCATTGACCCAAAGAGCCCTTCTGTCTGGATTTCTGACTTTCCCCTCCCGAGAAAAACCGATTTATGGGGCAAGCTTCCTACCTCTCTCCACTTTCAGCCAAAGGAGATTCTCCCCCTTCCTGAAATTACCCCATTTTCCTATCCCCAAATGATAAAAAGCTCAATTTCCCCTTCCTTTGAAGAGTGGTCGGAGATAATCGCGAAATTTAAGGGGAGTAAAATCGAAAAAGTGGTCCTTGCAAGAAAAGCTACTTTTTTATTTGAAAAGGGGGTTTCTCCTATAGGATTATTCCATTTTTTAAGAAAAAAAGCCCCAAATGCGTTTGTTTTTGCACTCATTTTTTCCGAAAATTTGGCATTTATTGGGGCCACTCCAGAAAAACTTTTCTCAAAAAAGGGTCTTGAAATTGAGACGGAGGCACTTGCGGGAACTAAGTCTGGTTGTGCTGCTAACACCCTTTTACACTCTGAGAAAGAAATACGGGAATTTCTATTTGTAAAAGAAACATTAACAGATCAATTGCAAAAAATTTGCAACCCATTTAGCATTAACCAAAATTTTTTAATAAAAAAAGCAGGGAATGTGTCACATCTCCATTATCCGTTTAAGGCTGTGCTAAGAAATTTTTTAAGCGACTCCGAGCTAATTGAGTACTTTCACCCAACCCCCGCAATTGGAGGGCGCCCTAGAGAGTTAGCTCTAGAGTTTATCCGAGAGAATGAACCCTTTGATCGGGGATTTTATGCTGGGACAATCGGCCTCTTATCTAACGAATTGAGCAGGGTTTATGTAGGAATTCGTTCGGCTTTACTCTCCGGAAATGAGATGCATATTTTCACAGGTGCCGGAATTCTTCCGGAGTCAAACCCACTTAGTGAGTGGGAAGAACTAAATCACAAACAGAGGTTATTCGGCATATGTTAGGCATCGATGCATTAAATGATACGAATGCAAAATTGATTATTTCTGAGCTTGTAAAATCACGCGTAAGACATTTTTTAATAGCTCCTGGGTCTAGATCTACTCCCCTTGCTCTAGCCGCTTCTGAAAATCCTCTAGCCAAAACAATCGTCCACTTTGATGAAAGGGGGCTTGCGTTTACAGCGCTTGGAATTGCTAAAGCCTCTCAAAATCCTGTTTGTTTGATTTGCACTTCAGGGACAGCGGTTGCAAACTTTTATCCAGCTATTATTGAAGCTTCGATGAGTTTTACCCCTCTTATTGTTTTGGTTGCAGACAGACCCACAGAGCTTCGCGATGTAGGATCTAATCAAACGATCAATCAGGTGGGAATGTTTGGCGATTATTTACGGTGGGAAATCGACATCCCCCTCTCTGACCCCCATTTACCCTTGGATTTTCTCGGAAGAGCTATCGATCAAGCTTGCTTTCGTGCAAGAAATAGCCCAGCAGGGCCAATTTTGCTCAATGTGATGATCCGCGAGCCTCTCACACCCTCTGGAGCACGCAAACCTTTTAAAGAGATTGGAAGCCCTTTACCTCAAACCAACTATTTCCTCTCAAACAAATCCCTTTCCGATGAAGATTTGACCTCCATCTCCCTCGAGCTATCAAAATATGAAAAAGGGATTATTCTTGTAGGAAGCCTTCCTGTAGGAGTCGACCTGGAAGCAATCTATGCACTAGCAATGAAATTGCAATGGCCAATTTTTGCAGATGCCCTTTCAGGACTTAGATCTCTGGGAAAAGATTCCTCATTAATCCCCTTCTATAATCACCTACTCCAAGCGACCTATTCGAGTGAAAAAATGTTACCGGAGGCGGTCTTGTATTTGGGGGGACAAATTGTTTCTAAGACCTTATTGACATGGCTCTCCTCTAATACCCCTGAAAAATTTTATCATGTGGCAAACTTTCCTGGGAGGCATGATCCCCACCACCTGGTGAGTGATCGTATTGAGTCTGATCCTGGAGAATTTTGCAAAGAAATTTCCCTCTTTTTAAAAGGTCGTCAACCAAGCGTTTGGGTAGCTTTATGGAAAGAATACTCCCTTCACATAGAAGAGGTTCTCCACACATTTTTTGAAGATTCTCTCCAGCTCTCCGAACCACAAACTCTCTTTTCCCTCTTAAGCACACCTTCCGATCAATTCTCTCTCTTTTTTTCTGCAAGTCTTCCGATAAGATACGCAGACACATTTTTTTTCCCTAAAGAGCCCTCCGCTGCCATCTTTTCTAATCGAGGCGTTTCAGGGATTGATGGAATCATAGCCTCCTCTATCGGCGTAGCAGAGGGGGGGAATAAGCCCGTAGTAGCTCTTATTGGAGACCTTGCCTTCCTCCATGACCTCAACAGTTTAGTCTTAGCTAAAAATCTTGCACTCCCCATCATCTTTATCGTTCTTAACAATTCGGGAGGGGGGCTTTTTCAATTCCTTCCTATTGCTAAGCAGACGAAATTCACCGACACTTTTGTTGCTACAAAACACTCCCTTAAAATCGAGCCGTTTGCTAAAGCATTTGACATTCCCTATTCAAATCCCACGTCGTTAACAGATTACCAAACAACTTTAACGATTGCTTTAGAAACTCCGCAGCTCCAAATTATTGAAGTAATAACCAATGCCGAAGAAAACTTCCTCTTTCACCAACAAATTGAACAATATGTGAGAAAGCGGATGACAAAAGGCAAAAAGGATTCCCAATTATACAGGGCAACTTCAAAAGGTTAGGACCGATCAATTTTGTACAAAAAGGGCCGGAGGAAAAACCTGCTTTAGTTTTTTTACACGGCTTCTTGGGATGCTCCTTAGATTGGGAACTCTATTTCAAACACTTTGCAACAAGCTACCACTGCATTGCTATTGATTTGCCGGGACATGGGAAATCAAGCATGTATGAAATTCCCGAATTAATGAACCTCATCCCTAAAAATGCCCATCTGATTGGATATTCCATGGGTGGTAGAATCGCCCTTAGCCTCCTTACTAACCATCAAAGATATTTTAATAGATCGGTAATTTGCTCGGCTCATTTAGGATTCAGTAGCGAGGAGGAGAGGCGAATTCGCCTTTACCAAGAAGAGACTTGGATTAATCACTTAAGAGCAGAAGGCATTCAAGCTTTTATTAAAAAATGGTATACAAGCCCCCTTTTTAAAGATTTTCCTATTCCCTCTTACAGATATAGGCAATCACCCGATCTTCTCATAGAAGCGATTCGAAAATTTAGCCTTGCCAAACAACAAAATTTTTGGAATTCTGTTCCAAGTATTAGCCCACTTTCAACTTTTCTTTATGGCGAAACCGATGAGGCCTATAAGCAGACTTATAGGAATTTACTAAACCTGGATGCCCGAGTGCATCTCATAGAAAAAAGCGGTCATGCACTTCATTTACAAAATGTCGGAGCATGTATAAAACAGATAGAACGGAGTATCCATGCTAAGTTTTGAAGACATTCTCTACGAAAAAAACGGGGGAATTGCAAAAATCACCATAAACCGGCCTGCTGTGAGAAATGCATTTAGACCTCAAACCGTAGAAGAGATGCGCAAAGCGTTTCAAGATTCTAGAAAAGATGAAACCATTGGTGTAATTGTCCTAACCGGTGCTGGAACAAAAGCGTTTTGCTCTGGAGGTGATCAGAGAATTCGAGGCAATGCAGGATATCAAAACGGAGAGGGACAAGAACTTTTAAATGTTTTAGATCTCCAAAGAGAGATCCGGAGCCTTCCAAAGCCTGTAATTGCGATGGTTGCAGGTTATGCTATCGGCGGCGGCCATGTACTTCATCTTGTCTGCGATCTAACGATTGCAGCTGATAATGCAATTTTTGGTCAAGTAGGCCCCAAGGTAGGATCATTTGATGGAGGTTTTGGAGCCAGTTATCTAGCGCGCATTGTAGGTCAAAAAAAAGCAAAAGAGATCTGGTTTTTATGCAAACAATACAACGCTCAAGAGGCATTAGAAATGGGACTCATCAATTGCGTAGTACCGCTTGAGCAACTTGAAAGCAAAACGCAAGAGTGGTGCGATCAAATTCTTCAACACTCTCCCCTTGCACTTAGATGTTTGAAATCTGCCTTTCACGCAGATTGCGACGGACAAGCAGGACTTCAAGAACTTTCGGGGAATGCAACCATGCTCTACTATATGACCCAAGAGGCTCAGGAAGGGAAAAATGCCTTTCTAGAAAAAAGAAAACCTAATTTCTCTAAATTTCCAAAAAGGGGGTAATTCGTGAAACTTTCTCTGTGGATCGAGGCTGCAAGACCAAAGACACTGATTGCAAGCATTGCACCAGTTATCATAGGATCAGTCATTGCAAATAGCTACAAGAGCTTTAGCTTTAGCGTGTTTCTCTGCGCTCTTTTAACGGGAGTCTTTTTGCAAATTGGGACAAATCTAGCAAACGATTATTTCGATGCAAAAAAAGGGGGCGATACGGAGAGTCGTATTGGACCCAGAAGAATCATGCAGGCGGGGCTTGTTAGAGACATTACCATGAAACGGGGTATTTTTGTCTCCTTTCTGATTGCAACCTGCTCTTGCCTCTATCTAATTTCTGTAGGTGGACCCCTGATTTGCTACCTTCTATTTTTGGCAGTTCTCCTAGGAATCGGCTATACCGCTGGCCCTTTTGCCCTCGCCTATCTCGGCCTTGGCGACTTTTTTGTCTTTTTCTTTTTTGGATGCATGGCAACTGTTATGACAACCTATCTTCACACAGGAAAATTTCTCCTGGAAGCCTTTGTTGCAGGGATTGCACCAGGAGCGCTCTCAACAGCCCTTTTAACCATTAATAATTTAAGAGATCACAGAGAAGATGCAGTTGCAGAAAAGAGGACCCTAGTTGTCAGATTTGGGGAAAATTTTGGAAAATTAGAGTATACTGCGCTACTTGCAATCGCATTCATGCTCCCCCCTGTGATACGGATTTTTTTTCACTCAAACAGCCTCATTTTACTCACAGCACCCCTTTTTATTTTTAGCACCCTCCTCATTCGAGATGTTTGGCATGCAAAAGTGCCCCACGACTACCTACCGTTGCTCCCGAAAACATCGCTACTATTGATTCTCTACACGGTACTATTTAGTTTAGGCTCCCTTACATGAAACTTGCTAATTTCGAAATCTATACATACGACTTTCCCACAAATTTGGGATTTCAACGAAAGGGGCTTTTAGTTAGACTTGTAGAAACTAATGGAAAAGAGGGCGCTGGTGAAATAGCCCCCCTCCCAGGAAGAAGTATCGAAACCCTAGAAGAGGCGCTAGCTGCTCTGAAAGAAATTCGAACCCGCTTTCTAACTGGCGATTTTACCCCCGCATCTTTTCCACCCTCAGTACTATTTGGAATGGAGATGGCCCTATCAGACCTTCTTTTTCCTCAAGACGTAGAACCTGAAATAAAAAAGTATCACAACAAACTAAAAATGAAAGATTTAAGCGTTTCAGATGCTGTAAAAATTTGTAAACTTCAAACAAGGCTTCTCCGTCTTGATCTCAACTCAAAATGGGATCTTGCAAAAACCTTGGAATTTTGCTCCCACTTTAAGCCAGAAGACTTTCTCTACATTGAAGACCCCGTCTCCAATTTCACAGACCTAGAAAAATTTTATAAAGAGACAAGAATACCCTACGCCCTCGATGAATATCTCACCTACCACCCCCTCGAAAGAGTTCTCCCCCTTCAAGGCCTTACCCACCTCATCATCAAACCAACACTCCACGGCGGCCTCACCCAGTGTAGAGCAATCGCAAGCGCCTCAAAAGAAAAAACCCTCATCTTCTCCAGCACCTATGAAACCCCTATCGGCCTTCGCCACATCGAGCGCATCGCAAGCAAGCTCTCCCCGAATCAGCACCACGGCCTTGCCACAGAATCGATCTTCGCACCTCCCCACAAAATAAAAAAAGGGCATCCCATCCCCTGGCACACCCTCCAAAAACTTCCCTAGTCTCATAAGCTTTGACTAACTTACAGAGTTTCAGGAAAACCCTTTTTCTTCATCAACCCCAAATCCGATAATCCGAAGCCTGACCCTTCAACATTCAACCCCAAATCCGATAATCCGAAGCCTGACCCTTCAACATGACCCTTCAACACAAAGTTACCTAAACTTGGAACTTTGGACCTCTGACCCCTTGAATGTTTACACGCTTCAGGACTCACACAGGGGGAAAAGGGAGACTTTGTAGGTATGGCAATACACCTGTTTGGAGAACCCCATTGATTGTTACTCCTGCTAAATTTAATGAAGCCCTCGAATAATTATATATTAAACCTGAATCTGAGATGGTTATGGTTTTAGGAAGCGTTCCGCCATCAATATCAAACTCTGAATTTTGAACAGAAAGAGAAGATGCGTTATTTATACCTGTGGAGCTCACATTATAGATACTCTGTACAATAATATCAAAAGGGTCATTAATGCTACTTAATTCAATTGTTTGGCACGAATTTCCATATTCAGTACATGGACACGGTGCTACTTTCGGTCCGCAATCACCCCTTTCATTTTTCTTATTTGCTATAAAAGAAATGGTTGGCTGATTCTTCATAGGATTTGAAATAGCACCTGGCAGGATACTAGAAATCTTAGATTCAGGATCGATATTGAAGGCAACATCTGCATTAATCTCTAAGTTTGTATAAAATTGCATAAATGCACTACTATTTAGAGAAAATGTTGAGGCCGCTTGAATTATTGAAGGAGGGAAAATTTGCTCGGGAGAAATCCCGCCGCTTCCACCACCCACTGAAAAACCGGTATTTTCTTGTATTTGTAAACTTAAAGGTTGATTTATATACATAACCAAAAATGAAATAACTTGATCAACAACTATAGAAATTTTTTCTGAAACTCCTATTTGACCGATAGTTACTACATCATTTAAGAAGGGTGAATTGGAGTTATTCAAGTCTATATAACCAGGATAATTACTTGGTATTGAGTTATTTAGGATCCAGTTTTCTAGACTACTCCACTTACCATCTCCGGCAAGACCAGTCCATGTATATTGATTACAAATTTCCGTTAGTGTTGCTGAAAGAGAATCTTCAGAAATAACAAAATTATAACGTGTATCGAGTGGACCTCCCTCAGGGACAATCGCCCACTTGCTTGTCGGGGACATCCCAGGGGATTCGATAGATCCAAAACTCGAACCTGGAAAAGTACTTATTTCAAAAGCGAGACTCTCTGAACTCGAGACATCAGGAGGAAGTAAGAAGCATGTTCCTGAAAATGAAATTATTAAAGAGCTCTTTTCGTAAATTGCTAAACACTCATTGCCGAATATATACCCTGTAAATTGAGCGCTGTTATTTGAAATTTGATACGTGCCAGGAAAATACGAATTATTCGGAATCTGACTGTAGATAGTAAGTAGTTCTAGTTGATTATAATTAAAAACACTAACTGTTATAATAAAATCATATTTTAAATCAAAAGTTATTGATGAGTGGATTATAGATCCAGCAGAGGACATATCTTGGTTATCAGTTACTGATACCGTTCCATCCGAATTTTTAGAAATTGTCGACAGCAAAGTAACATCATTGCCTGAAGGCCCAGACTCGCAAATATAGAGTGGATTTGGATAATCTGAAATCGAAGTACTACTAGGCCCGCTAGAAGATGGAAGAGCAGCATTTACTTGTGTACATACACTTTTATTTGTTGGACTAGAGCAAATATATAAAGCTCCTCCTGTCTCATTATAAATAAAAATAGATGGTGTCATTTTTGAACCTCCAAACAAAGTTGATTTTTATATAATTGATTGTAAACAAAGCTTGAATAATCGCAAACTATTGATCATAAAGCTTCTTTATGTAACAAGTGATTGTTATACTGCTCGTGTTCCAAGAATTGACTTTTTCATTGCCGGCATCGTCATCGTTGAAATTACCTCGGGCTTACCTAGTTTTCAAATAGATTGCATCCTTGGCAACGGCTTCGCCTATTTCAAATCTGAGCGCGCCGGCTTCGAAAAATCTCAATTTTTGAAACCCTCTCAGTTTAAAGAAGCAACTAGTCATGGTCCTCCTTAGAAATTTGGGATAATTCGTTTCTGAGAAATTTTGGATTTGGTAAATTGGGGGAATTTATCTTTGAGTGTTATTTTTGAAGCCGATTTTTTTTGCAGAAGCTACTGAGAGGTGCGTCGATTTTATTATTAGCCGGCTTACGGGGGATCTTCCCTTTTTTCCGGTTTCAACAAGGGAAGTTGCTTTGCCAGAGATAGACCTTCCTTCATCGGGAGTTTTGATTGCAACTTCTGGTTCATCTGGGAAAGCAAAACTAGCGCATCTTTCGCTGGAAAATCTCTTTCATTCGGCGAGTTTTTCACATCCTGATTTGGTGCTTGAGCCGGGCGATAAGTATTTGTTATCGGTGCCGCTTTATCATGTGAGCGGCCTTTCGATCGTTACTAGGTGCTATTTTTCTGGGGCAGAGGTGATTTTGCCTGGGTCGGGAAAAGAATCTGAAGTAACCCACGTCTCATTTGTGCCGACGCAATTGAAGCGGTTTTTGCAAAATCCAAAAGTCTACCCAAAACTTAAAGCAATCTTAGTTGGTGGCGCGCCAATCCCTTTTGACCTTTGCTTAGAAGCACATTCTCGGGGATTTCCTATCTATATTACTTATGGAATGACAGAGATGTCCTCACAAGTTGCTACACAAAAGTTTAATCCAAAAAAGGGAATTGCTTTCGGCGACCCCCTTCCTTATCGAGAACTCAAACTTGTAGATGGGGAAATCTATGTCAGAGGCAAGACCCTTTTTCAAGGCTATCACAACCTACCGTCCTCTTTTGCGGATGGATGGTTCCCAACAAAAGATTTGGGCCACATCGGCCCTCATGGCCTGGAACTGATCGGGAGAAAAGATCGAATGTTTATCTCTGGGGGGGAAAACATCCATCCTGAAGAACTGGAAAAGGCCCTCCTCTCTCACCCCGAGATCCTCCGGGCAAATGTGAGTTCGAGGCCTGATCCCGAGTTTGGGGCAAGGCCCACCGCAATTATCGAATCGCCTCTCTCTGAAACTGAAATTTTAGAACATCTAACCCCCCTTCTTCCGAAATTTAAGCTTCCAAAAAAAGAGGATATCACCCTTAATCCAAAAGTGTACCATTGGCATAAATGATCTTCTTAAATTTTTTTTATCAATTAGTAAACCCTTACTCGATTTGCAGAAAATTTTTGCAAAATCAGGGGGCTACTGATATCCACCAATATGGGGAGACCCCTCTTTCAACCATAGAATCTCTTTGCGAGAGCGCTGAACTGAAAGCTGAGGACCATTTTTTAGAGCTTGGTGCGGGAACTGGAAAAACGGCGTTTTTTGTCAGAGATCGATTCGGGTGCAAAGTAACAGCTATTGAACAAATCCCCCTCTTTGTAAAAATCGCAAAATTGGCTAACCGATTTTCCTCAGCAGAGATTGATTTTCGGTGCGAAGACTTTCTTAATTCCGATCTTTCAAACGCTACCGTTATCTACCTCTTTGGAACCTGCCTCTCAGATGATGTAATCGAAACTCTGTGCAAAAAATTTATCTCTGGCCAAAGAATTATCTCTATCAGCTACCCCCTTTCAGACTACGACCCCCGATTCAAAGCGATCGCAACTCTCCCGGTTATCTTCACCTGGGGAAAGACTGAGGCCTATATCAATTTTTGTGTTTCAATATAAAAATCAATATGTTATAGTAATTCTGCAACTAAAAAATGAGATCTGGATTTATGCATGTAAGTTTAAAAACCCCCTTAAGAATGTGCCTCTCAGGTTTAGATCTTAGGCCCCAACCTAATAAATTCTCCAATTGCTGTTATCTAGAAATCGGAGCAAGGGTCTCAGCATTTGCCCTCTCCATTCTCTTCTATGTGCCAGCTATCATTCTTGCATCTTTAGGAGACTTCTTAAAAAAGACCCATCCGATTGAACTCCCTTCTGAAATTCTAGGCCCTGGTCTTCATGAAATAACCAATCTTATCCATTTAAACAGCGATCTAAAAACTTTAGCATCTGCTAGATTTGGAGAAGATTGTGCTACTGCAGCTTTTGCAATAGCATATAATATTGGAAATAAAATTTCTTTCATCAGCTTACATGTAATGGTAGGGTCAGAAATTCAAGCAGCTTCAAAAAAACTGCTAGAGGAGCTAAACATCTCTTTAGTAGTCAATATTGCGGGGGATTATCAAAAGCAAGCAAGTCGGATTAAAAAAGGGGGCTCTTGTAATTTTTTTAAAGGGGAGACCCTTAATAACGGCATAAAGATTCGATATATCGAAGGGGATATTGCAGATACTGGCCTAACTCCTCTTCCCCTTACTGAATTGGTAGGTGCAATTAACCAAGAGATTCAATCGGGTGGACGGGTATTGATTCATTGTGAAGATGGTAAATCTAGAACAGGGGCGGTTGCCATCGCATGGATTATGTTTAGTGAGCGGAAAAACTTTACTGAAGCCTTCAATTTGCTCAAGAAAAGACGACACCTTGAAGCTATCACTACCTTTATACCGACTCCTACACTTCTTGAGCAATTAAAAAGGTGGAATCCTAAAGAAGTTCGAGCTTAATTTTTAAGCTTAGTGGTAGCACAATTTTTTCTCCAGTCACCCGTGAGACGGCAACATGGATGATTTCCGTTTGGGCGGCTATCTTGCCCCCCTTTTTTATTTCTGCCCGAATTTCAATCGATGTTGTCCCTATTTTCCCCACCTTCAGCTTAACCGTAATCTCATCTCCTAAAAACAGGGGGGTTAAAAAGGAACTGGTTGCAGAAACGATGGGCAATAGATAGTCCGATCTATGATCAAAACCTAGAAACTCTTCAAAAGCCTCGGTGGCAAACTTCAAGGCATTAGTAAAATAGAGGGCTCCTGTAGCGTCTGTCTCACTCATACGAATGATTCTCTTCGCTTCAAAAAATATCTTTTCTAAATCGTTCACGGTTGTCCCTCACCTATTCGAAAATTAATTTTAAGTAAAAAAAACTTTATCTAAAACATTCTCTCTAAACTTGAGCAAAAAATCTAGTAGTTTGATCAGGGGAATTAAAAAAGATGCTGGGACTTGAGTTAAAACTATAGCTCTCCTATAATCTGAAACTCCTATTAAAGGAAATGTAGTCGAAAAATGGCAAAAAAACCTTCTTTAAGCAAGTCAAAAAACAGGGAAAAAGGCAAGTCGCAACAAGCTTATGACAAGCAGGTTGAGTCAGACACCTCCTTGAGCTCCCTTGTCTTTGATATAGATAATTTTAACCACAGTGAATTTCTTTTAAGACAGGGTGAAAAAAGATTGCTTCAGGGAGAGACTAAAGGGATTGCTCTATTTGAACTAGCAAGCCAATTTGACTCTAAGAATCCTGTAATGTTGTACGAGCAAGGAATTGCTCTACTTAACTATGGCTCTGAAGTTAAGGTTAAAAAATATCTTTTACTTGCTAATAAAAGTTTTAAAAACGCTCTTAAACTCGATCCTAACTATTTTTCAGCCTGGCATGCGTGGGGCAAAACTTTATCTCTTTTAGGAAACCTATTTGGACAATACCACTATTTCTTGGAAGCGAAAGCAAAATATGAAACAGGGCTCACTTTGATCAACGGAGTTGCCCCCGATCTCTTAGCCGATTTTTATTGGCAATACGGTGGGGTGATGAATCAAATCGCAAGCCATTCAAAAGAAATTTTTGAACTAAACAAATCGGTCGAATTTCATGGCCTTGCCCTAGGTCACAATGAGGACATGCCGGTCAAATTTTGGCAAGATTTCGGAAACGTCTCTTTAAAATTAGGGATTCAAATTGGGGATCCAAGACTTTATTTAAAGGCTATCAATTGCTTTCGAAACGGGATCTCCAAATCGATTTCAAATTTTGATTGTTGGCACTATATGGGAATTGCCTTAAGTGAGCTCTATGAGCTTACTTTCGATGAGGACCACTTTTGCCAAGCAAATGAATGTTTTACTAACTCAGCAAAGCTACATCCACAAAACGTCCCCCTCTGGAAAGACTGGACAAAACTTCTCTTAAAATCGGGAAAACGGCTCAAAGACGCGAAAAGACTCCACTCTTGCATTGAAAAATGTCATAAAGCCTACTCTTGTAATCGAAAAGATGTAGAAATTTTGGTTTTATGGTCAGAAGCCCTTTCCCATTTAGGTCTTATTTCAGATCGAGTAGACCTTATCTATGAAGGGACCAACAAAGCGGTGGAAGCTGAAGATAAATTTAGCCTCTCTCCGGAAATTTATTTTGCGTTTGGAGTTAATTTATTTGCCCTTGGAAAATACCATGACCACCTTGATTACTACTACCAAGCTATTGAGAAATTTCAAGAGGGTCTCTCTATGTGCAGGATTAACCACAAACTGTGGTTTCATCTTGGAAAAACTTACGGGGTAATTGCAGAGATTGAGGGCGATTTTAGCCTCTATGAGAGATCTAGTAAATTTTTACAAAAGGCCCTCCACCTGCACCCAGCAAGCACCTATTACTTTGAGTACGCCTGCACTTTGATTAAACTCTCTGAAGCAAGCCACGACTCTAGCCAACTAGAACAGGCCCTCGTAAATTTTGAAGAGGCCTTTAATCTCCAAAAAAATGCAGTCCATTTAAGACCTGAATGGCTTTATGAATACGCCGTTGCCCTCGATTTGAAAGGGGATGTTACCAATGACGAAAAACTTTACGTAAAAGCGCTAGAAATCCTAAAAAGGGTTCTGATGCTCGATCCCGACTTCCCAGAAATTCACTATCAAATTGCCCTTGTCTACTCTCATTTAGGTGAATTAATTGAAGAGTCAGAAGCCCATCACAGAGCGATTGTTCATTACAAAATTGCCTTCCAGAAAAACGAAGAACAAGACCTGCTTTTGCTCGACTGGGCACTCACTTTGATTAATCTCGCCCAAATCACTGCACAAACCGATGATAGAGAGCAACTTTGGAAAGAGGCTGAATACAAACTCATGCAAGCTGCAAAGCTCGGAAATACAGAAGTTTACTACCATTTAGCATGCCTTTATTCTATTACTATGAATTTTGAAAGGGCTATCCATCATTTGGAAAAAGCAGAGCAATTTGACGCTCTTCCCCCTTTGAATGAAGTTTTAGAGGACGAATGGCTTGAGAATCTCAGACAAACAGATCTCTTTCGCTGCTTCATTAACCATTTGCAAGCTTAATGAACCTGTGTTATAGTTTCCATTTAAAAAAATGGGAATTTGTCTATGGAAAAACGGTCACTTTTATTTGTCTCTGCACTCTCTATCTCGTTTTTTTTAATAAATAATTATTTGTTTGATAAACCAGCTCCGAAGCCTTCTCAAGAGCAACTCATCTCCCTCTCAGAAGAAGCAGCGCCTGTAATAAAGCCTATCCTAGTTTCAAGCGATTCAGACATTTCAGAACAATTTTATGTTTTAGAAAATAACTATCAGCAGCTTGTGTTTTCAACAAATGGAGGCGCTCTTGCTGAAATCAACCTCCCCTTTACCTCGCAGGCAAATCCAGAGAGCGTCGTCCTCCCGATCCAATTTGACAAAACCCTTGAAGCCGACTCCCCTATAAACTCTCGATTCCCTTTAAATCCTTACATCTCTTCAGAAGGGATCAAAAAAGAGCCGGTGTTAGGAGGGTATACCCCTCTGCTCAGACGAAGCATCAAAAATAATAATGGGGCAACTCTCTCAAAAATCCCCCCCTCTTGCTACGCCCTAAATATTATTTCAGACAAAACTGACACTTCCACTGCTCAATACCAAATGACGAGAATTGGCAAAAATTTTATTGAATTTTCTGGGAAATCTGGTGACACCTCCGTAAAAAAGATTTACACAATTCCTGAAGCTACCCCCTACACTCTAGAACTTGAAGTCCAATTCGATGGACCTGCAAACAATCTATGGCTTACCTCAGGTATCCTGGAAGTGGAACTTGTCTCAGGCAGCCCCTCCCCTCTACTCCAATACTACACGACCTCTACAAAAGAAAAGGGATCTGTAGAAAAGATTAAATTGCCAAAAAATGACACCACTTACGGCGTATTAGAACCGCTCTGGATCTCCAATGCAAACGGCTTTTTTGGGATGATTCTTGATCCCTCAAACACCCATATCCCGGGAATTCAAGTAAAATTCATTCCTGGAGAGACCGTACCAACAAGACTTACGCTGATTGACAAAGATTACAACGCCTACCCTGCCAAAGATTACCCAGCTTACCAAACCCTCCTTCCTTGCAAACCGACTAGTGAACCAATCAAGTTTATCGCTTATGCAGGCCCCTACTCTTCTAAAGTGTTGTCAAAAGTTGATAATGCGATAGCTAAAGCGCAAGATGGCCCAGGGAAAAATCCCCATTTTGAAAAAGTAGTTATTTTACAAGGGTGGATCACATTTATCACAGAGCCCTTTTCAAAGCTTCTTTTCATCATCATGCAGTTTTTCCATTACATCACAAAGTCTTGGGGCCTATCCATTATTTTACTTACGTTTGTGTTAAGACTTATGCTCTATCCGCTAAACGCATGGGCTTATAAATCGACCACACGTATGCAAAAACTAAGCCCTAAATTGACAGCAATTCAAGAAAAATTCAAAGGGGACGCAAAGAGAATTCAGACTGAAACAGCAATGCTTTACAAAACAGAAGGGGTCAATCCCTTTTCTGGATGTCTCCCTATGCTGATCCAGTTCCCTTTCTTAATTGGAATGTTTGATCTATTGAAATCTACCTTCGAACTGCGAGGGGTAGGATTTATTCCTGGTTGGATCCAAAACTTAACTGCACCTGATGTCCTATTTTCCTGGAGCTACCCTATTATTTTTATCGGAACCAACTTCCACCTTCTCCCCTTTATTTTAGGTGCTTTGATGTATGCCCAATCAAGAGTTAGCTCTATGGGGCAACCTCAAACTGGGCCGATGACCGAGCAGCAACAACAGATGAAGACCGCTGGTAATGTAATGACTGTTGTATTCACATTCATGTTTTACAGCATGCCCTCAGGACTCAACATTTATTGGATCTTCTCAACCCTCTTTGGAATGCTCCAACAGTGGTTTATGATTCGTAGATACCAAAAAAATCCTAAAATTTTGAAAAACATATGAAATCTTGGGATGATTTTCTAACTATCCTAGATGGCAAATTTGGAAAATCGACCGTTGATAAGTGGGTCAGACCCTTGAAGATTGCAGGTTTTGATGCCTGCAATCTTCATTTAGAAGCAAACGACTCGTTTCAAACATCTTGGTACCATGAGCACATTGCACCTCTAGCAAAAAAGCATCTTCTCGACAACAATGGCAAACCGATCAAAGTCACCCTTAGCTCGGGCGATATTGCCCTCCCTGCAATGGAAGAGGCAGCTAAACCAACCTTTTCTTACGATTTAAAATTTGAATCAGACCCCCTAGTTGCCCACACCTCTCTGGATGAATTTGTAGCAACCCCCAAAAACAAGGCATCTTTCACGATTTTTAGTAAGCTCCTCGGTATTGATCCAGATACAGGAAAAACTGGAGTTTTTTTCCCAGAAATATTCAACCCCGTCTACATTTATGGACCGAGTGGGACCGGGAAAACCCATCTTCTTATGGCTGCTGCAGCACATTATCAAAGAGAGGGACTCCAAGTCTTTTATGTAAAAGCAGAAACTTTCACAGACCACGTTGTCCATGCCATTCGAAATGGTCAAATGCAACTCTTTCGCTCTACCTACCGGAAACTAGATGTTCTGATTATTGACGACATTGAAGTTTTTGGAAGAAAAAATGCGACCCAAGAAGAGCTCTTTCACACCTTCAACACGCTCCACACAGCAAGAAAACAAATTATTTTAAGCGCCTCTGTCAATCCAAGACTCCTTGAATACATAGAGGATAGGCTGGTAAGCAGATTTGAGTGGGGACTAACCCTACCCTTTGAAAAAGAGATCCCTGCCGAAATGATGCAAGAGATCTTAAAAAAAAGGGCCGCATTCTACCATGTAAAGCTGAAAAAACCTCTTGTAGAATTTCTCTTAAAAAACTTTATCACCCCCGCCTCAATGAGCCGGGCAATTGAATATATTTCCAGTCACTCAGAATCTTCCCAACTAATTGAACTCCATCATGTCGAACCCCTTCTTGCCAAACTTATATCGATCGATCAAAAAAATAACCTCTCCTCTGATAAAATCCTCATCTCTGTAGCCGAAGTTTTTGGAATCAAAAAAGAGGATCTTCTTAGCAAGTCCCAAGCAAGAGAGACCTCCCTCCCCCGCCAAATCGCCATGTACCTTCTTCGCAAAGAGCTAAAGCTTCCCTACATGAAAATAGGGGACATTTTTCATAGAGACCACTCTACTGTGATGACTAGCATCAAACAGATCACCGCCAGCCTCACCTCCCAAGATCCTGATATCACCTACTATCTAAATCAGTTCACTTCCCTATTTTCAAAATTCTCGTCCTAAGAAAATGACCGCCACCAGAAACTCACTGCAAGACTAACTGCCCCATCCCTAGTTTTTTTAATTCCGTTTAGTTCAATTTGGCGAAGCCGTCCGCTGAAGAGGGCTCTGTTTGAAACCAGGCCTGATGAGGCGGGATTGAAAAAAAAATTCTGCACAGAAAAAAGAGGGTGTTTCAACGGGAACTGCTATATAAGCGGTATAATAAAAAAGCCTCCCGATTGGGAGGCTTTTTGAGCCAGATTAGATTTTAATGTAGGAGTCGGTTCCTGGCGGTCTTTGGAAATCAGATCCACCTGGCTTTCCGCTACCTGGCATTGAGCCTGGAGTGGGAAGTTTTGGCGCGTCTCTCTCTTTGTCAAAGCGGCCTTCCATAATTTTTTTAGCAACTTCACGCCATTTTTCTACAGCCTCTACGAAAATAGGGGCAAATCTTCTTAGCGCAGCAGCATCTGCTTGAGCCATTTCAAGGACGCAATGCATAAGGATAAGCTCTTCTTTTGTAGCCACACCCACGCCGCCACCAGCCATTTGGCCGCCAAGCATAGATCCTTCTAGAAGTGTTTCGTATAGGAGAAGACGTGATTTTGTATCTCCAGGGAGACCATCTAATATAGGTGAGTAGAGATAAAGTCTGTCAGAGTTAGGCTCATAAGTTAGATGGAGTGAAAAGGTATTATCAATACCTAATATACAAGTATGATTTTCATCAAATGTTAAACCCTCTAAATTCAGTTCTTTACCAAATTCTCTTAAATTTTCTTCAGCGTTTTCGCGAGACATTTTTCCTCCTTGAGAGTATTTTTTAGATACTATGTGTTTTTCTTAACTTTAGAATGGTTAATTCTACTCAAAAAATGCAATTTTTTTCTATGATTTTTCATTTTTATTCATTAATGTCTCGTTTATGAGCAGTATGATTCCCCTATCTCACACCTTTGGCGCCACTTTAACAGGCAATAAATTAATTTTTTCTCTCTTTACCAATTCGGCAAAATCGGTCAAAGTTCACCTGTTTGAACCGCATAAACCATTGCCAGTAAAAGTGCTGCAGCTCCACAAAACCCCTGGAGGCGTCTGGACTCTTCAGACAGATCCCCTTCCCCTCACTCTATCTTACCTTTTCGAAATTGATGGCGCCCTAGCTTTAGATCCTTATGCTAAAGCACTTTCAACTCCTCACGCTTGGGGAGATTGGCATGAAGCCCCGAAATGTCAAATGATTTTCGACCACACTTTTGACTGGGAAGGGGTTGAAAAGCCTAAAATTGAGAAGCAAAACCTTATTATTTATGAGATGCATGTAAGATCGTTTACAAAGCACCCCTCAAGCAAAGTGACCCATCCCGGAACCTATCTAGGGATGATTGAAAAAATCCCTTACCTCAAAGAACTTGGGATAAACGCTGTAGAACTTCTTCCCATCCACGAATTTGATGAACGAGAAAACCCTAGAATGGAATCGTTTACTAATAAAAGGCTCTGGAACTGCTGGGGCTATATGACGATGAATTTTTTCTGCCCCACAAAAAGGTATGCAACTAAAGATGACAGACTTGCAGCGCTAGTTGAATTCAAAACGATGGTTCTGGAGTTTCATAAACAGGGAATCGAAGTCATTCTCGATGTGGTATATAATCATGTAAGCGCCCTTTCTCATTTTGATGAAGTAGATAAAGAGTCCTACTTTATCCTAAATAAAGACAAGCACCACACCAATTTTAGTGGGTGCGGAAATACGTTATCTGCAAATAGCCCTGCCACCTCCCACTTAATTCTCTCCTCACTCCGATATTTTGCAGAAGAGTGTCAAGTCGATGGGTTTAGGTTTGATTTGGGCGGATGCTTTTCCCGCGGAAAGGATGGAACCCCCCTCGATTTCCCCCCGTTTTTTGAGCTCCTCTCAAACGATCCTATTCTTTCTCAGACCAAACTAATTCTAGAACCCTGGGATTGTTATGGGATTAACCTATTACACGGGTTTAATGTAAAAAATTGTTCTGCTTGGAACGGCTCGTATAAGCCGGCAATGCGAAGATTTATCAGAGGCGACTCGATGCAGGAACAGTTTTTTAAAGATTCGTTCTTAGGATCGCGTTATCTTTTCCCAAACGGTTCGCCCCCTTCAAAAGGGATTAATTATGTTACGACTCACGACGGGTTTTCCTTAAATGACCTTGTCTCCTACAACCACAAACATAATGAAAATAATGGCGAACATAATCGGGATGGGGAGAATGACAACAGCTCAGCAAACTATGGCGTTGAAGGACTTACAGCAAATCCTCAAATTCTTGCGATCCGATTGCAGCAGATGAAAAATCTCCTTTTTGTCAATCTCCTGTCCATTGGCGTCCCTATGATTCGAATGGGTGATGAATACGGCCACACCAACTTTGGCAACAATAACACCTATTGCCAAGATGAGCTTACTTGGTTTGATTGGGAGAAACACTCCCCCCTCTTCCCTTTTCTCAAAACCCTTACAGCCCTTCGAAAATCGATCCCCTTCTATAAAGTCGATGAATATTTAGAAGAGCCTTATGCAAGAACTATCTTAATAAAAGAGCACGTCGTTGTCCTCCTCCTCACAAACGCCTACCTTATCGCCTGCAACGCATCCCTTGCCCCCCTCCTTTTGCACGACTATGAAATGAGTGAATGGAAAATCTTGATTCAAACTAATCCGGATAACACCCCCCAAACCCTTCTGACAGTTCCTCCAAGATCATTTCTAATTGCCACTAGGATATAAGTTGTGCTATGGTTGGGCTTATGTGGAAAATTGGACTACTCGCCCTATTTTTTTCTTCCTGCGCAGAGAGACACTTTTCTGCAAACCAGTTTCCTTATCACGATACGGGCGCAGCAAAACCAAAAATTGCCCTAGTTCCCGTAATTACAACCAAAGCTCAGCCCGTTCCTTGGAATCTCTCTGAGGAGTTGACAGAGGTAATTTATGAAAGGTTTTTAGAGACAAAACAATTTTATCTCACAAGAGACTTTTCCGTTCTAGGGAAGCATTTAACCGATTTATCTGAAATTAACCCCCTTCTGGAAGATGTCCGCTGGCTCTACGAAAACGGCTCTGCCTCTGAATTCGTGGTTTTTATAGAACTGGTTCAACATCAATTAACTCCAAAACCCTCAAAAATTCCGCCGCAAACCTACTTTCTTGAAATGGCTTTTCGTGTCCATGTAATTGATATTCGAGGTCCAGAACCTAAAGTAATTTTACAAGAGCTCGTCTCCGACTCTTTTAACATCCCTATTAAAATAAATTATTCTAAAGATACCCTCGGCAAGACCACTTTCTTCTTATCCCCGATCGGATCGGCCCACATGCAAATGGTAAAGCAGATCTCTAGGCAAATTCAAGACTACATTTTATTGGCTAAACTATGATGGAAAGCAATCTAGCAGGTTTTGCTTTTTTTTTAATTTTAGCTCTGATCATTTCTTGGATTGCTTTTGCAAAAGGGTACTACCACCTCCCCTACAAAGAGTACAAAGGGGCTGCAATTACCCTTCAAGATGTTTTCGCCTCTTTTTTTATCTTCTTAGCTAGCTATTTTTTTCTCCTACCCCTAATCCACTACCCGATACTTAGCCATATCATCACCTTTGTAGTTGCCTCCCTCCTCTTTTTTCTATACGGATTTTGGGGAAACCGAACCAATATGATAAAAGTTTGGAAAGACAGATCGTTCCCAGAAAGCAAATCGATCTTGAAAGATTTAGAGACCGGATTAGTCTTTTGGTTTCTTGCAATTCCTGTTGTCACCTCAGTTACCTATCTTGCAGAACTCCTCACCTCGCTCATTGCCTCTCCAACGAATAAGGAACAAGTAGCTGTCAGATTTTTAAAAGAGTCGCTGGGTAACCCTCTAACCTCTTCGGTAGCCTTTTTTTCCATCATTATCGCAGCTCCAATTTTTGAAGAGTTTCTATTCCGAGGAGTCTTGCTCTCCTACCTTAGAACGAAAATGGGGACTTATGTTGCAATTTTTACAAGCGCCCTAATTTTCTCCCTCTTCCACTTTTCCCCCAGTCAATCTATTGAAAATATTTCTTTACTCCTAACCCTTTTTGCGTTTGGAAGCTACCTAGGTTTTGTCTATTTAAAAACAAGATCGCTCTACTCTTCCATTCTTTTACACGTGACATTCAATTCTATTAGTGTTATTAGAATTATCTTTACACATGTATAAACATTTTTTTGGTGGTTGTGAGTAGTCATTTTAAGATCGAAAGTTTTGGCAAGTCAGACGTTGGTCTCCTTAGAAATAATAACGAGGACGTCTTTCGAGAGCTCCCCAAGGAGAAGTTTTTTATTTTAGCCGACGGCATGGGGGGGCATAACGCAGGGGAAGTCGCAGCCTCAAGAGCAGTTGAATACATGTGCTCAGGGATTCAAACTCTCTTTCAAACTTCAAAAGATTCTCTAGAATTAGAAGAGATTCAAATGCATGTCGAGTCCGTAATTGAGAATACAAACCTTTGGGTTCATCATTTAGGCGCTTCTAATCCAAGCTTTTACGGAATGGGAACCACCTTGTGCAGCATTCTGTTTTTCAAAGAATTTATTGTCTATTCCCACGTAGGTGACAGTAGAATTTATAGATTTCGAAAGGGAAAATTGACCCCTTTGACAAACGATCATACCACTTTTTCGAAAAATCTCCCTTCAGGAGAAAATCGCAATGGTGTATCATTACCCAGGAAAGTCCTCGCAAAAGCGATAGGGACCTCAATGTTTGTAACACCTGAAATAAAATCTGAAAAGGCCGAAGCAAGTGATATCTACCTCCTTTGCTCCGATGGCCTAACCGATCTTGTATCAGACAACTTAATTGAGTCCTTATTGAAAAACTACACCGATTTAAACCAGGTGGCCAGCCATTTGATTGAAACGGCAAAAGAGAGCGGAGGGCACGATAACATAACCCTGCTTTTGATACGAACCCATGATATTCCTGGACAACAACGCAACAACCCCCCTTCTCCCTGAAGTGCTCGAAGCGATGCTTCTTGATTTAGACGGCATCCCCCGAAACCCTTCAAGTATTACGAAATATGGAAGAGATGGAAGAGAAAAGATTTCTAGCGCAAGACGGTTGATTGCGAACTATTTTGGAATCAATTCCGAGGAAATTTATTTCACATCTGGTGGGACAGAGGGCAATCACATGCTGGTTCATGGCTTTCACAAAAGAAAGCCCGGGACAATTATTTCCACTAAGATTGAACACGCCTCTACACTTGGGGCGCTAGGGGGGTATCACACTCTTAATTTAAGCGTCGATGAAACAGGATATCCCAAACCAGAAGAGCTAGAAGAACTTTTAAAAACAACCGACCCCTCATTTGTCATGCTCACTGCGGCCAATACTGAGACAGGGGTGATGATCCCTCTAGAGAAATTTGCCACGATTTGTCAAACCTACAACGTCCCCCTTGTTTTAGATGGCGTAGGACTCCTGGGTAAAGTGCGTTGCAAACACCTCCCCAAAGGGGTTGCCGCACTCTCCTTTTCTGGGCATAAATTTCATGCCCCAAAAGGGATAGGCTTTGTAATTTTGAGAAAACAGTACAAAATCCCGCCGATTTTTAAAGGGGGGCACCAAGAAAGGGAGATGCGAGCTGGAACCGAAAACATCGCAGGGATTTTAGGACTAGCAAAAGCGATTTCTCTCATCGACGAAACCACCTTTAAACAAGTAGAAGAGCTCAGAAACTATTTTGAAAGCGAGCTCCTTTCCCGATTCCCCCACTTCAAAATCAACGGCACGGGACCGAGACTTCCCAACACATCCAATATCTATTTCAAAGATTGCGACGCAGAGACACTCTTAATGAACCTCGATCAAAAAGGGGTGATCGCCTCCCTCGGCTCTGCTTGCTCGGCAAACGCCCTCAGCCCCTCCCACGTCCTCCTCGGAATGAATCTTCCCCAAGAAAGGGCCCTCTCCTCGTTGCGCTTCTCTCTGAGCCGCCTCACAACCAAACGAGAAATTGATTCTTGCCTGGAACTTATCTCCCTCTGCCTAAAAGAGTCGAAAACTACCCTCTAGCTTTTTCAGAAAATTGCTTTGCCTGAAAAATAGATCGGGCCAATTCATCAAGAACAATCGCCATTGTTTCCTTCTCACCCAAACCGGGACCGATCGTATCAATACCGTACTCACTTGGAGCAATTGCCCTCACCACTAAGTCTTGTCGATTGGTATAAGGCGCGTTTGTTATCGCTAAATATCTCCCCTGTGGCGGTGAAGTTTTTAGCCAGGTTTCTACAGTATCATCGGTTGTCGGACGAACACGCCTCTCCCCTTTTGCATCATTTTTCATAGGGGCATTTATGAAATAGACCTCCACTTTGCTTCTCATATCGGCTGGAATCTCTGATTGCTCCCAAACTAATTCCACCATTTCTCGTTCCGTTTTCGGAAAGTCGGAAGGCTTTAACCACCCTTTTCTTATTTTCAACGGGGACTCTTTATCCTCTATCAACTTTGCTACACCCTCTTGCCCGGGATCTAACGGCCTCTCCCCACTTAAGAAATAGATCCGAGAAACTCTCACCCCCCTCTCCCACTCCTTAACAAGATAGTGCAGACGGAGGCGAACCCTTGGCAAAAGCCCCCCATGAACAAGCGCCCCCTCATAATCTTCAAACTGAGCAATCGTAGCATCTATAAACCCCAGATCTCGTAAAAGAGGTTTAATACTCGGCTTTAATTCTTCAAATCTAGTTGTCTGCTCCTCCCAACGCTCCCCCTGACGCAAAAGATGTTTCTGAGCCCAATTATTAATTTGGAGAACGGCTCTTTCCGAGCTAACCAACGGTTCCATCCCAGCAAATTCTAACACTTTTAGCAATGTAACTTTCGGCTGATACCTCTCATCAAACAAACGCCTTGAAGCCCCCAAAGCAAGAACTTCCCCCTCCAACCTCTTTCCCTCTTCAAAAAACACCGAAGCATCCTTAGAAGATCCCACCTTTAATAACCAGGCGTAACTACTTCTTGCAACCCCCACAGCAGATCGGTAATCCCCCGATTGCTCATACTCTTCAATCAGGTCGTGACTCCCCTGTATATAGTTTTCCACTTCCCTAACCTGACTCCCCCCATAAAGAGCTGTCATCCCAACTAAAGCAATCACAACCCCCCCTCTAAACAAAAGGGGTGCTCTAACCACCCTCGTCTCTAACCTCCTAGAAAACCCCATAGCGCCAAGTCCTACAGATCCAAGCACTCCCCCCCACAAAGAAACCCAAGAAGAGGAAAGATGTAACCCACGCTCATAAACAAACCCCTTAAACCAAGTCGGCCTAGCATCCAAAAGACCCCGCCCCCTAAAATTACTATCAACCCCTCTACAACTTTTTTCCATGTTTTTGCCCCTAAAGGAAAAAACTGTATCAAAACCATTTGATAAAGTCAAAAAGGAGATAGCCTCCGAACCTCAAATACAACCCGTTTCAGCTTTTCCACTTCCTCTACTGACATTTTCATTTTCGTCCACTCGTTTTAGGCATACAGAAATTAAAAGATGATTCATCTTAAGATTGTTACACCCATAAGATTCCTTTCAAAAGCCTTTTGTTGAGCTCCTTCATATTCCTAACCATTTAACCCGGCATTACGCTTGAGTTCTCGATATCGACCCGGTTGGCTAGCTATGACAACCACAACATCCACAATAAGTTTTTCCTGACTCAAATACTTCACAGGCTTTTTTTCCTGTATCGGGACAGCATACATTACAATTGTTGATCACATCCCCGCAACAACCATGACATCGATTAGAGATACATGATGGAAAATCACTATCTGTACAATCAGAATCATCACAGCAATCCCCTCCTGGAATCCAGTTAGGTGGAATGTTGGTGCCTGGTGGGGGAGTTCCACAGCAAACACCCTGAGTACCCTCAGAAGTATTCTCATACCAAGTTTGACTATCAGCACCGAGTAGCCCGCAGCATATTCCTCCTAGTCCTGATTTTACATGCACCTTTCCTCCACAACAAGTAAGATCTGCAGTTGTTGTATTATTAAGAACAAGATTTGGACTAGACCACGCATAAGTGTTCGTGTTAGGATCTGTTTCACAACAAAGTCCGAATGGATCACCCGTTTTGTACCAAGTGTTATTACAGCAAATGCCGGTATTGGCAGCTTGATAAGAACCTGTAGCAGTCGAACCGCAACAACAACTAGCTGAATCATCTGTCGGGTCAGTTCCACACGGAGGGTCTTCTGGGCAACATGCATTAGATGCTACTACACTTCCGTCATTACAACATCGATCTGTTTCCGATTTTTTGCATCCTTTAGGTACAGATGGAGTTTGGGTTGTGTCAGAGCAACAATCCCCTGAATCACAACAATCTGTTCCGCAACAAGTCCCGCTTGTAGTTGGACATGGTGTTATAGGATTCTCTGGGCTACAACAAGCGCCTGTTGTAGTATCAAAAATCGTTCCCCCACAACACATGGTAGTGCTTCCAGAGGGACTTGTGATTGTTATAGTAGGAACTCCAGCTAGTTCTGTCACTAAACTCACTAATGAAAGATCCTGTAAATTGATAGAATGTAATGCCCCCGTTGCAGGGACATAGAGGTATTCTCCATTATTATTCATCTTGATTTTTTGTTTAAAATCAGGGGTAAGCGCATTTCCTGTTGAGTAAGAAGTTGAAACAATTTGACCAAATCTTAAACAAACTCGATGTAAGAGCCAGTTTTCTGTATAAGGAGGATATTCTCCTGAAAATTCTTGTACAGTTGCATATAAATACAATTCATCAGCGGAAAGTGTGATTCCTGATGCATAAAGATATACCCCAGTTGGTAACGAAATTGTATTTGTAATTGTAGGCTGACTTGGAGTTGATAGATCTAATTGAAGAATTTGACTGTTTCCTTCATCAAGTGAGTTTTCTAGGACGTATGCAGTATTTCCATCGCGTGTCAAAATGATATCAACTATAGATTGAGTATCAATCGTCGATATTTCCTTGAGTGTGGGCATCTCTGTTGCTGAATAACCTATTGAGTAAACTACCAAAAGTCCTGAGCTTCCAGTTATATTTACAGAACTTATATAAAGATAATCATCTTTTGCTGAAATTGCAATTGCAGATCCTGAAAGATAGTTATTAAAATAATGCGTTTTACATGTATATTGATTAATATCGATATTATATACAAAATTTGGAAAACCTTTAGCAGCTCCTAGAACATATATATATTCACCTGTTGAATCCATAATCATATCAACTGCATCTCCCATATCATTATTGCAGGTAATAGTACTCAGGATGTTATTCAATGAATCAAACACAGTTAGAGCGCCACTTCCCTTTGCAGGGTCCACACTTAATACATGTAAATTTCCATTTTTCGGATGAAGCAAGGTCTTAATAGCATTAGAAACTGAAAGGGATGTTATATTAGTATTTGTAGCCATATCATAGATGGCGACTGAATCACTTGAAATATACCCTATTACGTTACCATTTCCGCTTGGATACTCATTTGTAGGACATTGTGAAGGAGATCCACAACACATATCTAAATTGCAGCACGAGTTATCATCACATTGATACTTACTACTACAGATGCAACTTCCGTCTGCATTATAAGTTTCCCCTGGATTACAGCAACTTCCACTTGCAGGACAATCTCCAGCTGCGCAACATTCACCATTAGAACAAGGTGTATGCGCGCAAGAACACTCCCCATTATTTGCAGTTTCACCTGGTTTGCAACAAGCTGTTAAACCTTGGCTATTAGTTACAGGACACGGATTTGTAGCACAACAACTCCCATCCTGGCAAAGAGTTTGTCCTGAAGGACAACTTGTGGGGCAATTTCCACTTTGATCCGGACTCACCCCACTCGGACAACATGTAGTCTCATTTGTTTTACCAGGGCTTGTATTTGGGCAGTTTGCGCTGCAGCAAGAGCCATCCCCACACCTAGTTAATCCCGCACTACATGTTCCCGATTGTGTACATCCTCCTGTTACACAATTATAATTGTATCCCAGAGGACAACAAGTCCCAGCTGGCCCTGGACATTCTTCAACACAACATTGATTAGAAGCACAAATGTTCATCCCTTGAGCAGTGCATTGAGTAGGAGTAAGACAATTCGAATCTTCAATTTTATCAATGTTATCTTTCATAATTATTTTCCTATTTATTTTTTATTGACTTGGACAACAACTCAACGCCTTGTTTGCACAAGAAGAACTACAATCACTTACAGGATTATTAGTATTATCACATCCAGAAATACATGTTCCAATTGAAGAATTATATTCCTTTTCTTGAACATTCATAAGAAAACTTGAAAAAGCATTACAACTCTTCGTGTTATCACAGCCGTCATCAATTAATTCTTTAAGATAAGGGATTAGGCTTGCTCCAGTTGGGTCTCCCTCAGCTTGTGAACTCAAACTAGTTCGTGATCCGGATGTGCTGTCCTGAAAAGCATTCAGAGTTAGATAATCGACGAGTGCGATTAAATAACCATCTACCAATCCCTTTGAATCCTCAATAAATTGATTAATAGTTGTTGCTATATTAATAAGAACGGTCGCCAGCCCGGGAGTAGTAACACTACAACTTGATTCTGTGCCAGTTTTACAGTAAGATTCGAATCCTCCGGGGCTTGTTTTTGTCAGCGGAGAAGTCATATAAGTGATAAGATTACTAATATCAGTTTGTACCTCTGTGTTTGCTTGATTAACTAGACAAGGATTTCCAAATAAAACTGATGGGGGGTTCTGAGATAGCGACCCATATATTTCACTCAGATATGGATTATTTAGCCCTGCCAACCCTAGGCACGCATTCGAGATGTCGGAAGAGGGAAATAACCTGGCATCTCATTCAGTATAAGAGCTTGTATTGCGCTAAGAGGATCTGTATTGTTACAATCTTGAAAGCATTGATTAGCCGCTAGTGGCGATTGTAACCCAAGATTTGCATAGATGTTATATGGAACTGCTCCTGAAAGTCCCTGCATTTGATTTCCCAACGCTGTAAGATCTCTATTTCCAAAAGGTGGTGTCATATTATTTAGCCCGCACATCCAAAATTCGACGTCTGGGCGCGATCACAGGTCATCTCTAACATGGTCCACAAACATCCCCATACGTTGGCATTCCACCTGGAGCCGGAGGAAAATAACATGAATTACACTCCTCTGTACAACAAGATGTCGATCCGCATGAACTACCACACTGATTATCCTTACAGCAGGTAGAACCCTTTCCACAATCTGATAGAAGACAGCAATCTAAGCCTTTTCCCCCCACCCAATTTGGTGAAACGGGAGGGGTGCCTATTGGAGTTCCACAGCAAATCCCTGAAGTACTACCATCCGAATTATTTGGTTGCCACCCTTGATCCTGACCTAGTATCCCACAGCATATCCCGGCTGAAGTTTTCTGAGAGGCTCCACTACAGCAAGTATACTCAGCTGCAGATCCAGAACTAATAGAATTCCATTTCATTGGGTTTCCAGATTCCCCTGTAGGACAACAAAGACCTGGCTCTGTTGCTGCTGGGTACCAAGTATTATTGCAACAGATGCCGGTATTGGCAGGCTGATAAGAACCTGTAGCAGTTGAACCGCAACAACAACTGTCTGTAGCATCTGTTGGGTCACTTCCACACGTAGTGTCTTCTGAGCAACATGCATTAGATGCTACTACACTTCCGTCATTACAACATCGATCTGTTTCCGATTTTTTGCATCCTTTAGGTACAGATGGAGTTTGGGTTGTGTCAGAGCAACAATCCCCTGAATCACAACAATCTGTTCCGCAACAAGTCCCGCTTGTAGTTGGACATGGTGTTATAGGATTCTCTGGGCTACAACAAGCGCCTGTTGTAGTATCAAAAATCGTTCCCCCACAACACATGGTAGTGCTTCCAGAGGGACTTGTGATTGTTATAGTAGGAACTCCAGCTAGTTCTGTCACTAAACTCACTAATGAAAGATCCTGTAAATTGATAGAATGTAATGCCCCCGTTGCAGGGACATAGAGGTATTCTCCATTATTATTCATCTTGATTTTTTGTTTAAAATCAGGGGTAAGCGCATTTCCTGTTGAGTAAGAAGTTGAAACAATTTGACCAAATCTTAAACAAACTCGATGTAAGAGCCAGTTTTCTGTATAAGGAGGATATTCTCCTGAAAATTCTTGTACAGTTGCATATAAATACAATTCATCAGCGGAAAGTGTGATTCCTGATGCATAAAGATATACCCCAGTTGGTAACGAAATTGTATTTGTAATTGTAGGCTGACTTGGAGTTGATAGATCTAATTGAAGAATTTGACTGTTTCCTTCATCAAGTGAGTTTTCTAGGACGTATGCAGTATTTCCATCGCGTGTCAAAATGATATCAACTATAGATTGAGTATCAATCGTCGATATTTCCTTGAGTGTGGGCATCTCTGTTGCTGAATAACCTATTGAGTAAACTACCAAAAGTCCTGAGCTTCCAGTTATATTTACAGAACTTATATAAAGATAATCATCTTTTGCTGAAATTGCAATTGCAGATCCTGAAAGATAGTTATTAAAATAATGCGTTTTACATGTATATTGATTAATATCGATATTATATACAAAATTTGGAAAACCTTTAGCAGCTCCTAGAACATATATATATTCACCTGTTGAATCCATAATCATATCAACTGCATCTCCCATATCATTATTGCAGGTAATAGTACTCAGGATGTTATTCAATGAATCAAACACAGTTAGAGCGCCACTTCCCTTTGCAGGGTCCACACTTAATACATGTAAATTTCCATTTTTCGGATGAAGCAAGGTCTTAATAGCATTAGAAACTGAAAGGGATGTTATATTAGTATTTGTAGCCATATCATAGATGGCGACTGAATCACTTGAAATATACCCTATTACGTTACCATTTCCGCTTGGATACTCATTTGTAGGACATTGTGAAGGAGATCCACAACACATATCTAAATTGCAGCACGAGTTATCATCACATTGATACTTACTACTACAGATGCAACTTCCGTCTGCATTATAAGTTTCCCCTGGATTACAGCAACTTCCACTTGCAGGACAATCTCCAGCTGCGCAACATTCACCATTAGAACAAGGTGTATGCGCGCAAGAACACTCCCCATTATTTGCAGTTTCACCTGGTTTGCAACAAGCTGTTAAACCTTGGCTATTAGTTACAGGACACGGATTTGTAGCACAACAACTCCCATCCTGGCAAAGAGTTTGTCCTGAAGGACAACTTGTGGGGCAATTTCCACTTTGATCCGGACTCACCCCACTCGGACAACATGTAGTCTCATTTGTTTTACCAGGGCTTGTATTTGGGCAGTTTGCGCTGCAGCAAGAGCCATCCCCACACCTAGTTAATCCCGCACTACATGTTCCCGATTGTGTACATCCTCCTGTTACACAATTATAATTGTATCCCAGAGGACAACAAGTCCCAGCTGGCCCTGGACATTCTTCAACACAACATTGATTAGAAGCACAAAGGTTCATCCCTTGAGCAGTGCATTGCGCAGGAGTAATACAATTCGGGTCTTCAATGTTATCAATATTGTTTTCCATAATTATTTTCCTATTTATTTTTTATGAACTTTGACAACAACTCAATCCAGTGTTTTTACAAGGAGAACTACAATTACTTACAGGATTATTAGTATTATCACATCCAGAAATACATGTTCCACTTACACTCTTATATTCATAATTTTGAAGATTCATAAGAAAATTTGTAAAAGCATTACAAGTAGTAGCACCACAATCGGGATAAATTAATTGTATAAGATAAGGGAGTAGTTGTTGTCCAGTTGGGTCATTCGCAGCTAATGAACTCAAACTATCGCAGCTTTGACCATTTGTGACCCCGTAGCATGGAGCCAAAGTTAGATAATCGACGAGCGCGTATAAATAGCCATCTAACAATCCTACTGAATCCTTTTTAATAAATTGATTAATAGTTGTTGCTATATTCTTAAGAGCGGTCGCCAGCCCGGAATTATTAACACTACAAGTTGATTCATTGCCAGTTGCACAGAAAAATTCGAATCCTCCGGGGCTTGTTTTTGTCCCCTTTGCAGTCATATAAGTGATAAGATTACTAATATCGGTTTGTACCTCTGTGTTTGCTTGATTAAATAGACAAGGATTTCCAAATAAAGCTGATCCGGAGTTCTGAGATAGCTCCCCATATATGCTATTCATATTTGGATCTTTTAGGCCAGCCCATCCTTGGCACGCACTAGAGATTTTGGTATCTACATAACCTTGCATGCTATCAAAACCACCTTGATGCATATAATACATAATCGCACAAGATCTAGGGGCGGGGGAGTTGCTGGTTGGCATATCACACTGATTAAGCTCCCCACAGTTAGGATCGTTCGCTGGAGCAAGAGCAGTTACATACGTACTCATTTTATTAAATGCGTACCATAATCCCTTGCAATCCAAGGGTGTTGCATAATGGTGAATTTGATTTAAAAATATTTCTAATTCTTGCGCTATTAAATTATAACACAGATAGTTGTCTACACAACAATAATTAGTTTGATCACATGGATTTGACATATTATTTTTCTCCTATATATGTTGAACAAGGGTTTCCTGTGTTAAAAACGGGGTTACATGAGGGGGTTGTTGGACAACCACTATTAAATTCTTTTGTGGAAATTACGTTGGCAAAACTTATTAAATCTCCTCCTATCGTGCCTGAGCCTGTATTAATATTAAGCATTGTGGGTAGATCAGTCGTCGAAGCTAAAGTGATGCAACCATTTGATGTCATATAGCAACCATTTAACACTTTTTGAAATGCAGTTAAATAACCATCTGTAATCTTAGTATCATTAAGAAAATTTAAGCTGTCAGCTTGAAATTGTTTATAATCAAATGCCTTTGTATCCCAATTAATAAGATTTGTTAAAATACTATTAAATGTTGCGGCAGATGTATTCGAATTATCGCATTGTGTAAGGCAAGTAGAAGTTTCAAAACCCGGACAATTGACGCTAAAATAGAGCCAGACTGGATCGTTCTGTCCTTTTTGAACCCACGTAGAAAAATCAGCCAGATCATTTATACTTATTTGGTTAAGAACTAATCCATTATAAGTAGTAATTCCTAATTCATCATTAAGTGCTTTTGCAAAAGTCCCTTGACAAGGGGTATTAGAATCGGTAAGACCTGCAAAATACTGCTTTAAAGCTATGAATGATTGTAGTAACGCATCAATCATTATGGGATTATTTGAAATGTTAGCGCTACCACCACTCCCATTACTATTTTGCGATGAAAAAAGCACTCCTAACTCCATGACTCGTTGATTAAACATAGTCTGGCATTCCATCGTGCATGTACATGAAGATGGACAAACACACTCCCCCTCAGAAGAACATGTTTCTCCATTTAGACAAGGTAGATTAGAGCCACAAAAACAACTTGTTCCTATACAAACTCCTGGCGATGGACATAAAGTACCACCTGTACATGTACAATGATTATTTTCACAAGTTCCTAAACATGTGGAATTATCTTGACAATTCGAAATCGTAACACATTGGGGAGTACCCGCAATAAATGAACAAACTTCAGGCGCTGTGCAGGCTAGATTACAATTACAGGGGTTGTCGTTTGTATCTGAACAGGTCCCGGTATTATCGCAAACGCAAGGGGGAATGCAGGGGCTCGTGTCGTGGCGACAAGTGCAAGTCCCGTCGGCCGTATTACAGGTGTTTGGAGGAACGCAAGTAGGGGGACAACTCATAATATTTTCTCTAAATTTAATATATATTTATCTAATAGAGATTATATGTTTGAGGAGAATTTATTTTAGTACATTGATAATTAGACAGATCTGATTTTGATAGTTTTCTCAGCCATGAGAGATGCGCTGATTAGGGTTAATTCCAAGCTTCCGATGTGGGCAGTTTCTAGTTTGCTGGGGGCGTGACCTAAGGTTTGGGTCATTAGATCTTCGAGGGTGTCGGCTTTTGATCCTGGGAGGGTGACCCCTAAAAGTTGGTTCACTTTTGAGATGGGTGTGTGAGCGGGAAAGGTTCTGCTGGAGATGATGGGACCTTTTGGGGAGGGTGATGACGATTCGATTTCAAAGAGCTCTTCGATGAGAGTGTCGAGGGTGAGGACGCCACTTGCATTGCCGCTGTTGT
This sequence comes from uncultured Chlamydiae bacterium, assembly GCA_937996705.1. Classification (GTDB taxonomy): domain Bacteria; phylum Chlamydiota; class Chlamydiia; order Chlamydiales; family 2-12-FULL-49-11; genus VGMD01. The sequence goes on from CALKUQ010000021.1 coordinate 42,842, forward strand.
CTAAGACGATGGCTATGTGTTGATTATTCCAGCGAAATTGTTTAAGAATTTGAAACAGGGAGTTTTTTTCGGTAATGAACCAGGGCGATCTGGCTATCTCTCCAATAGGTTGCCCAGGTTTTAATTTTAAGAGGTCTCTTGTATAGAGGATGCTGGTGATGTGTTGGGGTTTTTTATAATAAATTGGTAGGTAGGGGACGTATTTTTGACTAAGGATCTTTCCAATCTCTTCAAGAGTAGCTTCGGATGATGCAACAGGTACTTTATCCAAGGGTTGCATAAGTTCTGGCGGGGTTTTTGTCTTGATAACAAAGATGGCTTGGACGAGGGAATCGAGTTGTTCTTGATCTGTGGTGGAGCCTTTTATATCTTTCCCTTCGATCGCCTTTTGGAGCTCCTCCCTTGTAAGGTAATTAAATGCAGGAGGAGGGCATCTAAACATCCAATCGATGATCCTGCACGTCCCATCAAGGAGCCAAATAAATGGGATAAATACTTTAGAGAGGAGGTATATGGGTGTAATTCCGAGTCTTACTACATGCTCAGGAAAGCTCCTTGCTGCAAAAAGGGGGACCAGTTCTCCAAAAAGGACCACCACGATAATTTGGGAAAAGAGTGCGTAATCTGGATCGATTCCCCATCTACTATATAAGGTTCTTGCACACTCTGATCCGAGCTGAAGAAAAAAATTGACTCCAATCAAGGTAGTTCCAAATAAATAGGTCGGTTTATTTAGTAAATTACTAAGCCAGAGAGCCTTTCGATTCCCTTCACTAATATGGTATTGGAGTCTTACTTTATTATAAGAGACAATAGCCATTTCCATCATGGCAAAATAGGCTTGAAAGGCGAGGGATAAAATCACTAAGGCTAAAAAAAATTCCCAACCCATTTTTAACTGCCTAGCCTCCGGATATAAAGGCGATCTACCCTTGATTTTGTGGAGGTTAAAATATGGAATAAAAACCCATTTGCAATAATTTTTGCCCCATTTTTGGGAATATCCCCCTCTTTTTCGGTGAGCCAACCTCCAATGGTAACTGAGCTTTTTCCCTCATCTAAAGTTGTATCGAAAATCTCTTCAAAAATTGCGATCTCTAGCTTTCCGCTGCAAATAATTACATCGTCGCCCTGTTTTGTATAGAGGACCTCTTCATTTCTCTTGTCTTCGATTTGACCGATGACAAGTTCCACAACATCCTCTTTGGTAACAAGGCCTGAGATTTGCCCATACTCATCTACAACTAAAGCGATTGTTTCATTTGCTTGATGCAAATTAAGGAGAAGTTTTCTGGCAGTAATTGTCTCAGGGACAAACAGGGTAGGTTTTAAAAACTGGGTTACATCCCCTCCTAAGCTAATTTTTTCTCGGTTTAAGAAAAAATTGGCACTGGTAATCACCCCGAGAATTTCATCAATACTTCCGTCTACTACAGGGATTTGACTACACTCTTCATCCACAAAAGTGTAGAGCAACTTTTCGATGGGATCTGAAATATTATAAAATAAAATGTCATTTCTTGATGTCATTATCCCTTTTACCAGAGCTTCGTCGATTCTTAAAGCGCCTTGAATCAACTTGGCCTCATCTCGGTTGATCACCCCCCGTTTTTGAGAAGTGACCAGGGCGTGTTTTAGCTCTGGGTAGGAAATTTCAGGTTCTGCCTGGAGAAAAAAGAAAAAGATCCTCGAGAGTTTCACTGCGATTTTAGTCAAAAATTTTCGAATCGGAGAAATAATGATACGGACGGCATAAAGTAGGGGGGCAGTTGCCACGCTCACTTTTAAATTTCTTGAAATGGCAATCGACTTGGGAATCGCCTCTCCAAAAAAAAGGGTTAATAAGAGGGGGACACCTACGGTAATAAACCAATTGCAACTAGGTTCAAACACGTTAGAAACAACGTTTTGTATCAAAATATTTACGGCAATATTTACCATTAAAATGGTAACCAAAAGCTCTTTTGGCTTGGCAAGCAACTCTGCAACAAGCCTCTTTTTCCAATTGGGATCCTTTTTTAACAGCCTCACTTTTAGGGAAGATAGAGAAAAAAGTGCAGTCTCTGAGCCTGATAAGAGAGCCGAAGTTGCAAGAAGTAAAATAAGAAGAGCCGTTAGTGCTAAATACATCAGTTTTCTTGGAAGAGCACTTTCTTTTGCCCTTCAGGAACAAGACCTAATCCTTTCATAAGAGCTAGTTGAATCCAAAGAGGATCGCTTTGACTTTGAATCTCTAATTCCAGCCTCCCCTTCTCCGCAACTGCCACATCTTTTGCAATTTCTAAATCGTGAAGTCTTTCAACTAAAACGTGATACATCTGCATTTTCTTTTTTGAAGCATGAGCGTAGGTGCAGAGACACGTAATAATAAACGTAAAAACCCACCACCAAGATAAAATCTTACTCATACGCATAACTGACTTATACCGAAAAGGGATTTTTAGAGTAATATTAAATCGAAGAAAATTTCAAGCTCGAATTTTTATTTTATGGGTCGGAGCTCAAAACCTACGGCTTGAAGGGTCCCATTTAAATCGGAGATAGCTTCCTCTAACTGCTTCTTATTCAAAAGAACTCGATTTAAAAGGAGGGTGATATCCTCTTCACTTTGTCTTGGGGGAGCCTCATGCTCCGTCTCACTTCCCTGCTCTCTTCTCATCTCTTGAACCTTATCTTCTAATTTTTGCGTATTGATAAGCTGTAGATTTTTTTCCCTCTGAGTGCCTGGAATATCAAATTCCTGGTTAATATACTCTTCGTCCTCTTCATAAGGGGTGATTTTTGGACGAATTTGAAACGGGTTGGGCCTATTTTCTGGCAAAGCTGGCGGCTCTTTAGTTGCACCTGAAACTACAATTCTATTTACATGCATAATCGCTTCATAAAGAGGGGTTTTTCCTTTATCCAAAGCACTTGTCACTTCATTAACCTCTTCAAGACACCGCTGCAACTTAATTTTCTTGATCGGATCGACATCCCCCTCACTCAAAAAATGGGCAGAGAGCGTTGCAGACAATTCCTTTTTCGCTAACTCCTCAGAAAGTTTTTTGCTAGAAACTCTATGAAGGATGTCGATAGCGCGATTAAGCACTTGCCGTGTCGACTCACTCATTCCCATTTTTTTCTTCGCCTTCATAAAAGGTTGCATACAAAAACCTCACTTAATGAGTTTAAGATACTTAACTATTTCCTTACAAGAAACAATAATTCGCACCCTATCAAAATATTTTTTTATTTGGAACCACTATTTTTTCTCTTCTGAAAATCAATGTGATATGACAAGAAACTCCCCTGTTATTATTTAAATATGAAAGAGCATTTCTTAAAAATTGAGACCCCAGAAAACAAAATTCGTTTTCTTATTTTTCAATTGATGACCCACATGGAAGCGCTCTATGATGGCCTCGACCACATGCTCGCCTTTTCCCTCACAGAGGACCAGACCAAAGATCTCTTTGAAGACCACTTTGTCAAAATGGAGCGACTCCACAAAGAACTCGGCAAAGTCCTCTCCCCCCTCAAAGAAAATACAGCTTTTGAAGAAACTCCCCTCCATGAACCCGTTCGCAGAGCCTACAACCTCCTCCGCGGACTAAATCACATTGACTTAGACAAACCTGGCTGGGCAGCAATCGCTGCAAAAGCCCTCCCCGACAAACTCTACTACCGCCAGATCAAACTCCTCGTCTATTAACCCCAGATTTTTTATTAAGTTTCCTCTCCCCATATTGCAAACAAGAAATGAAAAAAAACCTGCGCAACCAAAGTTGCGCCCCTCGAGCGTGCCCCTGCCCGTGTGCGTGCCCGCGCCCGATCTAATTTACGCTCTTTTCCACTTTCCTACAATCGCTGCGCAACCTATTTTGCCTACCCAATATTCAAAACAAGAAATCAAAAAATCGGGCACCGGCTCGGGCTCGCTCACGGGCACGTTATCGGGCGCAACTCCCGTTGCGCGCAAATCTACGCATAATAAGCTAAACCCTTTTCCCGTCACTACGACTTTTCGGAAAATAAAAAAAAACTTGCGCAACCAAAGTTGCGCCCCGCAACGTGCCCCTGCCCGTGTGCGTGCCCCCGTCCGATCTAATCTACGCGCTTTTCCACTTTCCTACAATCGCTGCACAATCTATTTTGCCTACCCAATATTCCAAACAAGAAATGAAAAATCGGGCAGGGGCGCAACTCCCGTTGCGCGCAAATCTACGCGTAAAAGGCTAAACCCTTTTCTCTTCAGGCGACTTTTCGAAAAATAAAATAATTTTATGAAACAGTCTCCTGCCCGATCTAATTTATAGAGCCTTTACCTCTCTTGTAGAAATGCTTGGCGCGAAGAATTTCAGGCGCGTTGTTGGCATGTTTACATTCTGGGGACGGTAATGCCTACTTGCTTCATGTATTTGCCTTGGCGATCTTTATAGGAGGTGAGGCAATCTTCGGAACCTTTGAAAAAGAGGACTTGGGCGAGGCCTTCGCCTGCGTAGATTCTTGCGGGGAGCGGGGTCGTGTTGGAGATTTCGAGTGTAACATACCCTTCCCACTCTGGCTCAAAGGGGGTTACGTTGACGATAATGCCGCATCTTGCGTAGGTCGATTTGCCCACACAAAGGGTCAGGACGCTGCGGGGGATGCGGAAATACTCTACGCTTACAGCTAGTGCAAACGAGTTTGGGGGTATAATGCAGGTGTCTGCCTCTATATCCACGAATTCTTCGTCTGTAAACCCTTTAGGATCAATAACGACGTTGTGAACATTGGTAAATACTTTAAATTTATTTGAAACTCTGAGGTCGTATCCATAGCTGGAGAGGCCATAGCTAATAATTTTTTTTCCATTCTCTTCGCGGACTAAGTGATCTGAAAAGGGCTCGATCATTTCATATTTTTCTGCCATTTCTTTAATCCATCTGTCTGACTGGAGCGCCATTATCTACCTCGTTTTTTTCTTGAAAGAATAGCGCGTGAATTGGTTTTTGTGCTAGCATAAAATAATGAATGAGAACTCTGGTGTTGCCACAACCGATAGTGGTTTTGATCTTAAATTAAGGCCTCAAGAGCTTACTGATTTTGTAGGCAATGAGCCAATTATTGTCCGTTTAAAAATGATGATCCAAGCAGCAAAAGAGCGTGGGGAATCACTCGGCCATGTCCTTTTTCATGGACCTCCCGGTCTTGGAAAGACAACTCTTGCGGCAATTGTGGCTCGGGAAATGGGGGCAAATTTTGTCACCTCCTCTGGCCCGTCGATTGAAAAAGCGGGAGATCTTGCGGGCATTTTAACCAATCTCCAAGAAAATGATGTTTTATTTATTGATGAGATTCACAGGCTTCAAAAAAATATTGAGGAGTATTTGTACTCTGCAATGGAGGATTTTTGTCTCGATTTGATGATTGATTCAGGTCCCAGCGCAAGGAGCATTTCTGTCTCTTTAAATAAATTTACACTGATAGGCGCTACTACTCGGATGGGAAATTTAAGCGCCCCCCTTAGATCGAGATTTCCGATCGGACTAAGACTTGAATATTATGATCACGAGTCTCTTAGCAAAATTATCACAAGGTCTGCAAACTTGCTTGGGGTTATGATTAATAAAACATCGGCGACTGAAATTTCAAAGAGGTCTCGCGGCACCCCTCGGGTAGCTAATAATATTCTAAGATGGGTGAGAGATTTTGCCCAAATCCACAATAAAAATGTGATTGATGAAAAAACAGTAAACCTGGCATGTAGCATGATTGCTGTCGACGAGATGGGGCTGGATGAAATGGATAAAAAAATTCTCCGTGTCATTATCGAACACCATGATGGGGGGCCTGTCGGAATTAAATCGATTGCTGCAAGTGTTGGGGAGGAAGAGACAACGTTGATGGAAGTATATGAGCCCTACCTTATCATGAAAGGTTTTTTAAAAAGGACCCCTCGTGGGAGAGAAGTGACTAAACATGCGTATGATCATTTAGGAGACAAATGAGAACTTTATTGCTATCCCTATTTCTATTTCCCCTGTTTGCGACTCAGCAAGATTCAGATTTGATGGAAGTTGCTGACGATAAAGGCAATGTTACTGTAAAAGTTTTGATCAGGGAAAATGTCGATGGCGCTCTTATCGATGTATCTGGAGGCTATCGGGTCTCTAATCCTGAGACAGGAAAAGTGTTAAGCTCTGGCTTCCAAGGAAAGCGTTACTACCTTCAAGCAAACAGTGTAGGACTCAAGTGGGGCGAAGGTTATCCCGGGATTCATCAAATCAAAATCACCCCAAAAAATGAAAAAACAACAATTTTAGTCGATGGAATTCAATACAAGGGATCGATTGTTGTCTACGATATCAATTCAAGAATCCAAATTGTCAACGAGGCTGATGTAGAAGATGTAGTCTGCTCCACCCTCTCTTCCCTCCTGGGGAACACAAATTATGAGAGTGCGACCTACGATGCAGTTGCAATTGCAGCCAGGACAAATCTCTATAACACAATTTTACACTCCTCCAATATTTACTGGAATGTGACCGCAAGCGAAATAGACTACCAAAGTCATGCGGCAGTTTTAAGCAATCCGCAGATTGAAAAAGCGGTTCATTCAACAAAACACCTCATTTTAACCTATGATGAAAAACCGTTTGCTACCTCTTGGACAGAACATAGCGCAGGAAAAACGGCAAGTTTTGAGAGTATCTACCGGAAAAAATCTTCAGGTCCGAGGGGGGTCTTTGTGGGATACGCCCAAAAAATGCGTGAAGAGAGCAAATGGAAATCGGTCCTCTCCCTCAAAGAGCTTGCAAAACTAACAGGTCTTGAAACAATTAAGACCATCGATTTATTCCAAGACCAAACCTCTAAAAAAGTTTACGCGATCCGTTTTACCGATGACAAGACCTTTACAGAGTGGACCATTTTCGATCTTCGTAAAAAAGTGGGCCTCGCTAGAATTCTTAGTAACGATTTCACCGTTCATATGATTAAAGATCACATCGAATTTGATGGATATGGAAGGGGTTATGGAGTCGGTATTTGTCTATTTACAGCAGATCAAATGGCAAAAATTGGGGATGCGGCGCCTCAAATTTTGAACCATTTTTTCCCCGAATCGACTTTAATTAAATTAAATACCCTCCCAAAAAGTTTATTCACTAATGACACAAAGGAAATAAAAGAAGATGGCACACCCGAAAGTACCCCAAAAGCGAGCTAAAAATCTATCCGCTGCCCTATTTCTTATCGGGCTTGCTATAGTCTCTCTCACTGGAAGTTGGTGGCCTGGGGTTATGCTCGCAATTGGCATCCCTCTTGCCCTAAGACAGTACCTCCTTGGAAGATTCTATGATGCCTTCCTCTCCCTTGTCATCTTTATAGGGATCTTTCTCGCAGCAAACCTTGACTTTTCCTGGCAAGTTCTCCTCCCCGTTCTCTTCATCATAGCTGCCATCTACATCCTGATCCGCGAATTCTGCAACCCCTACGACACCACCGAGGCTGAAGACGAAGAGTCTCTAAGTCTGGAAATCACCGAAGAAGACGAAGAGGATTAACAGCCTACCAAGAGGCTAGTCCATTACCCCTAAGTTATTTGAGAGACAATCATTTTATGATCGGAGTTTGCCCAACCAGCTTGCGAATCATAAGTCTCAAAAATAGAAGAAGTTAGATTTACTTCCCGTCCAAGAATGTAATCAATTGAGACGTCTTTAGTTTCATCCCCCATAAATCTATCTGTTGCTGTAATACTCTTTGGGGAGAGTGTGTCTTGAAACCCTGTGGGCAGAGGCTCTTCGCCCCTTTTCATATTTAAATCGCCTAAAAAAATTGCAGGGCCATTTCCGAAATTGATCTGAGAGATTTGCTCATTTCTGTGCTCTGCGCTGTGGGGATCTAGTTGGGTTGTGAAAAAACTTAGCCGGTTTACTTTAAATGAGAAGAGGACTCGGTCTACAAATCCGGAGTAAGGGAGCTGGTAAAGGGCCCCCTCTTTGATGTGAATTTTTGAAGCGACAAGGAGTCCTCTAGCTATATAAAACTCGGAGTAGTTGTCTTGTAATTTTTTAATTAAGAGCTCTGCTGCATAGGGACTTACCTCTTGAAGAGAGACAAGATCTGCGTTCGATCGTATGATTTGAGCTGCAACATCGTCGACTCTATCTACCAGAGGAGCCATTCCTCCAAAAGCAATAGGCAATCCCAGTGGTAGCATGCAAACATTCCATGTCGCAATTCTTTCGACATCTCCTATTTTTTGTGGAGCCTTCCCTTTTATATAGCTAAAAGCAGAAGTCCCCCATTTTTTGCTTAATACGTCCAAACCAAAGCCGATGCCCCATAGAGGGATACTTAAAGGGAGGGTTGCTAAATAAACGATTGTGCTAGCAAAAAATTGAATTCGATCGATGAGCCTTTTTTGTTTTTCTGAGAATGGTTTTGCATAAGGGAGGGCAAGCTGCAACCCCCTTTCCATTGCACCATCAAAGGGTCTCTTTAAATACTCTATCAAAAAAAAACTTCCATGTTAGGGAGATTGGAGGTCAATCTTATCTTAGCTCAGATGTTTTTGTAAAGTTTACGAAGGGTAGGAACGAGGGATTGGATCGCCTCGAGTTTTCGATGGAGGGCGAGTGGATGCTCGCATGAGAGCTTCCAAGGGCGAAAGATAAGGTCTAAAAAGGAGAAATCTCTAATTTCCTGGTAGTTATTTTGTCTGGTAAATAGAGCTACGATACCAAGAAGGAGGGAGGGTATATAGACGATTGGAAGGAAAAAGAGGGCTTTTTTTACAACGGGGCTCTGCTTTCCATACCACCGATTAAAATTTTTAAATAGAGCTCGATACCAAGAGTGGGGCAAAAACTCTTTTAGCATAATATGAAGTGAGTGCATAGAGGCATCGACCTGAATTCCCACACCCTCTCGAAGTATTTTTAAAACATAACTTACGCAATTTCCTTTTAAGACCGACATAGAGTGTTGTTTATTAGCTTTATCCTTTTCCACAATCGCAATAATCCGATCGTGCTCCTCTTTTGTGATTTCGATGGAAATATTCCAAAATCTTCTCGCATTCGTCGGATAGAAGGTGTAAATATCGGGCGTTGTAATTTTTCCAAACCCCGGCTTCCGATTCAAAATCTCAGTCACACGAAAATTAGCTCTATCGACAAGAACATCTTGACCAACCGACCTTATATTTCCTTCACTATCCTTTAAAACAATATAGGCATGAGTCCTCTGAAACATAGGGGGCTTTAACATAGGCAAGGAGACCGTCCAAACCTCTAGCACATATTTATGATTCCATTCTGTGGGATCTGCAACTTGAAACGGTTCCCACTTAGGATCGATCCCCACATTATAGTGGCAAATCCCTCGATGGAGGCAAGTGTATTCGGGGATGAGTCGATACCGTTCATCTGCTTTAAAAATAAGCCTCCCTTCAAAATAAAAATCAGACCCCTCTTTTTTAATTTCATCCCAGTAGACCCACTCAATGTGATCCTCCTCTTGAAGAGGTAGAGCCGCCCCTCTCTTCTCATCAAAAAGAAGGGGCAATCTCAAGACAAATAGTCTATGGTGAAGATAGTTGCTCTTTATGAATTTTTTAAACTCTTTGTTTGCTTTAATCCACTCTGCTGGAACATCCCCCCCCAACCTCAAACTTAAAAGGGCGTTTTCAAATTCCCCTTTTTGATCTACCTGCTTTCTATACAAGTAGAGGTTGTCTAAAAAGTTTCTCACAAGATCAAATTCTTTTAATGACAAGCTTTTAGAAAAGAGCTCTGTTTTATGTTGTAGCATATACTCAAGGATGATCGTACAATTCTCCCTTTCAAATCCGCTACTCCAGGGAATCAGATCTAGATCACCCGTCTCTAGTGCAATCACTCTAAAAGGTTTATTCCCTTTGATATACTTTAAAAACTTTGGCAAAAGGATCTCAAATGTCTCTACCCGCACTTCCCCTCTCCTTTTTTAAAGGCAACAACCTTTTCCAACCATTTTTTTGGCCAATTAAACTTTGTCACTATTTTTTTAGGAATCGGTTCTAAACCTAGACTCTCCTGCATCAGTTCCAGGAGTTTTTTCTCAGTAAACCCTCTTTTAAAATAGCGGTCATTTTCAAACCTTTTAAAGAGGTCTACAAATTCTTTATCACTAATTTCGATTGTATACTTACAACTATAGAGCAAAAAATAGGAATCGACAGGAGATACAATTCTCCCCCGATTGAGTCCGATAGAATAGATAGCCCCCTCTCGATGTTTTAAAACAAAATAAAACCCCTTTCTTCTCTTTTGAACTACAATCTCAAACAGATTTCGCCCCCCCCACTCCTCTGAATTCCGAATTGCTATAGGGGCAATTGGAATCGTTCTTAAAGGGTGATAAAACCCAATTCCATCCCCTAACACTGAAAACTCTTCTGTCATTAGAAATTTTAGATCTGTCTCCATCATCAATTTCTCTTCATAAAAGAACCTATAGCCATAATCCCTTCCACTTCTGTCCGTAAGTAGAACCTTTGTTAAATCGGCCCATAAAACTGCTTGATTCTCCCGAAAGGGGATGGCGAAATCTTTACCCAATTGAATCCCCAAGGCGAAAAACTTAAGCTCCAATTGATTGGATTTGATAAAGGTATAGAGCTCTTTATCCATCTCTCTAATCTCTTGATACCCTACTTTTCCACCCAGACGCAGTGCTAGGATTTTTAGCTCGATTTCTTTGTATAACCCCTTAACTGCCAATTTTTTTCTCTTTCTAACCACTTTCTCTAAGAGGTCTACAAGAACTCTAATTTTATAAAAATGGTCTGCAGGGAGCTCTTTATAATCAAGCAAGGCTACCGCATGAATTAGATAATCGGTGAAAATTTGAATCGACTCAAAATCTCGTTCGACCCCAGTCTTGTACGCTGGCTGCCAAGTAAGGCCATTTTTGTCCTGCAAAATTGTGAACGGCAGATTTAATTTAAGATACGTGCTAATTGCATCTACAAACAAATCAAGTTCAGATAAGTCCATAAGAATAGAGCCCTTTATATAGAATATTAATACAAAGGGCTCTATTTCAGATCATATTGACTTTAAGACAGTTATTCTGGACTACACAGAGCAAAACGCTCAGGGGCGATCCTTGAATAGTTCAAAGGGGCAAGGAGTCGGATGAGCTGAATTTCTTCATCAGACATCTTATGCCTTTTAGCAAATTCTACAGGGTCTTTTCTGTACGATTCAACCATTGATCGAACACTCTTTAAAACAGAATGCTCTCTTCTAAAATCGGGAAATTCCTTTCTAAAAGCGGAAGTATCAATAGCCACCCTACCAAGAGCTCGTATCATCCAAGCATGAACAGGAGCTTTATCTCCTGACATGATATCCAAAAATTCGGCTCCTAAAACTCCCATCAATAAAGGAATTTCAAAAGAGGAAAATCCCCCTCTCCCTAATGCTCTAGCAATTGCATTTTGGAGGTCTGGTTGAGTCGTACACCCCTCTTCACCGATATGAAACACTCTATGCGGATTTTCGATTGCAAGTCTCTCTCTTTCTTTGACAATACATACGATCGCTCTTGTAAAGTCATCCATATGCATGTAAGACCACCCATTTTCATGTTGACTCCCCGGATAAAATCTAGCGAGATACGATTTTTCGGCAACCAACGTAATTGTTTTAGCAAGCCCTTCATTATTGCAATGATCTTCATAAACAGAAGGGATTCTCACTACAACTGTTGGAAAAGAAGCTCTACTTGTAATCAATTCCGCTTCTACTTTTGAGGCCGGATAAACATAATCTTTTCTCAAAGCGCCCTCTTCTGTTAACACTCCCTTCCCGGGGGCTGGAGCGTAAACAGCTTGAGAACTTCCTAGAATGAATTGACCTACACGGAATCCTTTTTTCTTTAAGACATGCAAAATATTTTCGGTTGTTTTTACATTTACCTCTTGATAAACATCGGGATCAGGAGTTTTTTCAAAACCATATATACCCGCCAAGTGAATTACAGAGGCTATTTCTTTAGTATGATAGGTCTCCTCAATAAAATCTAAAAGCTCCTTGATCTCCGATTGCTGCGTAAGATCTATTTTTTTTAACGCTAAGGTTGAAGAGACAATATCGGTTCCCTTACACCCCCTTCCCAGACCAATCACAGAGTAACCCTCCTCCTCCAGTCGCTTCACCACATGAGGCCCCAATCTCCCATTATAACCGGTTAGAATTACAATAGGTCTTTCTGAAGCTGGCAATTTGTCCATAACCCACTCTTCTATTTTTTCGCATGTTGGTTTTGATCTAACAGGTTCAAAAGGGTCGACCTTCCAATCAGGACGTGGAGTCTCAGGTCTTGGAGTCCAAACCTTTTTTCCTCTCTCTCCAAATATCATACTCCCTGCACCTACCGCACCCAAAGCGTAAGCTAATGTTCTCCCAACACTCAACATGAAAAGCTCCTCATTAATATTAATAATTATAAGTATTTTAATGTTATATAATTAATTATGCAATATTTTACTAAGATTATAACATAATTATCGACTTAAATAATCGCAAACATCTTATAATCAGAATGATATGATATTTCAAAAAGAATGAAAAATCAACAAAAAATTATCTTTTTTATAATTAACTAATTATATTATAATTATGAATATTAATAAAAAGGAGCTTGATCTATGTCAGTAATTTTAAATACAGTTAGAGGCCACCTACCCGCCTTAGCCTACGCATGCGAAAGATTCACAGGCTTCAAAGATCCGATAGATCTCGAATTTTTCCAAGTCTCCAAAGTCCCTACCACCCCTCCAAAATTTGAAGTCGCTGCCAAAGCTCCAGAAAAATCCTTTTTAGCGGGATGCGCAGCTAAAGTTGAAAAATTTGTAAAAAGGCTTGAACATAACACTGCTCTCCCTATTCGGGATTGCTTCTTTGAACGAACAGATATAGAAATGCTCATAATTCCCGGGGGAAGTGCAGGTACAGCGAGAGCCCTTGCAACTTCATGGGTTAAAGCAAATCCTAAGCGCGAAGTAACATTCATTGTTCGTTCTAAAAAAGATGTTCTCGAAATTAAAGCGCTTCAAGGGAGAGATCATTGGATTGTACTTTCAGATTTTGGTTATAAGGATAAAAAAACCCTTCACAAAACACTCGATGTCACTTTCAAAGACTTAAATATTTCAAAAATTGCTATGGTCTGTTGTGTAGGTAGCGCAATTCTCAGCGGGAGCCAAACCTTTGCTGAGGTAAATATTTCCCCCGTCATCAATACCTCAAAAGCGATTCTAAAATACTCAAAAGCTACTAGCGTGAAAGACATCACCCTCATCAATATTAGCTCAATTGCGGCAAGCATCATCGACCCTGAAAAGTGCTCTTATGTAAAATCTAGGGTAAGAGCTGATCAAGACCTTCTTGCGCTAGCAAGAAGGAAAAGAATAAAAGACCCAGAACTCACTCTGAAAGCTCTCTCTTTGAGACCTGGAATGATTAAATCGGCCTTTGAACCTAGTGGAGATTTTTGCCCTTGGGATATGGAACAATTTGTAAATATGCCTTTTTTAATTGTCCCAGGATCGGGAAAGCAAGAAATTCCGGTCCTTGATGTTGATGATTTAGTTGATGTTATTTTGAACTGTGTTGATTCTAAAGAACAACTTTCTGAAATTATTGATGCCATTACCCAGCACCGTGTTACCTACAATGAAATTATGGAGATGTACTTAAATCGTCGAAACCGAAACATCCCTAAAGTTTATATCCCATTAGGGGTTATGCAAGAAGTTTCAAACACAATTCCTTATGGAAAAATCGCCCCCTACTCCGGGATGTTATTTGAAGTAATGGATCACAAAGAAGTGCCCGCCATATCGCACAAACGATTTGAAGAATTGCTAGGCAGGCCTTCTAAGAGCATCGAAGATATCTATCCTAAAGGCCAAAAGTACGTCTTTCATGTTCCTCCGATTAAAGAACACGCTTTAGACGCCCTTGAAAAAGCAAAATTAAAACCTGAAATTGTCCTAACGCTAACCTTAGCTATGGCTAAAGGGGCACCTTATGTAGCAGCAAGAACACTCCTGGGAAGAGCTCCACCAAAACAAGAGGGAAGATCGACCTTTGCCATTAAACCCGAGGCTCCGGCTAAATGCTAATGGTTATTTTGCCTTAGGAGCAGCGGCTTGTGGTGCAATAGGAGCAGCGGCTTCTGCTGCACGACGTCTTTGCTCTTCCACAACCGCTGTTATGTGCCGAACAAACGCATCTGTAGCTCTTTGATTTCCTTCTTGCCAAGTAGGAATTCTTTCAGGAAGCGGCCGCGGAGGCAACATTCCATTTTGAACACAGGAGATAAGAAAACCTACAGACCCACTCATAGTGATACTCGCTAATTGGTAAATGAAAGGCATAATTATACAGACATTCATATTTTCTTAACAAGAGAATTATGTAGAAATCTTAACAAACGGAAACTTGTATTGAATTCCCATCGCAGATCGAACTTCTGAAAGGGTTAAAGAGGCCTTCTCTTTTGCCCTATCGGTCCCCTCTTTAAGAATTGCCCAAACTGCATCTTTATCTCCATGATACAGTTTTCTCCTCTCACGAATCGGCTTAATAACGGCGTCAAGAACTTGAATCAACCGATCTTTAACCTCTTTGTCAGAGACCGTTCCCCGTCTATACCGCTCTTTAAGCTCTTCTACAAATTGACCTTCGTTATCAAACACCTCTAAATACGAAAATGCAAGGGCTTCATCCGGATTACCCGGATCGGTTGCTGACTTTCTTCCAGGATCACTTTTTACCTTTTTTACTTTACTTACGATCTGATCGAGCTCATCGGAGAGCAAAATTGCATTTCCTAGGGATTTAGACATTTTTGCCCCATCTGTACCTGGCAAAGAGCCCTTTAAATTGGGGTAGAGGGGCTCAGGAGCGACTAACACCTCTTTCTTGTACAATCTATTAAACTTTCCTACAATCTCCCTTGTAAGCTCAAGCATCGGAGCCTGATCAAGGCCCACAGGGACAAGGTCTGCCTTAAAAGCCGTAATATCAGCCACTTGGTAAATTGGATACATATAAAAACCGGCGGGAACGCTCTCGTTGTACCCCTTTTGTCGGCACTCAGCTTTCACAGTCGGATTGTGCCCTAAATGTTGAATCGAAACCAGATTCATGTAAAACATTGCTAGCTCTGGGAGCTCAGGAATACAAGATTGGATAAAAATTGAACTTTTAAGGGGATCAATCCCCACAGCTAGATAGTCGCATACCACCTCGTGGATATTTGATCTCACTTTGCCAACATCGTCGTAATTGTCAGTAAGAGCCTGAGCGTCAGCTAGCATGATATACGTTTCGCACGTCTCCTGAAGCTCCACTCTCTTTACAAGCGACCCCACATAGTGCCCCAAATGGAGCGCTCCCGTCGGTCTATCCCCTGTCAATACAACTTTTTTCATAAACCTCAGATTCTACCCCCTCGCTCTAATAAATCTCCAGTTTTTTTAAGCAAAGGGAGTTTTAAACCCGGCCAGCTACTTAGTCCATCCAAAAAACGACCGAACATTTTCACAAATATCACACACTCTCTCGCTCAACGATCCAAGAGTGCCGGAAATATTGGACACTCTCTCGCTGATGGAATCAAATACAATTGCATATTTTGTTTTTTCCAAACTCTTGCCTTGGCACAAAGTAGAAGTATAAAACTTGAGCTCACTTCGAAAGACCTCCGCATCTAAGCTTAAAGAGCGAATCGTTGAATACTCAAAACATTGATCTGGTCTGGTGTCAAAATCAGAAGGGCCTGAACATAGAACTACTGGAGTTTCCTGATACGGAGTCTGAGGTTTTATAAGCCCCTCAAGTCCGAGACTTGCTATATTTTCAAATAGCTTTCTATATAACTGGTCACAATAAAACGCCTGCTGATCTTCTCGTAACATCGACCCATCTACTACTAATTTATAATCGTCACACTCGTATGCCAGAGGTTTAAAACCGTTATGCACTCCTAAAATGTGTTTACGTGCACCAGAGAGCCAATTTAAAGAGATGTCTAAAGTTGTTCCAGGGTAGAGGGGGGTCCAAATATGTGTTCTTGCCGGGTCAAGGAGGGCTGGTGGCCTAAGAGAATATCCAACAAGAAAAAAAATCCCCTCATCAGGGATATAATCAGGCTTTAGCAAAAACTCTTTCACTGAGAATATGTTAGGATTATCTGTAGTATTTGCTTTAAAAAAGGAAATTAGGGGACAAGCGGGTATTACTACTGCCATATTAACCTCATATGTTTTAATTTAAATAAGCTTTTATAGCCAAGATATCCTGTTCTTCTTTCAAAAATTGGTTTTTCATCGACTACGCCCCTCTTTAAAATTGCTGAGTCCTCGCCTAATTCAAATCTGGGTACTACTCTTCGAAAAATCCCGATTTTTAAAATACTCTCTGCGTAAGATTTTTCAAACGGGTCGATTAAAAAATGGACCAAGCAGTTCATGAGCGCCAGCCAAGATAAGATAGTGTTGCTTGGCAAATAGTAAAAAATCCACTATCCGGTGAGACAAATACTACCGCATGTAATTTCTTTCCAGACTCACTAACGCCAGAACAGAGGAACTGAGTGAGCTTGCCGATTCTATCGCGCATATCTTGTGACAACCTCGCTATTGAATATAAACTCTCATACACCTCACAATCTGGAAAAAAAAAGGATCCCGCACATGCAATTGCGGGAGTTGCTTGGAAACGAGTATCTTTTGCTAACGTCCCGGCAATCGCAGAAGTAGATAAGTGGGAAAAAATTGCATCATATAACTCTTCACAGTAAACATCTCGGTACTTAAACGATTCAGGACTCTTCTTTATCACAAGTGTAATATCACCACACACAAACTCTTCTGGTGAATAACTACCCCCTAGCTCTAAAATTTCTCTGATTCGATCTGGCATCCATTTTAAAGAACGATCATAGCGCGAGGGGATCGACATGTAGAAATTACCCTTATTCGGGGATTCCCTTAAAAGAAGATAGGGGGTATCGGAACCTCTATCTGTTAAGAACTGTGATAAACCACCAATCGCATTGAGGTTAAAACTACTCATGTTGAAAATTCCTAAATTACACCCCCCTCCAGCTGCCAACACTTTCCACCTCTAGTTTTGTTTTGCAACATATTAAAGAAACTGTAAATTTTTTGTAAATTAAAAATTTATAATACTTGCTAGTCAAGGGAATTTTTAAAAATTGAATGTCTCTTAAGCCTTTTCCCTCGCAATAAAAAATTATTTTTTATAACTTGCAAAATATTTATATAAAAACATGATTAAATCCAACAAACAAATAGGTTTTAATTATGGCAACACCATTAGAGAAAATTCACTTTCAAATAGAGGTGCCCCACGAGATGTTTGGCTCTGAAATTCAGCATGTTGAACTCGATGTAAACCCAGGTGAAACAAAAAGCAACCTATGCAGACAACTCGCCCAAGTAATTCAAACCATGGGAAATTTCTCCGACCTAGAGACCCTCCCAGGCCGTATTGAGCTCATTCATAAAAAAGTAGTTATTGGCACCGCAGAATGTCCCTCAATAAATGCCCTACACCACATCCCCAAGCACACAGAAGCTGGGAGATCCCTCCGAGACCCCATCCATATTTTAGTCGCAAAATAAAAGAACTGGCATACTAATCCTTTTCAATCTTTCAAAAATTCCAAATTGCAAGGGGTGACCTTATCACAATCCCCTCAAACCTGGACTTCAGGACGTATGACCCCAATCTTGTTCTTATTAATTTAACCTAACATTTTACAATTTGTTCCCATGCAAATACTATCGCCATTCATGCATCTACAATCTTTAGAGCCGCTACAACAAACACAATCGTAATTTACAAAATAAACAGCCGCTACCCCATTAAAAATCGGACTACTAGCTCCTGGTACACACTTGGTAGGAGAACTCAACCCAAAATCGTCTGGCTCACAGGTCGATCGAAACTGACATAAGCCTGTACAACTAGTACCACTAAGCCCCTCAGATTGAAGAAGATTACAACTACCTTGAATGCTTAGAGTTACAGGTCTCAATGTTCCATCAATCATATACTGATTCATTGGTTCTGACATTTTAATCTCCTTTTAATAAATACTCTTATTTAGATGTATTTTAGTCCATGGCGTATATTTATATAATCTATTGATTGTCAATTAATTAGAATCTAAATGGAGTTTTATTGAGGGGCGTGGTAGACTGCCGAGGTATGAGTGAATCACTAAAAGAAAGTGTTGAATTGCCCGCGCCTAAAATGATTGGGGCGTATGAGGTGGTCCATAAGCTTGGATCGGGGGGGATGGGCGAGGTGTTTCTTGCTAAAGACCCTAGCTGCGAAAGACATGTTGCGATAAAGCGGATTAGACCAGATTTGGCTGGGCATGAGCTGATTCGAAAGAGATTTTTGCGTGAGGCGCGCATTACTGCCTCCCTCTGCCACCCCTCAATTGTCCCAGTCTATTCGATTCACCAGGGAGATACGGAGCTCTACTATGTAATGCCCTACGTAGATGGGACTACCTTGAAAACTATTTTGAGAGAGACCCTCCACAAAGAGCGGAATAGAGATTTACCTCATCCGATTGGCACTTCGATGGAGCAGCTCTTAGGAATATTTTTAAATGTCTGTAATGCAATTGCTTACTCTCACTCCCGAGGAATTTTGCACAGAGACTTAAAACCGGAAAATATTTTGGTGGGGAGCTTTCGGCAGGTGATGATTTTAGACTGGGGGCTTGCCGGCTCTTTTCATGAGACCGAGTCTCTACTCCCTTACAATCTCAAAATTGCGCATGGGTTGACAAATCCTGGGAAAGTCATGGGAACCCTCCCTTATATGCCTCCTGAGCGGGTGGAGGGAAAGCCCGCTACGATTCACACAGATATCTATTCCCTTGGAGTTATTCTCTATCAACTACTTACACTTAAAATGCCCTTTCATAGACCCTCGATTAAGGAGTACAAGCGTGTTAAAAAGTTTGAGACCCTTGTCGACGCTTTAGAGATAGCCCCCTATCGAGATATCCCCCATCAGCTCTCTAATATTGCTAAAAAGTGTCTCGCAAAAGAGGCAAACAACCGCTACAACTCTGTCGAGGAGCTGATTTCTGATCTTGAGAAATACAACTCTGGCCTCCCCGATTGGATTTTTTCGAGCAACTTGGATGTTCACAAAAAGCAGGATTGGGAACTGCAGGAAAATGTCCTTTTGAGCAAACTCATTGCGATCACCAGATCTACAGAAATTATGCAGTGGTACATCTTAATGATCTCAAAAACAGCATTTTCTGGAAACAAGAGGATTGAGGCGAGACTTACCTTCACCAGCAATGATGCGGAAGGGATAGGCTTTTTGCTCAACATTCCGGAGCCAAAAGAGCGCTCTGGCCTTGAAAGTGGGTATTGCGTCTGGATTGGATCTAAAAAAAACCCTGGAATTAAGCTCTATCGTTCCCATGTAGTGATCTTAGAGATCCCAGACCAATATGTAGAACAGGGAGAAGAGGCTTTTATTGAAATTGAAAAAAGCGATCAAAATATAAAGCTATCGATTAATAAATCTGTTGTTATCAACTACCAAGATTCGATCCCCATTGTAGGAATGCATGTAGGCCTGTTGATGCAAGACATGGACTTTAGTTTAACTGATTTTAAGGTCCATATCGGAAGTCCGCACGCGATGGTGGGATGCCTCTCGATCCCAGACGCTTTTTTAGCCTCAAAAAACTTTAATTCTGCCCTTGAGGAGTATGAAAAAATCGCCAAATCCTTTTCGGGGAGGACAGAGGGGAGAGAGGCTATTTTCAGGACAGGGATTACCCTCTTGGAAAAAGCGAGATCGGAATCTAAAAAATCGGTAAAGTCCCACCTTTGTGATCAAGCGCTAAAAATTTTTGAACTGTTGCACGCCACTCCAAGTGAGCCGTTAGAATATCTTGGAAAATCGCTTGTCTATCACATGACAAAAGAGCTTGAAGAGGAGCTTAAATGTTTAGAATTAGGGGTGCGCAAATTTAAAAAACATCCCCTAATTCATACTCTTGAGGAGAGAATTTTATTTAGACTCCATGAGAGCGCTAAAAATGATCGGGTAGCGGTCTATCAATTTGCTCTACTTACCATTAGCCAGCTCTCTCACCTACTAATTAATCGGGAGACACACGCGCTGATCCATAGTTTGCTGAGCCATGCAGAAAAACCCCCTTTTATGCACGAGACAAAAGCTGTTACGCAACTCCCAGAACTGTACAGATCTATGGCAATTCAACTCGCATTTTGGCTGAATAAAAAAAGCGCTCTTTTTGAACTTTTAGAGAAGGAGAGTAATCCTATTCTCCAAGAGAACATCAACTACGCCCTTGCTTTTCTGGGATACACGGAGCACCAATTTCCTAGCCTTGAAATTATTACCCTCTCCCAAACCCACCTTTTTTTCTACCTCTACTCGCTCTTAGAGAGGGGAAGTGCCAAACACCTCCTGCATACTTTGGAACAAGTCTCTTCAAGATTTCCCCAGTGTGAAAAACAATTCGATGTTTTAAAAGTATGGGGATCACTCCTTTTGAAAAATTTTGAGGGGGCTAAAGAGATTTTAGACAAATATCCGAGGGGATCTCAACAAAAATACCACTCCCCTTTCTTTTTTCTCTTCGGTTGTTACCTAGCAGCCTCGAGCGGATATGAAGCCGCTTTAAAACACTTTCAGATCACCCCAGATTTTTCCTATCCATCGATTTTTTCCCTCTTAAGTCACTCACTTAAAGCAAATCCCACCCTCTTTAAAAAATGGGAGGCTCAATCGTTTAAATGGGAACAAATGGAACTGCTCAAAGAGCAAATTCTTTTTTATCACTGCCTGGGGAAACGGGGAAAAGTGTTATTTTACGAAAGAAAATTGAAGAAAACAGGGATATACTCTAATATAGTAAGGCATGAATAAAAAAGAGCTCTCTCCCACTTACGATCCTTCTATTGTTGAAGAAAAATGGTACCTGTTTTGGGAAGAGGGGGGCTTTTTTCAACCTCAAAATAAGAGCACGAAAGCCCCTTTTTGTGTAATCTTACCTCCCCCCAACGTAACCGGCGTTCTCCATATGGGTCATGCCCTTGTCAATACGATTCAAGACATTCTTGTCAGATACATGAGAATGAAGGGGCATAAAACCGTTTGGATTCCAGGAACGGACCACGCAGGAATTTCTACTCAATCGGTTGTAGAAAAGCATCTCTTTGCAACTCTTGGAAAACGTCGGGCCGATTTTTCTAGAGAAGATTTTTTACAGCAAGTTTGGCTTTGGAAAGATGAGTATGCAGGAAAAATTTTAAGTCAGCTAAAAAAACTTGGTTCCTCTCTGGATTGGTCTAGGCTCCGCTTTACCATGGATGATGTCTCGACAAGAGCTGTTAAAACCATGTTTAAAAAAATGTTTGACGACGGCCTGATTTATCGGGGTGATTACCTCGTAAATTGGGATCCACTCCTCCAAACTGCAATTGCCGATGACGAAGTAGAGCATGAAGAGATAGCCTCCTCACTTTGGTACTTTAACTACCCTGTTGAAGGGGAAGAGGGTCGCTTTCTAACGATAGCAACAACAAGACCTGAAACGATGCTCGGCGATACAGCTGTTGCTGTTCATCCCAACGATGAGCGCTACGCCGATTTGATTGGAAAAAAAATTCGCCTCCCCCTCACAAACAGACTTATCCCGATCATTGCTGACAGATATGTCGATCCAAAATTTGGATCTGGAGCTGTAAAAATCACCCCGGCTCACGATTTTAACGACTACGAAATTGGAGTTCGCCACAATTTAGAGATGATCAATATTATGGCCCCCGATGCAACAATTAACGGGATGACGGTCGAGGCTGCAAGAATTGATGTGATTCAAAAAATGAAGGCCCTTGGCCTTATCGAAAAAATTGAACCTCACACGTTGCGCATTGGCATTTCCTATAAATCTAAAGCGGTGGTCCAGCCCTACCTCTCAAAGCAGTGGTTTATCAAAATGGAGCCCTTCAAAGAGAATCTTTTGAATGCGGTTCGGAGTGGAAAGGTTAAAATCGTCCCTAAAGATTGGGAAAAGACCTACTTCCATTGGATTGAAAATTTACGCGACTGGTGCATTTCTAGACAACTTTGGTGGGGACACCAAATTCCTGTCTGGCACAATAAAACTAACCCTGAGTTGATGATTTGTCATATTGAAGAGGGCCTACCAGAAGAGGTACTCAAAAATCCTCACGACTGGGTCCAAGAAGAGGATGTTCTTGACACCTGGTTCTCCTCTGCACTCTGGCCACTCACCACACTTGGCTGGCCCGATAATACAGATGATTTTAAAACATTTTATCCGACTTCGACCCTTATCACAGGACACGACATCCTCTTTTTTTGGGTAGCAAGAATGATCCTTATGGGAGAGTATGCAACAGGGAAGGTCCCGTTTGAGCAAACTTTTATCCACGGCCTTATTTACGGAAAGTCTTACTGGCGAGTCCAAGACGATGGCAACATTGCCTATACTCCAGCAAAAGAAAGGCTTGCTTATGAACTGGGAGAGCCCCTCCCCAAAGAGGTCTTATCAAAGTGGGAAAAAATGTCGAAATCTAAAGGGAATGTAATCGACCCTCTTGAGATTATTGGAGAGTACGGAACCGACGCCATGCGCTTTGCCCTCACCTCAAGCGTCACCCATGCAAGACAGATTGATCTCGATCGAAGGCGGTTTGAGGAGTACAAAAACTTTGCCAATAAACTATGGAACGCTACTCGGTTCATTCTCCTCAACCTAGAAGACTTAAGCGAGCTTCAAGAGAGCCTTAATCCCTCTCTTTTTACTTTGGATGATCGGTGGATTTTGTCTAGATTGAATCAAACCATCCAAGAGATGAATCATAAGTTCACAAATTACCATTTTAATGAGGCAGCTAAGCAAATCTACGAATTCTTTTGGGATGAGTTTTGCGCATACTACCTAGAAATGTGTAAACCCTACCTCTTTGCAAAAGTCGGCGCCCCTGAAACACGAGTGAATAAGCAGCATATTTTGCTCATTATTTTACTAGCTTCTGTTAGACTTATGCACCCCATCGTCCCCTTTATTACAGAAGAAATTTTTGCCCTTCTAAAAGAGAGATTCCAGATAAAAGCAAGTAAAGATAGCTATCTAAGTGACGTATTAGCAACCCTCTCCTCTGAAGCGTGCATTGTAGCCCCCTACCCTGAAGAGCTCGCCCCTTCCGATATATCTAAAGAGGTAGAGAGAGAATTTGAACTCCTAAGAGAGGTCGTTTACGCCCTTCGCAACATCCGCGCTGAGCTTCAAGTCCCCCTCGGACAATCTATCGATGTCTACCTTATGGGAGATGACAACAAGATACTCAAATTTATTTATGATAACCGCCAAATTCTCCACTCACTTGTTCGTATCCAAAACATTGAATCTTCCCACCAACACGATCTCCTCTCAGCAGCCGGCGCAACAGCCATTGTCAAAGGGATTAAAATCTTTGTCCCCCTCCCCACAGAGCTCAAAGCAAAAGAGAAACTCCGTCTGACCAAAGAACTCGACAAACTCACCCTTCAACTCCAAGCTCTCGAGCAAAAGCTCCAGAACCCAGAGTTCACATCAAAGGCCCCCGAGGCCCTTGTCTCTAAAACAAAGCAATCGCTCGCAGAGACTCTCCAAGCCCACACCGAAATCGGCCTCAAACTTACCCGGCTTTAACCAGAATTATCCTTCGTTGAAACCCACAAGCTCTATCAACTATGATTCGAGTTTTTCATCGTAGGGAGCCACGCATTGTCCAGTATTCTGATTGCATCCCCATGCTGGTGGACAGGTTTTACAAGAACAGCCCCCAAAAAAACAGGACGGGCTACAACAAATGACAGGTTGTGGATCATTAACACTTTCTTTCTCACTATCCATAAATATACCTCTTTTCAGGTAAGGATAACAAAAACGGGCATTTTGACAAGTCTCTTACATTCAAATATCTAGGCTGAAAGGGCTTCAGGTTTTTTCTCTTCTTTGTCGAGGAGCTTTTCAAAAAGGGAGCTCTCTTTAGCAATCACTCCGGCTAACAGGATAAGGCCAATGAGATTGGGAAAGGCCATAAGGCCGTTCATGATGTTGGCAAAGCCCCAAACGAGCTTGAGATTTAAGACAGCGCCAAAAAAGACCATAATGGTGTAAACTGCTCTGTACCAGGGGGTTGATCTTAATCCAAAGAGGTACTCCATCGATTTTTCGCCGTAGTAAGCCCATCCAAGTATCGTAGAGTAGGCAAACGGGATAATCGCGATTGTAACTAGGAGGCCTCCATGGGGAAGAACTGTATCAAAGGCTTTAATTGCGAGGGCTGAACCTGTAAGGAGCGTTCCATCAAGGGCAAATGATCCAAGGACACCAGTTGTTGCAATCACAAGGCCTGTAAGGGTACAAACGATCCCTGTTGTGATAAAGACTGTAGACATTGAGACAAGGGCTTGTCTTCCTGGCGAATCTGTTCTGGCTGCGGCAGCCGCTATTGATGAGGTGCCAAGACCTGCTTCGCTGGAAAAAATCCCCCGCGAAACTCCATACTGAATCGCCATCATCACGGTAGATCCTAAAAATCCCCCTGCTGCTGCCTGTCCTGTAAATGCAGACTGGAAAATCATTTGAAACGCTTTTGGGACGGCGTTGATATTAATTCCGACAACGATAAGACATGAGGCGAGGTAAAAAATAGCCATAGAGGGGACAAGGATACTGACCACTTTACTGATGCTCTTGATTCCGCCTATAAGGGGGAGTCCTGTAACCACCATTAAAATAATCCCTATGTATATTGGGTCGATTGAAGGGGCCAGCGCTTTTACAGCTTCTGCAACAGAGTTGGACTGCACCATATTCCCTGTTCCAAAGGCAGTAACTGCAGCAAAAACCGCAAAAATCCCGGCCAACCATTTGCTTTTGAGGCCTTTATGAAGATAATACATGGGACCACCGCACATCTCTCCCTGCTCATCTATCACCCTATACTTAATCGCTAAAATCGCTTCCCCATACTTGGTAGCCATTCCGAGGAGGGCAGCCATCCACATCCAGAAAATGGAACCGAGCCCCCCAATTGCAATCGCTGTGGCAACCCCTGTAATGCTCCCTATCCCAATTGTAGCGGCAAGAGCAGTCATAAGAGCCTGAAAATGAGATATATCCCCAGCTCCCTTTGCCTCATCTTTCATAAACGCAAGCTTATGAGCGTACCAAAGTCTTCGGAACTGTATCCCCCTTAGTCGTACGGTAAGATAGAGTCCTACAAATGTAATTAAAACGAGAAGAGGAGTTCCCCAAACCAGATCATTAATCCGGTCTATCCAAAAAATTATGTGATCCATGGGATAAATTATACAACATCAGATGTATTTTCTCATAGGATCTCCGTAAGAATGGCAATAAACATCGAGATACTTTCCGATATTTTCCGGTCTTTCGAGCCACCTCTCTTGAATCAGCCCTCGAGCTCTCCTGCTGGCTGCCAAAAAAGTCTCCTCCGACTCAAGAGTCTCTTTGAGCCTTTTAATCAGATCTTCCCCAGTTTTGAATCTTACCGGCGCAATCGCATAGGTAGACATATCTTGACAGGCAATCGGGAGCCCTAATGCAGTTGCCTCTAAAAATTTCAAATCGCTTTTTGCTCTGTTAAAATCGTTTTCAATAAGAGGGGCGATGCACATGTTGATTTGTAGATTTGCTAAAAATCTGGGGTAATTATCCGTTGTTTGCCAAGGGTGATACTCGACTAATCCCCTTTCGATTTCATAGGATAAGGCAGAGGGACGCCCCCCCACTAAGACTAACTGAAATTTGTCGATATTAGCCATTAAAGCCTCTTTTACGTGGGTAAAATCGTCTGCGATCTCCTCTCTCCCCTGCATATTAAAAAAATGATTAGCAGATGCAGAGTATAAAATTCTCGGCTTTTTCTTATGGTTTCTGTAATTCCTTAAAATCAATTCTTCACTAAAATAGTTGCCCATCCAAATGTGAGGGAGGTAATTAGGGATGACGGTAATGTTTTTTTGACTTGTCTTTTTTAAATAGTAATCTCTTAAAAATGGGGTAGTTACTGTCACCTCATCACAAAGCTCCATAATCTCTCTTGCAAAACTTCCATCCTTTTCAAGACTCTCTTTTGCAAAATTATAATCAGGAATATCGTCGTAAAAAACAATATCGTCTGAGTCGTAAATTAATCGAAATTTCAACCGCTTTTTGATGTGGTGCAATTTCTTAAAAAATTCCAAATGGTTCTGCTTTCCCTGCCTTTGAACATGGATTGCTGTTGCGTTGTTGTAGTGTAAAAAATCGCGAATAAACATCTGAGAATGATTGACTGTAGCAAGCCTTTGCATATTCATAATCAACTGAGGCCAAATCATTCGCCAAAAGCCGCACCCTCCAAAATCGGCCGGGTACTGAATCACATAGGGGATTTTTTTCTCACTCATGACCTCATAATATATTGTTATTGAGAATAAGTAGATAAAAAAATTAATGTAGTGGGATGTTTTTAGATACCGACCTCTCATCGCCCGTTTCTCTAAAAAGCAAGTTTTTACTTACTCGTGGAGGCGGCGCATTTTTATCAGATTCCAGAGATGAAGCTAGAAAAATCGTAGTAGGCAAATCCAAAAAACTTGCTTTAGTGATTGGTCCTTGCTCAATTCATAACATAGAGAGCGCACTTAGTTACGCTAAAAAACTGAAAAAATTAAGCGATTACGTCGAAGAGACCCTCTTTGTGGTAATGCGAGTTTATGTCGAAAAACCAAGAACTACCGTTGGCTGGAAAGGATTCCTCTACGACCCTTACTTAAATGGGACAAACGATCTTAATGAGGGCTTATCCCTCACTCGAGAACTCTTGCTAGAACTTGTCCATCTCAAACTCCCCTCTGCAACAGAATTTGTCAATCCTTTGACAGCACAATTCTTTGAAGATCTTGTGACATGGGGCTTTATCGGGGCAAGAACGACCAGCAGTCAGATTCATAGAGAGCTTGCATCCTCTCTCCCTTTTCCCGTAGGCTTTAAAAACACTCTGGAAGGAGACCTTACTTCCCCTATCAACAGCATTATATCAGCCAAAACACCCCACACTTTTTTAGCTAATAATCAAGAGGGGAGACTTGCCATCTGCTGTTCATCTGGCAATCCCCACTCCCACCTGGTCTTACGCGGATCTGAATTGGAACCAAACTATGACAAAGAACATCTCATTTATGCAAAAAAACTCCAAAAAGCGTCAGGAATCTACCACCCCATCATGATCGACTGTTCCCACGGCAACTCTAAAAAAAACCCCATTCACCAGCAAGAAGTGTTCAAGAGGGTAATTCAACAATACATGAAATATCAGACCCCCCTTCTCGGACTTATGGTCGAAAGTTTTCTCGAATCAGGCAACCAATCCCTTGAACTCGGATTCCCCCTCTCCCCCTCCCTCTCCATCACCGACCCTTGCCTTGGCTGGAATGAAACAGAAAATCTTATTCTTCAATGCCATGAAACACTTTTAGAAACAAAATTATCACAAACAACCCCCAATTAAAGCATGAAAAAAATCACATCATTTCTCTTTTTTCTAGTATTGACACTTTCCATTCAATGGATTGGGAGTCTCTTTACATTTACCTCAGTCAATAACTGGTATCAAACCCTGAAAAAACCGGCATGGAACCCTCCAGGCTGGGTTTTTGGCTTTGTCTGGCCCCTCCTCTACCTCATGATCGCAATTTCAGGCTGGCTCATTTTCATAAAAATAGAGCCTTCAAAGAAAAAAACTCTCGCCCTTTTTACCTATGGCGCGGGACTCCTCTTCAATCTAGCCTGGACCTACTCTTTCTTTTTCCTCAAAAGTCCAGTGCTTGCCCTAGCTGACCTCCTCATCCTCATCACACTCACCTCGATAAACACCCACCTCTTCCTAAAGCTCTACCGCCCTTCAGGCCTCCTCCTCATCCCCTACCTCCTCTGGTCCCTCTTCGCCCTCTCCCTCAACCTCGCCATCCTCCTCCTGAACCCCTAATAAAAACTCGAAGGGCCACACCCATCGTACTGAAGCGATCATTCCACCGAGAATTGACCGGTCAACTATTTGAGTTTCGAAAGAACTCTAATAAGTTAAGAGTTTAGATGGAGTCCGAGTCTGCTGAGGATGAATCGGGCAAAGAGGAGGGGATGCTGGATAAGGGTGAGGAAGATTTTTGGGATTGTGATGGAGGTGATTCTCCGCTCAAATGGGGGCAGGTGTTTTCGGGCGTCTTGGATGAATTCTTCAAAGGGGGGAGGGATTTGTTTGGGAAGATTTGTAAGGGGGAAATAGCTTGCCTCTTTTGCCTCGATTCCTGGGAAGATCAATCCTGTTACAACTTTGCATTCAAAGAGGTAGACAGGTTTAATGAAAAAGCCTCCCGTGTAGGTAGCAACAAGTCTTACCACTTCTACTTGAACTCCTATCTCTTCTTTGCATTCACGAATAATTGCATCTTCTCCACTCTCCCCTTCTTCGATTCCCCCTCCAGGGAGAACCCAGACGGGAACATCGCGTCTTTTGATTAAGAGAACACTCTCTTCAAGAAAAATTATCGCTAGTACACTTTTTATAACCATAAAAATCGGGCCTTGGGTATAGTATAAGGGATGAAATCGTTTTGTTATAGCTTAGTTTTTTCTCTTCTATGCATCTCATGCGGCCCCCAACACTACCTGGGCGTTTCAAGGGCAGTTGTAGACAAGACAACTCTGGCAAGTACGTTTGCAAGGAGTCCTGATCCAGAGCAATCTCGCCCACCAAAAGGGGAAAAATTGTATGTTAGCTGGCTCCTCCCCCCCTCTTTGAAACCTAAAGATCTCCACATCACACTCTCCGTTATTTATAAGGATTTCACAGAAGAGACCCTCGAATATCCTGTTTCAAATCTGATTGGGGCAGTCTCATTTCCTTTAATCAATGAAAAATTTAACGAAAAACAGGGTTTCTTCGCTTATCAAGCACTTCTTTTAGACAAAGACAATCATATTCTTGACAAATGGGAGCATCAGCTCTGGACAGAGATTATTCACTAGTTATTAGATATCAAAAATTTTAAATCATCCCCATCTAGATATTTATTCCATATTCCTGTATTATTGATGCTAAATCAGTTAAGGAGTTTAGATTATGGTGACATCCCCTACTTTAGCTACAGCTTGTTTTCGCTTGGCTTCACTCTTAACAGACCCTCTATGCAAAGCACACGAGGCTTACGCCCTCACCTCTGTTAC
This sequence comes from uncultured Chlamydiae bacterium, assembly GCA_937996705.1. Classification (GTDB taxonomy): domain Bacteria; phylum Chlamydiota; class Chlamydiia; order Chlamydiales; family 2-12-FULL-49-11; genus VGMD01. The sequence continues at coordinate 72,221 of CALKUQ010000021.1, forward strand.
TCAATTCATGCACCCTGACTCCAAGTGGTATCTAAATAAAGGACGTAATACACTATTACTAATAAAAGCGATTTTTCTAACTGCCCTAGCACTTCTAACAACCGTTCCAGGGGCTCTACTCAGATGCATCGGAAATCAGCTTCAAGAGAAGCCTTTTCTATCATGGAGTGGACCTCATGCTAAAGAACTTCCATGTCAACGGGCCTTTACCATGTCGTCTTGGAATGTTTGCTGTATGGTGGCAGGCTTCGCGATTGGGGAAAATCTCCCCCCGTGGAAATATAGAATTGACGGAATCGTACGTAATATCCTTCTTAAGGATTCAGATGTTGTCTGTCTTTATGAAACGTTTGATACAAAAGCGGCATTTTTAATTTCGGAAAGACTTAAAGAGGCTGGTTATCATTTTGGATATTTTAATATTGGTTCTAGAGCTCTCGGTGTCTCCTCTGGACTGATGGTAGCAAGTAAATATAAAATTGTAGACCCAGAATTTACCCCTTTTCCTAAAGATACCCTCCTTGGGGTCTCCAAATTTTCTTCTAAAGGCTTTTTCACCTTTTCCTTAGCAAGTAGGAAAGCTCCGTTTGCTAGAATCATCACGACCCATCTACAACACTCAGAAACCGCTCAACACCCAACCTTAGAAGAATGTGGAGCAAGAAGGCTGGAAATGGATCTTATAAGAGCCAAAGCGCTCGATGCACAATCTGAGCATTTGGCTACGGTAGTCACGGGGGATCTTAATCTAAATGATGAAGAGTATGTTTCACTTAATTTAGAGACAAGCTTTAACAAAGGTTATCAAGATCCGAGAAATCCTTTTACATTTCAAGGAAACCTAAAACAACAGACAGACCCTTCAAATTTAGATCACGTTATGGCTGTAAGAAATAACTCCATCATAGACATTCTTACTACCGTTCACCAAGACGACAACTACCAATGTGTTGATTTTCCAGGTCAAAAACTCGTATACTCCGATCACCGAGTTCTTGCAACGGTTGTAGAACTCCCCCCTTCAAGAGCCGAGCATTCTAGCGGGGTCGACCCAGAGGTCGAATTCGACTTCGGTCAAAAGCCCAAGGGCAAGTGAAGCACCTTTTAGGGTAAGATTTTTTTCAAAAGCGTACTTTGCGATTTTTGCTGCATTGTCATAACCAATATGGGGATTCAGTGCGGTGACAAGCATGAGCGAATTTTCTAAATACCAACGGATTTGCTCATGATTGGGTTTAATATCTATAAGGCATTTATCGACAAAATTGTTTGCAGCATCTGAAAGAAGCCTGATCGATTGGAGAAGATTGTAGGCTAAAACTGGACGAAAGACATTGAGTTGAAGGTGACCCGATGCCCCTGCAATACCGATAGCAGCATCATTTCCCATCACTTGAACCGCAACTTGGGTCATCATTTCACATTGAGTAGGATTCACTTTTCCAGGCATGATCGAGGAGCCAGGTTCATTTTCTGGGAGCGTTATTTCCCCCAACCCGCATCTTGGTCCTGACCCTAAAAGCCTGATATCATTTGCGATTTTCATATAAGTGACTGCGCATGTTTTGAGAACTCCACTTAGAGTGACTAGCCCATCCATCGTTGCGAGCGCTTCAAATTTATTGGGTGCAGAGGTGAATGGAAAGCGTGTCAATTTTGCAATTTCCCTTGCAACTTTTTGAGCATATTCAGGGTGGGTATTAAGCCCTGTTCCAACGGCAGTACCACCCAACGCAATTTCACTTGCTCTGGGAAGAACTGCCTCTAAATCCCTGATTATATTTTGAATTTGGGTAAGATATGCGGAAAATTCCTGGCCTAATGTGAGTGGAGTTGCATCCATTAAATGGGTTCTACCACACTTAGCTATCCCTTTAAACTCTTCTACTTTTATAGAGAGAACTTTTGCAAAGTAGGTCAAAGCAGGGATGAGTCTATTTTTTACTTGGGTGCAAGTTGCTATTGTAATTGCTGTGGGAATGGCATCATTAGAGGATTGGCTTTTATTAACATCGTCATTGGGATGGATCAGCTTTTTTCCTACCTCACGATTCGCATAATTTGCAATCACTTCGTTGACATTCATATTAGTTTGAGTCCCTGAGCCTGTCTGCCAGACAACCAGGGGAAAATGGTCATTTAGATGACCTTCAATGATTTGATCAGCAGCTTTCAATATCAAATCTCTCTTCTCTTCAGAAAGCAAGCCAAGCTCTGTATTGACTACTGCGGATGCTTTTTTCACAAGAGCCAGAGAGTGAATAAGATCTAACGGGATCAATTCCGTTCCGACACAAAAGTTTTCTCTAGAACGCTGGGTTTGTGCTCCCCAAAGCTTATCTTTAGGGACTTGCACAACACCCATCGTATCGCATTCTTCTCTTGTCATGAGTATATCTATCGCTGGATTTTACATTAATAGCAAGGCAAAAACCATCGCAAAGAGGGCAAATGATTCTACAACACCGATTGCAACTAAGGTTTTTCCAAACACAGAAGGTTGTTTAGCAGTCGCTTGTATGGCTGTTGAGCAACACATCCCTTGATAGACAGCAGCTACGCCTATAGCTAATCCTGACCCGCCACCGATAAACAGGGCAGATAATTGAGTTACCACCCCTGCTTCAATTTTATTCCTTAAAAGCAGCATCAAAATAAACGCATAGATCAATTGCGATGCTGGAATGGCTGAAAGACCGATAAACTTACCGTGCCCCTCTTCAATTCTACTCATTACCGCGTGCGATGTCATCCCTGCAATCGAACAACCAATCGAAGCTCCGATAGCGCCAAATGCCAGCGACAATGCAGGTCCAATCATATCAAAACTCATACCATTTCTCCTTATTCTTTAATAAAAACTTTTAATGGGCGAAATTTTCTCCCCCCACCCTCAAATGAGTGGTGGTACCATTCTAGGAAATTCAAACGAAGTCCGTGTAAAACACCTGCAGAAATCGTTAAAGTGATGTTTACCGCATGTCCAAAAAAGATGACTAAAGCGCCTAAAACACCTCCACCAACCATCGCTCCCATATCATTGAATGTCGATGCCATAATCATCCCAGCAAGTCCAAGAGCATAGAGACGCAAATAGGACAAAACGTCTGAAAAGACCTCAATAAGCTTTGAAATTACCATTAGCCCCATCCATTTTTGCTGGATCAATGACAAGGCAACGGTAATGCCAAGACCTCCATATAGGAGCTGCTTTCCTGCTAAAAGGAGGTTAAATTTAGACATGAAGCCAAAACACTGAACCAAAGAGACGGCATCAACAATTTTAGGAAAATAGAGGTATGCCCCCCACATGGTGATCACCCAACCCACCCCTGACCAATTTCTTTTTAAATTGCGTAAAAAAGAAAACATCATGTGGATGATCCCAACAAGGATGGCAATTTCCAGTAGAAGGGAATCGCTCATCTCGCTCAGAAATTTATAATCTTTTGTCCCTTTAACCTCTTTATAACCTAACGCTAAAGCTTCTTGGCCAGTTTTTGCATCAGCAATTTTTGGGTACTCTTTTACCCATTCATGAAATGTCTCATCACCTGGCTTCATGTGGTATTGAATTTTGTTGACAGCAAGGTGGTACAAAATCGAGGTTTTAGCAAGAGGATTTGTCGGCTCAAACCCTATACTAAAGTATGAGGCAATCAAAGTTCCCCAAAGGATACTGGTGCAAGACAAGATGAGAGCTAAATTCAAGACCCGCTTCTTAACCCCTTTTGCATTAGGGTGTTTGTATCTAAAGAAAAGAGCTCCGAGCAAAAATAACAGGCCGTAACCTGCATCAGAAACAATCATTCCAAAAAATAGGGCAAACGAACAGACGACCCATAAGGAGGGATCCTTATCACTAGTTGAGGGTGTATCATAAATCTCAACAAGATCTTGACCAATCCGAGCAAGCCCTGTATTTTCTAAATAGGTAGGAACTACATCGTGACTCTCTTGGGCTACCTGGCTATGATAAATTGGCAAACCCTTAGTCAACACTTTGATCTCATTTGTCCGATTCTCGGGAACCCAAGCTTCAATAACAAAGAGCCCCTCTTCGTTATAGTAATCGACATCCCCTTTTGCAAAGGCTAGATTTAGACTACTAAGTTCTTCTAGGAAAAACTCTTCTAAATCGTGTTGATAACAAGTTAGCCCTCTAAGTTCGTTTTCTAGCTTGTGAATCGCTTCACCTAAATCTCTCTTGGTCTCGAGCAATTGGCTAAGGGATTTTCTAACATAGACTTCTGTAAATGCAGGATGGGAAAATTTGTGAGCTCCAATGTAGAGGTAATAATCAAAATCAAGCTCTCGTTTAATAAATATGAGGTCTTCCGGGATTTCCCCTCTCTTTAACCTCTCATGTCGAATGAAAACAAACTGAAACCATTTCCCTGTCTCTTTTTTAAGCGATTCAAACTCGTCTACATCAAACTCGCCTAGGGGGTGGACTTTTATAATCTCAGCGCCTAAGAGTCGCTTTTCCTCTTGTTTTTTCTCAATCTCATTTTTGAGCTCAATAATTCTGTCTATTGTAGCTCTTGCTTTCGGCCGCTCGACCTGCATAGGATCTTCTTTTACAGCCTGCTTTTTTAAAATTTTAATCGCAAGTTTCAGATCTTCCATCGGCTTAGGAAAAAGATGGGGTTTTGTACCGCTTACTGAGATAAATTCAAACCAGCCAATTTTTTGTGCTCTATCAAAAAAGGTCTCATGAACTTCCTTTGAGCCGATAAAAAGTATTTTTTTTACAGGAACTCTCATGCAGTCACCTCTTCTTTCAGGCTGCGCTTAATTGACTTTTCCTTAGACACTTTTGCTGATGCAACTGCTTGCAATTCTTGATCTCCTAAAAAAATTCGAATCTGGCTGATCTCTTTTTCAAGCTCGGGAATCAAGCGCTTCTCGAATAAATTCACCCGTATTGAAACCACCCTAAGCTCGCCTTCCAAAATTTCCTTTTTTTCAATTCCGACGATCACTTTTTGGTAATCATGCTTTAACCTGCGAATTCTCTGAATCGCTTCATCGACCCAAAGAGGGGTCTTCATAAAACTCATCTCGGGATCTTTAAATGAAAGCCTTTCTAAACTAGGAACTTGTATTCCAGCTATATTTTCCATATTGGTAAAGACTTCTTCAATCTCGAATGCCCTTTCAATTTCTTGGATAATCGGATCATTCAAAAGATGGACATGGGAAGAGAGATTCTCTTTTTCTAACCTGTACTCTGCTTCAAGCCTCTTAACTGCCTCTCTTGCTTTATTCACTTCTGCTTGGAGTAGCATCTTTTTAAGCTGAAGGGTAGGCAGGTATTTTTTAAAAAGACCAAGCTTCTTCTTTAACCTTACAAGTTCAATTTTTGTGCACTTTACTTGGGCCATCTATCTACTTCTTCCAATACCTTTCAATCAAATCCTGTTTAATACCAACTTCCTGGGGTTCAAAGCAATCAGAGAGAATTTTCCATCCGAGATCAAGAGCTTCCAAAAGAGGTATGTTCACTTCTAAATCCATTAATTTCTCTTCAAAAAGATCTCCATACTTAATCAACTTCTCATCCCACTTGGATAATTTGAATCCCATACTGTAGAGCTCTCTTGCCTTCAATGCCTCTGCATAAAACCGGACAAGGGCGTTCATGAGTGCGGAATGGTCTTCTCTACTTGAAGGTCCCCCTATGACGTGTTGTTTCAAACGAGAAAGAGATCCAAACACTTCAATACGACCGTTACGCAAGTAAAATTGCCCCTCTGTAATATAACCCGTATTGTCAGGTACAGGGTGAGTTACATCATCTCCGGGCATTGTGGTTGCGGCAATGATGGTGATCGAACCAAGACCTTCAATATCAATAGCTTTCTCATACCTCGAAGCCAGATCAGAATAGAGAGATCCCGGGTAGCCCCGATTTGAGGGCACTTGCTCCAAACTAATCGCAATCTCCTTTAAAGAGTCGGCAAAAGCTGTCATATCGCTTAGTAAAACAAGGACCTTTTTCCCTTGCTGGGCAAATTGCTCAGCAACTGTTAAGACCATGTCTGGTATCAACAGACACTCAACAGGATAATCTGTCGCTTTGTGGACAAAAATTGCCGTCTTTTCAAGCGATCCCATTTTTTTTGCGTTTTCAATAAAGGCGTATAAGTCGTCGTAACGGGCGCCCATAATGCCGATTAATACTACATCGGCGTCTGTTTGGTTGGCAATTCGCATGAGTAATTGGTTGTATGGCTCCCCTGCCACAGAAAAAATCGGAATTTTTTGGGACTGGACAAGGCAGTTAAAAAGATCAATCATAGGAATATTTGTCTGAATCATTCGGTGAGCTAAAACCCTTTTCACAGGATTTGCCGACGATGTTCCAATAGCTACCTCTACCCCTTCAACAGCAGGCCCTCCATCTATCGGCTCTCCCATTGAATTGAGAATTCTACCCAAGACATCATCTCCTACTACGACTGTCATTGCCTTCTTAAGAAAGACAACCCGATCTCCTGTAGAAAGCCCTTTAGTTGCGCCCATAGCTTGAATAATCACTCTCGTCTTATCAAAACTAATGACAGAACCAAAAAGCTTTGTGCCATCATACTTATCGACACGAACCATTTCACCTATAGCAACATCCTCAGCATGAACCACAAATGTGCTGTTATCAATCTCTGTGATCTCTTCGTAATATTTCTGCATCTATACCCCACCCATTACATGCCGTTTATCTAACTCTTCTTGGAGAGTCTGTAACAATTTTTTATAGGCAACTGATTCAAAATTCAAGAAATTCAAGTTTTTTACCTTGGTCTGAGTTTCAAGGAAATAGGCTCTAGCAGAATCGTGTGAATCAAACTCATACTCCCTTTCAAAAATTTGGTTCATCAATTGAAACTGCACTTTTTGCTGCTCCAAAGAACAATAAGCATCCTCTTTATCAAAGGCGTTTTGTTGCAAGTAACAAAAGGAAAAGAGTTCAGACTTAAGATAGGTAACCATATCATCAATGCTAATCCCTTCTTGGCCGACAACCTCCATCCTTCTGCCGATTTCATCCCCATCTTTTAAAATCGATCTTGCCCTTTCGACCCATTTTTTCCAATGAGTCACTTCTGCTTTAATCATATTGCTAAAGTCTTCCAAATACTTAGACCAAGAAAATAGAGGATCGATTGCAGGATAAATACGTTTGTCTGAAAACTCCCGAGAGAGGCATATAAAGGCGCCTACAACATTCATGGTAGCCTGCGTAACAGGCTCGCTAAAGTTCCCCCCTGCGGGTGAGACTGCACCGATAATTGTAACAGAACCCTCTTTTCCATTTTGGAGTTCTATCACTCCAGCTCTTTCATAAAAGGCAGCAATTCTTGAAGCCAGGTAAGCAGGAAATGCCTCATCGCCAGGAATTTCTTCCAATCTTCCAGACATTTCACGCATCGCTTGAGCCCATCTTGAGGTCGAATCGGCCAAAAGAAGGACATCAAGTCCCATTTGACGGTAGTATTCAGCTATCGTAACGCCTACATATACAGAGGCTTCCCTAGCTGCAACTGGCATCGATGAGGTATTGCAAATAATGCAAGTACGATTCATGAGGGGTTCGCTAGAGTGAACATCTGTAAGGGTCGGGAAGGTCTTAAGAGTCTCTACAACCTCACCTGCCCTCTCTCCGCATGCAGCAATAACTACAATATCAACGTTTGAGTATTTCGAAATGAGCTGCTGAGTTACAGTTTTTCCTGCACCAAAAGGACCTGGAGTTCCACCTGACCCCCCTTTTATCAAGGGAACCATTGTATCGATGATACGAATCCCTGTGATTAGAGCCTTTGTTGCCTTTTTTCTCGTACCTTGCATAAGGGGAAATTTGACCGGCCATTTTTGCACCATTGTCAATTCAATCTCTTTCCCTTTCTCATCCGAGACTTTTGCAATAACCGTATCAACCGGGTAGCTGCCTGGAGACTTCACCCAAGTGAGCTCATATTTTCCATACATTGCAAAAGGGAGCATAATGTTGTGGGTAAAATGAGACTCTTGGACTGTCCCAATCGTGTCACCCCGCCTTAAAAACTCACCCAATTTCGCTACAGGTTTAAAATCCCAGCGCTTCACTCGGTCAAGGGACTCAATTTGGACCCCTCTTGGGAGAAAAAGGCCTGATATATCGGCAAGCTCTTCAAGGGGAGTTTGCAATCCATCGAATATTTGAGCAAGTAGGCCGGGGCCTAATTCAATTTCTAACTGAAACTTTGTAAAGAGCACTTTTGTTCCAAGCTTTACACCTCTCGTATCTTCAAAAACCTGAACTTTAGCTACTTTGCCATCAATCTCAATTACTTCACATTTCAATGACTCATTTTCTAACTGGATAAATCCGATTTCACCCTGCAGAATCTCTCCATCAAATTCGACCTTTAACAAATTTCCTAATGCTGATACTACCTTTCCTGTAGCTTTGATATTACGAGACATTTCCTCTCTCCACAATGTTACTTAAATAGCTTTCCCCTTCTTCTTTGTTTAGCGCAAAAAAATCCTCTAAAATCCAGAGAGCTACCATATAGCCCAAAACACCTTCAAGGGAAAACACATGACTGTTAAAATATTTTATATAGAACTGAAACCGATAGTTAGCGATTCCTTCGTACTGCTTTAGAGGACTCCCCTCCGCTTCTTCTACCACTTTTTCTAAATCCTCATACTCAGCCGGAAATTGGAATTTTCCTGAGCTATTCACTTGCATCAAAACGGCAGAGACAATAGGATCGCTCTGATCTGCAAACTGTAACTCTTTTGCTAAATCGACTTTAGAGTTTTTTGCCCTAAACCCTGCCAGCAAAAGCCTAACATCGTGCTCAAACGATAGAAATTCAGATAGATAACCGCTAGAGCTCGTTTTCTCCTCTTGAAAATAGCGAGAGATCAGTTTCGGAAAAAACTTTCTTCTTTCCCCATCATTTTCATAATCGCGATAAAATTCAAAAACATAGTCTGGCAAATCTTCTTCATTAGCAATCATTGCCTTAATTGTGCTTTTAGAATAATTCCCTCTTTGATCAAATTTGTGATCATTAAAAAGGGCAAATAAATTTGAGATATCTATCCATAATTTAAGAACTCGAATTTTTTTCAATTCTAGTGGAGAGAGATTTAACTCCAAAAGCTCATACAATTCTCGACTTGTTATATCGGGCCTTGTACCAAAATCAAGCGGAGGAAGAATTCCATAAATAAAAAATTTGCTCATTATTTATCACTAAAGATTTTTGCTCGAAGCTCATGCGTTACATAAGAAGCCAAAAGCTCCTCGACAGCTCTATCTGTTAAATCAATCGACATTTTCTTATCTTTTAAGCGGAGCTCAACGCCCCCTTTAACCTCAGGCACTAACAGGGCAGATTTTTTAAGCTTCTCTCCTAGATTCCCTCTTAATGTTTCACAGATCGCATTAATATCAACATGTTTAGGAAGAAGGACATCCAAATTGACCCCCAGCCCTTCTTTTTCAATTAGCGATAAAATGACGGCTACCGCGCTCGCTACAGCATCTTGTCCACCCATAACCCGTTCAACTTCAGAATTTAATTCATCAGAAAACATCTTTTCGATCCCTTGTCTAAGAGACGAAATTCCTTGTCGTATCGCAAGCTGAATCGATCCTTCGTGAACCCTTAATTCCTTAGCGAGTTCCAACTTACCCTCTTCTAAAACCTTAGCCGCCTCTTCTTTTGCTTTTAAGACAATTTCGGCAGCCTCCTTAAGAGCTGTTTCTACAATTGTTTTAGCCTCAGTCTGAGCTGGTTCAAGAGTCTCTTTGCGGAGTATCGCACAAATTTCTTTTACTTTATTATCTGCAGTCTCTAAAGGCATAGCTTTTCCCCTCTTGCTCGGAACATTTTCATTCATTCTACCGACCTCATAATAAAAACCGAAGAAAAATTTACTTCTAGCCGAAAAAAAACATTCCCGCTAAAAAGAAAAAAACGGAAGAGTGTTTATGAAAAAACAGATTACCCTAATTATCACTGTAGTTGCATTCATTTTCCACCCTCTAACACTTTCTGCTTTTGTGGAAGATAGCTCCTATAAAGATGAATACTCTTGGGAACTCAGCGACAGCGATCAGAAAAAAGTAGCCACAGGCATGGTGATGTGGGGCATTTTTCTAGCTATTGCCAGCATGCTCATCTCCGGCTTTATCCCCAACTCCACAACTCCACCCACCACTACTACCCCAACCACATAGAACGTCAAATTTAAAGATCTTTAGAAGCCAAGACTACAAGCTAACCTTTGAGGTTCAAACGTGCCTCATGCTTAAAACGCGGCCTCTACTTATTCGCCCAAAGTGCCGAGTGAATAAGTAAAAGGCAGGGTTTAAATAGTAAATTTTTAGAGCGCATCCTATTTAGAAGTGACCGGGTTTAAAGGGTCTTGGATGAGCTAGATCCCTTTAAGTTATAGGTTTCCGCTATAAGGGTTTCGAGCTTAACTGTATCTCTTGCAAAGCCGCGAATTCCGTCATAGAGTTTATCTGAGGCCATTTCATCCATGCATAAAGCAAGCCGAAAAGCCTTTTCATCTATCGAGATTTTCTTAATAGCAAACTGGTTTGAATCGCTTGCTTTAAGGGCTTGCGAAACTTCTCCTGTCGCTTGTTTGAGCTCATCGAGCAAGTTCGGAGCGATTGTCAGCAGATCGCAGCCAGAGAGGGCTAGAATTTGATTCATGCTTCTAAAAGATGCTCCCATAATTTGAGTTTTGTAACCAAATTTTTTATAATAGTGAAAAATCGATGTAACTGATTTAACCCCCATATCTTCCGAAACAGAGATCTCTTTATTTTCCTTCTGTTTTTGCCAGTCATAAATTCTTCCTACAAAAGGAGATATGAGAGTAGCTCCAGCTTCTGCAGCACCAATTGCTTGAGCAAGATTAAACATAAGGGTCATATTGCAGTGAATCCCCTCTTTCTCAAGGATTTCAGCAGTTTTTATCCCCTCCCAGGTGGAGGCTAGCTTAATAAGAACCCTCTCTTTTCCAATCCCCTTTTCTTCATACAAGGCAATGTACTCTCTGGCTCTTTTTAAACTTCCTTCAATATCAAAGGAGAGTCTAGCATCAACTTCGGTAGAGACCCTTCCAGGGACAATTTTCAAGATCTCTGCGCCAAAATTGACAAAGAGCTTTACAATCACTTTCTCTATAAGATTTTCTTTATGAGTAGCATGTGATTTTGCCCAGTCAACGGCATCTTTAACCAAATGGGCGTACTCTGGCATACCGGCAGCTTTAAATAGGAGGGAGGGATTGGTGGTTGCATCTTGTGGCTTATGCTTTCTAATAGCCTCAATATCGCCTGTATCTGCCACAATTACAGTATATTGACCTAATCCATCATACTTATTTTTAGACATAGCCACCTCTCTTTTCACTTTATCATGCCAAAACTTGCTATTTATGGTGAGCTAAAAATGAGATCGTAGCAAGGAAATCTTTATAGCCTGAATAAGAAACTTAACTTAGCTTCTTTTAGCGTTATAAAAAGCTTGTGAGGCGATCTCTTAACTTTCTTTATGTACCTTGGAACCACTATTTGACTTAACAATCAAAAGGCCGGCTAAAAACAAGACACCTGAGATAACACAGAATCCCCCTTTTAGAAAGATATCTGTTGCTCTATCAACATCTTTTTTAGAACTTACGGTTGGAACACTCTCCATCGCCTGAACGACTGTTGGAGGGGTTTGAACCTCCCCAGCCAAAGCTTGGGGAGGTTTAACCTCTTCACTTACAGGAGGCTCACCTGAAAAAAGAACTCCAGATGAAAAGATGGTTACAATGGAAAATGATTTGAATCGTAACAATCTCATATACCTCCTTACTTTATTTCTTCAAAAGCAACTCTTCCTCAACCTCATCTTCGAATGAGAACTCAAGGAAATTCTCTTGCTCTTGCTCAATATTCTTCTTCAATCTTCGGAAATATCTCTTATGTCCGGTACCTGAAGGCATTTGTTGCCCTGTGATAATATTTGATTTGAAATCGAGCAAGTAGTCTACTTTTCCTTCGCAAGCAGCATCTGTCAAGACTCTTGTAGTCTCCTGGAATGATGCAGCAGAGAAGTAAGACTCAGTTCCAAGCGATGCTTTTGTAATACCAAGCAATACTGGAGCTGCTCCTGCAGGTCTTCCACCCTCTTCAATAACTTTTTTGTTTTGTAAGTGGAACGCTTTCTTATCAATATCCTCACCATACAAGAAGACTGTATCTCCTGGATCTGTGATACGAACTTTTTGAAGCATTTGACGTACAATAATTTCAATATGCTTATCGTTAATATCAACCCCTTGAAGACGGTAAACTTCTTGAACTTGGTTTACAAGATACTTCTGAAGTTCTCTAACTCCGCAAATTTCAAGAATTTCTTGAAGTTTTACGAGACCTTCTGTAAGTTGCTGTCCTTTCTCAACATGATCTCCACGCTGCACAATTAAGTGTTTTGTAAGAGGAATCAAGTGTTCTTCTTCCATTCCAGTCTCTTCATCTCGTACTACAACAATTCTCTTGCTCTTCTGGACGCCTTTAAACTCAATGACACCATCAATTTTTGCAATTTCAGCAACGTCTTTTGGTTTTCTAGCTTCGAAAAGCTCAGCAACCCTTGGAAGACCACCGGTGATATCTTTTGTTTTTACAGCGCCTTTTGGAAGACGTGCAAGCTGCTTACCAGCCTTAACAAACGCGCCATCATCTACTGAAAGGTGAGCGCCAGAAGGAATTGGATAAGAACCAACTACTTCAGCATAATCAGAGTCTTTGTACATGATCATTTGTGGGTGAAGTTCAGCACCACGATGTTGTTTTACAACAACTTCTGTTTGTCCTGTCTGCTTATTGACAGTTTTTTGTGTTGAAATTCCTTCCACCAAGTCTTCATATTTTACATAACCTGATTTTTCGCAAATGATTGGATAGCTATATTGCTCAAGTCTTGCAATCCTATCATTTTTTTGAACTTTAGCTCCATCTTCGATGAAAATTTGAGTTCCAAGCTCAACAGCAAAAGACTTCAACGGCTCAATAGACTTCGTTGATAGGAGCCTTTTGTATTCAGCAAGGCTTCTTCCATCATCTTTTACGATATGGAGAGCTCCGTTCTTATTAAGAACTAGCCAAACTTTTTCTTCATCGTCCCAAACAGTTCTAACATCTTGATAAATCAAGAGACCTTCGTAGTCAGAATCGATCTCTGGATTGACGTTAGAAGAAGCAATACCTCCCAAGTGGAACGTTCTCATAGTAAGCTGCGTTCCAGGTTCCCCGATCGATTGGGCTGCTATAATACCTACAGCTTCACCGAGGGCAACTTTTCTACCGTTTGCAAGGTTCGCGCCATAACATTTAGCGCAAATCCCTCTTGGAGTCTCACAAGTAAGAGCAGAACGAATTCTTATACTTTCAATACCCGCATCATCAATTGCTAACGCTTGTTCAACTGTTAAAATATCTCCAGCTTTTGCAAGCAACTTAGTTCTGTCGCCTGGCATGTAGATATCATCACAAACTGTTCTTGCAATAATACGATCTTTCAAAGCAAAAAGCTCTTCCTGACCCTGTTTGATTGGGGCAATCTCAATACCATTTAGAGTTCCACAATCTTCCTCGTTAACAAGGACATCTTGGGATACGTCAACAAGTCTTCTAGTTAAATAACCAGAGTCAGCTGTTTTAAGCGCCGTATCAGCAAGACCCTTCCTAGCTCCGTGAGAAGAGATAAAGTATTCAAGAACACTCAATCCTTCACGGAAATTGGAGGTAATTGGGTTTTCAATAATCTCGCCAGAAGGCTTAGCCATAAGACCTCTTAAAGCCCCAAGCTGTCTTAGCTGAGACTTATTACCCCGCGCTCCTGAATCGATCATTAGATAGAGAGGATTTAAATCTTTATTGGCAGAGGGCTTCATAATATTGCTATAAAGCGTATCTGATAGAGTTTCGGTAACTTCCGTCCAAATTGAAATAATTTTAGACTTACGCTCACCTTCTGTAATAACCCCATCCTCATACTGCTTAACAACAAGACTTGCTTTTTTATCAGCATCTGCAATCAAAGCCTTCTTAGAATCAGGAATGATAATGTCAGCAACGCCCATGGAAATTCCAGATCTAGTTGCTTGTTCAAACCCGATATCTTTGATGTTATCTAAGAATTGTACAGTTTTCTCAAGTCCTACAGTTTTGTAGATTCTTAGAATCAACTCTCCTAATGTCTTTTTACGCAAAGAGTAGTTTTGGAACCCAAGCTCTTTAGGTACAATAGTATTGAAAAGAACTCTACCTGGGGTAGTTTCAATAATTGCGCCGTCAATCACGACCTTGATTTTTTCATGGATACGAATTCCGCGCCCAAGATCATCTTTTCGCTCGCCCTCTTTTAGAGGAGCATCTCTCCAATTGTAGCTTCCAGAAGCAGACATTGCTAACACAACCTCTTCTGAAGAACCAAATATCTTAGTATGCCCACCTGTCTCCTCGCGAATAAAGATTGGATCAAACATGAGATAATAGAGACCTAAAATCATGTCCTGGCTAGGAATTGCTACTGGTTTACCAGATGAGGGCAAGAATATATTATCAGGTGCCATCATAAGAGTTTTAGCTTCAATTTGCGCTTCTATTGAAAGAGGGACGTGAACAGCCATCTGGTCACCGTCAAAGTCGGCGTTGAACGCTGTACAAACAAGAGGATGAATCCTGATCGCTTTTCCTTCTATCAGAACTGGCTCAAAGGCTTGCAATCCCAATCTATGAAGAGTCGGCGCCCTGTTCAAGAGAACTGGATGACCTTTAATAATTTCTTCAAGAACATCCCAAACTTGGGGGTCAGCTCTTTGAATCATCTTCTTAGCTGATCGGATTGTATAAACAAATCCCTGATCTTTTAGTCTCTTCACAATAAATGGTTCAAATAACTCAAGCGCCATTTTTTTAGGCAGACCACACTGATTAAACTTCAATTCTGGTCCAACAACAATTACAGAACGTCCTGAGTAGTCAACCCTCTTACCGAGAAGATTTTGTCTAAATCGTCCCTGTTTACCTTTTAACATTTCTGAAAGTGATTTTAGAGGCCTATTGCCGGCTCCCATTACTGGATGACCGTGACGACCGTTATCAAAAAGAGCATCTACTGCCTCTTGCAACATCCTTTTTTCGTTTCTAATAATCACATCAGGAGTTTTTAACTTTAAAATCGCTTTTAGACGATTGTTACGGTTAATCACCCTTCTATACAAATCATTCAAGTCAGAAGTAGCAAATCTACCTCCATCAAGAGGAACAAGTGGTCTTAAATCTGGAGGAATAACCGGCGCAGCATGCATTACCATCCACTCAGGCTTGTTGTTTGAACCAACGAAACTTTCGATAATTTTCAAACGTTTCGCAAGCTTCATCCTAGCTTGAATTGATTTTGTCTTACGAAGTTTATCCTTTAACTCGACAATAGTAGCCTGCATATCTTCTGTTGCCAGAAGAAGTTTTACAGCTTCGCCACCCATCATCGCCTTAAAAGCGTCAGGACCCCATTTTTCTTGAGCTTCTCTTAGCTCAACATCGTTGAGGAGCTGCTTTTTATCTAACGTGGTTCTACCTGGATCTACTACGACATATTCTTCGTAGTAAATCACCCTCTCTAAATCTCCAGAGGACATCCCTAAAATATTTCCAATACGAGAAGGTTGGGTCTTAAAAAACCAAATATGTACAACAGGAACCGCTAGATCGATATGGGCCATTCTTTGACGTCTTACTTTAGAAAGAGTAACTTCAACGCCACAACGGTCACAAACAATTCCCTTGTGTTTGATTTTTTTATACTTACCGCAAGCACACTCCCAGTCCTTCATGGGACCGAAAATCTTCTCGCAAAACAAACCGCCCTTTTCAGGCTTAAATGTTCTATAGTTAATAGTTTCGGGTTTTTTTATTTCACCTCTAGACCAATTATCTCGAATCACATCGTCGGAAGCGATTCTGATTGCGATGCTTTCAAAATATTTGGTCTGAAACTCTTCTTCATGCTGCTCTATATCTGACATTAAAACTCTCCAAAAGAGGATTAAAATTTAACTTTCTAAAACTGTTTCTGCTGTTATATCAAGGCAAAGCCCTTGCATCTCTTTAATAAGCACATTGAACGATTCAGGAGTTCCCGCTTTCAGCGTGTTTTCCCCTTTCACGATCGACTCATAGATACGAGTTCTTCCGGCCACATCGTCTGATTTTACAGTCAACATTTCCTGGAGTAAATTCGCAGCACCGTATGCTTCAAGCGCCCAAACTTCCATCTCCCCGAATCTCTGACCACCCTGCTGAGCTTTACCGCCAAGAGGTTGTTGAGTTACAAGTGAATATGGACCAATAGCACGCGCATGTATCTTATCATCAACAAGGTGTGATAGTTTAAGCATGTAAATAATACCCACAACGATAGGATTGTCGAACCGTTCTCCAGTTCTACCATCATATAAGTAAGATTTACCGTCTTTACGAAGACCAGCTTTCTCCATCATCTTCCAGATTTCAGATTCAGCAAATCCTTCAAATACAGGGCTCTTCACATAAACGCCCGTTTTTCTAGCGGCATATCCAAGGTGAGTCTCAAGCATTTGACCCAAGTTCATCCTAGATGGCACCCCAAGCGGATTTAAAATGATCTCAACTGTTTCTCCATTTTCAAGATACGGCATATCAGCAACAGGAACGAGTTTTGAAACCACCCCTTTATTACCGTGACGTCCAGCCATCTTATCGCCCACTTGCAACTTTCTCTTTGTTGCAATGTAAACTTTAACCTGACGGATAACGCCAGCATCGAGCTCAACATCGCCTTTTCGAATGAATTCAGTCTCTGACTTATACTGAGATTCCAGCATCGCCAAAGCTTTTTTATGTTCAATTAAAATCTCTTTCATTGAGTCATAAGCTTCACATGCAGGAATAATCAAATCTTCTAAATTCTCTTGCTCGATAGTCTCTAGAATTTCTTGAGTAACCTCATCCCCGTCTTTTAAAAGAATGTTACCAGTCTTTCTATGGAGAATCGATGCTGGGGCTACATCATCAAGGAGAAGCGCTCCTAATTTTTCATGAAGTTCAAGCTGTAATTCATCTTCTTTCTCTTTGAATTCATTTTGAACATCTTGAACTTTTGAGCGTTCCTCTACCATTTCATCATCTGTTTTCGACAAACGATCTCTACGGCTGAACACCTTAACATCCATTACGAAACCTTCTGTTCCAGGAGGTGCAACAAGAGAGGCATCCTTAACATCAGCTGCTTTTTCGCCAAAAATAGCTCTCAATAGACGCTCTTCTGGAGAAAGCTCAGTCTCTGATTTCGGAGTAATTTTTCCAACCAAGATATCTCCTGGTTTCACGTGTGCTCCGATCCGAACGATACCATCCTCACCCAGATTTCTTAATGCCTCTTCTGATACATTAGGAATATCTTTTGTAATCTCTTCTTTTCCGAGCTTTGTGTCTCGAGCTGTTAACTCAAACTCTTCAAGATAAATAGAGGTGTAATAATCTTCTCGAATCAACTTCTCAGAAATGATAATCGCATCTTCATAGTTATACCCGCACCATGGCATAAACGCTACAACGACGTTTTTACCTAGAGCAACTTCCCCACGATCTGTAGAAGGACCATCTGCGATAATATCTCCTGCCTTAACAACATCACCCACGTTAACAAGCGGTGTCTGGTTAAGACAAGTACCAGCATTGGTTCTCATAAATTTCTTCAAGACGTAAGTTTTCTTCATTAGCGGATTCGCTTTGAGCGCTACTATGATTTGGAATCCGTCAACATACTCAACAGTTCCATCTTCTTCGACAATAATTACTGCTCCTGAGTCTTTTGCAGCTCTCATCTCAACACCTGTTCCTACGATTGGGGAATCGGTTTTGAGTAGTGGCACCGCTTGACGTTGCATGTTAGAACCCATAAGAGCCCTGTTAGCATCATCGTGCTCAAGAAACGGAATAAGCCCTGTTACAATAGATACGAGCTGTTTTGGAGAGACGTCCATGTGGGTAATCTTGCTGGAATCGATTTTCAAAGATTCTGCATTAAATCTTGCCCATGTAACATCTTCTTTAAACATATTAAATTCGTCCAAAGGAGCAGAAGCCTGAGCTATGACACATCTCTCTTCTTGATCGGCTGTCATATACTCAATCTCTTCAGTCACAACACCCTCTTTTACAATACGATAAGGTGTTTCGATGAATCCAAATTCATTTATCTTCGCAAATGTTGAAAGGGAAACAATCAATCCAATGTTCGGTCCTTCAGGAGTTTCAATAGGACAGACTCTACCGTAGTGGCTAGAGTGAACGTCTCGTACTTCAAATCCTGCTCTCTCTCTATTCAAGCCGCCGGGCCCTAAAGAAGAGAGTCTTCTCTTGTGAGTAAGTTCTGCAACTGGATTGGTTTGATCCATAAACTGTGACAACTGTGATCTTCCAAAGAAATCTTTAATAACAGATTGGAAGCCCTTTGCAGAGATTACCTTTCCTGGAGTTAACGTATCAGAAGCAAAATCAAAAAGATTTAAGCGCTCCTTGATAATTTTTTCCATTCTTACAAAACCAATTCTGCACTGATTTTGAACAAGCTCACCAACAGATCTAACTCGTCTGTTTGCCAAATGATCAATGTCATCGATCTGAGCATTCTCATCACCCTGACGAAGACGAATCACATATTTAATAGCTTGAACAATATCTTCTTTACGAAGAACCACTTGATTTAATATTTCATCGGAAAGTTCTAAATTTAATTTTTTATTAAGCTTATATCTTCCAACTTTTCCTAAATTATAACGTTTAGGATCGAAAAATAGCCTCATAATCAAAGATCTAGCATTTGAAAGAGTTGCAGGTTCGCCCGGTCTCATTTTTCTATAAACATCTTTCAATGCAGATTCATAAGAGTCTGTGGGATCTTTCGCAAGCATTCTGATAATAGGACTAGTCTCATCTGCATCTTCAGCAACGCGGATCATCGGAATATCTGCATCAAGGATACGCTTGAGCATTGCAGTTGTTAACTTTTCAGAAGCTTTTCCATAAACTATGCCATTTTCTTCATCAACAACATCTTCTGCGAGAATTTTTCCTACGATTTTAGCAAAATCTTTGTCAGATTTTACTTTAATTTTACGTGTGCTAAAAAACTCTTCAATGATATCTGCATCTGTGGAGTATCCCAGAGTTCTAATGAAAGAGGTAGCTAAAACTTTTCTTCTTCTCTTTTTCTTATCAACATAAACATAAATAAGGTCATTAATATCAAATGCCGCTTCTAACCAACTGCCTCTATAAGGAATGATTCGGAACGAATAGAGAGTGTTTCCTTTTGGATGTTTCTCTTCTTCGAAGCAAATACCAGGAGATCTATGGAGTTGAGAAACTATAACTCTTTCAGCACCATTAATAACAAACGTACCTCTCTCAGTCATGAGAGGCAAAGTACCCATGTAAACTTCTTCTTCTTTAATACCCGTTTCATCAGTGAGTTTGAATTTGGCTTTTAATGCTGCATTATACGTAATACCTCTTCTGATGCACTCTTCAGGAGTATATTTTGGCACACCCAAATTGTAAGAGAGATATTCTAGTATGATTTTTTCATCAAAACTTTTAACTGGGAAAACTTCTCGAAATACCTCTTCGACTCCGACGTTTTCTCTCTCATGTGGAAATTTTTCCGCTTGTAAAAAGTCTCTATAAGACTTTACCTGAACTTCAATTAAGTTAGGAAGATCAATGATTTCTTCACGCTTCTTGAAACTCACCCGATTAGGTGGTCTTTTCAACATACTGTCCCCTCTAAAGCAAAGATTGTTAACTAAACCAAAAGAACAGAAAGTCCTCACAACAAGGAACTTCCTGCTCTAATTATAAAACCGAAGACAAATATGTCTTACATGCCTTTTACTTCTACTTTAGCACCAGCTTCTTCAAGCTTCTTCTTAAGCTCTTCAGCGTCAGTTTTCTTGATTTTTTCTTTTACTGGCTTAGTAGCATCTCCTGCTTCAACAAAAGCTTTCGCTTCGCCTAGGCCAAGACCTGTTGCTTCACGAACAGCTTTAATTATGCTGATTTTTTTGTCAGCTGGAATTTCTTTCAAGTAAACATTAAATTCTGTTGACTCTTCTGCTGCTGGCGCTGCCGCTGCTGCTGCTGCCATTGGCATTGCTACAGCTGCTGCCGCTGCTTGCACGCCCCATTTTTCTTCTAGTAATTTTTTCAAGTTAGCTAGATCAAGCACGGTAAGTTGGCTTAATGTTTCTACAATCTGATCAAGTTGTTGACTCACGGTTTTACCTCTTTAAGTTTAAATTCATTCTTTTTTAGCTTTATTATCCAAGCAATAAATGACGCTACATAGCATAGCTTGGACCACTCCTAGTGTTTGCGTCATTGGTGCTGCTAGCAATCCTAAGAATTGCGCACGCATTTCGTCTTGTGTTGGAAGCGCAGAAATCTGCTCTACCTCTTCTGCCGAACATTTTTTGCCCTCAAAATGGCCCCCCAATACATCTAGTGTATTCACGAACTCTTTTTTGAAAGCGTAGAGCTCCTTAGTCATTTTAAGGAAATTGTCTTTCGAAAAAGCAAGACCTACATGACCATTTAACTCCTTAACATTATAAACTAAGTTTAAATCCTTAGCCGCCTTCACAAAAACTCTTTTCTTCATTACAAAAAAGTCTCCACCTGTCTCGACTAATCTATTTCGAAACCCAGCGAAAGCATTTGCATTAATACCACGATAGCTAGCTAAAATAAATCCAACAGATGGGTCTATTTTGCCCTTAACTTCTTCTAAAAATATCTCTTTTTCCGCTAACATACCTTATCCTGCTTGCACACCATGATAATCAATTCCAAGACCTGGCCCCATTGTGCTAGACATAGAAACTGACTTAATAAAATTACCTTTTACACTTACTGGACGAGCTTTAGCTATCGCTTCTAGAAGAGATGCCAAATTCCCCATTAAATGCTCCAAAGAGAAAGAAATCTTACCAAAAACGGTGTTTAAATTACCATTTTTATCTACTTTAAATTCAATCTTTCCCGCTTTGATGTCGCGAATTGCTCCAGCAACATCATTTGTTACTGTTCCAGCTTTAGGAGTTGGCATTAGCCCTCTTGGACCCAAAACCTTTCCTAGCTTTCCGACAAGTCTCATCATGTCAGGAGTTGCTACAACTTCAGTAAAATCGACCCAGCCTTGACTAATTTTATCAGCTAAATCTTCAGCTCCTACGTAGTCAGCTCCAGCTTCTTTTGCCTCTTTTTCCTTATCACCCTTAGCAAACACAAGAATCACAGACTTTTTACCAGTACCAAATGGCAGACTTACTGTCCCTCTTACTTGCTGATCCGCCTTTTTTGGATCAACGTTAAGAGCTAGGCTGAGTTCCATTGTTTGATCAAATTTAGGCATAGGAACCGATTTTAAAACCTCAATCGCCTCTTTTGCTGAATAATTCTTAACCAAATCAAGTTTGCTTACAGAATCTCTCAATCGTTTACTTTTATATCTCATAGCTCCACCTCTACACCCATAGATCTAGCAGTACCTGCAACAAGTCTTGCCGCAGCTTCTTCGTCGCCTGCTCTCAATCGAAAATCTGGCTTCTTTCTTTTTACAATATTCATAACCTGTGCCTTAGTAAGTTTTCCAACTTTATCACGGTTAGGAACTTTAGAACCTTTAGTGATTCCTGCTTCTTTTTTAATCAACTCTGAAACTGGTGGTTGTTTAGTAATAAAACTAAATGTTTTATCTTGATACACAGTAATTACTGTGGGCAAAATATCACTTCCACCCTGGGTTTTAGCATTAAACTCTTTACAAAAAGCCATAATGTTAACGCCAGCTGCTCCAAGTGCAGGCCCAATCGGTGGGGCAGGGTTCGCCTTTCCTGCTGGAATTTGGAGCTTAATTTCTTTTAAAACTTTCTTCTTAGCCATCTGATGTCCTTATTCAACTGCATTTTTTTCAACTTGCCAAAACTCAAGATCATCTACTCGTGTATCTCTTCCGAAAATAGAGACAAGCACGCTGAGTCTACCTTTTTCTTGGAAAACTTCGGTCACTGTTCCTGCGAAGTTCACAAAAACACCATCGATAATTTTAACTGGATCCCCAGCTCTAATATCGTGTTTATGCACAACTTCCTCTTTTTTCTTTCTCAAATCATTGAGTATATCTTCTACTTCTTTATCAGACAAAGGCGTTGGCGCGCCTCCACCCAAAAAGTCAACAACACCATTTGTCTCTTTTATAAAGTGCCAACTTTCATCAGTTAAAACCATCTTTACCAAAAGATATCCAGGCCAAATCAACTTCTCTAAAACCTTTTGATCGCCCTTCTTGATATCGAGAACATTCTCAGTAGGCAAAAGGATTTCTTGAATAAAATCTTTCATGCCCATTTTCTCAAGATTTTCTTCAATTGTCTTCTTAGCCTTTTTCTCACGACTTGTTAAGACTTGCAGAATGTACCACTTATAATTCATTTCTAACCTATCACTTTATAAACTAAGGCGTGTAAACCATTTAAACTTCCCTGGACCACTAAATCGACTAAGTAAACTCCAAACCCAAAAACAAAAGTCGATCCCACAACAATTTTAGTAGAAAGAAAAAGCTCTTCCTTAGCTGGCCAAGAGACTTTTTTTAACTCCTCTTTAAGCCCTCTAATATAACCTCTTGTCATTTGACTTTTTGTCTCCTGATTTAGGGTAACTACTTCTTCGTTCAAATCACCACCTATTCCTATTTGCGAGTGCGGAGGGTCTCGAACCCCCGACCTACGGCTTTGGAGACCGTCGCTCTACCAATTGAGCTACACACCCTTATAAAAATTGAGAGGAGAATTTTACTCCTCCTCTCAGGCTAACTTTATACAAGGATCTTCGCAACTGTTCCAGCGCCGATTGTACGACCACCTTCACGAATTGCAAAACGCATTCCTTCTTCCATCGCGATTGGTGAAATCAATTCTCCTGTAATTCGGATATTGTCACCTGGCATTACCATCTCTGTTCCAGCTGGTAAATGGAGAGTTCCTGTAACGTCTGTTGTTCTAAAATAGAACTGTGGACGGTAACCATCAAAGAAAGGCTTATGTCTTCCACCCTCTTCTTTAGTTAGGATGTACACTTCACCTTCAAATTTTGTATGAGGCTTACATGTACCAGGAGCAACGAGAACCATTCCTCTTTCGATATCATTTTTTTCAATACCGCGTAGAAGAATACCTACGTTCTCTCCCGCTCTACCTTCATCAAGAGTTTTGTTAAACATCTCAACACCAGTAACAACAGTCTCTTTTGTCGGTCTTAGACCTACAAGTTCTGCTTTAGCGTTAACGTTGATAATTCCACGTTCGATTCTTCCAGTAGCAACTGTTCCTCTACCTGAAATGGAGAAAACGTCTTCAATTGGCATTAGGAAAGGCTTGTCAACCTCACGAACTGGAGTTGGAATGCTTTCATCAACTGCATCCATCAAATCTTCAACTGTTTTTTCCCATACTGGATCGCCTTCAAGCGCTTTTAGTCCAGAACCTTTAACAATTTTAACGTTTTTATAACCTTGTGCTTCTAAAAGCTCAGAAATTTCCATCTCTACTAGATCTAGAAGTTCTTCATCACCTTTAGCAATCATATCCACTTTGTTTATGAATACTACGATCGCTGGAACACCCACTTGTCTTGCAAGGAGAATGTGTTCTTTAGTTTGTGGCATAGCACCATCAGTAGCAGCAACTACAAGAATCGCTCCATCCATCTGAGCCGCACCAGTGATCATGTTTTTGACGTAGTCGGCGTGACCTGGGCAGTCAACGTGAGCATAGTGCCTGTTAGCTGTTTCGTATTCAACATGGCTAGCATTGATTGTAATACCACGCGCTTTCTCTTCTGGCGCATTGTCAATTGTGTCGTATCCTCTAAACTTAGCTCCACCTTTTTTTGATAAAACTTTGGTGATCGCTGCAGTTAAAGTAGTTTTTCCATGGTCAACGTGACCGATGGTACCAATATTAACGTGGGGTTTATCCCTTTTAAAACTTTCTTTTGCCATTTAGAAATTCCTCCGAAAGACCTTAAAAATATTTCTCTACCTTGCCCAAAACAGGAATCGAACCTGCGACCCCTTGCTTACCATGCAAGTGCTCTACCTCTGAGCTATCTGGGCTGAGCAACTATTTCGTTCCTGTTTATACTATCAAATTAAAACTTATCTCTTAAAACAAAGAATGCCCAAGAGCATATCCTTATTTCAAAAAAAATGCAAGACCATTCTCTAAAAAATTCATCATTTTTGTCGATACGTGATCCGGCCCTTAGTTAAATCATAAGAAGACATCTCTACTGTCACCTTATCACCTACTAAAACCCTTATATTTCTCATTCTCATTTTTCCACAAAGATGCGCATGGATATTCACACCATTTGAAAGCTCAACCACAAAAGTCATATTTGGGAGAAGCTCTTTTACAACCCCTTCCAACTCCATCATATCTTCTTTATTCGACATATTCGATGTATCCTTGCGTTCTTAACTCAAATCTGTTGAACCATAATAGTAAAACTCCTATTATTCTCAAAGAAAAATGAATATTACAACAAACAAGCAAGAAGAATTAAAAAAACTTTTCACCTCATGCGCATCGCCTGAGGCCCGCTACGAGCTGATCATAGCTCTTGGGAAAAAACTTCCCCCTATGAATCCGGCTCATAAAATTTCTGAAAATTTGGTTGATGGATGTCAAAGCAAACTTTACCTGCATACTACATTTCAAAATAATATATTACATTTTGAAGTCGATTCAGACGCACTAATCTCAAAAGGTCTAGCAGCCCTCCTGTTCCACCTATATAATAATGAGTCTCCTGAATTCCTCCTTAAGAATCCGCCGACGATTCTTAACGAGCTAAACATCCTCGCCTCTCTCTCTATGGGTAGAGCCAATGGTTTAAAAAGTCTTTATGTAAAAATGCAAAAATTTGCTTTACAGCAGATTGTGCACTAAAACCCTTTTAAAAATTGAAGTTTCCTACGGCGGAAGAGCTCCAGTTTAGACGCAAGCACTCTATAGACCTTATTCCCTACATTGTGTATAATAGTGTAGTCTTATAAAGAGAGAATCTATGACAACCACATCCCCTACATCAGCTCCACTTAATCCCCTGCTTACACTTGACCTCCGTAGGGAAATTTCTTCCCATCAAAGAGAAGCTAACCATTTTTTGAATTTATCGAGAATATCTTTAGTAGCTTTTTGTGCGATTGCAACTGTTTGCATTGCAGGCACTGCATTTTTTTTACCAAGCTATATTTTTCTCGCTTCTGGCTTAATGCTCCCCGCTGCCCAAAAATTTTTTGAAAAGCAGTACAACCCACTTAATCAAAAATATCTACTCCATTTAGAAAAAATAGAATTGTATCAAAGAGTTTTAGAAAAGTTACCCAGCGAAGGGGCTGTTATAAAGGCATATTACGCCGTGATTCATGAGGATAGCAATAGAGCTCTTGAAAGGCTCTCTGCAATTTACCCTGAATATCGTCAGAAAAAGAGATCGGCAAAGTTAAACTCTACAGAGACTCGTGATTTAGCTGTAGCTCTAACAGAAAAGCTAAACCTCCAATTTATGTACTGTAAAATACGTATGGAGGAATTTTTTTTAGCCTATATCGATTCGAATCCTACAAGTCTAGCCTCGTATAAATTATCAGCCGAACCTCTAGGAAGGAGTGTAGCTTTTAAATTGTTACCTGATATTACAACCTATTTCACTCTATCAAATCTCGTAAAAGCGCACAAAGATGCAGGAGTCTACCTTGCTAGAGGACAACAGACTGACCCTTCGGATTTTTTATCTCCAGAAGATTGGAATGCTTTACCCCCCATTCCAGCGGACATAAAACCAACAAGATTGTGGACAGATCCCCGATTTGCGGTTTTTGCCGAAAAAATCACAAATAAAATGTTTATCCAAAAATTCAGAGAACATGATATAAGATTGGTCCGTGATACAGTTTGAAAACGTTTCCCTCTCTTATGCAGGGGTCCCTTTACTAGAAAACATCTCCTTTACCTTAGGGAAAAGGGAGAGACTTGGCTTGATCGGAAGAAACGGATCAGGAAAATCTACTATTTTTCGTCTTTTAATGGGGACAGAAAAGTATGATGGCGGGACAATCGGTGTCGCTAAAAATTATCGAATTGGGTGGCTAGAACAGCACATTAAATTTACAGAACCTACAATTATAGATGAGGCAGTTCTTGGCCTTCCTATCGATGAGCGGTGCGATGTTTATAAAGCTGAAAAGCTC
Organism: uncultured Chlamydiae bacterium; assembly: GCA_937996705.1. Taxonomy (GTDB): domain Bacteria; phylum Chlamydiota; class Chlamydiia; order Chlamydiales; family 2-12-FULL-49-11; genus VGMD01. The sequence goes on from CALKUQ010000021.1 coordinate 98,656, forward strand.
CTCGTAGGCCTTGGATTCACAGAAGAGGAATTTGAAAAATCGCCGCAGGCCCTTTCTGGAGGCTATCAACTAAGGCTAAATCTTACAAAACTCCTCCTTTCAGAACCTGATTGCCTCCTCCTTGACGAGCCGACAAACTATCTCGATATTCTCGCTATGCGTTTCCTTAGCAAGCTCTTGATGAGATGGCCTGGAGAACTTATTATCGTCTGTCACGATAGAGAGTTCATGGACAGCATTACGACTCATACAATGGGAATTATTAGAAAAAAGGTGCGTAAACTTGCTGGCAGCAGCATCGAGTTTTTTAATCAACTTGCTGCTGTGGAAGAGATCCATGAAAAAACAAGACTCAATCAAGAAAAGAAAAAAGCCCATCTTCAATCGTTTGTTGATAGATTCGGAGCCTCAGCATCAAAGGCGACACTCGCCGGCTCTAGAAAAAAGGCCCTCGCTAAAATTCCCTCTCTAGAAGCGCTTAAGTCTCTGTACAACTTAGACTTCGAATTTAGGGTCAAGCTGCTACCTGGAGATAAAATAGGCGAATTAAAAAACGTCTCGTTTGGATATACGGATACAGCGCTCATTCCTGATTTTTCCCTCTTTCTTGAACAAGGGGACCGAATCGCTGTTATTGGAAAAAACGGGAATGGAAAGTCAACCCTTCTAAGACTGATTGCCAAAGATCTAAAACCTCAAACAGGTACAGTCACCTATTCAGAACAAGTTGCAATCGGCTATTTTGGGCAAACAAACATCGAGCGCCTCAATAAAAAGCACACCATTGAAGAAGAAATCAAACTCGCAAATCCAAAGCTTAACTACACAGATGTAAAAGCAATAGCTGGACAAATGCTATTTAGTGGTGACCTCTCCACAAAAAAAATAGAAGTCCTCTCCGGTGGTGAAAAAAGCAGAGTTTTACTGGGTAAAATTATCGCCAACCCTTGCAACCTCCTCCTTCTCGATGAGCCGACGCATCACCTTGATATTGAATCTGTTGAAGCTCTTATTGACGCGCTTAATGACTTTCCTGAAGCCTTTATTATTGTCACCCACAGTGAACTTATGCTTAAACGGCTCGAGCTTGATAAGCTCATAGTCTGCCATGAAAATCGCCAAGAGCTCTTTATTGGCTCCTATGAAGAATTCCTCGAAAAGCAAGGTTGGGAAGAGGAGAAGCCTGTAGGCAAAGCCCCTAAGAAAAAGGAGGTTCAAGCGCCATCTGCAGACACTGGATCTACAGAGAAAGCTCGAAGAGAGCTCGAGAAAAAAATTCTCGAACTTGAAGACCTCCAAGCAAAAGACTACAATCTTCTGGAAGAAGCTTCCCTAGAACAAGATTTTTCTAAAATTCAATCCCTTTCAAAAATGACTGAGAAGAGGGCTGAAGAGATCGATGCCCTTTATAAAAAATTATAAGAGGAAACCATCTTGTTTAAGCAACTCTTAGCCGATCTAAAGCAATTTGTAGAGGAGAGAAATTGGCTCCGTTATCACTCTCCTAGAAACATGGCAACCACACTTTGTGTGGAGGCTACAGAACTTTTTGAGCATTTTCTCCCAGGAGCACAACTTCCAAAAGAGGATTTAAGACAGGAATTGGGAGATCTTTTGCACTGCATTCTGCTTACAATGGATGCCCTTAACATTTCTCCCCCGGAGACCCTACCTGAGCACAACTGCAAAACAAGCCCGATAGGAGAACTCTCTATAAAATTGCGCTCATTTATGTCTCATTTTCTTTGGCTAAGAGATAACGAGCCTTATCGAGGCAATCTTGAAGAGCTCTCTTCATCACTTAATGATCTTCTTGCAATTCACTTTCTTCTCTGTAAATCCCTCTCCCTAGATCCTTTTGAGGTTACCTATGAAAAACTTGAGCTGAACCGGAAAAAATATCCAAGAGAACTGATGAAAGACTCGGTTGACAGCTATTTTGAAAGAAAAAAAGCTCTTCTTAAAGAACAAACCAATTAAATGGTTTCAAAAGTCTAGCTTCTTAAAAAGAGCTATTTTTGATCGTATCGCTTTATTGAAAAGTCCCTCCAATGAGCTTCCCAGAAAATTCAACTTCTGAACCTTTAATAACAATCCCCCTTCCAGAATCAAATTTAATCGCCCCAGAAACTATTGATTTTCCTTTGAGCTCTACAATTTCATCCTTTCCACTTTCCCGCACCTGTATCCCTGCAAGCGAACAATTCTCGAAAATAGTCTGTTCTGAGGCCAATACCACCTGATCATAAAACTGTGTATTTGTAGCTTCCAAAACCCCTTGCACTACCACCCTTTTTTTAACCAAGCAATTCTCTAATAAGCCATATCCATTCACCTTTACCCTCCCAAGTTCACACCCATGAGCATCCAGTTCTCCATTGACCTCCAAAGAATCGACAACCTTGGTCCCTTGTAACTTTACAATTCCAAACCCCTGTAATGAGAGAAGTTTTTCCTGGCCGTATTCCTCAATTCCATAGCTAATCTGCTTGGTCTTGCTGCTAAGTTCTCCCGAAAAAATTAACAAGGCAGACAAAATTAAAAAATTACAACTGTTTCCAAGATGCACAAAACCTCCTACTCAGCCGGTTCTTAATTAAAAATTTATAAAATTTTATCAATCAGATTTTTTATTCACAAGGAAAATTTTGAGTTGATCTTTGATTACTTAGATTTACTCTCTAGGGGAACCAACTGGGGATTTGTTATCGTAAATAGTCCATTTGTCAAACCTTCAGCTCCGTCCTCATATTCATAAGGAACTGAACTTCCAAGAGAGACGATAGTAGGGGCGTCGCTTGAATGTCCACCTGATTTGTAGAGAGGCGCCTCTAATTCTAGCGCTCTTTTTTTCGCAAACTCTTCTAAAATTGAGACATATTCGATCGGACAGGGGTAGGGATAAATAGTGTCTTGATACAAAACAGCTCTTTTTTCTGTTTCGTTCCAAAGGAGACGAAACAGAGATCTTGCTACAATTTTTCCCTCTTCATCTTTGATAGCTAAGATCCTGTTTTTACCATCGATAACATAAGCTAACAATCCTTTATTAAAATTGGGATTCCCATCGATTCGTTGACAACTTCCAAGAATTTCAGTTCCACACATGAGTAAATCGACCCAGTCATCACTATCAATGATTCTTAATCGACTACCCTCTTTTTGTGTGGTTGTTAAGGATTGAATCAGCCCTTCTAGATCGTTTTTTAATTCCGATCCTCTGAGATCTCGACCCCCCTCTTTAAATACTCTTTCTAATCGGCGAACTATCTCCTCTGCAGTGAGTATCGGATTTTCACATAACTCAATTATATCTGCTTCTATGTCATATTCCTCTCCTTTAGACTCCTCAGCCCCTTCCCCTAAGGGCTTTTTCTCTTTTCTACCCTCCAGATAGCTTTTAAGCTCTCGAAATTTTTCTGGAAAATGGCCATCTCTCAATTTTTGGATTAAGAACTCTTTTAAGGAAAATGTCCCCTTTTTTTCAGAAGTTCCGGTAGCGATTTCAAATTTCCCAGGTTGTTTCCAATCCGACCAAAGTTTCGGGTGAGCTTGTGAAATTTTCTTAATGTGGGGAGTATCCCTTTCATACCTAGCCTCCCTTTCAACCCCTTCAAGAATCTCTTTAATGAATTGCGTGTAACTATCAAGTAAATCGGGATCCCCCACTTTCTTCAAGCTTCCGAGATAAATCAACAAAGCATTTGGGGCTCTTGTGGAAAAAATTTTTTTATCCCATTTATCAGCTAATTCTTCTACCCCTCGAAGATCTACCTGCCCGCTCTCATATAGAGCGGCAACAATTTCTCCCCCTAATACATCTTTATCTAGAGAGGGAAAATCGTTCAAACGATCTCCTTGTCTCATAAAAAAAAGGGCTAATAGACAATTAATTCTACTACTAAACTCTTTTATCTGTGCTCGTTTTGATCCTGACAAATTAGAAAATAGCTTTTCTAAAACGGCAGCTTTTTCGGATGCAGATAGTGAAGTTTGATCGAGTTCTTTGCACATTAGAAGCCACTGCTCAACTCTCGGTCCGTCTTTGAAAAAACGTTTTAAGGTTTCTATTCTCTCCAAGAAAGGTGAAATATCCTCATCGACTGCAAGCAACTTAGCAAACATTAGCCCTGGTAAATAGAGAATCGGCTTTGCACAGTGCTCGAGATAACTCCCCCATTTTCTCTCTTTTACAAGCTCTTCTATTTGAGACATACAATAGGTAAATAGACCCGTATTGCGAAGGTCAGAAAGCTCATAAAGGACATTCCAAGTCGCCTCATCCACCCTCCCGTCAAACGCTAAAAGAGTAAGGCACATCTTAGAAAGCTTTCTTGCTAAAGAGAGCGCAAGAGGGTCATGGTCCCATCCCTTAAATCGGTCCTGATTAAACAAGGGGTGATTTTCGAAAATTGTTTTGCTGTACTCTAAGAGAGCTGCTTGAGTGATTGGCGAAAGGTCCCCTGTTCTTTCAACTTCGAAAAAAGTTGCGTAAAGATCTAGATCTTTCTCAATTTTATCATCACTAATTCCAAAGTGATCCAGCATCTTGACTATTTTTTTTCCCACTTGCTGAGCGCAAATTTTTGCAATCTCTAGCCTTTGCCCCTGATCTCTAATTCTAAATCTTTGAATATTATTAGCTGTTCCGATTCCGTTTTGAAACGCGCACAATTTAGCGATTTCAAAAAGCTCTTGTTGATTCGTAATACCAAACTCTTTAATATGCCATGCCGTTTGCTCTCCGTTTTCCATTGCGCACAATTTGGCTATCTCGATTCGATCAGACTCCTCTACAATATCAAAGGCCTTAATATGGGCTGCTGTTGACCCTCCATCTGTCTGAGCACACGACTTGGCAATTTCTACAAGTTCACTCTCATCATCGATTTCAAAATTTTTAATAGATTCTGCTGTTGCTTCAGCACTTTGGTAGCTGCACAATTTAGCAATTTCTGCGCGGTCCTCTTCATCAAGAATTCCGAATTCTTGAATATTGTATGCTGTTGCCCTTCCATTTTCGTGAGCACACAGTTTTGCAATCTCTAAAAGCTCCCTCTGATCTGTGATACCAAAGTTTCCAATATAAACAGCAGTTCTCCATCCATCTTCCTTTGCTAACAATTTAGCTATCTTTGCTCGTTCAAACTGATCGGTAATTCGAAAATTTTGGATGTACTTTGCACACTTCTCTGTATTCTGGTGTGCACACAATTTAAGAATTTCTATCAATTCCTTCTGATCCGTAATTCCAAACTTTTGAATAGCATATGCGACTGCTCCCCCATTTTGTGCTGCACACAATTTGGCAATCTCTATACGATCCCTCTCATCACCTACCAGCCACAAGAGCGCCTCACCCTTAGCTGTATCCGTCAAAAACATCTTTGCAATATCTTGATGCATTTTGGATGCGCATTCGTACTCCAAAAGAATATCTTGTTTTGTAAAATCCTCAATAAGAATAGATTCGCAATCAAAATCCCCTTTATAACAAGCATCCAAAACAGCTTCTAAAAGATTATCTCCTCGTTGATTCCTATAAGAAATAAGATCTTCAAATGAATCTCCCCTATCTGAAAATACTGCTATTATTTTATCCTTTAATGACTTAGGTAGATCGCTAAAGAGGAGCTTTGCCTCTTGGATCTTTTTCTCACGAAATAAGAGGAGCAATTTTTCAACCCGTTCCAAATTGCCATCCAAACTTAAAGATCCTCTAGATTTCTCCCTAACTGAATAGACCGCCTGCCTCATAAGCCACTCTATGTTCTCTTTCGGCCTATCTAATTTCTCTAACCTTTGAATGCTTAATAAAATACGATTCCTATTCGAACAAACTTCAGAGGATCTTCCCTCTAAAAAATACGAACTTGGGGCTACTGAATCACTCATCAGGAATCTCCTATACAGGCAAAAATGGTATCGATTGACCCTCTTATTCAAACCAGGGTTGCTTCTTTGATGCCTTTGCCTAATTGAAATAAACTAATTTTTCGAAAGAAAAAGCAAGAATATTCGAATCTATAGCCCTTCCTATGTAAATTAGACGCTAGTTGATGCCGAGGGCGCGCTCTATTTGAAACCTAGGTAATCCCGAGAGCTTGGGGGTCAGACGTGAAATTCTGAAAAAATCTTAACAAATAGACTTATGGATCATACCTGAAATTTTGAAATATTAAGATTTTTTCAGAATTTCACGTCTGACCCTCAAGCTCTGACAAAATCTGGGTCTTTCAACTGTCATGAGCATACACCATTTTTTCTCTATTTAAACCCGGTCTGCTACTGATTTTTAGTTCAAGGGATATCTAAAGGAGGAAAATTGTCTCTTGAGGGGCCCCTGTAATCAAAAGCCCGTCCTTAGTAAGAAGGATATCGTGCTCTAATCTTAAGCCAAATTCGCCTGGAAAATAGAGGGCGGGCTCGATTGAGTAGCAGGTATTTGGAATTAAGAGCCTTGTGTCGAGTGATTCAAAGCTGTCTAGGTTAGCTCCATGACCATGGAGATGCGTGTCTATGCTATGTCCTAGGCGATGGAGAATATAATTGCCATAACCCTTTTGTTCAAGAGAGTTACGAGCAGCTGTGTCAATATCAGCGCCTCGCGCTCCGATCTTAATATGCTGGACTGCGATTTTCTGAGCTTGGCGAACGGCATTAAAGGCGGTCTCAATTTTAGGGGCGGGTGGCCCTAGCATACCGACTCTTGTGATGTCAGCAAAGATAGAGCCTGCCCCTTTTTTCTTACACCAGAGGTCAATGAGGATAAAATCCCCTCTTTCAAATTTATCTCCTCTGCCTTGGATTGCGTAGTGAGGATTTGCAGAATTTGGCCCTTTGGCGACAATCGGGGCGTGGTCTGTTATGCACCCCTCTTCTTCAAATCTCTTTAGAATAAAATCGGTAACATCTCTCTCATACGGGAGATTTTTTTGGATGAAGAGAAATGCCTCCCCTGCAACTTTGTCTAAAATTTCTGCAGCTTCTAGGTGGGACTTGATTCCTGCATCATCAAGTGTGGAGAGGAGCTTTTGTAAAAGTGTCCCGGATGAGACAATTTCCATCTTATTTAGCCCACGCAAAAAATCCATAGTTCCTCCATCTACAAAAGAGATATAAGGAATTTCTATCGAGTATTCCATTGCAACTTTTCCAGAAAAACCTGCTAAAATCCCTTCTAATTCTTCTCTTTTAGCGTAGGTGACTAACTTGCCTGGAATTCCGTCTAAGACGTGTGTTTCAATTTTATGAACGATTTTTTGGGGCTCGCCGATTTTGGGGATCCAATAATAGACTTTTCTAGTGATATGGCGCCCTTCTGGAAGGCCTACAATTTTATAAAAGGTGGGATTGATGCCATGAAAATCATAAAGCAGCCAACCCTCTAGTCCCTCTTCTTGGATAAGTTTTTGTATTAGTGGTAGAGACATTGGATCACACTCGATGCTGCTATGGTTCTAAGAAGGCTGAAAGGCTCTTTCATCACCTCTAATAAAAACGGAATAGAATCTCGATTTCCAATAAAGCCGATTGCCTCCAAAATTTGTATTTTTCTCTCCCAATCGACTTTTTTGTATGCATTCTCTAAAATTTTGGCAGCTTTTGGATCTCCCCCATAAAATGCTAAAGCAAGAGCTGCCTGCATTCTTGTCACCTCATTGTCATCATCTAGCAACTTTCGTATCAGATTTAAAGCCTCGCTATCCCCCTCTTCAATTAACAAGACAGAGGCCCCCGTAACAACACCCCACATCTGTTTATCTAAAAATTTTTTTACCAGTTCGTTTGCCTCTTCACATCCAGCAATACAAAGAATATTGAGCAAATCGAGTCTTGTTAGATGGTCCATTAAGGCAGGATATCTAGGAATTTGAGCGCTGTGGTAGAGAGTACTAGGGGCTAACTGGTTAAACATAGGATAAATACCAGGTCTCCACATAATTTCATCATCGTTTTCGAGAAAAAAGCTCTTCAAATAGGCAACTGCTTTTTTTAGCTCAATTTTTTGCTTCACCATAGCAAGAGCAATATTCACTTTAATGTAAGGATCCTTTGCCTCATCTAACACTTTCGGCAAATGATTGGCTGTATCTCTCCCCCCCACCCCTAAAACAACAGCAGCAAGCCGAGAACTCTGTAGATCTGAAGAACTTACCCAATTCAATAAAAGAGTTCTCCCTTCATCAGGGCGGATTCTAAGTTTTAACCACGCTGCTAAAATAGCCACCTCTGACTGCACATCCCGAATTAAAAGATCTAAATCATTTTCGATTTCATAAAGAAGTTTTTCTTCAACGTCCATCGTCCCTAAAACAGAAAGGACTAGACTCCTCACATGAGGCGAGGAGTCTTTTAAAAGGGGGATTAAAAGGGGGATTTTATCACGTTTATCAAAATGATCAATCACCCTTACCCCAAGTTCCCGCAAGCCTGACCTTTTATTTGTAAGAAGCAACTCTAAATCTTTATCTGAAACATTGTCATAGATATTAACAAGTGCATGAATTGCGGAAATTTTCTCCTCTTGGGTCACTGAAAAACTCGCAATTAGCTCTCTTAAAAAAGGGACAGCCTCTGTAAGCTTCATAAAACCAACCGACTGCATTGCCTCCATCCGGACAAACCAGTTTTTTTCAGACTTTAAAAGCTCCACCACCCTTTTTTGCATTATTTTATCATTATATTGAGGAGCTAAACGCAAAGCAAACGCCCTGAGCAAAATATTGGAGGAATCGAGAGCATCTAAAATCAGATTCATCGTTCTCCCATCTTGGGTGAGTGATGCACCAATTAAAGAAGAAATTCTAGCCATCTCTGATTTTTCTTCGTTGTGAACAAGTGTTGCCCAGGCAATCGATTCTAAGAGGGAAAAATTTTCTTTTAAAGGTTTATGAGAAAACTCTTTCTGAAAAAGATCTAGAGCTGCCCCGCTTTCCCCATTTTCCGCTAGCGATCGAATCAAAAGGGATTGGAGCTGTTCTGATTTGGGATAGGCTCCTATGGCAGTTTTACCCAGACCTACTGCAGATGGAAAGTCTTTAATTAAAAGGCATGTTGTGATTCCTTTGGCAAAATCTTTTTCACTGGAGCAAAGGGATCCACACGCTAAAATTAAAGCTAATCGTATCATTTTTTAGACAATACCATTTTTAATGCGCGAATTGCATCTTCTTTTGTCTTCCAAACAGAAATAAATCTCCCTTTATGACAAAAAATTGCCCCATCGATCCCTGTCTCTTTGCGCAAATCTTCTTGGAGCAATCCTGCCCATTCTATTGGGAGGGGCCTTCTTACATCCATTTGCTTTTCAAATGAGGGGGGAACTCCCCTTAACTTCCAATGATTTCCACTTGGCATAATGATAAATTCGGCGGGGTGGTCTTTTCCTCCCAGTTCAAAAAAAGCCTCAAGCCACGGCATCGCTTTTTCAAAAACCAGACACTCTTTCATCTGTTCCATGATACCTCGGACACTCTCTTTACATTTTTGCATATAAAGAAATTTCTTTTCAATTCTAGCTAAATGACCTCTTGCAAATTCAAGTGCCTCAAAAAACGCATCATCTAGCCCACTATCCCCCATAACGCCGTGCTCTGCGGGAACAAAAGCCGAAATCACTGAGGAAAATGTACACAACCCAAAAATTGGTTGAAGTCTTCCATTATCAATATCATCGACCCCTCGAATCAGTGTGCGATTCAGGTAGTTGTAATAAATATCAGAGATGATTTTTTGATCTCTCAAATACTCCCAAATCATACCAGCACTACTTAATTCGCCCTTGTACTCGAGTTGATGATGGTCAAATCTTCTCCTTTTCGGATCATATTCCCCCCCCACATCACAAACAAAATCACAAGACTCTAAACGGCCTAGCTCTCTTGTACGTATAATTTTATCAAGATCTATTAAATTAAAATGGAGAAGAAGAGCGCACGCTGTTACTTCATCAGCATGAAACTCGCCACTATGGACACCACAACTTCTAGAAAGAACACCAATCGTTTTCATAAAAACACCTATAAAACAGGTTATCTTATCAGATTTCGGGGGTTTTTGGAACAAAAAATAACACTCTTAACAAAATACAAACATGAATGAACAAATTGTGGAAAGTTTGAACAGAAATTGTGCAAAAACAACCAATAAAGAGAAAGCTAGCTTATTTTCTCTTGGTAAACTTTTTCGAATTATTCGTCTATAAGTTTTTTATGCGACTGAAAATTAATTGATTAAAAAAATTTTATATTGTGATAAATCTGTAGATAGCCTCTAAATCATGGACTTATCTTTTAACACAAAAAATGTTCATAAGTCATATGATTTTTCTTTGCTTAGCCATTTTAAGCTCATCAATCACAGCCCCCATCGCCAACGCGCATGCTAAAACATCAAATGGCTTAGTGACACAACTCACAATTTCGGCAACATCGGTAGTGAGCTCGATTGCTGAATCTATATGGAGAGTGTTATTAATTTCTAAAAGCTTATTTGCAATTCTCTTGAGCTCTTTTTGCTGCTCTTCCAACGAAGCCTTATGATTAAAATTAATAACATCTCTTTTAAGAGCTTCAAGATCCTCTACGATTGGATCCTCTTTTTTTTTAGGCTCCATCGCTCTCTTCCACGTCCCAAGTTTGAATTACTGACATAATTCTATCAATGACATTCATGCTAGAGGCGCAAAGAGAGATAATAAGAAAAAGGCTAAAATCTTTCCCCCCCATTGATAACTGCCAGTTATTTCTCATAGCTTCAAGGCCTGTTTTAATATCTTCAAAATCATCTGGCGCCATTTTTGAAATTTGGCCATACAATGTTGTCTCAAGCAACGTAATACTGTCAAAAAAGACAGCTACTTCGCTCTCACTTATGTCATTTTCATCCGCTTTTTCCGCAGCGCCCCAAGTTGCTCCATACAATAATTTTGTTGTATTATTAAATGTATAAGCCCAAAGTCCTACAGCCTGAGTAACGCAATTTTGGTAGATATCTTCTGACATAATTTCCTCCTTAGTTATACAGCGAATTATAACAAACAGAGAAGAAATATATAACTTATTGATAATTATAACTGATCACATTTCAAACAAACAGTGAAAAAATTCAGGCAAAATGGGATTTGCCTAAGTCAGAATCGGCTTCGGGGGGGCGCAGGGATTCTCCCCAGCGCATGTTTTCAAAACTTTATTCTTTTTAAATTTAAGTCGGAATTAGCCAACAAAGCCGGCTAGATGGGAAGTTTCGATCTTGCTTCATGTAAATCACGAATTAAGGGGCCATGATCCTCCCCACTTTTGATTAAATAAATGATAAAGCGCTCTATAACAACATCAATATTTTTGCTTGGGTGCTCTTGAAGACGCTCATGCTCCCAAGCCATTGCAATTACTTCTTTGTGGCGCAAATTATTGGATAGATTGCTACGGACTGAAGAGACGGCAACAGCTGCAATACTACTTGTATCTTGAATTTTTTTCCCCAGCAAAATTTTTTGGGAAGAAATATTCGGAAAGGGGGGAGAAGAACCTACCACACTTGGATTTCCCCCAATTTTTTCAATTCCCATAGACCACCTTTAAAATCTCTTTTAACTCATTTTCTCCATTTCTTTAAATTGTTTTTTCCATTTATGATCCAGTTATGCCCAGAAATATATTCTCTCACCCCTACGATCTTATCTCCCCTGATGGAAAAATCAAAAAGATCAACTCATTTAATAACAATGAATTAGAGTCGATTGTCGAAATTGAGAATATCTCCCCCTATTTTAAAGGCTTTCAAATAGATCCCAAATTGGTCCAATTTAATATTAAAAGTACTTTTGCTCAACTCGGGATTGATGGGAGAGGATTAGATCTTGAGCTTTTCCCAAAACTATATAAAGCTCAGTTGCTTGTAAAATTAAAAGCGTTTAATCCTATTGGACAAAAACTCTTAAGTCTCATCACAGAAGGGGTCTTCCTAGGAAAATTATTCGCAGCAGATGACAGACGAAGAGTGAGACACGCAGATTATTTACATCGCCTTCTAGGCAAATCGGATGAAACCGGAAATCCTTTACTAGTTGTTAGCGAGGGTTATAAAACAGAAATCATCTTAGAGCAGCCCGAAAAAAACAGGACGATTGTGAAACTACCCTTAATTCCAGGGATTTGGGTTTATGACGATGCAGTATACGGATTTTTAGAAACAATTATACGTGGGCTGAAGCAATCGGAGAGCCACTTCAGATCCTCCCTTTTTCTCCATCAAGTTAAAAAAGATTTTCCTGCAAAAATCCCTGAAGGTCAAATGCTTTTAGTTAAAACTATGAAAATGAGCATGCCTACCCTTTTTGCAAGAGTTGTTCATGAAGAGCTCCCCAAAGGCTATTTTCATGCTACCGCCGATATCATTGAACCTCAGAAGAAAACAGGGGATATTTTTGAATTTCATGGATCTAGCTCTGAAGAGATCACCCACATCCCTCTAGAATTTTATACTCTCGAATCGTACCGAGAACATTTTTTCTTTTCCGACAGAGACCTCTTGCACGAGTGCTTAAAAGAGCCCGAAAGTCTCTTTCGAGCTTTTGAGACAGCTCCCGATACTGAGGCTGCAGCTTTTATCGTTAAAGGAGAACATCTTGTAAAATTATCCACACCTGATTGGCTCTTATCAGATCTGCCTATTGAGGGGAATTTAGTGATCCCCCCTCTAGATCGAAAAGATCACGCAGTTTTAAATAATTTTATTAAGTCCCAAGCAATTTACACCATTGTTAAAGCGATGCAAGAGGGGGTTATTACCAGCCAAGGAATCATACTTTCCAAGTACCTACCTGCCCCCATATTAAAAAGTTTTCTACTGAATGAACGGGTAACAAGATGTTTGAAGGCGATTTACTTCAAAATCCCCTCCCTTCGCCATGGCGATTATTTTTCTCACGATGATCGGGTCTTATTACACGATCTTGCCAAAGCCTCCGTAGATGTCTTCTGGGTAGATTTTACCTCTCATCTTCTTCTTAAATACGTCCTTCGTTCCGATAAAGATTTTGGAATGTTTGTCCCAGTAGATAAGGTAAATGATTTTCAAAAAGCAACATTTTTTGGAATTTATGGCTCTAGGCTTGTAGATTCGGATTATCGAGAAGAATTTAAGGAGTGTTTTAAAGGGTTAATTCAAATGAAGAGCGAGCTAGATCATGAAAAACTCAATCCGGAGACTTCGATAGCTGTTAGTACAGGTGGAGGTCCAGGGGTTATGGCCATGGGAAATCAAATTGCAAATGAGCTTGGCCTTCTCTCTTGTGGCCACGCGGTAAACTTTAAAAAACCTCATGAATTTGATGAAAAAGAAGAACCTATCAATCCCTTCATCCAAGCAAAAATGACCTATAGCCTTGAACAAATTATTGTACGTCAATCTGAGTTTGGTCTCGATTTCCCTATCTTTTGCCAGGGAGGTGTCGGAACAGATTTTGAACATGCTTTAGAACTTCTGAGAACTCAAGTTGGCAGCAGGCCGGCTGCCCCCATTCTCCTTTTTGGCCCCCCCGATTACTGGCGCTCTAAAATCACCCCCCTCTACCAGAGTAATCTCTCCATAGGCACGATTAAAGGGACAGAGTGGACTTCAAACACCTTTTTTTGTGTACAAACAAGCAAACAAGCGCTAGCCATCTACTATAAATATTTTACAAACAGACTTCCTATAGGCCCCAATTACCCACCTGCAAAAGATGGATTTGTTATCTCAGAGGGGGCCGATCTAACTCCTGACACCTCCTCTCCCCCCTCCCCAATTTGACATAAATCATGCAATTTCACTATCATAGCTCCACCTAATCAAACAAAAGGTGAATACATGATAAAAACAATGACAACACTACTTCTTCTTGCATCAGCAACTGTTTTTGCGGAAAGTGTAGCTCTTCCAGTTTCTAAAGAACTTATTCAAAATGCAGCACCTATAAATTCAAGACAAGCAGAAGGGACCATCTACTTTAGAGCTGTAACAAGCTCAACTGCGCGAAGTGATATCGATGTTTTTCCAGGACTTGGTTTAGGTTACAGAAAATCATTTGGCCATTCGGGACTAGATGTTTCTTTTAATTTTATTAAAGGGGCAGGTTGGGGAAATACCCAAAAACTAGAAGCGTGGACCGCTCCAAAAGTTACCTACCTCTATTACATAAATGCAAATAGCCCCTCTAGCTTTTACGCTGGGACAGGCCTTGCATGGGGTGGCACCTCTTACAGAAAAACTGTAACAATTCTCGAAGAAGATGGTATTACACAAACTCTAAGTTATCAAACTTCAGCATTCAGAGGTCTTATTCCTAACATCGTTTTAGGTTATGAGTTCCTCCGCCATGAACTTGTAACTTCTTTCGTAGAACTCACAGCTAGCCAGCCAGTTATTCCAAGCTACTCAAGCGGATTACTCCCAAGACCTGCTTTGGAACTCTCTCTAGGCGCCGGCTTCTAATCTAGGAATTACAAAAGTTTTCTTGAAACCCTTGTGGATAAAATCGTGCACAAGGGTTTTTTTTACACCTAATAATTAGTCACTTGTGCTATAGTCTCTTCAATTAATTTTAAAGGAATTGAAATCCGATGAAACCAGTAGCCTTACTCTTTACAGAAACTGCAGTCTTGTGGGAGTTATCTGGAGGAAAGCCAGATCGGAGAGAACCCTTTATTGGACTCCCTGACAAGAGAACCCGTGTAATTCAACAAAGTCAAAAAGGGCCCTTATGCGCCTATTACAGCATGTTACCCTTAAGAGTTCGAATAGGGCCTACTCACTCAAGCTCGTTTCAGACTTTCCGTTCGGATGAAAAAATAATTTCTATATGGCGTAAAGAATTGATTGCTATTAGTTCCAGGCGCTATCGACTTTTAATAAATTCTGAAGAGTACGAGGCCTGTATAAACACCTGTCATGAAAATCTATTACTTGCCTTTGGAATAAATTATATTTATATGGCACTAGGTGACATTTCTATAAAAGGAATTCCTTCATGGAAAATTTGGCATTCTAGCGGTCCATTAACTAAGGAGAATTTATTAAGAATTGTAAAAAACTATTTTAACTCCTTACCCCTTAGAGATAGGCAGGCACTGATTCATAATTTTGTTATTCGAGTTTTAATAGAAAAATATCAATTAGAATATTCTAGTTGGACTCCCGAACAACCGATTGATAGTTTAATGAAGAATCTAAAAGAGCATGGTCCCATGACAGTTAGCGGCTATTTAGGTCCTGTATTTTACTTAGCTCCTCCCCGCCTCTCTGCGCGTAAAATTTCAGACCACTCCCTTCACTATTTCCCTAAAGGAACTCAGCGAAAGCCTGAATTTGGTGATTGTCACGCAATCATCGTCATTGGTGCTGAAAAAATAGGTGATCAAGAATTGGTCTACTATAGCGATCCCCACGACATAAGTGACCCGATTTCAGGTAGAAAAATATATGCACAATCTTATAACACGTTTGTATCAGCAATACACCAACC
This sequence comes from uncultured Chlamydiae bacterium, assembly GCA_937996705.1. GTDB lineage: Bacteria > Chlamydiota > Chlamydiia > Chlamydiales > 2-12-FULL-49-11 > VGMD01. The sequence goes on from CALKUQ010000021.1 coordinate 114,164, forward strand.
CCTTGCTATAAAGGCATGCTTACTCGATGGAGACTCCCTACGATATTTTTCTGATGTTTATGGTGTACACGCTCATCGATCCTTACAACCCAACTCCGATAGATAGGGCTAATTTTCGAAACACGCCACCTTTAAATTTGGCGAGTGCTCGCTTGCCTAGCATCCAACAGTAGTCGCACCGACGCAGGCTTCACCTAATTCAAATCTGGGTAGTACTCTTTGAAAAATTCCAATTTTTGAAACTCTCTTAGTATAACAGGAAAATGTAAGATTCTAACTTTACAAGCAAATCAAAAACCAGTATAATTTTAATTTCTTGTGAGGGGCAATAGCTCAGTTGGTTAGAGCGTCGGACTCATAATCCGCAGGTCCCAGGTTCAAGTCCTGGTTGCCCCACTCGTATAATAAATTTCTATTTAGTTTAGACTCTTCTATTTTGCCCCTTTCCTTAAGTGGCTGCATAACTTTGTCAGTCACCCGAGCCCGATCTGGTTATAGGAGGAGAATACAATACTACTTTTTGCGACAACAGGTATCGTCTCAATCTCCCCATCGGCTGGGAATTAATCACTCTATTCGATGCAAACTTTCTAGGGGCTTTCTATACTACTCTTGGTAATTTTAATATGAGTGGATTAACCACAGGGCTCACCTTTGATTTTTAGCCCTAAAAAAATTAATAGTTAAATGCCTTGCTTTAATTATTTTATTAAGTCCTTTATAATAAATATTACGCATTGATAAATTTCTTTTTTATCGCTAAAATAGGTATGAAATCAACACAGGGCTCTATTTTGGCAACACATCCACTAGCAACCTCCGACGAATTTAGGTGGGCTAATATTGCTGACCTTCTTGTCCAATCTCTTCAATCTCCAAGTAGCCTCCTTTTTGCTATCTCAGCGGTTTTGGGTCAAAAATTATGTTATACCCCCCTTGCCTCGCCACTATTTTACCCTACCGCTATTGTTCACCATTTTGCAGGGGATAAGATACTCAAGTTACGCAGAATTGGATGGGTTTCTCCCGCTATCGGGATCTCTCTTGTAACCCTTATTGGTCGGGCTAGTTTTAATTTCATGCCTAATGCTTTATTAAAAGGAGTTATATACGGAGTCCATTCGTGCGCGATTGGCATGCTCACTAATATTTCGGCTGGCTATTATTCTCAAATCATACCTCTTCGCAAAGTGCTACAAAGTTACGTCCCCCTTCCTTTTACTGTTGAAACCCTTTCTGGAAATGGGGTAAATACTATTTCGAAATGGAGCGAAATTTTCTCCAGCTTGGCATTTATTACAGCAAGCCTTGGGTTAAGTTTTTTTGGAGGGTTTCACGTGATTACAGCAAATGTGATTGGTCATACAGCAGGAGCTGCTACTAAAGTAGTTTCTAGTCGTCTGCTTGCGATTTTTGCAGAAAAAAGAGCGGCTTGAGATAACACCAGAAGCCTTCTGACTTTTCAAAGAGACTCTTTTCCCGAAAGCTCGTATCTTTACCAAAAGTCTTTAAAATAGCATAAAATGTAACGTGTCTATCGTCAAAAGATTCAATCTCAAGCCCTTGAAATTCTGTTGTGCTACTAAATTCGTGAATAGATGCAATCCAGGCTTCCAGATTTTTTTCATAGAGGGGGCTGTTTGGGTGGGTAGTTTTTATGATGTAATCTGGCAAATCTAGAGCGTAGGCGCTATAGCGAGATCGCATAAGCGCAAGGCAAGTTTCGGCGAGCTTCCTATTTTTGTGGTAGGGGCCACAGCAATGCTCGTAAGTTTTTCCACTATGACAAGGACATTCCATTACTCTATTTTTAAACTCAGCCTGCTACTAGTTCATTTTTAAGAAGTTTTTGGCCCAGATGATATTCAATACATTGTTTTGAAGCAAGGGTTCTTCTCCTTAGCGAAAAAGGATTAGAGATCTTTTGAAACTCAAATCGAGGACTACCAGCTATAGGAGAATCCCGCTAATCCATCGAATTGATAAGCTCGATTGCATACGCTACCCTCCCCCTTAAGATGAATTTTCCACTGCTTATTTATACAAGCACTATAGGTGAGCGCGTAGTAAAAACCATTGGGATTAAGATTTATCCCTTTGATTATAAAATTGTCGCTAAAATTTATAAACTCTTCTCTGCGTGTAGTGGTTTTTGCGGTCCACCTTCTATTCCACGAGAGGTCGAGGCTTACGGAGCCAATTTTTCCTGAAGGTCAATCCGGGGGTCAGGCCTGAGTTCCTGAATTGAGAGCTTAATCAACAAGTTTTTATACGGGAGCTATAGCTGAAATGGTGTTTTTTTCAATGGCCTTATTAAAAGAAACTCAGGAACTCAGGCCTGGCACCTTTGCATGGCACCTTTGCATCGGGCCTGGTTTCAAACAGAGCCCTCTTCAGCGGACGGCTTTGCCAAATTAAACTAAGACGATTTTGCTGCGAAAAATCTAGGTAACATTCATTTGGAAGCGGTATATACTGAGAGTGTTTCAAAAATTGAAATTTTCCAAAGAGTAGTCTCCAGATTTAAATTACCTGAAGCCGATGGAGCGTAGCCCATAAAAAACCCAATTTTTGAAACTCGAGCAGCATAAGATTTAACAAATAAAAATAATTGCATTAAAAATAAGATTGTGGAACCTTCTTAAACTAGCTCAAACTTGATGGAGTTTTTATAAATTTCTTAGATACCTATTTCGAGAAACCTGTGACCGATTTACTCTTATTGAAGGTATTAATAATCAAAAAAACTGAGAAAATAGATGTTTGCATATTTTTTTCATAAATTTATAAGAATATTACCTATTACATTCCTCTATTCTATTTTTGCACAGGAACTCATTGAAAAGGGAATTTGGAGTTATGGACATCCAACAGTCTATTCCTGGGGGGAAGGGGCTCACTTAATCATCGGCAGATACTGCTCTATTGCTGATGATGTGCATGTTTTGCTAGGGGGAAATCACAGAACAGATTGGGTCACTACCTTCCCCTTTTCTGAATTATGGCATGACCATGCTCGCTATCTAAACGGGCATCCTTCTTCCAATGGCGATGTAATCATCGGCAATGATGTATGGATTGGAAGAAGCGCAATGATTCTTTCTGGGGTAAAAATTGGAGATGGTGCAGTTATCGGAGCAAGAGCTGTAGTTACAAAAGACGTTCCTCCTTATGCTATTGTTGGAGGCAACCCTGCCCGTTTGATACGCTATCGATTTGATGAAGAAACGATTAGAAAGTTATTGGAAATCCAATGGTGGTTTTGGCCGGAAGAAAAAATTGCAAGAGCTCTTCCTCTAATGCTATCCGATAAAATCCAAGATTTTATTAAATTCGGAGAGGCAAATTAAATGCATATTTTTTTATTTTTAGCCCTAATTTATTCTTTTTTAGTTAATGCTTCTCAGCGCGAATCTGAGGATGTAAAAATTCTGGTTTTGGTGATTGCCTCAGATAATCTCCCTTGTTATATAGAAGAACAAAAAATTTGGAGTTCTTATATGAACTCTTTTCCTGAGAATGTAGAAAGCTATCTGATCAAAGCAGATCCTAGGTTAAAAAAGCCTGTTTTAATTAAAGGTGATGTCGTATGGTCTAAAACCGATGAGAGTCTAAGACCCGGCATCCTAAAAAAAACGATTCTCTCTTTGGAAGCCTTTTCCGATCGTCTAGAACATGAATTTGATTATGTCCTTAGAGCAAACCTCTCTTCTTTTTTCATATTGCCACGTCTGATTGAATTCGCTAAAAATTTACCAAGAACTAAATGTTACTCAGGACAAGTTTTCGCTTCAGAAACAGTTTGGCATGACCTCTCTTGGGTAGGTGGGCATGGTATTTTAATGTCTTCTGATCTTGCACTTGAACTCGTAAAACAAAAAAAATTCTTATTCAAATTTCCATCCGACCATAACGATGATATCGTTATTGCATTGTTTTTTAAAGATTTTTTAAATGTGGTTGCTCAAGAACATCCTTGTGCTTGGATAAGTTCTGCATCTGATTTTAAATCTAAAAAAGATCTTATTTCCAAACAGGATTTTTTCTTTAGACTGAAGAATCTCGGTTCAGATTCAATGCGCTCTACTGAAGAAGTTTACGTTCAAAAAGAGATGCGAAATATGTTTTATCCCCAACCAATTGGAGAAGCTCATGATTAATAAATTTAAAAAATTATTATTATTAATCCTTATAATGTTAAGTTCCGCTCAGGGGGCTATCTATGACTGTTTTCCTTTTTTTAATGAATTAGAATTGTTGGAAATCCGGCTTAATGAATTGTATGACCACGTAGATAAATTTGTTATTGTAGAAGCAACTACGACATTTAGAGGAGACCGTAAGCCCTTATATTTTAAAAAAAACAAACATTTATTCGAAAAATTTAATGATAAAATTATCCATATAGTTGTTTCAGATCGCCCCTATCAAGATTGCTGGCAAGCAGATTTTTATCAGAGAGATCAAATTATAAGGGGTTTAATTGACTGTCAACCAGACGATATCATCATTATTTCTGATGCAGATGAGATTGTTCGGCCTAGTACCATTCAAAAGATTGTAGATGAGCTACAAAATAAAAAGGTGCCTGCTGTGAAATGTCCTCTAGAATACTATTTCTATTTTTTTAACACCTGGTACAACAGACCTGGCAACGAAAATAATACTGTAGCTACAACATATCGATACCTACGCACAACAAGTCCCAATCAAATAAGATGGGCGCAAAGGAGAAACGATCTTGGATTTTCTATTATCCCAAATGCAGGTTGGCATTTTAGTTATATGGGTGGAATAGAAAGGGTTGCTTACAAAAAATCCTCTTTTGCCCACAGTGAATTTGACTATCCCGAATACAAGTCATGGAATTATATCATCAATGACTTGAGAATAAATGGTAAAATTGTCGTGATAGATGAGACTTTCCCGAAATCAATCCTAGCAAATCTTGAACGTTACAAAGAAGCAGGATTCATCTATTTGGAAAACAGCTTTTAAGAACAAAATACTTAGGCTAAAGCGACTGTCCATTCTATTGGATTACATCATTTTTAAGAACCGAGTCTTTTAGAAACAAGGTAGGACTTGCAGATCTTGATTTTAGATTCAATCGCTTCACTGTTATTCTCGAGATGGGTTAAGAGCATTTTTGTTCTTAAATTATTTTTAAAAAGAGATTTATGCTTTTTTAAAAACTTCCAGAAAAGGCCATCCCAAATATCTGACCACTCCCCTTTTTTGTAATCGCTCATCTTTATGATATAATTGGAACCGGAAATGTAGGGTTTTGTTGTCATAGAGCCGCCATTTGCATATTGACTCATCCCATAAATATTCGGAACCATCACCCAATCATAGGCGTCAACGAAAAAGGTCATAAACCACTGGTAGACTTCATTTGGATCAATTTCCAGAAGGAGCATAAAATTCCCAAGGACCATCAATCTTTCAATATGATGGCAATACCCTGTGTTCCGTATTTTTTGAATTGTTTGATCGATTGGATCGATTCCAGTAGTCCCATCCCAAAATGATTTTGGCAGCTTATTTGTATGATTAAAAAAGTTTGAAGTTCTATCGCTATTTCCCCTAACAAAGTACATAGCCCTCATAAACTCTCTCCAACCAATAATTTGCCTAATAAAGCCCTCCGTAGAATTTAAAGGAATATTTGCTTTGGAAAACATTTCCACTGTTTTTTGGACCACTTCAGAGACCGATAAAATCCCAATATTGATGAGGGGGGATAAGACACTATGAAAGAGAAACGACTCATTTTTCACAATTGCATCTTCATAGGGGCCAAACAAGTCTAATTTGTTCTGTAAAAAATCCGATAATGCGATGCGCGCTTCCTTAAAATTGGTCGGATAGTAAAATTGCTTATCACAGCCTACACTTGATGGGAAATGTTTAGCGATGTACCCTTTTGCCTCTTTTATAAACCCGTTTTCTTTTGGGATGTAGAGGTTAGGCAAAGGCTGGTTCTTTGGAATCTTTTTCCGATTCTCTGTATCGAAGCTGAATTTATCTCCCAGCGGTTTCCCCCCCTCCATCAAGATATCCATCTTTTTTCTTTGGTACATATAAAAGGAGGCCATAGAAAAGTGGGTTTTTTTTGAAAATTGGAGTTCGATTTCTTCCCGAGTGCAAAAAAAAGCTGGTGAATCGTACCGTTTAATTGAAAATCCCAACTGCTTCGAAGCGTGAAGAAGATCCTCTTCTAGCCACTGATCTTCGAAACTTGCTAGATGAATTTCTGTGACTTGTTCTTTTGCTAATTTCTTAAATACCTCTCCCCTGTGATTTAAAACGTGACTTTCCAGATAGATGACATGGTGTCCTTTCTCTGTTAAGTAGAGCTCATACTGCTTCATGGAGGCTCGAAGAAGAATAAGTCTTTGTTTATGAAATGTCTGCACTTTAAAATAGAGAAATTCTTCCGCTAAATAAATGATCCGATTTTTCTCTAGAGCAGGATGATTTTCAAAGAGTTGATCGGGAAAAATTAGGGTAGCTTTAGTCATATTCAAAGATTATAAGGGATTTGTTTTTAAATGAGCAAGCCCGCCATCCACTGAGAGAATTTCTCCAGAGATCCAAGAACTCTCTTCTGACAAAAGCCATGCAATAGAAAAAGCAATATCTTGAGGTGTGCCAATTCTTCCGAGTGGATGAAACTTAAGGGAGTGTTTAAGCGCCTCCGGATTTTGAGTGATTGACGAGGAGAGAGGGGTCTTAGTAAGTCCGGGAGCAATCCCGTTGATTCGAATCCCGCTTCCCGCATAAGATGCGGCTGCAGAGCGAATTAAACCCTCGATTCCACTCTTTGCAGCTGAGATTGCCTCGTGATGAGCAAGTCCAACTTTTGCAGCTCCTGATGAGATTAAAACAATCGACCCCTCTTTTTGAGCCTCCATCACTTTCAACGCCTGTTTTAAAATATAAAATGAGCTTCCTAGATTCACCCTCATCACCTCTTCCCAGACTTTGGCGCTTGTCGCTTGAATGGGTTTTATGCAAAAAGAGCCAATGCAATTGACAACTCCGTCAATTTTTTGACCTTGAGCTGAAAGTTGGGAAAAAAACGATTCCACATCCTCCTCTTTTGCTCCATCAACAACGTAATATTTTTGAGAGAGTTTTAAAGAGAGCTCTTTTAAAACTTCCTCATTTCGAGAACATAATAGGACGCTACAACCTCGGTTAGTTAAAATATTGGCAAGCTCTGATCCAATTCCTCCAGTCGCTCCAAAAATAACAATTGTTTTTCCTTTCATCTGTAATAGACCCCACGTTTAAAATATGAATCGGATTTTTGCCCAGACCCAATATGCCATACGAAATAATGGAGAAAAAAGGGGGGCTTGTAAAAAAATTGCAAGGAGGGGAAGATCTGTTCTTGCATAAACTTCAGAGAGGGTGTCGATCCCTTTAAGAATTTTTCCCCTATGGGTTAAACCGTGTATCGATTTCATCGCCTCCTCAAAAGTAAAGGCCGTTGTGATTTTCTCCAATTCTCTCTGCGATGTGAGACTTGCATACTCTAGTCTCCCTGTTTGATTCCGCTTTTTTAAACTCCTCATCTCTTTTGCACACACAGGACAGGCACTATCAAAAAATACTGTAACAGATTCTTTCAACCTTTCACGATTTGTATAAAACTCCTCTATAACGACCATTTTTCTATTAAATTGTAAAAGAAGAGATAAAAGGATCCCCCATGAAAAAAAAATTGTTACATAAGAACCTAATGAGGGGACAATAACTCCCCCCAGTTTTTCTCCTGCTAAATAGGATAGACAAGCCCCCAATCCGCCAAATAAGAAGGAAATGAAGAGATTTTTATTGAGAAAGAGCATTGAGGAATTGAGGGTAAGTGAAAAAACAGGATAAAGAGTTAGAAGCCATAAAGGGGGGAAATAGACTTGATTGAGATATATAACCGTTTTAGTCTGAATAAAAATCGATTCTTGAATAAGGCCTAAAAAAAGGGCAATTCCAGAAAGAGGGATAGCGATAAGAAAACTTCTTCTGTCATATTTGGAAAAAAGAAAAAGTTGAGAGAGGTAAAAAAGCCCTGCTCCTAGAAGAGGAATTACGGTAGAGTTTTTCGCTCCAAAACTCACAATTACATACCAAGCAATTGTATATACAGTTCCATTGATTAAAGATAGCGGCGCAAGTGAAGGGGTTTTTTCCGAGTATTTTTTGAAATCTGGGTGGTTTTTCATTCTATCTTCTAGTGGCTTTACTCCGGAGACAAAAATAATTAGAAACGTAATCAAGATCGGACTGATGATAAAGAAGAATCCCCCAGGGAGAGCTGCGCAAATCAACCAAATCCCCCACCATTGAACAATCTCTCCTAGATAATTGGGATGCCTTACATAGCCCCAAAGACCTTTCATAAGAAGTTGTTTGCCGTTTGCCCCATTTTTTTTAAACTGAGCTAGTTGATAATCGCTTACCCCTTCTATCAAAAATCCGATCGTCCAAATAACAATAGGAATGAACGAAATTTCTGTTGCGGGGTGCGTTTGAATCCAAAGAATCGGAAGGGCTACGATATACAGAATCACTCCCTGCAAAAGGAAGACCTGAAAAAATATTTGAGTGGGAGTCTTCCATTGTTCGTAGCGAAAGTCTTCCCTACGTCCTCTATTTCTCCTATAAATATGAACACTCAAGCGAATCGCCCAAGCTGAGACTAACAAACTTACAATCATGCTATTACAAGAAACTTCATTGAGGAGAAATGAGGTCCATGTAACAATAAGAAATCCAATTCCCCAAAATGTGTCTGCTAGATCTTTTCGCTTTTTTGCAAGCGAGAATCCAAACGCAAGAAGAGTGAATACAAAAAGAGAACCAAGGGGGGCTAAAAAATTTTCCAATAAGATCCAACCTTCAAGCTAATTCCTGCAGTTGCAGCAGAGATGAAAGTTCCCCACAAAAGATCATAAATCACAATTTTCAAAGGCCAACCTCGAAGGGTTGCAAAGTTTGTTAAGTCATAGGTAGCATATGCAACAAAGCCAAATAGAGCTCCGCATAATAGGGCGTTTTTTATAGAAGCAGTTTCCACAGAGGGCAAAATTGCAAAAAAAACAAGGCCTCCAATGTATATTAGATAAAAAAGAAGAGCTGGAACTAACTTAAATTGGGGTGCCATCAAATGCCCAATCTCTCTTTGATAAAGAGTTTTGGCAATCACACCAAGCCAAAGCATATCGATCAAAAAGAAAATCAGAACCGCTATTAGATAAAATTTCACGAAGGTCATTTTCGCATCGTATCAAATTATTTTTCTTTATTCAAATCAAATCCTTTGAATGTGGGGACTCACAAGATTTAAGATTACAAAAAATCAATTTTAACTTACGATAATACGCCTAATATAACGACACAATCCGATTATTCTGGTTGTTTATACATAATCAATTAAAGGAGCAATTATGGATGGAATAATAGGAACCTCAAAACCTAGATTATCAACTGAAGAACTTGAAGCTTTGACAGCAAGTGTTAGAGCCGATTTTAGAGAATTTGGCGTAGTGTTACCTTCGCACACAGAAACCTCTTCTTTGCAACTGGTTCCTCAAAGAGCTCCTCTGGGCGAAAGATCTCTCAAACACCTTATTAAAAACCTATCTTCTTTTTTAAAACACTCTCAGGATATAGTTGCCGTTTGTGCTGAGGGTGTAACCTATGAATTTAGCTCCTACGAGTCTTCAGGGAATTCCTATTTTCTCCTCTATTTAAAGGATAAAGTCCACGATGTTTTGTCTCTTAAATACAACGCTGTAGATGAATTGCTTGAAATAGAATACGCAACACCCGAAAAACATGAATATACTAGCCTTAAAAAAGAAGAGCTTTTTCAGAAAGATAATCCCTGGAACAAAAGGCTTTTAGCGCTAGAATCTAAATTCTCAATCAATTCTTCCGTGACAAGAGTCGTCCGTCCTATGAACGAAAGTCGTATCCCCGATTTTAGAAGCTTATCCTCTGCGTCTGACGCAGGCTCAGGTTTATCTCCCATTAGAAGTATTAGAGGAGGTGGCGCTGGAGCATCTGCGGCTGTTATATCTAGACCTCTTACAGTGATTGAAGAATTTTTAACCAGCTTTGATGGCGAAAAAGTTATTTCCTTTTTAATTCAGCCAACTATAACAATTCAATCATACGCAGTAGAACTGTATAGAGCTGGAATCTTACAAGGACTCGATCCTTCGACTTTTAGTGAGATCCAACTAATCTCCAAAGAGACTCTTGAAGAAATGATTGTTTTAAATTCAAAAGGGAACGTTATCAGAGCAAATCAGGAATATCGAGGAGTTACTTACTCTGCATTTAAGCAGACAGGAATGAATTTAACTTTTTCACTAAAAGAGAGTTGTTCTTTAACTATTCACATTGATGGTTTGCAGCCTAAATCAAATCTATTACAATTAAAAATAGAGAGTGAATTAACTTTTGAATCCGCAGCAAAAGTTATTTCTAGGGAAGTTAGAAATCAGAAAATAATTAACGATCACTCCAATTTTATCCTTATTTTAAATGGGAAAAAAGTGGCTATAGTCGATTGTCTTGGAGAATTTGTTTGGATTAAACCCGACTTAAGCAAAGATCTCACCTTAAAAACTCTTTTCAAAACAAATCCCCCTGTATTCCATCTTGTTAAGGAATTAATCTTTGAAAAAAAGATGCTATCCCTATTTCTAGGGGATTTTTCCTCATTTGAAGACTCTGAATATAAAATCACAAGCTCTCTAGAGGGTCCCAAAAAGATCATTACTCTAGAATCGAAACACGATCCCTCAACCCACTTTGAGCTCATTTTTTCAATGGGGAATTTTGTAACGATGAAACATGTTAAATCAAAAGTCTATTATGAACTTCATCAAATGAACGATCCTAAAAGCCCTTTAAACAAAACACTTACTGCTGTTGCCAAAAAATTGCGCCATCATAATCACGAATTAGGATTGTTAAAGCAGTATATAGATCATATGAATAAAACGACCTCTGTAGGCAAGCACGTAGTTGATAAAAAAGGCCAATCTTACTCTATCCTAGAATTGACAGACAAAAAAATTGTCTTCCAACTTTCAACCCCTCCCCTCACATCCTATACTATGTCTATCGATAACCCAATGTCGATTGAAGAAAAAACATTGTTTGTGAATCTATTTTATTAAATTTCTTTCGAAACTCGCTTTGCTTAAAAAATTAGGGAGTTTTGAGCTGGTTTTTTAAAGTGAACGGAGTTTCGAAAAGATCTCTATTTATAAAGAAAATGATTGAAGAATCGACTTGATAAAAAACACCCTTGATATTGCATAATGCTATGCATGAATTTTTCTACCACCCGCGAACACAGTTCGCTAGAGGATGCAGAGCCCACAGAGAAAGAAAATAAGATTAGAGAAAACATCATTGGAGCAGCCATAGATGTACATCGAATTCTTGGGCCTGGACTTTTGGAATCTGCATATGAATCTTGTTTAATTTAGGAGTTACGGCTTCGAAAACTAAAAGTAGAAAGCCAAAAAGCGATACCGGTATTTTATAAAGATGTAATGCTTGATTGTGGTTACCCAGCTGATTTGGTCATTGAAGATCAATTGATTGTTGCAATCAAATCTGTAGCAGGGATTTCCCCAATTCACGAAGCACATATACCTCTTCCAAATGAATCTTACATATCTTTCATTACCAGCATCTTCATCTTTAAATTTGCCTCGGGCTTACCTAGTTTTTAAATAGAGTGCGCCCTCGGCACCAACTAGCGTCTAATTTAAATAGGAAGCGCATGTAAAGAAATCTGGGTAAGATTCATTTGGAACTGCTATATACTTTTACCGATATTACCTGTATTATTATTCTCTCAATAATTGAAAAACAAAGATAATGAGGGTTTCAAATGTATAATTGCACATCAAAAATTTTATCTTATAGATCACCAGAGCATTTAGTTAGCGGGGTTGTTTTACCTTATTCAGATACCGTTTTAACCACTTCGGATATTGATAAAAAAATAGAAACGAAACTGGCTCAGATAGCTCATCTAACTCAAAGGATCTCAAAAGGGGGTACCCATGGGGGAAAGAGATTACGTGCCCAAAGAATTTCCCTTCAAGAGCAAATTTTTTTAACCTCTCAAAGGTTAAAATTATTGAAATTGGCAAAAAATAGTATGCCCGATCATTTTCAATTCATTAAAAAAGATCTACAGTTTGGGGGAAAGCAAAGAATTATGACCCTAGTTAGCAGAGGTAGAGAGGCAGAAACTGTAGGAGCTGTAGCGATCATGCCAACAGAGCAGCTTTCGATATTCGATTCCCCTGTATTTGAAGCTATTGATAAAGAGATAGTGCCTCCAGAAGTTAGAACTATAATTTCTGTAGTACAGAGTATTAAAAGAGAGCTAGAGGGGTCTCTTGAGGATTGTGTAATGCTAGGAGATTTGTATATATATCCTGAATTTCGAGGGTGCGGGTACTCCAGTTTGCTTATTCAAAAAGTTTGCCTGGAAATTTTTAGTACCACGAAGATCAAGTGCATCGCGATTGCGCCAGACCCTTTTGAGTATGAAAACAAAATGCAAAAATCGTTACAAGGAACGCCAGAGTATGAGATGAAAAAAGAGCGTCTTATAAAGCTCTATCAACTAAATGGATTTGTTTTATGTCAAAGTGAATCTCCTGTTTTATACAAAAAGAAGTAATTTCTTCATCTAGTAGCAAATCAAAGCAGATGGTAACATATTGATCGAAAAGCCTTTTCTTGAGTGCATTAGGGGTTTTTTAAACAATAATTTTTAAATGGGGGTTATTCCTGAGAAAAGGAATGCCTTAAGGAGGTTGAATTTATGAGTATGCCATCAAGACCGGGAGAGGTTGCTGTTACCGGCGGAGATCAAATTTACAAGGCAGCATATGTGATATGGGGACTAAGACCTGACAAACTTCCTCGAGCTAAGTATGACGAATTAAACAGTGTTTTGGTAGCGCATCTTACAAGGCAATATGGAATGTATACAGTCGTGGGCAAACCTTTCGGTAAAAGTCATGTTTTTGTGATTTCTGCGGATTTAGCTGATCCAGAATCAGCCCCCTCTGAAAAATGGCCATGTGGGCTGGATATATGTATGGTGACAGATGCAGCTTATAAATGCGGACGGTGTGAGAAAGTCTTCTATTGTTCAGAAGCACATCAGAGAAGAGATTGGCGAAATCATAAAGTTTACTGTATTCCAATACCTAAGGATTAATCAAGTTTCAAAAGAAATCTAATGAACGGTTCTCTTAGAGATAACCGTTCATTTTCTTATGTAATTCTTCAAGTAAAATTATGGCCGTTTGACCCTTTTTATTAACAAGATGAGGATCGATTCCTGGATTTTCTAAAAAAATATTTATAATATCCTGACTGTTTCTGCAGATGTTATATTCTTGATTGTTACTATAGCTACAACGAACGTTTTGTATAGCAAGAATAAGGGCTGTATTGCCATCTTGATCCGCATAGTTAATCGGTTTTGTTCCAAACCCAAAATAAGGACTTGCAGTCATTTCGGGAATCTCTAAAAGCTTTTGGACTGTATTGAGATCATGTTGCATTACAGCCTCCATAAGGGCTGTTCTCCCATATTTGTTAACATGACTAACATTAGCGCCTGCAGTTAACAGCATTTCTATAATATGCCTTCTCTGGCTCCAGCGAGATATAGCTCGCGAGTGCGCTTGTGGACTAAATTCTGAAGTAGCGCGAGCTTGCGTTACAGCTAGAATAAGGTGTGTGTTGTTATTCGCGTACCTGTAATTAATGTCAGCGCCCCCTTTTATAAGCTCCTCTACCACCTCAGAATACCCCTCATTTATAGCTTCCTGAAAAGCTTCATTAAGGTTGGGGTTGCCTGTTAGAAGAACCCTTACCAGATTCGGATCATTCTTTCTTACAGCAAACAGAAGAGCGCTACTTTCAATTCTCCAATCACAGTCGCCAGAGCTCCATGTGTAAGGAATCGGCGTATTAATATTAGCCCCTGCTTGTAGAAGTTCCTCTATTTTTTCTGAATTGCCCTCACGTACAGCTAAAACAAAAGCAGCATCTAATTGAGTTGTCGTCATGTTTGAGTACTCTTCTATAGGGGAACTCTCTTCGTTGGCATCGACTTGAGCAAATCCAACCACTAATAATAGCAGGCAAAAATATGTATTGAGGATTTTCATAAAATTTCTTGGGTTAAAAATTGTAAATTTTTTTCAGACATTTTGGGCAAATGATTGTATTTTCACTAAAAAACAAAACGCCATGCGTGTAACTCGCTTGACTATAGCACAGTTCTTGTAAATCAGGGAAGTTATACCTCTTCCAAATGAATCTTACCCATCTTTCATTCCCTGCATCTTCATCTTTAAATTTGCCTCGGGCTTACCTAGTTTTCAAATAGAGTG
>CALKUQ010000022.1 GCA_937996705.1 uncultured Chlamydiae bacterium
CAGACGTGAAATCCTGAAAAAATCTTAATATTTCAAAATTTCAGGTATGATCCTTAAGTCTATTTGTTAAGATTTTTTCAGGATTTCACGTCTGACCCTCAAGCTCCCTTATTCGCATTTTCTGAGCGAATAAGTGGCGGGCTGGGTTTTAATTTTTAATAAGGTGGGCGTATAAAGGTTTTTTGAAGGTTCCAAACCCTAGGTCTACTAAATCCCTTAAGGAGGCGGTTTTTTCAGAAGTAGCCTCTTTTGAGGTGGCGTATACTACGCTAAATTTACCAGGATTTGTATCTCTGAAATAGCCATTTGCTGAAAGGGAGATTTTAAGAATTTTTTCAAAAAGGGTAGTTAAATCAGTGGGATCGTAAGAATATCCTATGGTATAGGGGATGTAGGCTTTTTCAGAAAATATGTTGTTTACAAAGCTTATCAAAATCTCTGTTTGGAGGGAAGATGACATGGGAATCTCCTTTTCAACTCATTATATTGCAATGTGTTGAACAAGTCAAGTTAGGAAATTTCCCCTTTCATCAGATGGTGGTCTGTCAAGTCTAGAAAAAATGCGCTCCCTGTCAGATTAACTTTGAAGGTAGTCGAATTTGTCCCAAAAAAATCAATGCTGATACATTCAATTTTACCGCTTTTATTAAAGCGGTTGTATGCTAAAATATCGGTATCTGTAATGCAGGCGATATTAGTAGCTCCGCCGATCTTATCTGCGCCGGGGCAATAGGGGTGGTCGGTTAAATCGCTGCAATTGTTACAAGTTTGATATTGGTTTAGAATGACATCAGGGAATTGAGCTGTTAGAAGCTGATACCCTGGTTCATTTTGATATCGATCGGAGTTTAAGTCGGCGCAAAATATGATCGGTTTATCTTTATATTCTGCGATGTCTCCTAACAGTTGTTGTATTTCGAGATTGCGTGTAGTTATCCCTGCAGAAGTTTGAGCGCTGTCAGGATGTGTAACAACAACATAATAATTTTGAAGTTCAAAAACTACAAATCCTCTGTGGATTGACGCTTGTCTCCCTGTCTTTTTTGCGTAAGGGTACCAATCTACGTTTAGGACGGCCTCTTTTGAAGCAAAGAAGAGTCCACTTTGGAGAAGCGGGGTGTGCGACTTGCCTATGTAGCTATAAAATTCCATATAATTGTCTTGTAAGTGCTTGGATAAAAATCGGGCTTCTGGTCCGCCTACCTCCTGACCACAAAAAAAGTGAAAATCTTTTATCTGATCCCCAATTTGCTTCAATCTTTCATTTGAGTAAGCAACACCATCTACAATAGTGCAGGGGGGGAGAAAGCTAGCAAGGTTCCAAGTAGCAAAAGTGTTGTTTCCTGAGCCACTATAATTGCCTTTAAAGAGTAAAAATTGTTGACTCCATAACCAAATATCCCCAATGAATCGGAGGAGGACCCAAAGAAGAGATGTTATAATAACAGGTCCGATTAATAGGATAAAAAGAAATCCAAGGCCAATACGGATGAAAATTTCAGCTGTTTTTGACGAAGCGTTTCCGTATTCATTTGGTGTTAAGACAGTCATCCAGCGTCCAAAAATATCATTCAATACATACCTTAGAGGCACTTCTGAAAGTTCAGCCAAATAATAAAAAAATGAAGCGATTTGATTTTTCAGCGTTGTCATATATAGTTTCCTCTATTTAGATTGCTTTGATTCTATCTGAAGAGGAATTTGCTTCATTTTATTGATTTTCAGTGTCTTATAAAAAAGCAGAATAAGGAATTATCCGATTAAAGTGGGACTGTCTAAAGAGGTGGCCATAGCATGCAGGCCGTTGTCAACAAAAAGGACAACGCCTGTAATAGCTGAGGCTTTTGGAGATAGAAGAAATGCCGCAGCATGACCTATCTCTTCCGCAGTTAAATCTTTTTGGAGAGGGGCATTTGCCAAAGAGTAGTCGATCATTCTTTCAATAAAACCAATCGCTTTTGCAGCCCTGCTTGCTAAGGGTCCAGCTGAAATGCAATTTACTCGAATTTTCCAAGTTCTTCCAGCCTCAAAAGCAAGTGTTCTGGTATCACTTTCGAGAGCAGCTTTTGCCGAACTCATCCCGCCCCCGTATCCGGGAACAACTCTGTTTGATGCCATGTAACTTAGATTAAGAACGGAGCCACCCGCATTCATTAGAGGTCCAAAGTAACGGAGTAAGCTTACAAAAGAGTAAGAAGAAGAGCTAACTGCGGCCAAATAACCCTCCCTAGAGGTTTCAAGAAGGGGTTTTTTTACCTCAGGTCCGTTAGCAAGGGAATGGACAAGAAAGTCAATTTTTCCAAAATCGGTTTCCATAAGTTTTGCAACTTCAGACACGGTGTACCCTGTTGACCCTGCATATCTTTTGTTGTTTTTCGTCTCTTCTGGGACAGTTTCTGGGGTGTCATACATAGCGTCTATAGAATAGACTTTTGCAACATTCATTAAAGAGCCGTCACTCAATTTTCTAGATTCGTCAAATTTCCCCGAATCCCACGACATCTGAAAAATTTTTAAAATAGGGGTCCAGGTGCCAAAAACTATCGTAGCTCCTTGATCGGCAAGAGCTTTAGCTATTGCCCAGCCATAACCTTGATCATCTCCTACCCCAATAATTGCCGCAACTTTTCCCTTCAAACTCATATCCCCACACTCCTTCCTAATTTAACTTATCTGGATCAAGATTATTCTTCAAGATAAGGTGAGTGCGTGGTAGAATTTGCTTATGAAATTAAAAACTGTCGCAGCATTTGAAAAGCAATTGAGGGAAGCGGCCCCCGATCATTTTGCTAAAATCTATTTAATTTTAGTCTCAGATCCTTATGAGCGAAGGTTTTATGTAAATAAGTTATTTGGTTTTATTGCTCATTATCGACCGGGAACCGTTTTTGAAACTGGGGAAGAGGCTTTAGAAATGAGTCTATTTTCTCAAAAAAAGGTTGTCCATTTAGAGGTTGAGAGGGGGCTCAAGAGTCTCCCTGAAGATATCATTGTAATTTTTTCAGGGGAGAAGTGTTCCTCTGCATTTTACCAAGAGATTGAAAATGAAGTCGTTTGTCTTGATTTGACTGGAGAAAAGCCTTGGGAAAAAAAAGAGAGATTGGTGGAAGAGGTTCAAAAGGTTGCAAGGCAATCTCATAAAACATTGACCCTTCATGTAGCAAATCAATTGATTGAATTGATTGGGAATGATTTTGCATCATTAAAGAATGAAGTTGATAAGCTTGTTTTATTTGTGGGGGATCGTAAATCTATTGAGGATAGCGATTTAGGTAAGATTACCCTATCCCCAAAAGAGGTGACTGCCTGGCAAATTGCTGAATCTATGGTGTGGAAGTATAAAGGGGTGAAGAGGCAAGCGATGAAAGATCTTTCGGAAATTCTTGCTTTGATTGCCCTTCTACGCCATCATATCTACTTAGGAATTCAGATTTGTAGGGGAGAGAGCCCCTCCAATTTGAGAAAAAATCAATTAGAGGTCTACCTTCCCTTTTGTCAAAGAATGGGCGTTCACTATTTTATTGAAAGACTCCTGTTCTTGTTTGAGTGGGAATTAAAGGCTAAGACTAACTCTTTTGATCCGGAAATTTTATGGGATTTATTGGTGATACATTATGACACTTTATCTGCTGCCGAACTTACTTCATCCAGAAGCTGATCCAAAATTGAGCTTCGTAGGAGGTCTTGAGGAGATTGTGAATCAATTGGATGGTTTTTTTGTCGAACATCCAAAAGAGGCAAGAGTCTATTTAAAGCATTTTGACTTTGAAAAGCTAAAAACAAAGCCTATGGAGATTTTGGATAAGAATACCACAAATTTTGTGACACTCTTGCAACCCATTTTAAGAGGGGAAAAATGGGGGGTAATCTCTGATGCAGGGCTCCCTTGTATTGCAGATCCTGGCGCTAAATTGGTTTATGGTGCAAAAGATAAAAACATAAATGTGGTGGCAATTCCAGGACCCTCATCGATATTTTTAGCATTAATGCTCTGCGGCCTTGATTCTCAATCGTTTGTGTTTCAGGGGTATTTACCTAGAGATTGTAAGGTTTTGAAAATGCCGATGCTTCAAGTGTTTATTGAGACGCCCTACAATAATGAAAAAAGCTTAGAAAAACTCCTTCTCAATTTGCAGGATGAGAACGTTCTTTGTATTGCAAGCGACTTAACGTTGCCTACACAACAGGTGATTACAAAAAAAGTTAAGTGGTGGAAAGAAAACCGTGAAAAAGAGCCTATTCATAAAAAGCCTTCTATTTTCTTGATCAAAACA
Organism: uncultured Chlamydiae bacterium; assembly: GCA_937996705.1. Classification (GTDB taxonomy): domain Bacteria; phylum Chlamydiota; class Chlamydiia; order Chlamydiales; family 2-12-FULL-49-11; genus VGMD01. Next base: position 4,275 of record CALKUQ010000022.1, read on the forward strand.
TAAGAGATCCTTTAATAGTGGAGAGATGGATGAAAAAGGTATTATTATCGTTACCGGTAGTGCGGGGCGAATAGGAACTGCAGTATCTGCAAGCCTAGGAAAAAATCATAGAATTGTCGGCTTTGAACTTCTTAAAGCTATATATGCGTCTAAAAATGAAGAGCTTGTTCCGGTAGATATTTCATCGGATGAGAGTGTATCGCAAGCTTTTATTCACATAAAAAATTTTTATGGGACAAAAATTACAGCGGTAATTCACTTGGCCGCTTACTATAGTTTTTCAAATACTAACTATGAAAATTATAAAAAAATCACAGTTGAAGGGACAACAAGACTTTTAAAAGCGCTTCAGGAATTTGAGGTTGAGCAGTTTATATTTTCAAGTACTATGCTTGTGCATAAACCCTCTCCTATAGGCACTAAAATTACAGAAAAATCGCCCATCGTAGGTTCCTGGGCTTACCCACTATCAAAAATCGAGACAGAGGCGGCGATTCATAAATATCGAGGAAAAATCCCTACAGTAATTCTTAGGATATCGGGAGTTTATGATGATAAATGCCACTCAATTCCTATTTCAAATCAGATTCAACGAATTTACGAAAAGCAGTTTATCCGTTTCTTTTTTTCTGGAAATCTTCATGCGGGCGCTTCATTTATGCATATGGATGATGTTGTCGAAGCGATTGTTAAGTGTGTGAAGCTAAGAAAAGAGCTTCCGAAAGAGACAGTCCTTCTTTTGGGTGAAGAAACAAGGCTCTCTACCGATCAACTCCAGAGAAAAATCAGCAAGTTATTAACTGGCAAAGAAATGAGAACATTTCGCGTGCCAAAAATTATGGCTTGGATAGGCGCTTGGTTTTTGTGTCATATTCCCTTTGTTAAAAAGCCGTTTATTAGACCTTGGATGATTTGGCTTGCCGATGACAATTATGATCTAGATATTTCTAAGGCTAAAAAGCTGTTAAAATATGAGCCTAAGCACAACCTTGAAGATACACTAAAAATTATGATTAAGGACTTAAAAGCTAATCCAAAAGCTTGGTATAAAGCAAATGGTCTAGAATAATGACTTGGTCCTATTTAGTTGTCACATTTTTAGGATTTTGGCTTTTACTCTTTCCTACCACATTTGGGATAAGTCAGCAGGTTCTTGCTTATAATGATCAAATCGTCGGAATTATTTTTATCTTATGTGGACTTCTCTCGCTTTCAAAAAAAGGGTGGATCGCTCCTTGGATTATTGCGTTCGTAGGTATTTGGCTTGGATTTGCTCCACTTTTGTTTTGGGCAAAAGAGCCCCATATTTATGTGAACGATACTATGGTGGGGTTGCTTGCGATCGCATTCTCTCTTGTGATACCCGGTCTTCCAAGATTCAAAGAAGATACAGGTCATGAAATTCCACCAGGATGGACCTACAATCCGTCGGCATGGATTCAAAGAATTCCGATTATAGCCCTTGCTTCTGTCTGTTGGTTCATTTCAAGATATTTGGCAGCATACCAACTTGGCTATATAGATTCAGTGTGGGATCCTGTGTTTGGGGATGGAACAAAACTGGTAATTACTTCTAAACTCTCAAAATCATTTCCTGTATCCGATGCAGGACTCGGGGCTCTAGCGTATTCGCTTGAGGCGATTTTAGGTTGTAAAGGGGGGCCTGCAAGATGGCGTACAATGCCTTGGATGGTTGTTTTATTTGCCCTTCTTGTTGTTCCTCTTGGTATTATTAGTATTTGTCTTGTCGTTTCCCAGCCACTTATTGTCGGGGCTTGGTGCTTCCTCTGCCTGATCACTGCCCTTTGCATGCTTATCATGGTGGCTCTCACAGTCGATGAAATGGTAGCAGTAATTCAATTTCTCTACTTATCTACAAAAGCGGGCAATCCCTTTTGGAAAACATTCTGGTTGGGCGGAGATCTCAAGGGAACAAAAGATGACGAAATTACCCCGCCATTTACAGCCAGTGCTATCACACTTGTTAAAACCTGGACTTGGGGGATCGAATTTCGTTGGAATCTTCTCTTAACAGCGCTTATAGGGCTTTTTCTCATGCACACTGTCTATATAGTAGGGGCTCTTATTGTGGTTGTCTCAATTATTTCCCTAGCCAAGGTTGCCCGCCCTCTAAGACTTCTCCTCATCCCTCTTGCGATCGCTCTTCTTATCCCATTTAGCATCTTACATTTAATATTTACTCTTATTCTTGGGACCCTTTCTCTATTTAAATAAATTGGGGTAGACGTCCAAAGTTCCCTGTTTGAGTAAAAAAGAGGGGACTTTGGACGTCCTGCCCCTCGCTCATTAAGGTGCTAATTGAAGAAATTGTTGTTCGTCTCTTTCGGTGTATGAAAAAGTTCTGTGGAATAAATTAACAATGCAGGCAGATGTCATGGATTGGCTTTCGCTCAAGAAGGGATTTGGGAGTAGGTTATCTTGGGCAGCTCTCTCAATTTTTAGCATTAATGTTCCGTCGGTTATTTCATCAGTTCCCCATCCGCCATCATCCGGGGGACGGTCAGGGTCATAAAGAGCTAAGACTAGCACCCCTGTTTCAATTAGTACCCCCTCAGCTGTTACGTCTTGAACTCTAAAAGCCAATCCAGGATGATCCGACATTCTTACAACGGAAGGGGCAAAATTTCCCTGCAAAGCCGCTTCCTCGGAAACTGCAGGCAAATCTTCTATATTTATCCCGATGCTTTGAAAAGCATTTATGTAAACATCAGGAAATAAATCAATCGCCATTTGTATCGGCTCCTTTTTTAGAAATTATAAGGGTTGTTGCAGTGCTGGAACAAAATAGTGAGAAAAGACTTTGGCTGAAACCACTTTGGTGGCTGCGGCAAGTGCGTGACCGATTGCGTTTGCAGTAATGACATGGAAACCTCCAAACACACTCAATCCAATCGAAGCTGCAATAAATGCTACACTTGAGAGTCTTTCGCTTTTGTTATCGATTTCGTGTACAACAGCTTGATCAGAGATTGCGCCAAGAGATCTAGGTAATTTAAGGGCGCTGCCAAGAACCCTCCTAAGAGTAATCATTCCTAAACATCCGCCATTGGGTATATTTGAGAGCCAGCACATAGCAATCGAGTGAATTCCATAGATAACACCTTTTAGAGCAGGTAGAGGTATTAGATCATAGGTCACTCTTCCTGCAAAGGCAAGTAGAGGAATGCCTATAGCAGGGGCCACCCAGGCGATTTTGCTTAACAAACCTTGATTATTTCCAGCAATTTCTTGAACAATCACAGACGGGTACCATAAAGGTGTAAAAAGAGGGCCGCTGACGTAGGGACAGAGAAAGCCTAAGATAGATGTGATCACATATCCTATAGGATTGGGGGAGTGGATAGCAGCGGATGTGATATCAATAAACTGTACTTTAAGAAAGGTTTCAGAGGGTGCTAGCGGATGGATCGTCATATTATATCCTTTAATTTATTAGGAAGAGGATGTTAACCAATTGAGGTTTATTTATAAATACAAAAGTATTTTTTATACAAGCTCGGAGGCGACAAGGTCGTAGAAGAGTTTTCCCTTTTCAGTGAGCCTATAGAGGTTTTGTGTCGAGGTTAGAAGATTTTGGTTTGTGAGCGAGGTGAGCGTTGTCAGGGTTGCTGGGGGGAGAGTAGGGAAGTCTAAAAGTGAGGCACCTTCCATGAGGCGAAGTCTGATGGCGAGGAGCTCGTGGATATTTTGGGGATAGGGGAGAGTTTCGGTAAAGTCGCAGGGGTCGGTATGGGCGATTATGGCGGAATGCCATTTTTTCAAGTGGGAGATGTTTTTAAATCTTGACCCATTGATGTAGCTGAAAGCGGAAGGGCCGAGCCCGATAAAGGGTCTCCCAATCCAGTAGCCTGTGTTGTGGAGTGATTGCTTCTCATTCCTGCAAAAGGCGGAAATTTCATATCGGTGAAGACCATTTTTTTCGCAGGTTTGTACTGCGTATTCGAGCATTTTAAGACTTTCTTCATCATTTGGAGTATGAGGGGATAGCTCTTTTTGCTTTTTGTAATAGAGTGATCCCTCTTCAAAGATGAGATTGTAAATAGAGAGGTGGGAAATAGGGAGAAGCATGGCTCTATCAACAGTCGCTTTCCAGCTAGAGAAGGTTTGATGGGGTAGATCGTACATGAGATCTATAGAAATATTGTCAAAACCAGCAGCATGGGCGATTTCAATTGCATCAATTGCTTTTTTTGCGGAGTGCATTCTATCAATTGTTTTAAGACTTGAGTCGTCAAGAGATTGGACACCAATACTCAACCTGTTAATTCCTAAAGAGAGGTATCCCTTCATTTTTTCTGGGGTCACATCATCGGGATTTGCTTCGATGGTCACTTCTTTAGGAGAAAATTCTTTGAATAAGTCTAAAATTTCAGAAACTTCTGAAAGGGAAAGGAGGGAGGGCGTTCCCCCACCTAAGTAAATTGACGTAACTTGATTTAGAATCGTTTTTTTTGACTCCCACTCCTGCTTAATTCCCTCTAGATATAATCTTTGATCTTGGAGGGGTTGTACAAAAAAGTGGCAATAAGGACACTTTTTTGCACAAAAGGGGATGTGGACGTATATGCTACCAGTCGTCATGATCCGGATCTTGGATTTCCGTCGACCTGCGCCAGCGGTTTCTTTCAGAGTAAGGATCTTCGTCAGTTTCATGTTCTTGGGAGGAGGAGGATTGCTTCTCTTCACCAGCCATTTCTATGTCAAAAAGGGAGGTGTGATCCACTTCCATTGTTGTGCTCTCTACTTCAAATTCTACCTCTGATACATCTGCATCTGTTTCAATGTCAGGCATGGACTGATGTTCATAGAGTTGTTTCTGATTTGATTTTTTTGGCATAGTATAATCTTCAACTTCACCACTCTCTTTGAGAAAAATCAATCTCTGTCTTTCCTCATCCATTTTAGCTTTGATTGCTTGGATTTCAAGTTTGTGTTTTTCAAGATCTTTTTTAGGCACAAGACCTAGGTCTAGCCACTTTTCCAAATCCTTAAGTTCACTCTCTAATTTTTTTAGTCTTTCACTTTTCATAAAGGTTACCCACCGAAAATTTACGATACTTTCGCTGTTTTGTACTTTGATTGCGAATTAAATTAAATATTTTTCTACAAATAGTACAAAATTTTACTCTAAATCTCCATTTCCGCGCAAGGATCATCTTGATAAGAATGAGGTTGTATGTAGGATGAGGGTATGGCAAAAGTGTCAGGATCAGCGATTAACTTTGGAAATCAGAGCTTTGTACTACAGCAGCTTGAGATTTATTTGAAAAATCCAGAAGAGCTGGACCCTGAATGGTCTGCATTTTTCAAAGGAATGGAGTTTGCAAGCAGTTCTTCTTCAGGTATTTCTGATTTAAGTGAGATTTTTAAAAAAGAGGGGCACTTAGTCGCTACAGTCAATCCTATGAAAGAGCCTTCCAGGGACCTTTCGAGGTTTCAAGGGGACGGAGAGTTACAAAAAATTTATTGTGGCAACACCTCCTACGAATGTTATAATATTGAAAATAAAAGCCTTGAAAATTGGTTTCATCAAGAGGTGCAGAAGGGAAAAGGAGAGTTTACAAGTGAACAATGGGAAGGGGTTGTAAAAGAATTTTTTAAGGCTAAATATTTAGAAGAATTTTTGCAGAAAAATTTTTTAGGGGCCAAAAGATTTTCCCTTGAGGGGGGGGAGAGCTTTATGCCTATGATGCACGCTCTTTTTGAATGTGCAGCTAACGCGGGATATCAGACGGGGGTTATTGGGATGGCCCACCGGGGTAGATTAAACGTCTTATGCAATCTCTTGAAAAAACCGTACTCAAAACTATTTAAGGAGTTTAATACCAAGGTAATCCCCGATGATTTGGTCGGTTTAGGGGATGTGAAATACCATAAGGGGTACACTTCCCTGTTTCATGCAAAGGGGGGGGAAACGATCGAATTAAGTCTATTATCAAACCCAAGTCACTTAGAGTCAATAGATCCAGTGGTTTTAGGATATGCAAAGGGATTGCCGGGAAAAACACTTCCTGTGATGATTCACGGAGATGCTTCAGTTGCTGGGCAGGGCGTGGTTTACGAGACTCTTCAGTGTTCTAATTTAAAAGGGTACTCGGTGGGGGGAACCCTCCACATCGTAATCAACAATCAAGTCGGATTTACAGCAGAGCCAGAAGAGTCTAGGTCAACTAGGTATTGCACAGACATTGCAAAGGGATTTGGGATTCCGGTCATCCATGTAAATGCAGAGGATGCTCCCGCGTGTGTAAGGGCTGTAGAGCTAGCCTTTGAAGTAAGAGATCGTTTTGCAAGTGATGTTTTTATTGATCTGAACTGTATGAGAGTTTACGGCCATAACGAGGCTGATGAACCCAGATTTACCAATCCCCTCCTCTATAAAAAAATTGCTGAAAGGGGAGATCTCTACGAAAAGCTGAAAAATGAGAGTAGACTTGATCCTGGATGGATTACATCTATGGAGAATGCATTTAAAGCAGAATTAGAAAAGGATCAAGGAACGTGAAATTAGAATTGCTTAAAAATTATATAGAGAGGTTAACAACGATTCCTGAAGGGTTTGAAGCTCACCCTAAGATAGAAAAGCTTTTTTTAGATAGGCTCCAATCTATTGATAGTAGAGTGGATTGGGCAGCTGCGGAGCTTCTGGCATACGCCTCCCTCTTAGATCAAAAAATCCCGGTTCGGATTTCAGGTCAAGATAGCAAAAGGGGGACTTTTTCCCATAGACATGCAGTCCTGTTCCATCAAAACAAAGAGGAGACTTACACCCCTCTGGAGCATATCTCGGAGAGTCAGGCCCCTTTCCAAATTTATAATTCCCCCCTTTCTGAGTACGCAGTGATGGGGTTTGAATTTGGGTATAGTTTAGCAAATCCTAGAGCTCTAGTTATTTGGGAGGGGCAATTTGGAGATTTTGCCAATGGCGCTCAAATTATTATAGATCAGTATTTGGCTGGATCAGAGACCAAGTGGGGGGTTAGATCAGGGCTTACCCTTTTTTTGCCGCATGGTCACGAGGGGATGGGACCAGAACACACCTCTTGTAGGATCGAGAGATTTTTGGAGCTTTCAGGCGAGGATAATTGGCGTGTGGTCTACCCCTCCTCTCCTGCGCAATTTTTTCATCTACTTAGGGATCAAGCGCTCTCTTTAAACAAAAAACCCCTTATCATTCCCACTCCTAAAAGTATGCTCCGTCTTTCCGATTCATTTTCTAATTTAAACGAATTGGCAAGTGGAGAATTCCAGAAAGTTATTGAGGACCGAGAGGTTTCCAGATCTGCAAAAAGGCTTGTTTTCTCTACGGGGAAATTTTATTACGATTTGAAAAAAGGGAGGGGGGATAAAGATGTAGCTCTGATACGAATAGAGCAGCTATATCCCTTCCCTAAATCCGAAATTGACGCTTGTATAAACAGTTATCCAAATGCGGAAACGATCATTTGGGCTCAGGAAGAGCCAAAAAACCAAGGTGCATGGAGGTATTTCCAAGACCAAGGAATCCAGTTTGAGTATGTGGGGAGGGATCAGATCTCGATCCCAGATACAGGGGCTTTAGCTCTATTTCACAAACAGCAAGAGGAAATTATCAAAAAGGCTTTAGGATGAAAGAGGTAGTTGTTCCATCGGTGGGAGAATCGATCACAGAGGTCACTTTTTCCAAACAGATTATAAAAGAGGGGGAGTACGCAGAAAAAGATGCCCCTATTTTTGAGCTAGAATCTGATAAGGCCTCTGTAGAAGTGACAGCGCCGATGGCAGGCATTGTCCATTACACAGCAAAAATCGGAGAGACCTTAAAAATTGGGGCAAAAGTTTGCGCGCTTGAAGAGGGGAAGGCTCCTGCCCCGTCTGTTTCAAAAGAAGTCGTAGCAGCCGCCCCTCCAGTGTTACAAACGAAGGGGATTAAGATGAGTCCCGATCAATTTCTTCAGGAGCTAAGAGAGGAACCTAAACCAGTAATAGTAGAAAAAGAGGTTGCAAAAGCACAGGCTGAAGATCAAAGACGAGAGCCTCTGTCAAAACTAAGAAAGGTGATTGCAAAAAGGCTTGTCGAAGTTAAAAACCAGACAGCGATGCTCACGACCTTTAATGAGGTAGATCTATTTGAAATCGTCGCCATTCGAAATAGAGAAAAAGAGCCGTTTTTAAAGCAACATGGGATAAAACTTACCTATTTACCTTTTTTTATAAAGGCTGCGATTGTCGCCTTAAAAGAGTTCCCTGCTATTAATGCTTTCATCAACGAAGACGACATCGTTTACAATACAAATAGTCATATTGGGATTGCTGTAAGCACAGATACAGGCCTTGTTGTCCCCGTTATTAAAAATGCAAATCAGATGACCTTTATCGAAATTGCAAAAGCTCTTCAAGACCTAGGTGCTAAAGCCAAAAACCGAAAACTCACCATCAGCGACATGTCTGGAGGCACCTTCACAATCACAAATGGGGGCGTTTTTGGCTCCATGCTCTCCACCCCCATCCTAAATCCCCCCCAAAGTGCAATCCTCGGAATGCACAATATAGTCGACAGGCCAATTGCCAAAAACGGCCAAGTGATCATTAGGCCCATCATGTATCTAGCCCTAAGCTACGATCACCGCATCATTGACGGGAAAGAATCAGTCTCCTTCCTTGTCCGCATCAAAGAACTCCTCGAGGATCCCACTAAATTTCTCTTGTCTGAATAACCAATTCTGGGCCTGTTAAAAAAATAAGAAAAAAACAAGTCAATCTCGCTTCGATGATCGCTTTGCTATTGTCGATCGCTCGGGTTCGGATACACAGTATGCTCTCACCTCTGGAGATCCTTCGGACTCGCGATCGACAATTCCTCTTTGCGATAATTGACCCATTGATTGCCTGTCCTAATGGACATGGCAAGATAAATAAAAGGTGGCATACTTCGTTGCAGATGTTGGGCCTGTTGAAAAAATAAGAAAAAACTGGTCTATCTCGCTTCGATAAATTGCATTTTGCTCGGGTTCGGATGCACAAGACCACCGAGAGCGATGCGATTTATCAAAGGGAGAATAGACCAAGTTGTTATGAGACTATGTCTGTATGAATTGTTATTTAATTAGGAAACAGAGCCGTGTCAAGCTATTGATAATAAGTTTTTTGCTCGGTTTAGGGGAAGCCTGAGAGGGAGAGGGCGCCGCCTGAATGGATGACCAGGGAGTGGGGGTCCAAGAGGTGGGTTGCCTCTGTGTGGGTGAGCTCAAAAAAGAGTTTGCCGCTGTAGATGGGATCGAGAAAAAACCCCTCCTTGTTTGCAAACGAGTTGATGAAGGTTAGGAGGGTGTTGTTTACTGCTCCGAACGATTTATGATGGGAGAGTTTATGGAAGTAGACGGGCGTTTTGATTTCGTGAGAGGAGAGTTTAGATTGAAACTCATCTTCTGAGATTTTCATAGAAAAAACGTGTACCGGGAGGGGGCGATTGAGTTCAGAGAGTCCTAAAATTAGACCGAGTGCGCTCACCCCTGTTCCCGCATCTATGATAACTTTTGAAAATTTTAGATCTAACTCCTTTTCATTTTCGAGAATGCTTTTCGCTAGAGTTTTTGCCCCTTCTAAGCACTCCGGCAAATCGCCCCCTTCTGGAATAATTCGATACTCTTTTGGGTAGTTGCCCCCATCCCATAAAATAGTTTCGGGAGAGGCGATACGGAGTAAATATTGAAGATTGCCCACTATTTTTTCGGTATGAGCTCTCTTCAATACCAGTCGGTAATCGATCCCATTTTCGATTAAAAGTTGGACTGCGCCTAAGATGAAATTGGAGTAGGCGCTCCCGAAAAAAACGGCGCCTGCCTCTTTTTTTAAGGACTCGATCAAAGGGAGAAGTTTTCTTAACTTGGAACCGCTAATTCCAAAGCTAAGTTCGTCCTCACGCTTAACCCAGCCTGGAAGTTTTCTCAACTCATGAACTCTTGAATGTAATTCTCGCATCATTCATATAGTATAAAATAAGTGAGGTCTTATGAAAACAAATTTTCGCTCTGTATTTTTTAGTTTGCTCCTTTCAGCGAAATTAATTTCTTCTGGGCAGACTCCCCCGATAGATGTCGATGCGACTATTGCAGAGTTTATTTTAGAAGAGAAGCAGATTCTTGTCCCCGGCTATCCAGATGCATTTAATCCCTCTATCATTCGATGGGACGATGGGAGGCTACTTATGTCTTTTAGAACAAGAGACCCTGGAACAAATACGGCTAATTTAGTAGGATTTGTTTTTCTAAATGAGGATTACTCTCCTGTAGGGAAAGCAACCCTATTGACTATAGAGGGGGATTTTCCTTTAAAGCTATCGAAAGCTCAGGGGTTAAAGCTTTTTAAAAACCGAAATATTCACATGATTGCATACAATAATATATTAGACACGGAGGATTTAGAGACAAGGCGGATGATAGTCGCCCACTTATATTATAACAAAGGGCGATTTTCGATAAAAAATCCTGAATATATCACCTCTTTTGAGGGCGATCCAAAACACTGGAGAGAGAAAAATTGGTCCCCTTTTGATTACAAAGGTAATATCCACTTTTCTTACACGGTGAGTCCTCACAGAGTGTTTCAACTTCCTCGAACCTCTAACGCATGCAAAACCGTAGCTTTAACCAATCCAGAAATTAAATGGGATTGGGGTGAGATCCATGGTGGAACGCCAGCGATTCAAGACGGAGAACACTTCATAGGTTTTTTTCACTCGTGGAAGGATCTTAGAAGTATCCAATCCGCAAATCAAAAAATTGCCCATTTTTTTATCGGAGCATACCTCTTTGATGCAAGGAAATCATTTCCTGTTACCCATATCAGTCCAGAACCTATAGTGGGTAAAACCTTTTACCATGCTCCAGATTATCCAACTTGGAAGCCTGTTAAAGTTGTCTATCCTGGAGGCTTTATTTTGGAAAAAAATTATATTTGGCTAGTTTATGGAAGGCAAGATCACGAATGCTGGGTAGCTAAAATTGACAAAGACGCTCTTATCAATAGTTTGGTTTCGCTTTAAACCAGATCAATACTTGCTTTAATATTTTTTTCCGTATATGTAAAAAAAATAGGAAAAGGGGATTCTTAAGTATGCGAGTTCTTTGTTTAGTTTTTTGTTGTCTTAGTGTAGGGCTGTTTTCAAATGAGCCTGTATTGATTTCAAGTTTTGAGGAAGTTGATTTAAATAGTCCCCTCCCCATTAATTTAAACAACGGTCAAATTACAGCGAATATTTACTTTAAAACAGCAAGGCAAATTGTCCTGTCAGGTCAAAACACGATTGATACAAGAGGGATTTTTTTAGATTTGGGCTCAATTACCGGTGAGGGAGGCTTTTGTAAGTTAGGCCCAAGCACCATGATTTTAAATGCGACAGGTAATTTATATAGTGGAATTACATCTATTGATGAAGGATATTTACAAGCTGGGCTAGAGGGAGCCCTCTCCCCAAAATCTTTGATGCTTGTCAATGCGGGCGGGACCCTTGATCTCAATAGTTTTAATAATGAAGTTCCGAGTCTTGCGGGGAGTGGAACTGTCTTACTGGGGAGCGGGCAACTAACTTTAGCGAGTGATGTTGATTCAGTTTTTTCCGGAAGTATTTTAGGCTCTGGTGGGATTATAAAAAATGGAAGGGGAAACTTATCTCTTTCAGGAAATAATAGCTACTTGGGAAAGACTATCATTAATAAGGGTGATTTTACTATTCACGCCGATTATTCTTCATCTCCTAGCTCCTCTGTGATGTTAATGGAAGGAACGTTTTTTCTAAATGGGTATACAACTAAAGTTGGAGCTCTTTCTGGTCAAGGTAATGTAGATTTAGGCTCTGGTTGTTTAATTGTTGGAAACTCGGAAGATTCCCGTTTTTTAGGAAGTATCTTTGGTGCTGGCTCGATCACTTATGAGGGGTCGGGGGTTTTTCTCCTAGTTAACAATAAAAACACTTATGGTGGGTCTACACACTTAGTTAGCGGAGTTTTGCAAGCTGGAGCTTTGAATGCATTTTCTCCCAATTCAACTGTGCAGGTAGATAGAGGAGCTCAGCTAGATCTTAATGGCTTTGATAATGAGATTTCAGGGCTAAGTGGCGATGGATTAGTCTCTGTAAATGAAGCGACTCTTACCTTTGGAAATAATAACCAGACAACTGTTTTTGAGGGTTCTATAGAGGGGGTTGGCGGTGTTGTTAAAATTGGATCTGGAGATGTAACATTTTCAGGGTCAAGTAATTATATAGGTGTTACCGCTATTAATCAAGGTCGTTTGATCGCTGGTAGAGAAAACGCGCTCTCCCCTTACTCTGAAGTTAATCTAGGTAATTCCACTGAGTCTGGACTTATTTTAAACGGCTTTAATAACAGAGTGGGAAATTTAAGTGGATCGGGTAAGGTCTCTCTAGGCAGTGGAATTTTGACATTAGGTGATAGTCAGATGACAGGCTTTTTTGGTGCAATTTCGGGTGTCGGAGGGATTGTAAAAGAGGGTTCAGGTACTTTTATATTTTATGGAACAGGAAATACCTATTCAGGAGTGACAACTCTTAATGAGGGCTCTATCAGAGCTGGAGGGGAAAATGTATTTTCTAAAAATTCTGAAATTTCGATAAGCTCTTTAGGGGTTCTCGATCTTAATGGTTTTGACACTAGAATTAGAAATTTAAGTGGCGAGGGGGAAATTCTCTTAGGAAGAGGTACTCTTACTTTAGGCGATTCTAATTCTAGGCTGTTTTCTGGAAAAATATCAGGTTCAGGTGGCGTTATAAAACAAGGTTCAGGAACTCTTACCCTTATGGGGGCGGGATCTTCCTACAATGGCAACACTCTAGTTCAGGCTGGAACAATAAAAGCTGGGAGTGACGGGGCCTTTTCCTCAAATTCAGAAATAGTGTTAGGGGGTAGTGGGGCGTTAGATCTCAATAATTACTCCAATACTATTTTAAATTTATCTGGCTCTGGAAGGGTCGTCCTTGGCTCTGGAACCCTTTCTTTGGGGAATTCCGATTCAAAATGTTTTTCAGGATCCATTTCAGGGGTTGGTGGTATTACAAAAGAAGGGTGTGGGACTCTCACCCTTTCGGGGAATACTAATTCTTATAGAGGGGATACAACCCTCAATAAGGGTTGTATCTTATCGGGAGCGCCAAATTCATTCTCTCCAAATTCGAGAGTTGTTCTGAATGGGGGAATTACAACCAAACTCGATCTAGGCAGTAACAACAATACAATATCAAATCTTTCAGGAGATGGAAAAGTTTCCTTAGGCGTTGGAATTCTTACGCTTGGAGATGAGGCTAACACCTCTTTTAGTGGTTCAATTACTTCAATATGCCATAGTGGTGGAATCACAAAAGTAGGAAGTGGGATGTTTACACTAGCGGGAGTTGAAAACACTTACGGTGGAGAGACAACGATTGCAAATGGGGTGATCCAGGCGGGGGCTAAAGACTCATTTTCTCCCAATAGTGCTGTAATTGTTAAATCTGGAGCTGTGTTAGATTTAAACAATTATCACAATGCAATCAAGAGTTTAAGTGGGGAAGAGGGAAGCTTGGTTACCTTAGGATCTGCTTTTTTAACTATAGGGACTGGAGCTAGGAGTACAGCCTTTGCGGGGATAATTTCAGGAAATGGTGGTTTAGTTAAAAAGGGGGGAGCTTTAACGCTTTCAGGACCAAATACGTATTCTGGAGAGACTTCAATTGTTGACGGGGGGGTAATTTCCATTAGCCAAGATTGCCATTTAGGGAATACTTCTTTAGTGAAATTGATCAATGGAACTCTAGCAGCAAAAGGAGGTTCATTTACCCTTTCAAAAAATATTGATATTTTAGAAACGGGAACAATAGACTCAGAAGTTGAGTTGATGATTACAGGATCCCTTTCAGGGTCAGGGGTATTAAAAAAGAGTGGGGAAGGGGCTGTCTCCTTTATTGGAACAAACAATACGTTCAGAGGGCCGGCAATTATTTCAGGAGGAAGCCTTCTTATTGGTGGAGTGAGTTTATCCCCTTCAAAATCGAGTTCTTCAGAAACTCCCCGAGAAATTTACTTAGATTTTTTAGAGGATATCAATACTATCCCCAACCTTTACGGATCGGGAAACATAGATTTAGATGCTGTCGAATTAGTAGTGGGTAGCGAGCTTGATTCTGTTTATGACGGGGTGATCTCTGGTTCTGGAAGCATTATAAAGACAGGTCCCGGGTTTCTTGAAATGAGAGGAAGTCACACCTACACAGGAGCTACTCGAATCGATGCGGGAACTTTGACGGTAAACGGTCTTTTGAATTCTCCAACAATTGTAGGAGAGGGGGCAAGGCTGCAAGGAAATGGAATATTTGCCCAAGGTTTATTGAATCATGGGACACTAGCTCCAGGAAACAGTATTGGCCACACGATTATTACCGGCTCCTACACCCAGGCAAGTGGGTCTACCCTTGAAATGGAAGTCTCTCCGACAGATTCCGATCTTCTGACGGTAACGGAGCTTGTAACCATTCAAGGCAACACAACCTTAGAAGTGATCCCCCTCCTTGCAAGTTACTCCCCTAATACAACACAGGAACTTATTTATTCAGACGACAAAATCAATGGACAATTTACCTATTTGACTTTTGCCATGGAGAGGGCTTCAGGTTTTTTAACCTATGGACCTGATGTGCCGCCTGAGATATTGTCAGTTACATTTACTGTATTACCCTTCCAAGATGTTGCTACAGGATCCAATGGCTATAACGTGGCAAATATTTTAAATGCAATTACTGTTGAGGGAGCCCCCTCTTGGACTGACCAACTCAACTCTCTTTTTTATCTATCAAATAGTCAGCTTAATGACGCTTATAGCCAAATCATACCCACAAATCTTAAAGCTTTTGCAATCATTCAGGAAAATAATGGCATTCGAGTGCAGGAATCTATTAGCTATAGATTTCAAAATCTATTGGACCAAATGCAATGTTTGAAGCAACAAGGTTGTAATTCGAAAAAATATCCGATTGAGATGTGGGTAGAGGGCCTTTACACTCATCTGAGTCAGTCCTCTAAAGAAATAAAGAGTAATTATTTTGATGGCTACCACAGCTCTACTGGCGGCGGAGCTTTAGGGATCGATCTTAATTTCTTAGATTGTTGCTATTTTGGGGTGATGGGTGCTGGCACTTCAACTAGCTTAAAATGGGTTGATGATGGGGGGAGTGGTGATATTTATACCGGTTATGGGGGAGTTTATTTTACAGCAATCGGAAACGGCCCCTATGTAGACACTTCCCTTTTGATTGGATCGAGCACCTATAAAGCAAGGCGTCATATCATTTATCCAGAAGTAAATGAAACCGCTGAAAGCAAGCACCAAGGAATGCAATACCTTGCCCACTTAGATTTTGGGTGGAATTTCCTCTTCAAAGCATACAGCCTAAGATTTTTTGAATCAGCCGATTACATCCTTCAACACGAAAATCGATTCAATGAACATGGTGCGGGTGTTTTAGATCTGCAGATAAGATCGACTGCACCTCAACTCTTTAGGAATGAACTGGGTCTAAACTTTGCAAAATGTTTTAGAGTCTCGAAACAAAATACCCTTATGGCGGACATTAAGCTCTCTTGGGTGTTAGAGGAGAGATTCAATGGGGAGAATTTTGTCTCCAATTTTGAAAATAGGGAAAATGAAACCTTTACTTCAGCAGGATATTTTCCAAATCGGAGCCTATTTTCTCCAGGGGCTAGCCTAACTGCTAATTTTTGTAATAACAGAGCTCAAGTAAGCTTAAACTACGATGCCGAGCTTTGTCCTGGATATAACGATCAGGCCTTTCAAGCCCAGGTTAGCTTTCGGTTTTAGCCCAAAGGTGTCTGATTTGAAAAATCACAAGGGGAGTTGAGCAAAAAATAATCAGGCCTAGGGCTAAAAACAGCTCAAAAAAGATCAGTCTTCCTGTATCTACCGGAGATGGGGGGAAAAAGCCGATAAAAAAGGTAAACAGGCAGCCTAGAATTCCCATACAAGAGACAACCCACATGCCCAGATTTCCAAAAGGAACTTTGTAGTGTCTTTGCACATCTTTTCTTTTGTACTTCAGAACAATTCCTGAGATAAACATTAAAATATACATTACTATGTAGAGCTGGGCGGCAAGAATAGTTAGCATCCAAAACGAACTTGAGACATTAGGCATAAAAATAAACGCAAACGAGAGAAGGGTAACTATAGTGGCCTGAATCAACATCACATTTACAGGCATATCGTGCTTGTTTGTTTTACACATAAAGGGGGGGAAGTCCCCTTTTTCTGCAGCAGCAAGCAATCCTCTGCAAGGACCTGCAGCCCAAGAGCTTACTCCTCCTAGTGGGCCTAGAACAATAAAGAGGGCGATGAGAGGGATGAATTTTTCTAGACCGTACTGTGCAAAGAAGCTATAGATCGCCTCAATGCTCCCGGAGATCAGGTTAATCTCTTGCTTTGGAATAATAATGCTAATTGCAAGAGTTCCTAAAATGGCAAAGACAATAATTGTAGAAGCGGAAAATAGAATCGCTCTCGAATAATTTTTTTGAGGATTTTCTACATCTTTTGCATGAACAGCCGACATTTCAATTCCACAAAAGCTCATCAAAATTCCTGCCAAAAAAGCAAGATCTGAAAAGCTCGATAGATTGGGTTTTAGAGCCTCAAAAGAAAATTCCATGTTTGTCGGATAGCCTAAAACAAGCCACGCTACACCGAGACCTATAATAAGGGCTCCAGGTATCAGCGTTCCGAGCCAAGCAGAGATGGAACTGATCCAGCCAAACACTTGAATTCCCTTTAGATTTATGTAAGTAATTAGCCAGAATATAGTTACAATAACTCCATACGTAAACCACTTATTACCATTGAGTGCGGGATTAATCATGTAAGCAAAAGTGGCCGCAACAAATGATAAAATTGTGGGGTACCAAACTACATTTTCAAGCCAAAGGAGCCAGACAGATAAAAAACCTAACCTGTGGCCTAGAGCCTCCTTGACCCAAATAAAAATCCCCCCCTTCTGGGGCCAAGCTGTTGCAAGTTCTGCAGAGACTAGAGCTGCGGGGACAAAAAAGAAAAGCAGAGCGAGAGTTAAAAAAATAATTGACGACAAGCCGTATTGGGCGCTAATTGCCCAATTTCGAATGCTCAAAATCGTAGCAATATTAATCATGGTTAGTATAAAAACGCTTATCTTCTTGCTCACAAAACCCCATGTAAAAGAGACATTATCATCAATTTGGACAAAAAAAACTAGGAATAAAATATTTTTCTTAGGATAATAGATGGCCATGAAAAGAGAACTATGGAAGTCACATATTGGATTTATGTGGGCGGCGATCGGATCGGCTGTCGGCCTTGGGAGTATTTGGAGATTTCCCTATATTGTCGGTCAAAACGGGGGGGCAGCCTTCATTATACTTTTTGCTGCATTTCTTGTTTTTGTTAGCTTGCCCGTCTTGATTGCTGAGATTGTAATTGGTAGAAAGACTCATTTAAATCCTGCTGGGGCCTATAGAGCACTTGGGAAGAAAAACGGCTGGGGCTGGATAGGCCTTGTTACAATTTTAACGGGATTTATTGTAAGTTCTTTTTATAGCGTTATTTGCGGATGGACTTTGGGTTATTTGGGCGACGCAATTCTTGGAGGATTAACCCAATTTAAAACCATAGGGGAGTCTCAAACCTATTTTTTACACCAAGTAGCTTCCCCTTTTTGGGCCGTTGGAACTCACTTTCTTTTTATGTTTCTAGCTACAGGAATTCTTTTTGTTGGGGTGCAGAAAGGGATTGAAGCTTCAAATAAAGTGTTTATGCCTATGCTTTTTATCATACTCATGATTCTTGTTATCAAAGGGATCACTATGGTCGGAGGGGCTAAGGGGATTCAATTTTTATTCGCCCCGGACTGGAGAAGTATCACCCCAGCTGCAATTGTAATGGCTCTTGGACAAGCGCTTTTTGGTTTAAGCATTGGCCAGGGTACGATGGTCACCTACGGAAGTTACTTAGATAAACGGGAAAATATTCCCAGCATTGTTTTCCCGATTGCAATGTCTGTAATGATTGTCTCTCTTCTAGCAGGAATCGCAATTTTTACAGTTGTATTCTCAGTGGGAGCAACTCCCGATGGGGGAACCACTTTAATGTTCCAGACCCTTCCTATGATTTTTTCTCAGATCACAGGGGGCTATTTTTTAAGTATCCTGTTTTTTCTTCTAATTTTCTTAGCCGGACTTACATCTCAAATCTCAGCTATGGAACCTCTTATTTCCTATTTTATGGATGAGAGAAAGTGGAGCAGGCATAAATCTACCTTTTTTGCAGGGGGGGGCGCCTTTCTTTTAGGGGTTCCGAGTGCCCTCTCATTTGGTGTTTGGAAAGGGTATACCCTGTTTGGAATGAATTTTTTTGATGCAATCTCTTATCTTAGCATTAATATCATGATTCCGTTTGGCGGACTTGCTGCAGTGATTCTTGTTGGTTGGAAATGGGGTTTAGACTCTGCTTTCGATCATTTGAAGGAGGGAACTGGTAAATTTTATCAAAAATATCCAGTGATCAATAAGTACTTAAAATTCAACATTAAATATATAAGTCCTGTAATTATCATCATCATTTTGCTCAATCTTTTAGATATAATTTAAAATAATTATTTTAATTATAATTACAATTCAGTATAGTGAAATAGTAATATATAATTATAATAATAGAAGGGGTTTGTTATGATAGATGTTAGTAATGTTGCGCCTGTAATAAATGAAGTGGTTGTTGCGGAAAAAAGAGGAAGAGGACGTCCACCAAAACCAAAAACTGAGAGTAGTCTAGAGGTTGTAAAAAGAGCAAGGGGGAGACCTAGAAAAGAAGTTGACCCTTCTGAAATCAAAGATACCGTAAAAAGAGCAAGGGGAAGACCTAGAAAATACTCGATTTTAGGCAAAGAAAAAATGGCATCGGGAGAGATGAAGCCCGTTATCAAAAAAGTAGAAAGTGGATTTCTTTTAAAGCATATGTTCGAATACTTTACAAAGCTTATGATTCTCCATGCAGAGCTTTCTAAAGAGGCAGGTAAGAACGAAGTCATTTTTAAACGTCTAAAAGTCTTAGATTTTCAGATGGCAGAAGTTTGTAAGAATATTTTAAGCGCCGAATATCAACAAGGTTTAGTTGAAAATAATATAGATGTTTCCTTAACGTAAAAGAATGAGGATACATATTTTTCGACACGGGGCAACCGAGTGGTCTGCAAACGGTAAGCATACAGGATTGACAGACATTGAGTTAACCGAGGCTGGAAGAGAAGAGGCTGTAAAATTAGGGAAGAGCTTGAAGGGGCTAAAATTTGACCATGTCCTTTCAAGCCCCCTAAAGAGGGCCAGGGAGACCTGCACTTTAGCAGGTCTTGCAACTCAAATGCAAGTGGAAGAGGCTCTACTTGAATGGGACTACGGCGATTATGAAGGTAAAACCTCAGAAGAGATTTGGAAAACAGATCCTGGATGGACAATCTTTACCAAAGATCCACCGAAAGGGGAGAGTAGCCAAGAAATTGAAAAGAGGGTAGATCTCCTCCTTAGCGGACTTAGAAGCCTTGGAGGGGAAATCGCCCTTTTCTCAAGCGGTCATATATCGAGATCTATAGCCGCTAGGTGGTTAGGATTGCCCGTCTCATTCGGCATGCATTTTTATCTCTCAACCTCAGCTAAATCAATCCTTGGATATGATCACAATCAGCCTGTGATTCTACTCTGGAACGACACCTCTCATTGCAACCTTCGATAACATCTTGAAAAATCTCTTTTTTTTCAAATCTGAGTAGTGTACAAAATTGTTATGAACGTGTTGAAACAAATACTCATCGTCGGTTGTGTGTTTTCTGCCTGCGCAAAGCCGCCGGAGCACGCAAGACATGCTCAAGAGACGGCAAAAGCTTTTGCAAAGAAAACCGAAATGGAGCTTAGTTTATCCTGTTTAGGGTCAGGTGGTTTTTACTCAGACAAGAAAATAGATTCTCTGTATATCGATTTTGAAATGAAAAAAGCGTGCTCCGAGATAGAGGCAAAAGATTTGTTAACTAAAATTGTCTCCGAGTTTGTGGAATTTGTAAATGCAAACGACCAGATACGGCCGTTTCTTCAAACCTATCCGATCACTCCGCGTCAAGTTAGTCTCAGTATCGGTTTTGTCAATCACAAAAGAGAGCCTCTCTTGGGACTATCTCAAATAGATCTTTATGAAGGGATGATCCAATATTCCACCTACATCTCTGAGAAAAAAGAGTACAGCCCCTTTGAAAAGGAGCTGTATGAAACCCATTAATTATTAAGATTTTTAGAATCGACGTTGCGCTCTTCCCGGCGGGCCGCTTGATGCAGGAGTCACCGAGTTACCTTCAGGTCTAGGTGCAAAAGGATCTTGTCTTTGGCCATAAGTTCCCGTTTCAACCGCATGAAGATGTTCTGAACCTGGTTGAGGAATGCTTTGGGTGTGATCAGGAGGATGCACTCGTTCAGCTCTAGAGGGAAAGCGTTCTCCGTGACGACCACTTCTGACTCCAAAAGTTCCTGTTTCAACGGAAGGGCTTGCCCCCTGCGCCGGTTGAGGAATTCTCTGCATTGCAGCTCCGGGGGCTGTGAACGCTGGCGTAGGTTGAGAAGCTCCTTCACCAGAACGAACTGGGTCTCTTTCAGCTCTAGATTGCGTAGTTCCTCCCGTGCGGAAAGGGATGTGTTGTCCGCTCATCAAAGTATCGCTTGAACCTTGTCCAGCCCCATAACTTCCCTGCTCGACACCCCGGCCAAGATGGCGATATAACGTGGGATCATCGTCATCTGGGACTACATAAGCGCCTGCGCCTTGAAGGGGATCTCTTCCCTGGCGACGAGTCTCATATCGCGGATAGACCGGTTCCGCTCTGCGGCGAAGTTCTTGGGTAGAGGTCCCTGTGGCAAAGTAAGAAAAGAAGCCGATAATAGAGCCGGTAATAAGTGAAACTACTAAAGGTATTTCGATTGCTGTAAAAACAAGTGTAGCGAGTATTCCTACAGCGATTCCGGTAATAACTCTGTCTAAGGAAGAGATTTCAGCTTGAGGGTAATTAGGAGCCATGTTGTTGTTAGCATAGACTCTAGCCTGTAATGGAACTTGCATGGTTTCTCCTTGATTTAGTCTAAGTTTGCGTGGACAAAAGTGTTTGTATCAAAGTTGATTAAAATATAGGGTTCTGTAGAAAGCCAGCCAGCCCAGCAATTTCGATTCGAACCGATGATGATGGAATCATTCGGGTGCCAATTTTGGAGAGGCTCTCTGTCTTGATAGGAGACATTCCAATATAGACATCTTCCTGCACCATCCTCTGTTTTCAGTTGTCCAGTTAGGTGATCAATGTAGGTGATTTGATTGTTTGTTGCCTTGTTAAGAAGTGGGCCTTGAGAGAGCTCAACAAGAGCGTAGGTTCTGTCTCTTTCATTGGATAGGTAGAATTTTGCTTTGTACCAGTTTGAAAGGTAGACAGGTCTGATGACAAGGCGGTCGTTTGTTCTCCAATACCGCACTTGATTTGCACTTATAGAGTCAACAGATCTCCAGATAGTTCCATCATCAGTCTCAATTGTCCAGCCTTGACTATCTTTATTAGAGAGGAGCCTGTACGGTTCAGCATCATAACATTGGAGAGAAGTTGCAGACAGTAGTAATGCGAGAAATAAAAAGCGAAAATATTTCATTGTGTTTACCCTTTTTTTTGTTCAAGGAGTAAATACTATCGCAATAAAATCTTTATTGAAACTAAAAAAGATCCTTTATGATGAGGGTTTGATTTTCGTGAGAAAAAATTTCATGAATCGAAAGAAATCGCTTTTTCACAGCAAAGGTGATGTAGAATTGCTTGCCAAGGATTGTTGGGGCCAGGCCAAGGCCCGTTCTGATTTCTGAAAGTTCTGGAGAATCAACTGTTAGGTACCAGAGAGTTTCAATGTCGTGCCAATTTTCAGGTTCAACATAATAACAGCCTGTAACACTAAATGAGAGATCTTCACGAAACTTTTCAAGGTTAATAGGAGATTCTAGCTCTGAGTTAAGAATGAGAGAGATATGTGCGCCACTTGTGAAGACTCCGCTGAAATAGGGGGGAGGGGAAAGTCCTGGAGTTTCAAGGAAAGGGAGGAGCTCGTAAATGTATTCGTTCTCCAAATCAAGATAAGAAAATCCTCTGTCATCTACTTTTAACGTTCCGTATAGAGGGAGGTTTTCAGAAATATAGTTAAGGATTTCCCCTTCATTTTTTTCTCTTTGCGGAATTTTTTTCTCAGAGCGTATATCGATTTGTAAAGGGTTTGAGTTGTGTAATCCGAGACACTTTCCGAATGTAGTTGGCAAGGAATCTAATTCAATGTTATGATTATAAGGAGCTTGCATTATACCTCATCTTATTCTTTTTCTTGATTCTCTTGTTTTAACTAAAAGCGGAGTAAAATACAATAATTAGGTGATAAAAATTGCGACAACAATTATAAGTTTATATTGGTGATGATAGAGTTAATGGGAATTTAAGGATGAACGAGAATTACTTAAGATTTAACCCCTTGATTAGGAGCTCTTACTACCAAACAGTTATTGGCTCTCTAATCGACTTTGAACCTGAGCTTGCCTCAAAAACACATCATGTTCTTTTGCCTGACGGAGATTTAATCGCCCTTGAAATTGCAACACCTAAAGATTGGAGGCCAGAAAACCCCTCCGTTTTGATGGTGCACGGCCTCTGCGGATCGCATAGATCTCACTACATGAAACGAATCGCAAGAAGGTTGTTTAATCAAGGGGTTCAGGCCATTCGGATTAATTTACGAGGGTGCGGTAGCGGCAGGGGGCTTTCTAAAGGGATTTATCACAGTGGGTCGAGTCAAGATATATTTCATGTTGTAGAGAACATGAAAAAAATGTTCCCTCACTCTCCTAAAATTTTGATGGGTTTTTCTCTCGGAGCAAACATCTCATTGAAATTAGCAGCAGAACTAGGAAGTGGTGGGGATCAATATTTAAAGGGGGTGATCGCAGTTAGTCCCCCTGCAGATCTTTTGTCAAGCTCAAGACTTTTAACCCTACAAAAAAATGAGTGCTACGCAAATTATTTCATTAAGCTTTTGGTAAAAGATGTGGAATTTAGGCACAGCTATTTTGATCTCCCTGCACACAATCTTCCCGAAAATGTAACCCTGACCGAGTTTGATGAAATCTATACAGCCCCTTACGCAAAATTTTCAAGTGCATTTGAGTATTACTATTATGCCAGCTCAAAGAGAATCGCTCATAAAATTACACTTCCTACGAAGATTCTTTTCGCAAACGACGATCCTATCATTAAATCTACGGTTCTAGATGATCTAAAGCTTCCCGAAAACATCTCCATTTTTAAAACAGAACATGGAGGTCACATAGGGTTTGTTGGGCTTAATATTTTTAAAGAGTTCCGATGGATGGATAAAATTGTCACTGACTGGGTGAACGAGTTAGTGGTACCAATTTAGAGAAAGAACATAGTTTAGATGGTTTCTCGCGTTTCTCCCTTTGAGAGAGACCCACACCCCCCCAATTAAACCCACAGCATCGCTAAAATTATACTCGATTGCAGGGGCAACCGTTAATGAGTAGGCAAAGCCTAAGCCAACAGGGTATTCTGTATAACCTTTGAATTTTGTTTTTAGTTTGATTGTGTTTGCGATATCAAGGGCAAGGACCCAGTTTTGGGTTAAATTGTACTCAAAGCCTAATAGTAAGGGAAAAAATGCTCCAGGCAGAACTCTACCTATCGTTTTCTCGCCACCACCATAAGAATTTAATCCATGGACCTCTACCTTAGAGGAGAGCCACCATGAGGTGCTCATGCTGGCTTGAAGGTAATGGATGGAATAGGGATTCCATCGTTTAGAAAGAACGAATTTAAAAATGGTCGAGAAAGTGCCATCTCCAGATGCGTCAGTTCCGAGTAGCTTAGGATTTAGATGTTCATAGACACCTGTTGGAAAAACCTCTGCAATTCCGACCTTTGCAGTAAAGCCCTTCAAAGTTGATTGGGCGAAAAGTTGGAATGAGGTCCCAATAAATAAATCGCCGAATCTCCAGGAGCTCTCATCTCCGACGTAATTGTAGAAAAACGAAGGGATGATTGTTAAATCCATAAAAGAGCTAAGGCCGAATTTTCCTACTACTTGTAAATTGATGTCAGAAAAAGTTTTTTTGAGTCTAACGGAGTGCCAATGCTCGTTAAAGACACTAGGAATGTTATCTACAAAAATATAGGGCTGTATGTTGAAGTGTCCCTCAGGAATAGTATAGGCAGAGGGTGTTAAGAGGGGGCCTGTAAACCAAGGCCCTTTAATAGCTGGGGTAATATCGAGATAATCGGCACATGCAGAGGTGATACAAACAATAGCAAGAGCTAAATAACGCACAAAAAACCTTTTCAGTAGTCCTAAAATCGGATCATACTGAAAAGGGTAAAGTTAGGCAAGTGCTGGCTGCAAGTTCATGACGAATTTAGAAAAATCTTTCCAAGCTCGCCACTCTTTTCGAAGGCTTTTTTTCAGCTCAGAGATCTCCCCTAAAAGGTCTTTCACGTAATCAGCCTTGTCAGCTAGTTTCTTTGAAGACTTGTATTGTTGAATTAAAATATTGAGCTTTGAAAGCTTTTCAATAAGGGTTTCTGTAAAGTAAGCAACTTTCTCTTCAAGGTCTTCCCGTTTTTCTGTGAAAGTCTCTTGAAGTTTTTCTAGGAGCGCTCTCTTATGCTCTTTAATCATTTGCTCAGCAATCCGAGTGTCACTGACTCTTTTTAGGTCTCTTGCTAGACCTAGTTTGCTCAGACTCCAGATAAGCCACTTGGTTGGGTCAAAGTGGTACCAGCGAATTCCATTTCTGTAGTCATAGGCAAATGTATGGTGATAGTTGTGGTATCCCTCTCCAAAGGTTAGGAGAGATATAATGTAGTTGTCTACAGCGCTATGCTCCGTTGAATAGTTTTGGTGACCCCAATAGTGAGCTAGTGAGTTAATAAACCAAGTAAAATGATGAAGTAGAAACTGTCTCAATAGCCATCCGAATACGAGCGCGCCAAAATAGTCATTTGTAACCCACCCAATAAATAGAGTAGCCAAGATGTTTGTAACAACCATTAGGATATTAAAATGTTTGTGCTGAAATGCAAGAATCGGATCTTTCACAAGATCTGCAACCACTTTCTCTTTAATAGGATTTTGCTTTTTAAAGAGCCAAATGAAGTGTGCGTGCCAAAAACCACGCTTTACTGTATAAGGATCTTCATCTTTATCTATATGGGCGTGGTGAATCCTATGGTCATGAGACCATCTAAGCGCACTTCCTTGAGTTGCCATACTTCCAAAGAAGAGGTAGATCGATTCAATAAATTTATTGGTTTTATAAGTGCTGTGAGAAAATAATCGATGATAACCCGCTGTGATAGCGAGTCCTGTTGTATATAGAAGGATAAAACTTAAGAGAAGAAGGGTTCCGGAGGGGGTGTAAAAAAATAAGTACGTAGGCAAGAGAATCAGCAATAGAAGGTGATAACCCCCTAAGAATAAGATGTTTGACCAACATAATTTGCTTGTTTTGTTCATCTGTTCAACCTTTTTTTGCATTAATCTAGCTATTAAACCATTATAACAGACTACTCAGCCTGGTTCATAGCTAATTTTTGTTCTAAATGTTTTTCTTCAAATTGCCTTCCTAGGGATCTGACTGATAAAATCCAGGTAAATGTGACAAATACTACTATGGGAAGTAGGATATGGGTCACTGAAAATATCGAGCCAGTTCCAACTAAATCGATCAATGCAATCTGAATCCAGGCTGATCCCGATTTGCCTAGGCGAGAGCCAACCACATCAATTGCTGCTTTTCCTTTTAATTTAGCCTCGTTATCTAAAGGGATGTAGGCCATCTCTTTGGTCGGATCAAAAAAGGAGTATTTAGCAACTTTGCTGATCACATTTTGAAAAGCTCCAAAGAGGACGACTATCATTAGGGGGGTAACCCCAAAAAGGGCCGCAATTGGATTTAACATGTTAATGTTTAATACAAAACAAAAGAACATCACCCCTGTAACCCCAACAAAAATAGGGGTTAAGAGCGCGCTAAAGCGCCAGCCAAATTTACGGATAATGTTGCTTCCAAGGAAAATTGATGTTATGAAGGCAAAGAGACCGACGCAAGAAGTTGCCTTGCTTGTGAAAATCTGAAAGTCTACTTTGTCTGGATAGAGGCTTTTTACCGATGCTTTCCACGTCACTTCAATTAAATTAATGGAAAGTCCGTAACCGACCACAAGGACAGCTATTCCCAGAAGGTACTTTGACTTAACTAAGAGCATAAAGCCTTGTCTCAGAGATAGTTTCTCCTTATATTTCTTCGGAGAGTCTCTGTATTCAGAAGGATTTGAGAAGCTTTTGTCTGTTAATGAATATTTGTTCATCCACCAGAAAATCCCCATAACTAGAAATCCTAGCAAAAGGACGACAGAGAGGAGGCTTTGAGTTGCAAGCATAAACGATTTTTTTCCAATCCAACTCATAAAGAAATAGACTATAGGTCCGATTGAAAACGCTGCAACATCGCCAGCTGCGATATAGATATTATACGATCTTTTAGCTTCATCAACCGAGGTTACGTCGTTGGCTAAACCCCAAAACATAACTAAAATCACAACGCTTCCCCAAAGCTCTGCAGTGATAAATAAAAGGGAGTGAATCCAGTTTCGGTAAACAGCCACCCAATGCTCATACTTCGCTCCAAATTTTTGGATCAGCCAATTTGAAGATTCGGTGGGGGAGAAAAAGTCGCTATTCGGATAGAGGATAAAGCCGTATAGGAAGATGACGGCCAAAAAGCCACCCATCATTGTGTAAAATAATTTTTTCTTATTTAAAACATTACTTAACTTAGAATAGACAACAGCTATGATCATCGCTGCAGGTAAGACAATCCACCCTTTTAAAACAGCAATTACTTCAGCTCCAGACCCACTTGCGGTGACGGTCATGGTATCTTTCATGTTTGTTAGAATGCCGTAATTGATTGATATTAAAAATTTTATAAGTATTAAAGGAAAAAGTTTTTTGAACTCTGATTTGTGAAAAGGCCAGAGACGCCTACGCCATTTAGAAAATTCTATATCACTAGTTTCTATAGTTACCCACCCATATGCTTAAAATTCCTCAGATTTTAACCCCTTTTCGATTTTTCTCCAACTAAAATAATTTGTTTGCGATCAGAGGGGGATTGGCGGATAGGAGAAATTAGCCACAATTAGATTCGGGCTCTATTTTAAATTCGGGTTTTAACAGAGGGTTTTAGGTGGGGAACTTTCTGCGCCGCTTGGACGATTTTGAAATCCAGTAAAGGGGGAAAGGGAGGGCAGAGAGTATGATCATTCCGCAAATAATAAGCCATTTGTAGGAAATGCCGTTATGCATGGGAATGTCAGAGGGGGGGAGAAATCCAACCCCGATTGCAATGAGGCTAATGGTAATTCCACTTAGAGCAACAAACCAGATGCCAAAGTTTCCGTACGGAACTTTAAAATTTCTCTGGACTTCTCGTTTGTGGTGGTGAAGCTTGACAGATGCCGCAAAAAGCATGATATAGACAATTAGGGCTAGTTGCGCTGTGATGATTGAGAGGAGCCAAAACGAACTGTTTACAGTAGGCATAAAGATGAAGGCTAGTGATAGAATTGAGACAATGATTGCTTGAAGGAAGAGAGCCCCAGTAGGAACGCCGTGCTGATTCACTTTAGTAAATAATTTTGGGAGTGATCCGTCTTTTCCAGCTACCATGATCCCTTTTGTGGGACCGATCATCCAAGCTGAAACTCCACTTAATCCTCCTAAAATTACACAGAGGGCAATAATTTTTGTCATCCAAGGTATATTAAATGCTGCAAAAAAGAGGGAAAAGGCTTGAATTACCCCTACAACAAGATTTAAGTTTTTATGCGGAACTACGATCGCGATAGCAAGAGAGGCTAGCACCGTTGAAGTAATGATGATTGCTGAGGAGATAAAAAGTGCCTTTGGATAGTCGCGCCTTGGATTCTTCATCTCGCCTGCATGGGCAGCAACCATTTCAAGACCGATCATTCCAAATAAAATATTACTGAAGAAGGCGAGCTTGTCATAGCTTGCAATAGAGGGTAGGAGTGCGGGGAGGGTTAACGGAACTTCTGAGGGTCTTCCTTGAATCACCCAAATTGCCCCGAGAGCTATAATAAGAAGCATAGGCAACAGAGTGCCGATTAAGGCGCCAATTGTGCTGATCATCACAGAAATTCTCATGCCGCAACAGTTCAAAAGAGTAGCAGCCCAGAAAAGGCCAAGGATTAAGAGGCACATATAGATTTTGTTTTGGGCAAGTTCGGGGGAGAAGAGGTAGGCAAAAGTTCCTGCGATTAGAGCCATGATGGTGGGGTACCAGGCGAGGTTATAGACCCAGTTTAACCAGATCGCAATTAGCCCAATTTTTTCACCGAAAGCCTCCCTGATCCAGATATAGAGCCCTCCTGTATGAGGCCAGCCTGTTCCAAGCTCCGCTGAAATTAATCCACTAGGAAAGAAAAAGAAAAGTGCTGCAATCATGTAGAAGAATACAAGAGATAAACCGTACTCGGCTGAAAACGGAAGGGTACGTAAGCTATCTACGGCGATTACATTAATCATGATGAGCTGAAAAACGCCCAGAGTCTTTTTTTTGTCATCAAAGTCCATGATCAAAGATTATGATTTTTTTTCTGATAATAGACGAGAGTTTTTTTTGTCTGACACAAAAAATAGAGAAAGTATACATTATACTTAGTAATTAAAAATTTTAATAATAAATAAATATGAAAAATTATTACTTTATTAATGGATTCGGTCAGAGCAGGTCTTTAGCAGGCGCTGTTAACAAAGCTCTGGAATTAAGTTATTTATCACAATGTCGCCCCCTTGTTCATACCTATTCTCTGCCAAAAGATTCTTTATTTTTAGAACCAAGTCAAATCATTCCAAGCAGTGATGTAGTGGATGCGATTTTAGCAACTGCCGAAGGTTTAAAAGGTTCCGTCATAAGTGCAGGGGTAATTCTAGGAGATCTTTATCGTAATGGAAAAAAGGATCGAACTCTTATTTGTAAAAAAAGTGGCGAGTTTTCTCAAAATGAGCTTGAAGAGGCATTAAATAGCGAACTCTTGACTATAGGAAACGAATTTGCAGAGGGTGAGCATGAGATAAAAAACATCAAAATCGCCTCAAGAAGTCTTAAAGTAGACGAAAGTCACGGAAGTGTAGTTGTGGGAATTGGTTTTACTGACAAATATCTCCCTTTAGCAACTCAGCACCCTGAGGTTACCCCGTTTCTTGGAAAACCTGGGCTCTATGAGAAATCGAAATTTGTTGTTGTTCCTGTTTTATACGAGCATCCCATTCAAATTAAAGAAAATTATGGCCCCCTTTCTCTCTTAAAAGCTTCAAAATTTATGGAAGATTATGATTTAGAGACGGATCAACAGCTCTCAAGCATAGGCGTCCACACAGCGGAGGTTCTTATTTCAAGTGAAACACCTGCTCTTTTCGTCGAAGCAGTTGAAGCAAGAATGGTGGAACTATTAAATGAGGGTAAATTCCCTATTTTCTTAGGCGAGGATCAAACCCTCACCATAGGAGCGATGCGGGGGGCTAAAGAGGTAGCTGGCGCTTTCTCAGTCCTCCACCTCGGAGCTTCAACTCAATTGAGGACAAGTTTTGACGGCTCCTCTTATAGCCAAGCTTGCGCTTTAAAAAAAGGGCAAGAGTATGCAACCGATGTGGTTCAAGTGGGCATTCGAGCTACCTCAAACCGTGAAAAAAGGGATCTTCAATACGATAAAATTTTCTTTGCTTCCGATATTCTTGATGAAAAAGATGATTATTGGATGGAAGATGTCGTTGAGGAGTTAACGCAATCTACTGTGTACATGACAATTGACGCAAGTGTTTTTGACCCGGGTGTCATTATGAGCAAAAGGCCTGAACCAATGGGGCTTTCCTACGGGAAAGTGATTAAATTATTGAAGCTTGTTGTTAAAAAGAAAAAAATAATTGGATTTGATTTTATAGGCCTCAATCCCCAGGTGGGAGAGCTCTCCTCGGAACTTGCTGCAGCAAGACTTGTCTATCAAACACTTTGTTTCTTGACTAAAAAATCATAGAAAAGGCACAATTCTCCCATCATTACCTGCCCAGGTGGTGAAATGGTAGACACGCCAGACTTAGGATCTGGTGCTTCGCGGCGTGGGGGTTCAAGTCCCTTCCTGGGCATTTTTTCTATGAGACCTGCAGATTTGCCAATTTTGTTTGCGTGGGAGGAGCGAAAGCCAATTTTCCACGAAGGAATGCTTTGCGTGCCAAGGCATTACGATCAGCATGAAACATTTAATCTGACATTCAAGGAAATATTTCAAAATGACAATCCTATTTGCGTCGAATTTTGCAGTGGAAACGGAGAGTGGATTGCCAGAGCTGCCCAAAATTACCCTGAGTACAATTGGATTGGCGTTGAAAAGCAGTTTAAGCGAACTAGGCAAATTTGGTCGAAAAAGCAAAATCTTTCCTTAAAAAATTTACTTCCCGTCTGTGGCCTTGCAGAAGATTTTTGCCAGCACTATCTTAAAGACTCATTTATCGAAAAAGCGTATGTCAATTTTCCAGATCCTTGGCCTAAAAATAGTCATGCAAAAAATCGAATCATACAAAGGCCTTTTATTGATATGCTTACAAAGGTAAGTAGACCCAAGACAACTTTGACTCTTGTTACAGATGATGAGAGGTACTCCAACCAAATGATGAAAGTAGTAAGTGGGCATCCGAGATGGGAATCGGTAGAAGATTGTCTGCTCCCAGAAGATTACGGCTCATCTTACTTTAATCGTCTCTGGCAAGGGCTCGGAAAGTACATTCGCTACATGAAATTTGAGCTTGGAGAACATTTTGAAGCCACTAATTGCTGAAACAGGGTACCAATTTGCAAAAGGCCCCCACTTTAATTCACTAAATATTTATTTAGATCTAAGGCCCGACAGTGATCTCTCTTGGGAATCGGTTGAAACAGAAATTCAGACAGCTTTAAAACTTGGGGCTAAACTCTGTTTTGAGCTTGACTTAGGTCTTTCCTCGAAGAATGCGCGCCTTAGA
Organism: uncultured Chlamydiae bacterium; assembly: GCA_937996705.1. Classification (GTDB taxonomy): domain Bacteria; phylum Chlamydiota; class Chlamydiia; order Chlamydiales; family 2-12-FULL-49-11; genus VGMD01. The sequence continues at coordinate 35,528 of CALKUQ010000022.1, forward strand.
GATCCTTCTTGGTTTTTTTCGAGGGGGATAGGGGTCTCTGCTTTTGAAGAACGAATTTACAGGCCCTATAAAGAGCAGATAGCTGCAGTTATTCTTTATCGGGGAACGGGAAATTTTAGAGATGCAATCATCAAAGATGCGTCGCTCTATGCCGATTTTCTTGAATGGAAATCAGATCTTTTTGGGGATAAAGAGATTACGAATCATGTTTTTTGGCTCTTCTCTATGGAGCTCTTTATGCAATACCTTCATCGAGTTTCAGCTTGCATTATTGATGAAATTCCCTTAATAGCTCTCCTTGATTTAAGCGAGTCTTTAAGACCTTCAGAGCAGGCAGAGCTCTTGTCGCGCACATTTTTCCCCTACATTTTTCCCGGAGTTAAAAATTCTTGCATCCAGTTTGATGGCTTCGGATGGGGCGCCTCTGGAAAATTAGGTATAGTGGGGGGAAAGGGGGAGCCTTGCTTTGAAGATAAAGGGGCAAGCTTAGGTGTCGTTCTCCCAGACATAGGGAAGGTTCCCTATGAGATTTTCGATAAAACAATCCACTCTCTTGAGGCTCAAGGAATTTCTTATCGTGTTTTTCCCGAGTCTCTTATGACTGATAGCTGGCAGGGTCTTGATCAGATTTTAGTCTTCTCTGGGTCTGTTTCAAGAGAGGGGCTTAGGATGATTCAAGGGTTTATTGCCGCTGAGGGCGAGGTAGTAACGATTTCGGAGTAGAGGGATTTGAACCCCCGGCCTTCTGGTCCCAAACCAGACGCGCTAGCCAAGCTGCGCTATACTCCGAATGATCGAAAATTAATTGAGTCTAGTCTATCTTTTTTTCGATTTATATGCAAAATGTTTGATAAGAAATTGAATTTTATGTCAAAAATCAGTCCAAAGAGGGGTTCAGATGAAATTTCAAGAATTAAAAGCTGTGCATGAGTTAGAGAAACTTGCCAAAACCGCGCCTAATTTAGCAAGACCTGCTTATCTAAGCGATGAGCGGATCAAAAAAATGACTCTTTCTTTTGGAAAGTGGAAGATGCTCTTTGGAACAGAAAGAGTTGATGAAAAAATTTGTGCCACTCTTGCAGATTTAGCCATTGAAACAGGTTGCATTGAAAAAATGGGGCGCCTTCAAGATATGGAAGTAATGAATTATGTAAAAAATTGTCAGTCAGAAGAGAGAAGGGTGGGGCACACAGCGATCCGAATTTTGGATAAAAACTTAAAATGCTCCCCAGAAGCAAGGATAGCATCGGAAGATTATCAGGTAGAGCTTAGAAAGCTAAAAAAATTTTTACCTCTTACGCAACAATACCAAGCGATGATTGTTGTGGGAATTGGGGGATCTTACCTTGGAACAGATGCTATCTATCACGCTCTTAAAGCTTTTCAAGAAAATTCTAAAAAGCTCTATTTTGCCTCAAATGTTGACCCGGATAAAGTAGGTGCTATTTTAAGTGAAGTAGATCTTAAAACAACGCTAGTTGCAATTGTCTCTAAATCAGGAGGGACCCTTGAAATCCAAGCGCAAGAGGAGCTTTTGCGAAAAAAATTTCAAGAAGCAAAATTAGATGCCAAAAACCATTTTGTCCTTGTTACTGGAAAGGGAAGTCCTATGGATGAGCCTTCAAGGTTTATGGAGGTTTTTTATATGTGGGACTATATTGGCGGAAGATATTCAGTTTCAAGCATGGTGGGGGCGGTTCCTCTCGGATTTATTTTCGGAGTAGAAATATGGGAGCAATTTCTAAAAGGGCTTCACGACATGGATCAGCATGCTCTAAACCAAAAAGATCCGCTACAAAATTTACCTCTTTGGGGAGCTCTTTTAGGCGTTTGGAATCGAAACTTTCTGAAAATGGAGACTCTTGCAGTCATTCCCTATGCCCAAGGAATGAGTTTTTACTCAGCTCATCTCCAACAGCTCTTTATGGAATCAAATGGAAAAAGCGTTTCGCAAGAAGATGGGAGTTTTATTAAGCATCCTACTTGCCCTGTGATTTGGGGAACTGTAGGAACTGAAGGACAACACGCTTATTATCAGTGCATTCATCAAGGGATGGATCCGATTCCGATAGAGTTTATCGGGTTTGCTTCCCCCCAAAGAGAGGGTGATAGGGTAATTGAAGGGACGACAAATCAAGAAAAATTGCTCGCAAATTTATTTGCCCAGGCAATAGCACTTGCAAAGGGGGATCAAAATCCAAATCCTAATAAGTATTTTTCAGGGAATAGACCGAGTCATATTCTACTTGCCAATTCTTTAGATCCCTACACACTCGGGCAACTCTTAAGTTATCACGAACACTTAGCTGCTTTTGAGGGGTTTATTTGGGGAATTAACTCTTTTGATCAAGAAGGGGTTCAACTGGGTAAAGTTCTTGCAAAAAGCGTGTTAGATGTTTTTAAATGCGCTCGAAAAAAAGGGTGTGCTTCACTTGATAAAGAATCGGCCCTGGGGAGAGCTTTTATAGAGGAGCTGAGGACTCTAGAGGAGAGGGACTATCCAAAAAATGCAAAAAAGCTTGCGTAGATCCTCCTAAAGGGTAGGGGGATGTTAGAAAAGCTTGAGCCTCTTGGGAAATTTTTTCTTCAAATTTCCCTTTACGTCTTGAGTCAAGGTGGACTCCAAAATCATCAACAAGAAGAATTGCTGGATTAAGATACTCTTTTTCAGCAAGCTTTAAAGATCCAATGATGGAACGTTTCTGCCCTTCACTTGCATAATTTTTTGCAGATAGAGCATCTAGTGTAATTTCAATATCATCTTTTTGGGGTCCAAGAGAGGTGTAGCCCAGCATAAGATCTTTTTCCCGGGAAAGGGCAAGGAGATCCGATGAAATTTTTGAGGGTTTATACACAAGCTTCAACTCCTCCTTCCCACTAGAAAGCTCTTGGTAAAGCGCTTTTGACAGAAGAGATATTTTTCCAAGCACTTCACCCCTCTTTTCCTGAATAAATTGAGCTGCTTTAATCATCTCTTCTTCCCAAATTTCTATTGTAGCTAATTTTCTGCTCTTTAAAAGGGCATTTCGATGAAGAACTGCTTTTGAATATCTTGTTAGGTGGTGGACGTACAAAGGGTTTGCTTGGGCAATTAAAATATTAAGGAATTTGCGCCGCTCTTGCGGTAGAGCATGAATCAAGGCGATATCAAAAGGGGAGTAGATAACTGTAGGGAAAAGTCCAAAAAGGGGGGTGAAGGAGGTGTAGGAGGTCTCATTGTGCTTGATCTCTTTGGTTATTCCATTGTAGAAAATTGAAAGGGTTTGATCTACGCCATCCTTTGTGAAAAAAGCTTGAATAGAAAAATTCGATTCCCCTTTTTTAATTACCTCTTGTAATTTTCCTGTTCGAAAAGAGCGACCGATGCTTAAAAAATGAATTGCCTCAAGTAGGGTAGTTTTTCCTATAGCATTAGGACCAACGATTGCATTCAATCCGCCTGTAAATTCAATATCGAGCTCTTTAAAGTTTCGAAAATGAGCAAGGCGGATTCGGGTGAGCTGAGTCATCAATCGCTACTGAGTCTCATGGGCATGAGGACATAGTGAGCTTCAGAGGTGTCAGTAATTGATCCGGGATTAAAAGAGTCGGTGATTCCAAAGCTGACAGTTTCGTCCTTACAATGTCGTAAAATATCGATAAAATAGTGGGGGTTAAAAGCGATATCCAGTTTTTCATTGTGATAGTCAACAGGCATTTGTACTTTTCCCTCACCAAGCTCGCTGTTGGTAGCTTGTAATCTTAGTTCTCCCTCTCCGAAAGTCAGCTTCACAGAATGAGAGGTATCTACTGTAAAAAGAGAGACTTGTTTAAGGAGCGTCATAAGTTCATCTCGGTGAAGAAACATTTTATGCATCGACTCTCTGTTTGGGATCACTCTTTCGTAGTCAGGGAATTGACCGGAAAGAAGTTTGGAGACAAGAGAGCCATTGTCTGTTTCTAGAGCAATTTTATCTGCCATCAACGTTAAAGTTGTGTTTTCTGAGTCGTCATCAAGAAGGCGGATCATCTCTTCCACAGCTTTTAACGGGATGATGCTGCTTTGCTTGGTTCCTGGCGTACACTCAACAGACTGTTCGATTTTTGCAAGTTTTTTTCCATCTGTGCCCACAACAATGACTTTATCATCTTGCAACTCCATATAAATGCCGTTAAGCACTTGCCTTGTATCATCCTTTGCTGCCGCAAAAGAAGTGTTTACAAACATTTCTTTGAGTCTAGAGGTAGGGAGCTCAAAAGATTTTCCATCTTTAATTTCTGGAAATGGGGGGAATTCCCCTTTTTCTAACCCATTAATGCGGAAGTGAGAAGAGCCGCTTGTGATGATAGCTATATGGTTTTCACCCGTTTCAACGGTCACTTCAGGTGATTTCAATTCTCGGATAAGTTGAAAAAAACGTCTTGCAGGAAGGGCAATAGAACCCTCTTTTAAGACTGTAACAGCAGCGCTAGCCCGAAGACTTACAGTGAGATCGGAGGCGGTTACAATGATTTGATGGCTTTTGGCTTCAATTAAAACATTGGCAAGGATTGGAATAATTGCTTTTGAAGGGATCACTCCTTGAATTTTTCCAATCAGTGAAGATAATTCTTCTCTCGATATGCTAAACTTCATAAAACTCCTCAGTACAAAAAACGATTTTAGTGAATTTTTACCTAGACGTCAAGAGTTCTTAAAAGCTTGTGCAATTTCTTTTGCAGCGGAACGCTTTTTCTGATCTTCGCGCTTGTCATGAGTTTTTTTTCCGCGACATACACCCACTTTCACTTTTACAATTCCCTTTTTTAAATAAAAGGAGAGGGCGATCAAGGTGTGCCCTTTTATCTCTGTAACCTTTCTTAACTTGAAAATTTCTTCCTTGTGAAGAAGAAGCTTTCTCTCTCTGCGCTCTTCATGATTGTGAATATTACCATACCGATACGGGGCAATTGAGGCATTTTTAAGCCAGACCTCTCGATTTTTTATAGTAATATAGTTGTCTTGCAAGTTGCCACCTGCGGCTCTAAGAGATTTAATCTCAGTTCCAAGCAAGGCTATTCCGGCTTCGAACACCTCCAAAACCTCATAGTGGTGATAAGCGGATCTGTTAGAGACAATCTCTTTTGTTTCCATAGAAACACTATTCTATAGAATTAACGATTTATAGTCTTTTTGATTTTGTCAAACAACAAGCCTATAAGGACAATTAAGAGGGTTCCTCCCCAGAAAAAGAGATCCGAGGCGTGTCGAAACGTTTCAATTGAAAAAAGCGACATACTCCCTTCAAAAATTAACTTTATCCCCATCCAGCCGATAACAAGAAAAGCGATCGATTCAATTTTTTTATGATTGTTGAGAAAGGTGATGAATTTTTTCGTTACAAAGCGCACTGCAACGACGCCAAGAACCCCCCCGAGATAGATCACCCAGAGTTTAGAGGTAATTTGGTCATAAGGATAATAGAGACTTGCCAGAGCAAAAGCCCCTAATATTGAATCGATTGCAAAAAGCAGGTCTACTAATTCTATGTAGACTACGGCTTTCCAGTAGGATGTGGGCGAAAATGAAGACGAGGCTGCTTTTTTTGCACCCCATAAGAAATGCCAAGCAATGTAGACTAAATAAACCCCTCCAATCATTTGAACCCAAAAGAGATAGATTAAATAGGCGGTAAAGGCAACGCCCAGGGCTCGTAAAAAAAATGCAGAAACAAGACCCGCAAAAAGGGCTTTTTCCCTTTTTTTCTCGGGCAACTTTTTTACAATCATCCCAATTGCGGCTGCATTATCCGATGCAAGTAAGATCTCAATGAGCAAAATTAGCAGCACAATCGGGATATCAACCCAGGAAAACATCTGGCCAAAAATACTCATTCTCATCCTTTTTATTAGGGTCAAGCTTGACCCCAAAATTACTCAGTTAAAAATTTCAACAGTTTAATTTGGTCGGTTTCGTTTTCATACCAGGTGGGCATTGATTCCCCCCAGTAAGGGCCAAAATGACTCCCGATTACTGTCATTAATTCTGCTTTTTTAGGTATTTGTATGATTGTTTGGGAGTTAAGGGTTTGAATAGCTAGGATTTTCCCTGAAACGCTTTTAAGAAGTTGTTTGCTTAAGAGGGGGTTTAACACCATCATATTTTCCAAAATCAGAGATGCATTGGGAGTATTTGCAGCAACATAAGATGCAGGAATGGCGCCAAGAGATTTTCCGACGACAAGAATTTTTGAGTTGAGGTGTTTTTGCAGCCAAAACGAGGCTAGCATTCCGGTTTGACAAGTTTTTTCCCAATCACTCGAGCTCGTATGCTCCCCATGCTCATAGTTAACTGCCAGAACGTGAATTCCTTTTGAGAGATAGGTTAAAATCCATTTGGGATCTAGTTCGAAAGGGACGGAAAATGAGGGGAGGCAGACGGCAGCTAAGGGCTGTTTTTTCACCAAATTTGTTTTCGGAAGACAAAAAAGGGATAAAAGACTAATTCCTTGATAATCAATTTGAAAAATCTCAGATAGTTTGCAATTTTTCGGCTTTGCGAAAAGGGGGCGCCACTTTTTATACGCCTTAATTTCATTTTTTTGATAAATTTTAGGATCGAAATAGAATCCAGTTAGAGTAGAGGAGAGGGCAACTTCAACCCCACCAATATCTCGGAAAAAATCTTTTGCAACTTCCTTTAACTGTTTAGTATTTACCACATGTAGTGGTGAGGGGGTCTCTCCTCTTTCGTGAGAACAACCAAATAAAAAAAGAGCTATAATCATAATCTTCTTCATAAACAAATCGATACAACATAATTAAATTATTTACAAACCTCTATTTGCTAAGGAAGATTGACATAGCATTTTTTAAATTAAAATCGTATTATTACCTAATGGTAATCTCTCCTGAAAAAATTAAAGCTCTTCACGATGAAATGGAAAAGTTTGGCCTTTTAGAAAAGGATATTAAAGAGAGTTTCATTTCCGGAAGTGGAAGTGGGGGTCAGAAAGTAAATAAAAGTCAGAATTGTGTCTATTTAAAGCACCTTCCCACAGAAATTGAAATTAAGTGTCATAAAGATAGATCTAGAGAGGCGAATCGTTTTTTTGCGAGAAGGCTTCTTTTAGAAAGATTTAAAGAAGTGGTACACGGGATTGAGTCTAAGAAGAGTCTGGAAGAAGAGAAGATTCGAAAGCAGAAGAAGAGACGTCAGAGACGCTCAGATTTGCCTTAATATGCATGCCTGGCCAGAAGAGCCTTTTTTGATTGGGATATTCTACTCTAAGGAGGACTTTGCCAGAAGGATTCATTGGAATGACTTTTGGTGTCACAATTCCCCCTAAAAGCTCTAGTTTAGGTGTGGGACCCAATTTCGCATACTGTTTTTCAGAAATGACAAATTCAATATAGATAGGATCGATTTGATAGAGGGTGGCTAGGCTTGAATTTTCTTGCAGCGGCTTGCCTACAACTCCTGTAAAAGGGGCTTTAATGTAGCAGTTTTCTAAATCGAGCTTTGCTAGCCTAATCTCCGCATCATTTTCCATGAGCATGGCCTCGCAGCTTGTTAGCTCAGATGTGTAGTGAATAAAATCGGCCTCTGTTACGTAGCCGCTGGCGAGTAAACTTTCATATCGAGATACTTTTTCTGCAGCATACTGTAACCTCGACAAAGTTTGTGTTCTTTTTGCAACTGCTTGCTCCAGCATCGCTTCGTAAGGTTTGGGATCTATAGTAAATAGGAGGTCACCCTCTTGCACCGTTTGCCCTTCTTCAAACCAGACCTCAAAAACTCTCCCCCCAACTTGCGGTTTGATTTCTGCAAAATTGAGTGGAGTAACAACTCCTGTTATAGTAGGTTGACTATTGTAAAAAAAGAGGGTGCAGCCGATGATGGTTATGCTAGCGAACAATAAGGTAAACGTTCTGGGACTCAACATAGATCACACCATAGAAAGAAAAAAAATATTTGTCAATAAGGAGAAAAATTATGAAATTATTAAGCGTTCTTAGTCTATTTGCTCTGCCACTATTTGCAGCTTTGCCACCTTTTGCAGAGGCTAAAAGAGAGATAAAGGCTATTTTGGAAAGTGAGGAACTTGCCCAATTCATCCCTTATGGGGATTGTTTAGAACAAATTATTCGTACAGAAGAGGGCTATCGTATTATTACAAACAAAAGAGAGGTCGAGGCAATTATTCATTGCGAGGAGAGTAGTACCCCGGGACCTAAAAAATTTAATATAGAATACAAATCTTTATAAAAGTTAATGTTATATTCTTTATTTAAATTTAAATAAGTTTTTTGTTGGGCTTATATTAAGAATCTGTTAAAATATAGGCCTAAAACAAAAGATTTGTATGACAGAAAAAAAATTAGATTTATTCGAAAATGCAAAAAGAATTGACGGTTTTTTTCCAAAAAAGAAAGAAGTAAATAGTATTATCTTACAACGATTGCGAGGAATTAGACTTTCTTCTGTTGGCGCTATTATTGAGAGAAGGAAAGAGATGCGAGAGGTTTCACCCTTTTTAAAAAAGACTCGTAGAGTGCAACTTGAGGAATTTGATGGGAAAAGAGTCTCTTTTGTAAAATCGGCTTATAGCGCTTACAAATGTTGTCAAAATCAAGACCTTCACCTGTTTCAACTTCAAAAAATTTATATAGAAAAAAAGCACCCTTTAAAAGGGATAATTGGTTGGAGATTTCCAAAAAAGAAAATTATAGAAGAGCAGTTGAAATCTTTTGTAGAGAGTTTGACCCCTGATTCTGATGCGTATAAGAAGAGGAAAGTTACTTGGATTTTGAAATTAGAAAGGGGGGGGAGCGAAAGAAGTTTTGAGGGGCAAGTAGAACTTCATAAACAGAGAAAAGATACTCAAAACTACCAATTAAGCAAGCCCCTCTTTTAAGCAAGAGAGGCTTGTTTTCAATCTTATAATTTATACTAACTCCAATTGTATAGTGGGGGAGCCGTTGGGGTCGTTTGAACCTGGTGAATCGCTTCTTTGACCTTGGCAACCAGACCGCTGTTATTATCTAACATTAGAGAGTAAGTATTTCTGAAATTTGCTTCGTCGTCCCAGTGAGAGGAGAGGTTGTATAGAGCTAGAGCTGCAGAGGCGATTAAAACTACTTTGCCTGCAATCATGAGAATAGGGGCTGCTAACAATCCCCCAGCAACCAGCGTTGATCCAGCTACAACCGCGCCTAAAACGGAATAATTATAATTAGAAATCGTGTTCATACGCTCTTTATCTATCGAAAGTTGGGCGGCTAGCAAATTGCTGAATGCATCAAAAACTCGTTGATCTAACAAACCTTTTGAGGTTCCAAACAATTGTCTATTAGCCAGACGCATTTTATTTAAAGCTGCGCCCTGAGCTTTTTGAGCTCTCAGGGTAAATCCTAGGGCGAAAATTCCCCCCAAAAGGGTGAAGATCCCGAGAATTAGAGAAAAATTAGCTTTACTCTCCTCTCTTTTTTGACGATCTTCTTCAACAGCTGCTCTTGTTCGAGGTGCTTCAATAGTAACTCTACCCGATCTAGAGCTAATGAACGAATAAGAGGGTCTGTAATAGCCTGCTTGACTACGCGCTGCGCTGTATTGGGTTTGAGCCTCTGGGTTTGTAGGGCGAGCTAATCTAAGGCCGGCTTCAAATTCGATAGCTGTAGTTAAATTTAATATATCAGCGTAGCTTAATGGTGTAACCGTCATAAAATTAGATCTCCTTTTGAGGTTTTCTAATATTATATCGAGTTGATAATTTAAAAGAGTCTATAAAGAAAAATTTATTCCCGGATAAGAATACATAAAGAGAGGAGAAGGAGGAGAACGCCAAAACCTTTCTTTAAGTAGGTGGTAGGGAGGGAGTGTGTGAGGCGGGCGCCGATGGGGGCTGCAACGAGAGCACCTAGGGCAAGGGGGATAAAAGCGGGGAGGTAGAGGTAGCCAAAAGCAAAGGGAAGGGTGACGCTCTGCAAAGAGGGGATGAGGAGGGATGCGGCCCCTAAAAACGAGACTATCAGGGTAGTGAGAGCGGAAGTGCCAATAGATTGCTTTAAGGGGATTCGAAGAAAGGTGAGAATGGGAATCATAAAAATCCCCCCTCCCACCCCTAGAATTACCGAGAAGAGAGTCGTTAAAAAAAATACTATGTTAATGACTAAAAAATTGATTTTTTTGGGTTGAGAACTTTCGTGCATTTTAGGGCTTAGGAGGAAGTAGAGGCCAAACAGAAATTCCATGATACCAAAAATAATTTCAAGAAGGGTGGAGGGGAAGCTTTTAGCGAGGTATCCTCCAAAAATGGCCCCGAGGATAATTGATAATACTATTTTTTTTAATATAGGGAGGTTTATAGCCCCTTTTTTTCTGTGTGTCTGGGTTGCGGCTAAGGTGTTAAAAACTACGACTGCTAGGGAGGTGCAAATAGCAAGTTTTATCTGAAGATCTTTAGGGATATCGTAATAGTTGTAAATAAAAATTTGAGCCGGAATAAAGAGAAACCCACCGCCGACCCCAAAAAGTCCACCTAGGAGTCCAGCAAAGGAACCAATCACCAAAAAGTAAAGAATTTCATATAACATACTATATTTAACTTTAAATTGCAGGTTAATTATAATTTAATTATAATAATCGTATCCTTCTCTTTTTGCTAAGAGAGGGTAAGAGGTGGTTGCGTGATGCCCTTTTCGCAATCACCTCTTTTTTTTTGTTTGAGCCCCATTGACTTCTTCTCATAGTACAGATACTATCAAGAGTATATATTTATTTCGAGCCTTTGATGCTTCAATCTTTGAGACCAAAGTTATATCTCCTTTTAAAAGAAGAGGGATACTCATTTTCTGATTTTTCTAAGGATCTTGTTGCTGGCCTTATTGTTGCCATTCTAACTTTACCAATGTCGATAGCGTTTGCGATTGCTTCAGGCGTAAGACCTGAGCAGGGATTGTATGCAGTGATTATCGGCGGAATTGTCGTTGCAATGCTCGGTGGGTCTTTAACTCAAATTTCAGGACCGACAGGGGCCTTTGTTGTCCTTATTTTTTCAGTCGTTCAAGGGTATGGCTATGAAGGTCTTGTAATTACTACAATTATGGCGGGTATTTTTCTAATTGCTATGGGTTGTATGCATTTTGGGACAATGATTAAATTTGTCCCCTATCCCGTTACAATCGGTTTGACAAGTGGCTTAGCCGTCGTTTTATTTACTGGGCAAGTTCATAATTTGTTAGGATTGTCTCTCACTCACATTCCGCTTGATTTTGTCGAAAGGTGGCAACTCTATTTTAAAAACATTCACACGATTAATCCCTATTCATTTTTTTTGACCTTGATCGGAATTGCGATTGTGATTTTCTGGCCTAAGGTCTCCAAAAAAGTTCCAGGGACTTTGGTCGCGATTGTTTTTTCTACCTTAGTCGTTTGGATATTTGGACTGCCCGTTGAAACAATCGGAGATAAATTCGGAAATATTGCAAATACTTTCCCCTCCTTTCATGCCCCTCCTAGCATTAAATGGGAAGATATGATGAATTTAGTCTCTCCTGCAATTACAATAGCACTTCTAGTTGGAATGGAATCACTTTTGTCAGCGGTTGTAGCCGATGGTATGACGGGAAAAAAACATATTTCTGACATGGAGCTAATTGCTCAGGGTTTAGGAAATATTTTTTCAGTTCTCTTTGGGGGAATCCCGATCACAGGTTCAATTAGCAGAACAACGGCAAGCATTAGAAATGGGGGAAAAACACCCTTTGCAGCAATTGTTCAATGCTTAACTCTTTTAATTGTCTTAGTTTTTTTTGCCCCGCTTGTAAAATTAATCCCTTTTGCCACTTTCGGTGCGATTATAGCTATGGTTGCTTATAATATGAGTGAATGGAGGCACTTTGCTAGGCTCTTTTTAAGCCCTAAGCATGACATTCTTATTCTGCTAACAACCTTTCTCCTTACAGTTTTTGTTAATTTAATTATCGCAATTGAAGTCGGAATTGTACTAGCGGCATTTTTATTTATGCAGCACATGTCCGATACCGCAAAAGGTGATTTTTTAAAGAAGGAAAAAAAGGAGAGCAACTTGCCGGACCTTCCAGAAGGTGTCGAAGTTTTTGATATCGAAGGCCCATTCTTCTTTGCAGCTGTAGGAAAATTCAAAACAGCTCTTAGTGACATTCGGTACGTTCCTAAAGTTCTTATACTTAGACTTGATCACGTCCCTATGATTGATGCTACAGGAATACGGCTACTCGATGACGTTTGGACAAAAGCTAAACGCGATAAAACCCTACTCCTCTTCTCGGGGGTTCATAAAAGCCTGCACGCGATCTTTAAGCGATCTGGTCTCCTAGAAAAAATCGGGGAAGATAAAATTTTCTCCAATCTCGACAAGGCCTTAGTTATGGCCTACGCCCATATTGAGGTAAAATCAGAGCTTCCTGAAGCCGCTCTATAGATCTGATAGCAAGCAAATTAAAATAAAATCCATTTTTATGGTATTGTTTTTTTATGGATATCATAATTAATGGCGAGTCGTTTAGAGATCAGCACGGCAGGCATATAATTATGCGCGGTGTCAACCTAACTGCAAAAGTTCCCGCAAGAAATGATAAGGCTCTCCATTTAAGGCATTCGTTCGAAGGTCATCGAGAGGTCTCGTTTGTAGGGCGTCCCTTTCCTTTGGAGGAGGCTGATGAGCATTTTGGCAGACTGCAGCATTGGGGGTTTCAATTACTTAGATTATGTACCAGCTGGGAAGCTATCGAGCATGAAGGGCCTGGAATTTATGATGAAGAATATCTTAAGTATCTAGAAGAAATCGTAAAAAAGGCAGGGGAGTACGGCTTTAAAATTTTTATCGATTTTCATCAAGATGTTTGGTCAAGGTTTACTGGTGGCGATGGAGCTCCAGGGTGGACACTAGAACTTGCTGGATTTAACATGAGTAATTTTGAGGAGGTTGGTGCCGCCATTTTACACGATCCAAAACATCACATGCCTCACATTCTCTGGCCTACAAATGCGTACAAATTAGGTGCAGCAACAATGTTTACACTCTTTTTTGGTGGAAATGAATTTGCTCCCAAAAAAATGGTAGGAGATAAGAGAATACAAGATTTTTTTCAAGATGCCTATATCGCCTCTGTACAATTAGTAGCCTCAAGGCTTGCCAAATATGAGAATGTAATAGGTTATGATATTATGAATGAGCCACTTCCAGGCTATATTGGATGCAAAGATCTAAATAAAAATTACGGAATCTATCAGCTTGGGCTAATGCCCTCACCCTTTCAGGGGATGATTTTAGGAGATGGTAATTCAGAGCTTGTAACGGTCTGGGAACAGAAGTATTTGGCAATTCGAAATGTAGGAAAAAAGCTCTTAAACCCTAAGAAAAATAGAGCATGGCAAAAGGATGTAAATTGCGTTTGGAGGGAACATGGAATATGGGATTATAATTTAAGTGGGAATCCTGTTCTTTTAAAACCTAGTTATTTTAAGTTGTATGATTTTGAAGAAGAATTTTACAAACCTTTTATCAATAAAGTGGGTAGGGAGATACATAAGATTTCTCCTAAAGCAATCCTACTAATTGAACATGTCGTTGGTTCAAAGCCACCTAAATGGGACAAAGAGGATGTGCCAAATGTTGTTTTTTCTAGTCATTGGTATGATGCGGTTTTGTTAGCCACAAAAAAATTTTTCATTTTTTTTGGATTCGACATGCTTGAGATGAAAAAACTAATCAAGATTCCTAGCGCTTTAAGAAAAGCGTTTGCAAGGCAAATCAGTCATCTAAAATCTTTTGCAAAACATCAAATGGGAAATATCCCCCTTATTATTACGGAATTCGGCATACCTTTAGATTTAGGTAAGAAAAGGGCGTATAAAACAGGAGACTTTACCATTCAAGATAAAGCTCTTCATAGATCCTTTTTAGCCATTGATGATAACTTAGTCTCTTCCATTCTTTGGAATTATACAGGACACAACTCAAATGCTGAGGGAGATCACTGGAATGAGGAGGACCTTTCCATTTTCAGTAAGGATCAGCATGAATCTACCGCCTGTCCTTATTCAGGTGCAAGGGCGAAAAACGCCTTTATTAGACCCTACCCAATCACAACCGCGGGAAGGCCTCTCCGAATCCACTTTAAAATGGAGAAGCGCTTGTTTGAGTATCAGTTTGAGCATGATCCTCTAATACTCGATCATCCTACAGAAATCTTTCTGCCCAATCTTCATTTTGGTAAAGGGTTTGTAGTTGAGCTCTCCGATGGACACTATGAGCTAGATAAAGAGAGGCAAATTCTAAAGTACTATCATTCTCAAAATCAATCGATTCATTTTGTAAAAGTTATAGCGATAAAAACTTAATGCGATTATGATTAAAGACATAAAAATACATCTATAATTATATAATCAAAAAAATAGGTTTTGAAAATGTCAATATTCATACAAAAATCTATATCTGATACATATTATAATCGAGATTTCAACAAAACTGTAAACAAAATTACTCAAAAAGTAAATACTACTAATTTTTTAAATTCTCGCTATCAAACAGTTCTAGTATCAATTCAACTCTATTCTGATAACCTATTTGATGGAATTCAGTCATTACACAAGCTCGTGATTGTTTCGATTACTAAGGCTCTTTCAGGCGATTTCCCCAATTCAAAAAGGGTGTTTTGTAAATATTTTTTAGAAGAGCTTCACCACATAAAGAAAGCTGTTACACTTCCCCTCATTTTCTTAGCTGCCATGGCCGCGCCTAAGACAGTTTGGAATGCAACAAGCAGAGCGTTCCCTTATGTAGTAGAGGCAGACGTTTAGCGAGCCAGGGCTCCTAAGGGATCCCATGGATCTAAAGAGAGTGGAGGAAGGTCGAGAAGTTTGAGAAGGTGTTTAGAAAGGTATTTTTTTGGAACTGCAATTTCAAACATGTACTCATCAAACCATTCGTCTGTCATGATGAAATAACCCTTTTTCCCCACTTTGTCTCCCCAGCTATTTTCCACTCGCCATCTTGTTGGCTTATTGTCAACTAAGTTTACCCCAGTAAAAAGCATAGCATGAGTCATTTGACTCTCACCATAATTCATGCGCATCTCTTTTGTTGAATTGAAGGGGACGTCGTAGAGATATTCAAGGTCGTAGAGCTTAAGGTCCATAACCCCTAAATCTCTATGAAAGCATTTTCCCACATCGCAACCAAACCAGACAGATTCGTCATCTTTTAGTGCTTTAATAGCAGCCTCTTTCATCTCTTCGATAGGAACATTGAGATAGAGAATTGGCTTACCCTCTAAAACATTCCCTAAATGACTGACAGTAAATGTTTGGTGAAGGGGAGTGAGTTGTCTAGGGGAGTGGACCAGACAGACAAACTCACTTAAATCTACTTTAACGTGATCGTGATAAAATTGTTGTGGGGTTAAATTCCTAAAGGCGTGGAATTTTTTCTCTTTATTTTGAAATTCCCAATCAAATTGAGCCGGGGGGGTTCCCATATGAAGCGAGAGCATTCGGTACACCTCTTCCAACATTTTTGTCTTTGTTTGAACTATACTTGCTTCACTGGCTCCGGAAAGAACAAGAATCCTAAGGGATGATCCATATTCTCGAAGCTTCAGTTTTAGAATTTGATTAAAATTTGCTGAGCTCAAGCAGGCCTCATTATCAGGAAAAACAGATTGGGGGACCGCTCCATATTTTTCTACAAGATTCGAAAACATATGCCATTGCCCACCATCTTGAAACAGAAAGCTACTATCAAAAAGACACATAACAAGTCTGCTGTCGTGGGGCATATGTGCAGTTTCTATCACGCTCTGAAAGAAGTAATTTGCCTTTTCAAGCTTATCCCAAAAGAATAGATAACTTTGAGAAAGCTCAAATTCTTCCAATTTGTGTTTTCTTGCAACAGGAATTCGAAGCATATTAAGTCCGGCAAAAAGCCAGCACCTGCCGCTTTGGCTTTGGGAAGTTGCAGTCAATTCGTTAGAAATTACGTTGGAAAATGTATGTGAAATCGTTGCAAACCGATCCCAATTCATTGCTATTTTTTTGACATCATTTCTCGCTACAGCATTTTGTAACGCTCTGTATTTGGAAGACTCTCGAAAATTTTTGTGCATGAATTCAATGGTTTCTGGCTTGATCATAATTTTCGAGCGCTCCTTTTATTAGATATTCGAGTTGCATTTTATCCAAAAAAGTCTTATAAGTCTATTCAAACTGAATGGAGGTATGAATGAAATTACTCGAGATAGGAGATCAAGCGCCAGATTTTTCTTTGATCGGTACAGATGGCCTTATTTATGGAATGAATCAATACAAGGGTTATCGAGCAATCATTGTCATGTTTACGTCTAATTTATCATCAAGCGCAAGAGACTTGGATCAATACTTGAAAAACCTTTACTTAGACTTTCATAAAAAGGGAGTTGCTTTTATCGCTATTAATTCAGCAAACGAGGGAGACGACACCTACGATCAGATGTGCGCTCTCATGGACGAACATAGATTTCCCTGGTCCTATTTACAAGACAGAACAGGAAGAATTGGTGAATGTTACGGAGCAAGCACCGTGCCGGAATTTTTTCTCTTTGATCATCACAAATCACTTGCTTATCATGGAAGGGCTTTAGACAATTTAAAGTACCCAGAAAAAAGTACTCGCGAAGATTTAAAAGAGGCCTTGATGGAGTTGCTTGACCTGAAGCCAATTTCTGTACAAGAAACAAATCCGATTGGTACTCCTATTAAAAAAGAAGAACTAGCTCTAGTCTAGGTTACTAAAAATCCAATTAGTGGCGCTTGCGGACAAAATAGAAAAGAGCAATTACAATCCCAAGCGCAATCAAAACAACACCTAGGGTTAACGAGTAAGAAGCTGCTTTATTGTAGGGAGCAGTTTTTTGCTCAATTTTTTTATCCATTCCAGACTCAATATTTTTTGCAGAACTTTCTGTAATCGGTCCGCCCATTTCTATAATTGGATTTTCGCTGATCACTTCAGTTGCTTGATATGCAGCTTTGGTCTCATGATTGACTTGCTCAGTTATGTAAAAAGAGAGTCCAACCAAAGCTAAACCAAGAAAAAATAGAACCACACCTGTATATTTCATGAATCAACCCCTTATTTTATCTTTGAATACGAAATCCCTTAAATTAACGCAAGGATTTAAACAAATTAGTCTCTTAGTATGTTTACACTAATTTGCTTAGAATAGATCGCTATAGGTCAAATAAACGGTTCGTTTTTTTAGAAATTTAACATAAGAATCATTATCAGACGTAGATTTTAAAGTTCAAATTTTCTATACTCATCGCCAAAAAACTGGAGAATTATTTTGGAACCAATCCCATCGTGCATCATTTGTTTTGACCCAATTGACCTAACTGAAGATGGTTTTACCCCCTGTTGCATTCAACCTAACCACAAAGCCTGCCTTAAAAAATGGCTCGCAATCAAACCTAACTGCCCCCACTGCAGAAATGAATCCTATTTTATTCGTAATCAGAATGCTGAGGAATGGCTAACTTTTAAAGAGACAACGATTATGATGGTTGTTGCTGCAGCTGTTGGTGGCTCTGTCTTCCTTGTATTTGAATTGCTCAGCCTTATTTCCGCAGAATCAGGCTGAAAAATTACAATTCGAATTAATCATAACCTAAACTTGCTTAATGGGATGTTAAAATCACTACTTCTTGTAAAATAAATAAAAACTGGAGGTTTTATGCAACTTACTATAACTAATAATTATGATGGATTTAATCCCGTAATTACTTATTCTGGGTGCGGAAACAGTGTCACTACCTCAGCTAGCGGAATTCAAACTTTTATTTCTTCGACTGATTCATCTCTAGTAGGTTGTCAGATCAATGTCACAGATGCTTCTTCGAATGTTATAGCAAATTTAGCTCTGAGTGCCTCCGGGGTCTTTGCAGCATCAGACTTATGTCCTGCGGCCTCGTTTTCAACAGAAACAAACACACTCACATTGGGACCAACTGTCACTTTTTCTCTGAATTTAATAAATTATTTAAATAGCGAAGTCACTTTTGATGCATACACGAATACTTCTTCTTCCAATACTTGCTCAAACATAATAGCAGGATGCTCTGGAGAGGCCGCTACTTGTAACCTCACCTTTACTACTGTTAAATCCAATCAACCAGTTGTCGGCATATTTTTAAATTTTTCGCAACAGTCGTGCACACTTATAGTTGATCCCATATTAGGTATAAGTTTAAACAATGACTCAGAATCGAATTCATATTGTGAAAACGTAGGGCTTTTAATAGGAAATACACCGACGGAATACACGGTATTTTTAAAGGGTAGTGAATGCATTACCTCCGAAGAGTGCACAGACGCAAGCTCGAACATCTGCATACAAGGATTGTGCTACAACGAATCAGAGTTACTCTATTGTACTAACAATGGGACCTCAAACTATTGTTTGGAGGACTCAGGAGGATGTTGTTCTTCTGGTTCCGTTTTAGGATGTTGGGACGTTTTAAGTGGCGTTTGCTGCCCTTTCAATCAAATTTATGTTAATAACGGTCAGTGCTGTGACTACGCAAACGTATACGGAGATCGGATGTGTTGCTCTAAACCTTTGGTTAATATGGTTTGCTGTGATGCAACAAAAACCTGTAGCTAGAGGTACTCTTCGTAGTCGGGAAACCACATTTTAGAGTCAATTTCTAGGGGCTCGGTCAAATTAAGATCGAGCTCGCAAACTTTTTTGAGGAGGGTTTTAGCTATGTGCTTGGTCGAATCTCGAAGTTTGGAGAACTCAGGAAAGAGCTTGCCTGGAGCTGCAGTTTCGCTGAGTGCTATGGCTGCGGTGATAAAAAGTTGATTGGGAAGATGCTTCAGATAGGTGACCGATGCAAGGAGGCCGAAGGCGGGAAAGATGCACACATTGTTGCATTGGGGGGTATTTGGATAGGGACTACCGGTTGCAACAATTACTTTTCCATGAGTCCATTTGTAGAGATCCGCTGGATCAGCCTCTGCTTTTGAGTTGGGGTTAGAAAGGGGGAAAATGATGGGTTGCGGGGTCGCTTTTAGCATTTCCTGGACAATTGTTTCTGTAAAAACTCTGGGTTGGGCTGACGTTCCAATTAAGGTTGTTATTTTTACAAAAGAGACAACTTCTTCAAGGGTTTTAAGATCTGGAGCCTTCCCAAAAGGGCCATCATGGACAAGGCCATTTTTATCAATAAGGTAGATGTTATTGTAGGCAATCTCTCGCGACTCACCCAGGTGGACTAAATAATCGACAATCAAATTTGCAATCCCAAGACCCGCAGACCCAGCTCCAAAAATTGCAATCGTCTCATTTTTAAGGGAACTCCCCTTTGCCTTTGTGGCAGAAATTAGACCAGCTAAAACAACGGCTGCAGTCCCCTGAATATCATCATTGAACGAGGCTGTCTCTTCCCTGTATCTGGTGAGCAATAGTTCCGCATGATCTTTTGAAAAATCCTCCCACTGGAGCAGGGCTCGAGGATGAACTTTTCGAACGCTTTTGACGAAGCGATCAATAAATTTATCATACTCGACACCAGTCACTCGGGCCTTTCTTGAGCCTATGTAGTAAGGATCTTTGAGCAACTTTTCGTTGTTTGTTCCCACATCGAGAAATACGGGCAAAATTCTCTCGGGCCGGACCCCCCCAAACAAGGTATAAAGAGAGGCCTTTCCGATTGGGATGACCATCCCCCCTATCCCAACATCGCCAAGCCCTAAAATTCGCTCCCCGTCGGTAACAACAATTACATCGACATCTGGCTTTCCACTGTTTTTTAAAATTTTCTCTATATCATCTTTTTTTTCATAAGAGATATAAACCCCTCTGCTCTGGTGGTACTGCATACTAAAATCTAGAGAGGCATCACCCACAGTGGGGGTGTAAACATAAGGCAACATCTCCTGAACGTGTTCAAGCACAAGGCGATAAAAGAGCACCTCGTTTCGGTTTTGTAGATTTACCAAAAATTCATACTTTTCGAGGGGGGTCTTTTTGCCTGTAAAATTAGTGTAGCGTCTTTCAAGCTGCTCGCTAATGGTAGAGATATGGGGGGGTAGAAGACCTGAAAGTCCAAATTTTTCCCTCTCCGCTTTGCTAAAGGCTGTCCCTTTGTTCCACCTTGGATCAAAGAGGAGCGCCCTCCCCTTTAAAGAAATTTCCATCAGATCTACTTTTGGTTAAATTGAAAATCTAAATAGGAAGTGTCATCTTTAGACGCAGCTTCAATATAGACGTCCAATGTTTGATCTAAGTATAAAGGCGCCTTACCTTTATCAAAAGAAAAAAGAATTTCTAACATCCCTTCATTTTTTTCCTCTAAGCTAATAGCAGGCTTAACCGTGACATAATCAAGGACAAAGTGAATTGCAGGGTTTGTTTTGTGTAACGCTATAGCTCTTAAGCTTTTAGAAGGACTTACCCTCCACATCTCTTTTTCATCAATGAGAACTGATAAGTGCAAAGGGGTATCGCACCCAATTACTAGAGCCTCATCGCTTGGAGCGACGTACTCCCCCGGATGGACATTTACTTTTAAAATTCTCCCCTCATAAGAAGAGACCACTCGGCAATCGGCTAAGGCTTGCTGGGCGGATTGAAGCCCTATCTCTTTTTTTTGAATCACAGCCTTAAGCGCATTGGTCTCATTCTCTTTTAGTTCAGCTAAAGCCATCTCATAATCGGCAAGTTTCTCTCGAAACGCAAAAGAGAGCGATCCTTGCTCAATTTGAAACAGAGGGTCCCCTTTCATCACATAATCCCCCTCTTGCACAAAAAGATTTTCTAAAATCCCCTCACGCTTAGCACTCACCCGGATATACTTAGAGCAAGCAACCCTTCCACTCCCCATTACATAGTTGGCAAACGGAACTTTCACTCCCTTTTCAGAGACCCCCTCATCGACACTAGCCATCACCTCATCTTGGATCTCATCAAAGCTCTCATCCCCCCTCTGATTCACCGCATGTAAAAAATACAGAGTTAGCGACAAAATAGCCACCTGAACGGCAACTCCCATCACAATCAACATTTGCTTCAACTTCATGGCCTCTCCCCCTACTTATCCTAAAAATTCGGACCATAAGGGGAGAAGATTTATTTATCAACTAATTTTTTAAATTTTAGAGGTGAACTTTATTGGCTTGCAACTTCTTTGTAGTAGTGCTTGAAGAGGAGGGTGACTGCTAGGGCCCAAAGGAGGAAGATGAGGAGGACGCCCCAGGAGAGGAGGGTGTTTATGGAGATGGAGGTGATGAAGCTGAGGGCGAGGATGATGAGGGAGGCGCACGCTTTTGCGGTCCGGTAGGCAAAGACATCGATAATTGCTTTGGCTTTGAATTTTTCGTCCACTTTGAGGGGGATATAGAGCATCTCTTTGATGATGCCAAAGATGGAGTAGTCAAACGCTTTAATGTGGGCAAAATAGATGCAGATGAAGGGGAATGTCGGGAAAAGGAGAAATCCAATAGCAAAGGTAGCGAGGACTAGGGGAATTGCTAGGTGGGAGCGCTCTAATCCCAAAATCCTAAGCAGGATATAGCTGCCGAAAAACTGAAGGAAGATATTTACCATGTTTACAATTGCAAAAAATTTCCCAAGAAATGCGGTTCTTAGGTCTTGAATCACAAACGCTTTTTCAAGGTAAGAGGAAAACTGATAGTCTAAGATGGTTGAGGCGACTTGCATTGCAAGAACTATTAGAAGGATGAACTGGAGGAAAATAGAATTCTTGATAAGTTTCATCCCCCCCATCACATCGGTAGAATCGGCGCTCATTTCATGAATATTTTGTTTATCTGTAACGCTGCTTCTATAGTGAAGGGCCATGCAATAGCTTCCCATAATAATTAGGTAGAATGGGAGAGTTAAGAGTAGCAGTTTTTCAGAGCCCAGCGTTACAGCAAAACTTCCTGTTAAAAAAGAGCCTGCTGTAGAGCCTAGCCCCCCCATCCCAAAAACAATTCCAAATAAATATTTTGCCCGAGAAATATTCATGGTCGCTTGGATGACAGACCAGAGTTGTTGAAACATTAAAATGACAAAAATATCTTTCCATAAGTAGAGAATAAAAGGAAGTCCTCGAAACTCCCCTACGTAAAAGGCGCAAAACGAATTCATTCCAATTGCGCATAACACGCTTAAAACAAGCATTTTAACGCAACCCAGCCTGGGTAAAAACCTATTGTAAAAGGTGACAATTGCGAAATTTAAAACAACACTTACTAGCCAAGCGGTAGGAAAAAATTTTGCAGTGTAGGCGGAAAGGAAAATAGAATTTGCAGAGGCTCTTGTAATTGAAGCTTCTGCTGTAATGCAAAAGCTACAAATCAGGACAAAAAAGATAAATAATTTTTCAAAGCGGCAGTAACTATTGTATTCAGCTCGAACTAAGTTGAGGGTCTTTTGGAACATGTTTAAGCGCCTGTTTTATCCGAGTCATGGCTTCGGAATCTGCGTAGACCCAATTTTGGGTATAAACAGGGATAGAGACTTCTGCTACCTCCTGAGCCTCTACTATTTTACCAGTTTTTAATAATACAGGGAAGAATAAGCCTACTTTTTCCTGGGGTGTTGCATTTTTTTCAAAAAAATGATTTTCACCAATAGAAACTAAATAGTTGATCTCTTCTGTAGAGACAGGAAAGACGTGTACAGGCTCTTTTTGATCCATAAGAGCTAGGGCGTGATCGTGACTTTTATGGGTCGGATCAAATAATGCTTTACCCATTTCAGCAAAAATATCGTAATCATTGGCTTGAATATATCTCTCAACCGAATCCAAATAATCCTTACCTTCAAAAAAGTTTTTTACAATCTCTTTTGAATGATACCAGTAGGGCTTTACCCGCTCATATTGGTAGAGCCTTTTGTGCATAAAATACCTAGAAAGCAACAGAGCGTAACACGATTCAAGGCCATTTTCCTCTAGGCCTAGCTTAATTTTTCCATTGTGCATTAGAAGGGTTAAATTATTTAAAAGTTGGGCGTGGTCAAAATTTCCATAGGAGAGTCCGGTAAAATAGGCGTCACGCAAAAGGTAGTCAATTCTGTCTCCGCCAAAATAGTCGGCTGTTAGAATTTGCGAAACCGCATTTTCCCAAGGGGTGTAAATCGATCCATAAAGATCCTCCCCTACTGCTACTTTTACCACATCCTCTATCTCTATGCCCCCCTCTTCGATAATAGGCTTTATGTAGGGGCTTCTTAAGATTCGCATGGTCCATTTTTCGTGTCCTTTTTTTCCAACAAGCTCATATTCAGCAGTATGAGAAAAAGGGAGGTGGCCGATATCGTGAAAGAGTCCAGCAAGCCGCATCACCCTCCTCCAGTAAGCCACTTTATCTTCTGTAAAATCGGGAAAAAGCTCGGCAAAATGGGGTTGGGAGACTAGTTTGTCATAAATTTCTGTGACAACCTCCATCACTCCTAGTGAGTGATCGTATCTCTTGTGGTACCCACCTGGATAAATAAAAGATGCGGCAGCAATTTGGTTAATGCAAGAGAGTCTTTTAAACGGGAGTGTTTTAATAAGCCTGGTTTCAAGAGGGTCTAATTCAATAAATCCGTGAATTGCGTCAAATACTTTCATATTATATCCTTAAAAAGGGTGAGTCGAGAAAAGATTCTCCGAGTGTATCAACAATTTTACCACTCTTCATCCGGATAATTCTGCTGGCGAAGGGAAAGAGCCTAACGTCATTAAGGGCGCAAATAATTGTGATTTGGTGGTCAAGGGCCATCTGTCTTAGATAGGTCATCACTTTTACCCCAGTCTGATGGTCAAGAAACTGTGTGGGCTCATCAAGCAGAAGAAGACGCGGCTGATTCACAAGGGCCCGGCTCATGGAGACAAGTTGCAGTTCCGCTCCCGAAAGCTCACTTAGATGCGAATCTCTTTTTTTGTCGATCCCCATATAGTTTAATGCGGTAAGCGCTTTTAAAATAGATGACGCTCTCGACTCACCCGTGCAGGCTAGCGGCAAAAGGACATTTTCTATTACGCTGAGGGAAGGCAGTAGTCTTGCAGTTTGAAACACAGCCCCGATATTCTCTCTGCGAAACTCCGCTTTTTGTGTAGAGTTCATCTCAAAGAGATTACTCTCTAAGATAGAAATTGTTCCACTTGTAGGAGTTGCGTAAGCACCTAGAAGGGAGAGGAGTGTTGATTTGCCAGCCCCTGGAGGGCCAGAGATCATGATAAATTCTTCCTCTTCAATTTGAAGATCTACCCCGTCTAATATATTAGTGATTCCATCGAAGGTTTTGGTTAAACCAGCGCACGAGACTATGCTCATACACTCTCCTTTACAGTAAGGCTAATAAAAATCGAAGCGACCAGGGATGTTGAAATTGCGGCAATAAATGTTATTGTCACTATCCCTAAACTAAGTGGGGCAAATATCCCTGAATTTCCAAAAATCAATTGCAAAAGTGTGTGTAGAGAAAATGCGATCCCAGATCCAAGAGTCGAAATCACAACTGCTTGGAGAGCTAAAAGAGAGGTTATGAATAGAGGGGTAGCGCCAAAGAGTTTAAAGATTGCGCACGCCTCAGATTGACGTTTGAAAAAATTTATAAAGATTGTGGCGTAAACCCCTAAACTAAGAATGAAAGCAAACATGGCAACTGAGGAAAATAGAGAGACCGTTTTACTCTGAGTGATCTGATTTTGCTTTAAAATACCTAAAAATTCAGCCTTTGTATAAGACTTTAATCCAGAAATTTTTTCGATTTTTTGCTTTAACGAGGATAAATTTGCAAAAGGAACCGCTTTAATAACTAAGAAAATTTCCCCTCCGCTCTCCAGCTCTTTCGCTCTTGTAAAATTCGTGTAGGCTATAACCCCTTTTTGACTAGGCGCCACTCCCCCAATTTTCATCGGTTTTTCATTTACGTAGACAACACTTCCGGAACGAAGTTTTTGACTTCCTAGCTTAAAGAGCGACTTTGCACACTCCTGACTTACAATTAAAGTGTTATCATCATCTTTTAAGTGAAATGAGCCGTAAAGCGCTTTGGTAGGGAGTCCTAAGTAGGTCGATTCATCAACTCCCAAAAGGGTGCAATCTCTTTTATCCCCCGATCCTGTGTAGGCATCTACCTGGGATTTATATAAATATGAGGCAGTCTGAATGTCTGGTAACCTGCGCAATTTTTGTAGGTCTTGATTGCTAGATTGAGGATCGGTTTTAATCCACAAGTCGATCCCTGAGCTCCCTTCGCAGAATGCAACTGCTTCATTTTGAATCGCAGAAAACGAGCCAAATTCCAAGAAGAGAAAAAAAACCAACAGGGCTACAACCACAAGAGGCATCAACCACTCTCTACCTCTCTTAAACAATAATGCTATTGCGAATTTTCCTAACATATTTTCTCACCCTACCACAATCTTCTTTTTTTAAAAAAGTTAAAAAATTTGTTGTGGTTTCAAGAAAAAAACGGTATGAAAAAAGTATGAAAGCACTTTTATCTAGTTTATTGTTTTTTAGTCTTGTTTTTTCCGCTCCAATTCACGCACGAGGGGGTGGAGGCGGTGGTCATGGTGGCGGCGGGGCGGACAGAAGGGGCGGATATCGTGACGGCGGAGGCAATAGAGGCGCGAGAGGATATCGAGACCATGGGCACTGGAATCATCACTCAAATGGTTATGGGAGAGGTAATTGGGATAACGGCAGATGGAATGGCCCTTATTACTATAGCGGGTATGGCTGGTTTATGGGTGGGATGTTTTTAACCGGTTTGACCTTTTATACCTGCGCAGAGCTCTCCAATTACCACACTTGGCAAATCGCAAATGACGATATAGAGACCTATAAAAGCTGGAGTGACCAAGACAATCTTACTGTCCAAAAAATTGACAATCCTAACTACTCCTATTCAATCTGCAACGAAAAAACCAACAGTTGCGTATACGCAAATCCTAGACAATAGCAATTGCAGGAGCTGGAGCTGGAAGAGTTTGCTTCCATTTAATAAAGAGGCTAGGAATCGACTCTTTCTCATATTTCCGAAGGATGCTTTTGTGAAATTCTGTTAATTGGTCGCTTAATTTGTTACACGATTTCCAAATTTGAACACAGCTTAAGTGAAAAAATGTAACCAGCTCAAAATAAAACCCATCCGCTTTTCCTGCACATTCTAAAATGAGAGAAACAGCTAATAGAATCAGGGATATACTCCCTACATAAGGAATTTGAAGCATTAGACTTTCGATCGCATAATAAAGACCTGTGATTATTGGGTATGTGTAGATAGAAAATGCTGCGCATAGGGCAATTTTAAAAATCAAAGCTCTGATAATGGTACTTAAAAATTTCGCAGAATTAATGGTGCATCGTTTTGCTAAAGAAAGTTTCATCTGAAAGCGATCCAACAACTCTCTTGGGTATTGCCTAAAAGCCTCTTTAAAAATAGCCTGAAGGGCTCTTTCTCTAGAAGATCTGATTTCAGGAGAAAGAAACTTAACCCTCGAGCGATCAAGGAGAGCAGGTAATAAACGGGGTTGATTTGCCTCAAGTTCATCCAAAAGCTCCCTATCTATATAATCTTCCACTTTAAGAATTTGATTTTTTACAAGAAGCATTCTAATAACTGAGCGTGGAAGGTCAACCAATCTCATTGAAGCTGAATTAACACCAATTTGATCAAGGGCAGCTCTAAATGCAACCTTATTATTAAAAGGTGACTTTACGTGGTTCTGATAAAAAGTTCTAACTGCAGCCTCTAAAATTACATCGTCCTCAGAAAGAAATTCTAGAGGAAGAGCGTCGTTGTCTTGGTATACTCGTTGATTCCCTTTTACTAAATAGATCCTTTTTAAGTCGCTCGTCTTATCTTCCACTGAAGTTTCGCTATCTCGGACTCCCTTACAATCTCCAATAAGTTCCTGAATGCTGGCCTCATCATTAGACCAATCACCAATTTGATCAATAATCCAATCCATAACCTTAGTTCTAAAGTCTCCCCCAGAATGATCTCTTAAAGCGGCTTGAATAGTGTCAATGATTGCATCTTCGGTGTATCTTTGAAAAAATTCCTTTACGTAAATATCTGGATTCAATCTCTGGGAATTGATTTGTTCTGTCACATTTTGCATTCCTTCTAGGCCGAGCATATCTCCGAAATCTCTTAAAAATTGAGGAGTGCCATGGGTTCCAAGTCGATTTTCAGCAATAATTCTGGTTGCAATATCAAGTCTTTTATCAGCTAAAATGGTCCAGAGCTTCTCCTCAAGGGTGCCTTGCATAGTTTCTAAGCTAACTGTGTTTAGTCTTGCAAGAGCTGCTAATGCTTCAGCTTTATACCTTCCCCCACAATGTTTTCCGGCAACTGCAAATGCTAAACTTAAAACTTCACACTGTTCCGGATCATCTTTTACTTTATCGATGCAAATAAGAACTGCTTTTTTTAAATGGTCATAAAACCCATTCAATTCATTTATTTGATATGCAGGCGGAGTTCCTAAAAATGGAGTTCTATTATTTATATTATCAATAAATGTTTCGAGTCCCTCCCTCAAAGAGGCTTTTGTGCAGGGAGTTCCATCATCATTGAGCTGAGCTTGATTAAATTGAGAGGCGTCAAAAAATTGATATAACATTTCAAGCTGAATATCGGGTCCAAGATGGGAAATGTCTAAATCATTTTTAATCGGCCTAACATGCGTTAGATCTATATTAGGACCTGCATACTTAGCTGCAGGATGCTCGGTAAATCGGCTAGATGAATTGTAAAAAATTGAATTATAAGCCCTCGTATGGGCATTAAAAATTATTGCAAGGGCTACATACCCCACCAGCATAACTACTTTAAAAACAATCAAAAATGGATCCAGAATGACCCTTCTTCCTCTCCAAAAAACAGTTCTAACCAACTGACCACTCTGACCGGCAGTTGCCATGACGCTCTGAGGGAGAGCAAAAACAAACTGTTCTGCATAAAGAGCGACCTTAGCAGTCAACTCCATAGCTGAAAATAGTTGAGACTTAAGCCCAGGTCGGACTTCCCGAACGTCTGGAATGCTCCACCTAAATTCTGGCTCTATTGGGATCACAATTTCCATAATGACAAAAAGAATAGACGATTAGCCATTTCTTTACAATTCAAAACAGGGTAAAGGCTCCTTTTTTGAACCCCATTTTCCTGTAATAGAGTTTCAAAAGATATTTATTACAAAGCAGTTTCGCAAGAGAGGACCCAGGGACCGCCCATCGATTGGAAGAGGGAGATGTAGGTGGTGAAGGTGTAGCCCAGAGCGGAGATAGCGTCGATCTGGGCTTCAAAGAGGTGGCGTTCTGCGTCGAGATAGGTGAGATAGTCAGTGAGCCCTTCTTTGTATTGGTAGGTGGCAAGCTGGAAGTATCTGGCGAGGGTATCGACGCGCTGCTTTTGGTCGAGGGCGAGATGACGTGAAATCTTGTGCGAGACGAGGGCGTCGTTGATTTCCTTGAGGCCAGTTAAGATAGCTCCTTGATATTGGTGGAGCATCGCCATTTTGGTTGAATTTGCCAGTTTGAGTTGGCTTGTGAGTTTACCACCTGTGAAAATTTCTTGCATCAGAGATAGCGCGTAGGCCCATATGCTGGAAGCGGATGTGAAGAAGTTTGAGAGGTTTGAGGTCTGCGATCCAAAAGAGGCAGCGAGATTAAATTCTGGTAAAAATCGAGCTCTTGCAACTCCTATATCTGCATTCGCTGCAATAAGCTCTTGTTCCGCTTTTAAAACATCGGGTCTTTGATTGACCATGTTTGCAGGAAGGTAGGCAGGCTCGCCCAGGGGTAGGACAAGTTGCGCAATCGTTTTTCCTCTGGCGGGCTTCTCAGATGGCTTGCCAAGAAGGAGGCAGAGCAAATTCTCTTCCAAAGCGATTGCATTTTTAAGTCGATCTACTTTGACTTGAGCAGCTTCGACTTCCGATTTTGCTTGATCGGGCTGCATTTCAGAATCGAGTCCTAACTGAAATCGAGTATTTGCTAGATTAAAAGACTCAATTCTTGTATCCCGAGTCTCTTCAGCAATTCTTAGCTGCTCGTCGTACTGTCTCATATTAACATAAGTACTTAACACCCCTGTGACAACACCAATTATGACCATGCGTCGCACTTCGACTTGCGCAAGCACTTCTG
Source organism: uncultured Chlamydiae bacterium (assembly GCA_937996705.1). Taxonomy (GTDB): domain Bacteria; phylum Chlamydiota; class Chlamydiia; order Chlamydiales; family 2-12-FULL-49-11; genus VGMD01. Next base: position 64,669 of record CALKUQ010000022.1, read on the forward strand.
CGTAAGCGCTTTCCGTCTCGCTTCGCACTTTTCCCCAAATATCGACGATGTAAGAGGCGTTCAAGGCTAGGTCAAACAAGTTGCTAATAAAAGGGATGCCGGGAACTGTTGAAATAAAATTTTCAGAGAGCTTCAATCTGCCTGCATCGCCAGATCCATTTAATTGAGGAAAGAGCTGCGATCTAACAATTCCATACATTGCCTCATACTCTTTAACCCGGTAAATGGCCACCTTCAAATCCTGGTTGTTTGCTAGCGCCTCATTAACCAAGCTATCTAGTACTGGATCTTGAAACTGTTTCCAAAATCCGATGCACTCTTGCATGTAAGTGTCATCTACCTGAGTGCGCCACTCACTCGCCATTGGCCTGGCATCTCTTACATATTTAGGATGAAGGGTACAGCCACATAGAAAAAGGAGCGCGACGATTTTTTTCATCGGTTTCCTCGATAAAATTTAGTGAAGAAAAACGGAACAAAACAGAGGGCAAATAGGGTTGCTGCAATCATCCCTCCAAATACCCCAACTCCGACGGAATGTCTGCTGGCAGCCCCTGCTCCAGAGCTTAACACAAGTGGCATTACCCCTAAAATAAATGTGAGAGAGGTCATTATAATCGCCCTAAATCTGAGTTTTGCAGCTTCTAATGCAGCGTCAACTAGACTCATCCCCTCTTCATGTTTCTGAACCGCAAATTCAACAATCAAAATCGCGTTTTTGGCAGATAAAGCCATCAACGTTACAAGCCCAATCTGAAAGTAGACATCGTTTGACATCCCCTTGAGCCAGATTGAGAAAAAGGCGCCCACCGCTCCAAACGGAATGGCTAGTAGAATAGAGATCGGTAAAGACCATTTTTCATAGAGGGCAGATAAGATTAAAAAGACCATGAAAAGTCCTGCAAGCAGTACTGTGGTTGAGGTCCCCCCCGTCGCAACTTCTTGGTACGCCTCTCCACTCCAACCAAAGGTCATGTCGGGAGGTAAAACTTGCTCAGCAAGCTCTTGGAGGGCAGTGATAGCTTGACCTGAAGTATATCCCGGGGCTGGACCTCCAAAAATACGACCCGCTAAAAAATCATTGAAATGAGAGACTAGATTCGAACCTGCAATAGGCCTGATCGTCATAAGAGATTTAAGAGGGACCATTTCACCGTAACTTGACTTTACATACATGTCGCCCACATTCTCAAGTCGTTCCCGATATTTTGGTTCGGCTTGAACCATTACTTGATACACCCTGCTGAATTTATTGAAGTTGTTAACATACAATGCACCAACAAGAGTTTGAAGCGTTTGAAACACATCGGATATAGAGACGCCGAGCGCTTTTGCTTTATACCTATCCAAATCGACAAAAAATTGGAGATTATTAAATTGGGCGGTAGAAAAGAGGGGGCTTAACTCTTTTCTCTCTTTTGCCTTTTCGACAAAGATGTTGATTGCCTCTTCCAGCGCTTTGAGCCCCCCATCTCCTCGATTTTCAATCCAGAACTCCAATCCGCCAACCGTTCCAAGGCCTTGAATTGCAGGGGGATTTACCACCACAACCCTCCCCTGCTCTATCATAAAAAACTCTTTCTGAAGATCTTGAATTACCGCATCTGCCTGAAGATTTTTACCCTTTCTTTGACTCCACTCTTTTAGCATAATAAAGTTTGTACCAACAGTAGTTCGGTTTAAACTCTCAAGCAAGCTGTAACCTGTAAGGGCAATCACCTTATCGACCGCGGGATGTTTCAGGGCAAGTTCTGAAATTTTCGCATCGACCTCAACGCACCTCTCTAAGCTCGCAGCATCAGGCATCGAAGTGAACGCTATCACATACCCTTGATCTTCATTAGGGACAAAACTCGTTGGCACCGTCATAAAAAAGTAAGAGAGTGTTACAATAATAATCCCAAAAAGGGTCCAGCTTACTCCGCTCTTCTCAATTAAAAACCGGGCTACTTTCAAATATTGATGGGTCAACTTTTCTAGACCTCTATTAAAAAGGGCGGCGAGCCTCCCCTCTTTAACTTCCGACTTTAAAATAAGGGCTGCAATCGCTGGACTGAGAGTGAGTGCGATTAGTCCTGAAAAACAGACTGATACAGCAATAGTCATCGCAAATTGTTTATAAAGCTGCCCTGCAATTCCCCCTAAAAACGCTACTGGGATAAAAACGGCACATAACACAAACACAATTGCAATGACTGGCCCTGTAACCTCACTCATTGCTTTTTTTGCAGCTTCTACAGGGCTTAGCTTGAACGCCCTCAAATTTCGCTCCACATTCTCGACAACCACAATCGCATCATCGACCACAATCCCGATAGCAAGAACCATCCCAAATAAAGTTAGCGTATTAATCGAATAGCCAAGCACATACATCCCCGCAAACGTTCCCACTATCGAAACAATCAGAGCTAAAACAGGGATCAAGGTAGCTCTTATTGTTTGCAAGAAGACAAAAACAACAATGACGACAAGAAGCGCTGCTTGAATCATTGTGAAAAAGACTTCCTTGATCGACATTTTAATGAAAAGAGTGGTGTCGTAAGGGATTGTATACTCAAGGCCCTCTGGAAACCGCTTCGAAATTTTTTTCATTGCCGATCGAATCGACTCTGCAACATCGAGCGCATTTGCCCCGTATTCTTGATAAATGGCGAGCAAAATTGTAGATTTTGCATTAATCGATCCATCGACGGTATAGTCTTGAGCGCCTAGTGTAATTTTCGCAACGTCTTTAAGTAACACAATGCTCCCATTTAGATCTGCCCGAAGAACTATATTTTCAAATTGCTCAGGGGTGCTTAATCTCCCTTGGGTAGTCAGAGGGATTGTAAGGCGGTTTGCTTTACTAGTAGGCTCTTGCCCGAATTGACCAATTCCAAAATCAGCGTTTTGTTCCGATATTGCAGAGACAACATCGCTTGTTGAAATACCCAGTTGCGCCATCAAATCGGGCCTTAACCAGACCCGCATCGAGTAGTTTCGCTCGCCGATAATATTGATATTGCTAATCCCTGGAATTAAATCTAAGTCGTTTACCACATTGATGCTTGCGTAGTTGCTAATAAATTCTTGAGTGTAGACCCCCGATGGAGATTGAAGCGCTACTAATAGCAAAATATTAGGAGTCTGCTTTGTGATTGTAATCCCTTCTTTTTGAACTTCTTGCGGAAGCTCTGCAGTAACTTGACTAATCAAGTTCTGCACATTGACCTGATCCATGTTTGCGTCGCTACCAATCGAAAAATAGACATCTAAGACCATGTTTCCGTTTGAGGAGTTTTGCGAGTACATGTAAATCATGTCCTGCACCCCTAAAATTTGCTGCTCTAACGGGGCCGCCACATCATTTGCAATCGTCTCAGCATTAGCCCCATTATACGTTGTCGTTACCTGAATCAGGGGCGGAGTAATATTCGGATATTGCTCAATAGGCAAAGCCCGCATAGCAAGAGCGCCACCAAATGTAATCATAATCGCAATTACACTAGCAAAAATCGGGTGCTTTATAAAAAAGTTAGATATCATGATCTTCCTTTCCACATATCACCCCACCCAATTCGATGCCAAACAATTTCTCATTTTGGTGCCAGGCCTGAGTTCCTGAGTCTTTTTGCAATTAATCAACTGTGATTATTGATTTTCAGAAGTCTCTAAAATTGAATCGAAAATAGAATTTCTAATTTCCTGTATTTCAAGTGCATAACCTTCTGATTGAATGCACTTTATTTCAACTTGATTTGCAAGTTTGGTTAACCCGCTAGGGTCTCTTTGAAGAAAATCTCCCAATTCCTCTAGGGATACATTTTTGGTTTCCCGAACAAAATAGGCTAACACCCCCCGAGCAGTCGATTCCAATTTATTTTTTTTAGGACCACTCAAGTCAGTTTCTGTAAGGTTAAAGTGCAGGCAAATTTTCTCAATAAGTTCGGGTAAGGTTACTTTTCTTCTTTTTTGAATAGCAAGATTTGCTAGAAGTTTTTCTATAAATTCCTCATCTCCTAAAACTCCATTTCCTTGCCCTGCCTTAAAGTCGATTTCTGATTCAATTCCAATGCCTTGCAAAACATAACTTTCAAAATTTAGCATCGCTTTTTCTGGAGTTTTTCCGAAATTTTTATATATCCTTTCCTTTGTCAACCAAGTGCACTCTCTTAACATTAAATAGGCTCTATGACTGCTCCAAAGATACTTTTCGGGCATCTCAGCGAGATTTGCCCGCACAGGATTAAGGTGAATATATCGTATAAGTTCGTTAAAATATTTTGCATCATCAACTATAATAGACTTAAAGCGTCCTTGAAACAAATGACCCAAGCGCCCATATTTTTTATTAATATAACGCGTATATCGAGATGCAAGATTATGCATTATGTCAGAAATCGTAACATCCCTAACCTGAACAGCTAGGTGAATATGATTTGTCATAAAACAAAAGGCGTGTATCGCATGTCCGAATCTCTCAACACCTTCTTGCAATAACAAACACATCCGATAACGATCTTTGTCAGTAAAAAAAATAGGCTGGCCATCATTCCCTCTTAGCATGACATGATAAATCGAAAAAGGAAAATGCAATCTTAAGCGTCTCGCCACAGAAAAAATGTAAAGAAAAGATTAATAATTCTCCATAAAAATCAAAAAGACTCAGGAACTCAGGCCTGGCACCAAACTTGGCACCAAACTCAGACCCTAAAAGCTAGGGACTTGCATAGGTTCGATTATTTGTTAATATAATAAATAATATTAAAAAATTTATAAAAGGATTTTAAAATATGTCTAGCAAGATAGAAATAACAATAAACAACACCAGCAACGACTTTCAGACATTTTCAGTTCGTCAGTCTGCTATCGGCGGGGACACTAATCCATTGACATGTTCAGATCAGATGTATCCTTATATTGGCGTTCCTTTAACAATTACGGATTTTAGTGTTGCCCCAAACCCAGGCTCTCCTAAAATTTCAGTATATACCATAACAGCTTCTATTCCTAACACTAACATATCCGGAAATGAAAATGAAAATTCCTGGGCGTGTTGGTGTGAATACGTTTTCCCGGCTAAAAGCAGCTATCTCCTTACTATTGAGTTAACTTATTCAGGAGGACAAAATTCTTGGTTTTTGGAAATTTACCCATCGGAGTCCAATGGAAGTCCAATTAATAGTAGCAATGGAATTCCTATGCAAGTCCCACTTCCAGTATCACCCCAATCACCCGTTCACTTGCTGAACCCACCAATTAATTATAATTTAGAAAACTCGGGAGAGAATGCTTATATTTTGACTATTTGCTCTGACGGACAATCATATCTTCCTGAATATGATACCAATGGACCTACAGGATACAGCACATGTTGTGTAAGTTGTGGTCAAGTTTGTTGTGCAAATGGAACAACTTGCAATTATGGAAGTTGTCATTATTAACGGTAAAAGGCCTGTGCCATGGGTGCCAGGCCTGAGTTCCTGAGTCTTTTTACAATTAATCAACTCTAATTGTTGATTTTTAGAAAAAGATAAATTTTTAGTTTTCCGAATCGCGCCAATGCGATTATTCTGAGGCGGCTCTTGCAAGAGGAGCTAGAATTTCATCCATATAATCATCTAACTTTTTAGGGCGAGCATAGCCAGTAGCGCGCTTTAGTTCTGTTGAAGCAATCCCTTGTTTAATGCAATCTGTAAAATCGTCTTTTTCTGAGCCTCTCGCTTTCATAGCGACCGCCTTGCCAAGCCCTTTTCTCTCAAGGTATATAATATTAGGCATCTCCCATTGATACATGCGCTCGCTAACCATAAACGCTCCTGACGCTTCAACTTGAGCTGCCATGCCCCCTCCGGGCTTTCCAACAATGCAGTCTGAGATGGCAAAAAGTTCCGCCATTTTCTCTTGTCGAACAGATGGAAAGGCAAGAAATGCATCACTTAAGCTGGAAATTGTATCGATCAAGTGAGGATTTTCCCCACAAATCACAATCACTTTATAGGAAAAGCCTATTTCTTCTTGTATTGCACGATCCGCGAGCCTTTTGCAAACGCTTAAAATAGAATCAATATCTGGACAACTTCCCGATGTAACAAGAATAACTTTCTCATGCGGTTCAATTCCATAGGAAGCTCTAGCGCTCAAACGCTCGGCTTCACTTACCTCTTTGAAATAAGCCTCATCTGCAGCATTCCCAATAAGATGAATTTTCTTCTCACCATAAGGAGGGAGGTCTGGGTTAAATGGAACGATATAATGTCCTTCTCTACCAATTTTTTCAACCATTAGTTCACTAGGGTTATCTCCAGGAACAAAATAGTTTGCATCGAATCCTTCGGTTTGATCTTTTAAAATTGTTACTATTTTATGATCTGTAATGACGATATTTAACGGAACTTCTAGCAGAGAAGAAATTCTTAAAGAATTTTCTAATTTGTGAGAAGCAGTTGAAAATATTACAGAAGGTGCAAATTCATAAACTCTCTCTAAAAGAAGCTCCCAATTCGACGGTTGATATTCTTTCAAAAACGTAGATGTCTGCTTCAAAATTTGAATTAGGAGTGGGTTGTTTCCGCGGATGTCTTCTCTTAGGCTTTTGTCTGAACCTATCAAAACCCCTTTTTCTTTAACCCCCATTTCCTTAAACAAGTCAACAGAAAACTCTTCAATATTTAAAACAAGAACTTCAAAATCTCGTTTTTTTAAGCTCTTTTCAAGAGTGCTTGCATACGTTGCATGTCCCCCTCCAAGATTGGTGGATAAAATAAGGACTCGCTTAGGATCCAATTTTGGAACATTCATATATTGACGAAATAATCTTGCAAATTTTACTTCCCTTTCATCGGGAGTCTTACCAGATTTAAGAATAGGCCCCCTTGCATAATTTCGTCTTTGAGAGAATAGATCTACTATTTTCTGAGCACCAGCTTCCTTAAGACCAGAATCCTCAAGGGCTAAATGAACGATACGAGATGTTCTTACTTCATATGAATTTTTTCTAAATATTTCACCCCGTTTAGAAATAAGAAAATCAGATTTAGGAAATTTAACATCTACAAAATATCCTTGAGCACTACAGGAGATTTCAACCTTAACAGCGGGTATGCACCCAAAATCAATTTTCAAGGAGGCGAGATATTCCCTCAATAAAGATGGATCGGGATGGTGAAAAACTTTGTTATACAATAGGATTGTTTTACAAATAGAGCCACCCCCCAATATAGAGCGATCCCCCAATGTGGTAGTATCATAGTGAGAATAGGAGCTTTGAATATCCTCTCGCGCACAAAATGGTAAGGCTGAAGTTTTTTCTCGAGATCCCGCTTCTAACCGCATTAAATCTAAAGAGCAAGTTTCTAAGACTGGACTAGTAATAACCTCACCTATTTTTTGATATTTAAAAAGTGTAATTTTTGAGAAGCATAAATATGCTACTCCATAATTATAGCATATTTTTGATTCATTATCAATAATTTATTTGAATTAATGCGCCCCTGATTAAAGACGCGAGCCACGTAAGCGCTTTAAGTGCAGATACTTAACAATGATTCGAGGTGGGGAAAAAGATAGATGCAACCGTGGATGGTGGAGATGGGGATAAAAGCTAGAGGCCGAGGGAGGGAATATCGGAGGTTGAGGATGTTTTGGGGGCGCTGGGGAGCCACGAGGTGATTCGGACCGGTGTGTTATTTTGAACGCGGTTGACCCCATCTCCGATCACCACTTCCCCATCTTTTAGTCCGGAATTGATTACCCAATAGTCGTGATACCAGTCGCCTGGCTCGACCATTCGAATTGAAGCAAGCCCTTCTTTATTAACCACGTATACATAAGCGCCGTTTTGACCTTGGGAGACAGCTGTCTGCGGTACAATGATTGCGTTAGGCCTGACAGCCCCTTTTACAATCACTTTTACAAATTGACCCGGACGCAAAATTGCATCAGGATTGGCAACAATTGAGCGGACCAACATCGTTCCGGTATTTTGTTGTATGTCGGGGGCTGTAAAATCGATCTTCCCTTTTGCTGGCATAATAGATCCATCTGCCATCACAATTTCAATGGCGAAATTTTTGTCTTGCGGGAGTATAAGCAATTTTTTTTCGCCCTCCTCCCTTGCCTTTAAAATATCTCCATCCGAAACTGAAAAATTGACCCATATCGGATCAAGGACGTATAAATTTGCAAGGAGGCTATCAGGGCCTGGAGAGATCAAAGCCCCCTCTCTGAAAATCGCTTTGCTCACCCACCCTTTTACAGGGGCCCCAATCGTGCAAAAGCTCAAATTCAATTTTGCCTTTTCTACATCGGCAGAAGCTGTCATTACAGCAGACTTTGTAGCCCACTCTTCTGCAATAGCGTTGTCGTAATCTCTTTGACTTACGGCATTTAATTTATAGAGGGGCTCCATTCTGTTTTTTGATTGGACTGCGTTCCAGTGGAGCGCCTCTTGCCGAGAAAGCTCTCCTAAAGCCATATTCAGCGCATCTACAAACGGCCTTTGATCAAGCACAAACAGAGGGGCTTGGCTCTCCACAAGAGTCCCCTCTTCATAAGTGATTTTTTCTAGATATCCTTCAACTCTTGCTCTAAGTTCAACAATATGAGAGCTTTCAGCAACCCCAACATATTCGAATTGAGCAGGAATCGTACTTGCTACCACGTGCATAGCAACAACAGGAACAGCTTGCTCTGCAACCTTTTTCTCTTCCCTTCCGCAAGAGAAGCAAAAAACAAGACTACCTAAAGCCCCCCAACAAACAGCCCTCACTCGCCCCTACCCTTTTCTTCACCACATACCACTTTCCCACAATTCTTAGAAAGAATTTTAATGCCCGTTTTGGTGCCAGGCCTGAGTTCCTGAGTCTTTTTGATTCCATTTTGGTGCCAGGCCTGAGTTCCTGAGTCTTTTTGGAGATACACAACCCTAATTATTGATTTTCAGAATGATACAAAAAATTGGTTTCTCGAAAAAAATAGGCGAGCCTCCCCTCCTTTAGCCGATTTCAACTAAAAGACTCAGGAACTCAGGCCTGGCACCAAAGTTTTAGGAGGCGAAGTTTAGTGTGATTACTCCTGATAAAGCATCTGTAGTGTCGACTGTGAAGGTTTCTATTCCAGATATAGTTAGCGTGGAATAGGTTGCGACAGTTCCGTCCGACTTGTTTGTGCCTTGGCTAAACGTTGCAGTTGCGGCTGAAACACCCGCTCCGGTAACAGGATAGCTGCCGTCGCTATTTGCTACAGAGCCAATTGTCAATGTTGATATTGGTGTATTTCCATTGACTAATGTAACCGTCGTCGGTTTTGTTGTAGAAAGATTTATGGCTGGCGGAATTGGCGTCTCTGAGGAAAGCGCAAACACAAATTTAAATTGATTTCCATTCACAAGACCTGGGGTGTTTTCACCTATTGATGCGTTCGGAGTAACGTTCATGTCTGTTATCGCAAAAGAGTAAGAGTAGATCGTGATTGGGGAAATTTCTTGAGTAATGGGATTTGCATCATCCGATGAAATAGGATCTTCTATTGTCAAAGTCCCGGATAGCGCGCTCGTCAAAGCAACCGCTTTGGGTGTTTGAGAAAGAGGAATTCCCGCCGAGCCACTTACCATGGTTACTGAAAGATCGCCATCTATTGTAAAGCTTACCATCACAGTGGGTTTAACACTCGTATTAACATCAATATCCACACCATTATAAGACCCAGAAGAGATTATAAAAGAGCTGCCGGTCTCACCTTGGATGGGTTTTCCACTTTGTGTTAAAACCAACGAAAAGAGTGTCCCCACACTTAGATTGATCTCCGTACTGCTAGCGTTTACTAAAAAATCATCCCAATCATCTACAGTTATCCCGGGGATAGAAAAATTCATATTAAGGGTAGTTCCATCTACATAAATAAAGCTTGAATTATCATTAGGCATTCCGATCCCAAGAGTTACAGGACTTGTGAAATCAAATGTGTAGGTAGGAACTTTATAAGTAATTGTACAAACTTGACCAGGTGGAGTCTGTGCAGGTGTATTCCAAACGCAACTCCCCTTATACTCTAAATTAGAACTTGACCCACTTATTGGTGGGGGTTGAGTAAAATCCATGGTAAACGATGAGTTAAGTGTGGGTGTACTAAACTGAACCTTACTATCATTAAAAGCTCCTTGAATTACCGAACTTGCCTGACTACAGGTATAACTTCCTGTCGGACAAGCGGGAATCGAAGTTACACTAAATGGTTGGCTACCGCTAACCGAACCTTTTATCGTTATCTCTTCAGACGCGTGAGTAGTAGTTTCGTCCCCAGTATTATTGATGAAATAGACAGGTGTAGGAGAAACGGTAATTGTATAAACATTACTTGCAAACAAAGCAGAAGCATTAACATTACTATTGTTAGAGACTACCGGATTTGTAGCGTCAGAAAAATCGACATCAAAACTAAACACTTCTGCCTTAGAAGAATTAAATCCATAAAAGCTTACTGCATTTTTTTCGCTAGAAGAAATAAGGGTTCCGATAGGTAGGAGGTTCACTCCAGTTGCTAAATTAATAGGAGAACTTTGTTCACTTCCTATTGAAAGATTATACGGAAAATTCGAAACCACAGGAATCGAAATTGTCGCAGGGGTTAACGTGATCGCATATTGTAAAGATGGAGAATTGTATCCAATATTCAAGTCAACCCCATACAGGTATTGATCAACAGGAGTCGTTTCTGGCGCATTGAATGTGAATGCACTTGCGAATGAACTTGAAACACTTCCGCTCACTAAAGAAAAGGTGACTGAGGGCTGGGAAGATCCGGGTATTGCTCCCCCTTGCGAAGCACCAATAATAGCCCCCGATAGAGTAAGAGTGCACGCTGTCGCACTACTTTTTTGACTAATTGTAAAACAAGTTCCAGTCCCGCTAGAACAGGTAGCTGCTGTTACGCAAGATCCTGATATATCTGATGCATCTGCATTTCCATAACTTAAAGTTAAGTCAAAATCGGATGTGTTTGCAATCACAATTGTTGGCTGCAATCCGATTGTTAGAGTGAGCGTAGCGTTCCCTGAAAGATATCCCCATCCATCTGTTGGCTGGAGTGTGTATCCCGGAGAAACGGTGGGCAGTGTCCATTTCTGTTTAGTGAAATCAATGCTAAATATTGGCTTAGTTGAGTCAGTAAAATAAAATTTTATAGGCTTGGTCTTTGTGTCATTAAAAATGCTTCCTAAGGTGCTAGAATTAACTCCGGATCCAAGAGATGAACTGTAACCCCAATCTGTCGAACTAGCATTTGAGTTAATATCTAGCCCAGTATTATTTGTAATTGAAATAGATGCATTATCGATTGTGATAGTGTAGCTTCCAGGTGCTGTTGAGGTTGCTGGCGTGTAAGTTGGGGTAACAGAGACATACAATTGATTGCTAATCGCAATAGGACTTGTATCGCTCATATCTAATGTAAAGCTCATTCCGCAGGAAAGTGGATGATTGGAAGAATCAACCGCAGCAAAAGCTACGCTATTACTAGAAAGCAAGAGAGTTCCAATAGTTCCAGTTGCTGTTGCTTGAGAGCTAACTGAACAGCCACTGCTTGTGCAACCGCTAGAAATCGCATTTTGATCGCTTCCAAATGTGAATGCATAGGAGCTATTATTTGTAATTGAGATGGTCTCAGCAGCTATCGCAATTGTATAAATTCTTGAAGTAGGATCGAAACTATAATAGGCGTAAATTTTTGAAGGTGTGGTTCCTGAAGTAAAGTTAACCATAGTCGTGGTCGAGCTATCCCCTGAAATTGACGCTGTAAATGTGTCAGAACCTAACGTTAATGTAAGCGTCTGCATTGTGGTTGTTGTGAAGCTTGTATCGCTTATTATACAACCGGAAGCCGCACAACTAAACCCATTAGATTGGCCGCTATATGAGTATGTGAATGAGTATGTTGTGCTATTTGTAATTGACACGTGATAGTATTGGAAAATTGTGATCTCATTTCCCGTGCTATTGGTTCCAGCACCAGCTGGGACAGGAGCAACTACAAACGAATAATTGGTTGTGTCTGAGGATGTGGGCGTTTCTGAGGTAAAATCGACTGTAAAATTTTCTGGACTTTGCGGAGTGCTTGACGGGAAGTTAAAAGACGCTGCGCTGGCATTTAAAAGATCGGCCACCGTAATTGCGCAAGGACTTGTGCCAGAAGGGCAATTAGTCGGCGCAAATTGAGCGCCGGTAACAGAAGAGGTTATGGTTACTGACTGACTTGTGTTGTTTACAATTGAGAGGGTTGGAGAATCAATTTCTACAAAGTAGTTTGGATTCGTGTAATTGGGTGTCACAGTAATGTTCTTATTGTCATCTAGGGTTGGAGTCGTGTTTTGTGCAAAAGTGATATCAAATTCAAATATAGGAGTTTTTGTGGTTCCATCAGCTACCCCTACAAAATGGATCGCACCAGTCTCGGCTAGTAAGTTATTAATAACAGGTTCAACGCCTGTAGAGAGACCATTAGCTGGAATTATCCAACAATTTCCGTTTGATTGGTAACTATAAGGGCAAGATGTTGTATACGTTATCTCACCTGAATAGAATGCGTCGCCCGCAGCATACATATAAATATCATACGCAGTAGTATTTTTAAACTGAACATATGGAGGTGTAAGGGTTAAATAGTACCTTTGCAAGCTAGGATCATAGGTTCCATTCAAATCAGCACCACCTTCGCTTGTTGAATAGCCTCCGCTTGCGCTAATTGCACTAAATTCTACGTTTGAAAACACCTTTTGAGCATCATTGGAATTGTTGTCTTTTAATGTAAATGTACCCTCAATAACATCGGTTGCCAAAACAGCCAAACAATTAGTTGCCGGTGTTCCACTTGTTGAAAGTGCAGGTATAGTAGGCCACCATGGAGTTGTGCATACAGGGAAGTTTATATCCTCTGGTGTTGTATCTGATAAAGAGATGGTAAATGAATCATCAATCTTATTGATAATAGAGAGCGTTGGTTGAATCGAGAATGTTAGTGTATAGCCGCCGTTTTGATCTGAAGCTGTCGGGATTGTAGAGACAAATCCTGCGTCTATTTGTGTGTAACTCGGCAGAGCGCCCGATGGCGCTTGACTGGCGGGAGTTCCTGCAAAATTAACAGAAAAGACCGATCCTGAAAAACTTCCACATGCTAAATTAGAGCAAGCTGCAGAAAAAGTAAGCGCTCCATCATTTAATAGAGTTCCGATTACTCCTGTAGCACTCTCTCCAGCTGCAACTGTGTAGTTGCCAGATGAAGCTGTAATTCCACTTTGGAAAGCTGTTGCATCAGTGGCTGGGAATGAAAGATCGTATGGAGTGTTGTTGGTAAATGTGATAGATGCAGGCGCTATTGAAACTGAATATTGGGTTGCTCCAGCTTGCGGCGCCTGAGTAGTTACACTTAAAGTCACTGACGCTGTTGAATAATTAGTGGTAGTAGCTTGTTTTGTTGGGTCAAAAGTAAGACTAAAATTCACAACTTCAACAGATGTTCCTGTAGTAGTGTAACCTCTGAAATTGATTGTATTATTAGCATCTAGCGCGGTCCCAACTGTCGCAGTAACGCTCTGAGGGATTTGAGCGCAAGGATTAGTTCCACTGCATGAAGAAGCTTGTGTAATTCCAGAGGTGAATGCATTTGATGTCCAAGGCACCTCAATTGTGTAATTAGTTGAGTTGGTAAATACAATGGTTGCGGGCTGAAGTGTTACGCTATATTGCATAGAACTTGCTTTATAGCTTATTTGAGCTGTGGTACCGCCCATATTTTGATAGGTAGTAGAATCTTTGGTTGGATCAGCCACAGCTAGTATAGAAAACGTATTTCCTGAAATAACAGAATCGGTCAATGTAATTCCAGCTGTTGTTGTAAATTTACTTGGGTCTAATATTCCTGCGCTTGATGTTCCAGATCCAATTCCAGTGGTTGGCCAAGGTGCTTCTGTCGATAAAAATTGAGGCACAAGACCTGAAGCGTTAGCTAAAGTAAAAGTTTGTGTTGTTTTGTTATTAAACACAACAGTAGGCCACTGATTTATAGCAACTTGATACTCATTAGTGTTCGCTTGATCAGTGGTCACAGCTGTCCAATAGCCTGCAACAGTAGCAGCACTCTGCTTCACTGCGGTGGGGGGAACGGTTGTAAAATCCATAGTCAAAAACTCAGATCCCCCAGTCGGGGCGAATGTAACAGCAGATTGATTGAATATGGCGCCAATCGGTGTATCTGCATTGGCTGTTCCAATAGGAATCGAAATAGCCGTAGCGAGCCCTGTATAAGAAGCCGAAACTGCTGATGTTGTATTGTTTGCAAAATTTATTGATCCATCACTTACTGTAACTAAGTAGTTAGCTGGATCTTGAGCTGTAGCTTGTGTATAGGCTATTGTCACCTGCCCGTTTAGGTATGTTACTGGAGGTGAAACTGTTGTAGTAAAGTCTATAGAAAAAGTGTATACTTGGGCTGCTGTTGCAGCGCTATTCCAACCAGTAAATGTTATAGTTGTGCCACTGGTTCCTTGTAAGAAACTTCCTATCGCAGCATCTGTTACAGTTTTACCTGGAGCAACTTGCCAGCAATTGGATTGAGTGGCATGACACGTTGGTGATTGTATAAATTCATTTGTGCTGGATGTAAAGGCATTATTTTTACCTGGCATTTCCAGAGTGTAGCTTGAGTTGTTTGTGAATGTAATTGATGCAGGTTCAAGCACGATCCTAAACCGTCTTGGGTTACCGGCTGCGTAAGAGCCACTAAAATGAATTCCAGCTACGTTTGGTGTTGTTGTCGATACACTTCCTGTATCAGGAGCAGTATAAGAAAGTGTAACAGGAAATTGAGTCGCTGCAGCACTTCCATCCGTTAAGGTAAAGGAAGAAACACTAAAAGGGATTGTTGGATTCAATATTGCAATGCAATTTGGAAGAGCGTTTAAGGCAGGGATAGTTGTAGCCCACGCTGAACATGCTGAACTTTCTGAAGAAAGAAATGTAATTTGTGATGACTCGATATTTGTTTCAAAACTATCATTAGTTGAATTATCAATAAAAAGCGTTGGATAGAGATCAAAAGTAAGAGTGTAGGTTGTTGCGGGAGTATCTGTGCCAATGGTAAGTACATAGCCGGGAACTAAAGAGGTTGTTAGGTCTGGTGATGGTAATATGTTCGGGATTTGCGCTTGTGTAAAATCATAGGTCAAAACAGCTGAGTCATTTGCAATGAAGGAAACGGCGTTGTCATTGAAAATAGTTCCTATTGTTCCTACGCAGGGCGCAGAAGCAACTGAAGCTGTCGTACAAGCGCTACCAATTGTATAAGTAGAATTCTCAAAGGAAAATCCATTAGAATTAAAGGGGATTGTAAAAGCAGTTGGATCCCCTGTAAATGTGATGTCAAAGCCTGTATCATTAATAAAATTGACCACTCCAGGATTGAAAGTAACTGTCCACTCATTGTTAGCACTTGAGAAAGCAACAGTAGCTTCTATGTTTAGCGATTGTGTTGTAATAGAGCCAGCTTGGGTGGGATCAAAAATCAAGGAAATGCTACCAATACTGCCTTTATCTCCCGAGCTCACAAACTCTATACCGCTTGTTGGCTGATTAAACAAAAATGAACCAATATTGGCTGTAACATTCAATGGCGATACAGTCTGCGTTTCGGTTATTGTTGCAGGTGTAAGAGTCCAAGAGTTCCAGGTAGATTTAGTCAAACATACATCCGCGCCATTAACTGTATGATTTGGACACCCATTTCCATCAGTTTGGCTATTAATATTATAAAATGAATTCCAATCACTATAACAAGCAACTATGGGAGAAGTCGCCTTACACACTGTATCTTGAAAAGTAATTTCGTAAGGGAGATTATTTATCAAATTAATAGATTGAGAAGCAATATTAAAAGAGTAATTTCTTGTTATAGAATTATATGATGTGGTTATAGTGATCCCACTTGAGGTAGAAACCCCATTTGGTGTTGCTTGGGAAGGAAGATCTACGGAAATAGAGAGAGTATATTGCTCTTTTTGATTGCTCGAAATATAAGGGTTTGAAAAAATAAGACCTGTTGTTGTGAGGTCTGTTAAAAAACTACTTCCCAATACCGCTTGAGCACTAATCGGTGAAGGAGTTGAAGTAGGAAGTTCCCTATTAAATAAAATACCTTTAAAACTATATGCCGTGGCGCCACTCGGAAAGTTAAAATTGTCGGGATCAACTAAATCAGCCTCTCCAATATTAGTAGTAAATGCAATTGGCGTGTTATTGACAATAGTAATGGTTGGCGCTAAGTTGAATGTAATAATATAGCCGCCTGTCCCACTATTGTTTGACTCCACTACATAGCTTGCACCAAGGACAGGGGTTGTAGGTGCTGCTGGCGTTCCATAGACCAGATTAAACAGAGTTGTACGGGTTGAGGTTGGTAAAGTGACAGCCACACTTGGATCATTCAAAATCGAGCCAATCGTCGCAACTGTACTCCCTGTCGGTATTTGATTTTTTGTAATTCCTGAAGTAAATAATGGCTGTGTATTAGTTGAGCTTGGATTTAAAGTAAGAACACTCCCTGTATTATTCACAAAGGTGATAGTCGCAGGATTAATAGTCAAAGTGTTTGTTGTATAATCCAGATCTATAGTTACCGCATCTTGATAAATCGTTGTGCTATTACCATTAAAATCTAGGGTAAATGTTGTTGAAAATGGCGGTGGGGTTGTACCTGCACCTGTAAGCGTAAACGTTTGCGTTCCGGTGTAGGTTGGTGTTGGTGTAAGGGTTAATTCAGTATTGTTGGTTACGGTAAAACTTGACGTTGGAGGAGCTGTGTAGTTGATCGTAATCACGGGAGAGTATGGAGCTGAATAATTTACAGTAGGAGTAGCAGGATCGCCTACATTCACTCCATTCATGTTTATATCTATAGAATATCCTGGAGAAATTTCACTCACGATTATAGGTGTTTGGGAAAAATCGAGAACACAAATCTGACTTCCATCTACGCTAAATGGAACCTTATTTTGGTTTAAGAGATCACCAATCAATCCATAACATAGACCATTAGCATTAGAAGGATTAACACTCGGATTTGTTAAATTACACCCCGTCGGAATCGTAATTCCACCAGAAGAATTAGGGGTTATAGTTGCAAGACTTGCTAGAGCTTTCTGATCGGCATTCATTACAATATCATTTGGGGTATTATTCCAAAAGAGCAAGTTGGGGGGTTGAATAGTTATTTCAAAATCAATGCCGGTATAAGGCCCCCCCATATAAGAGCCAGAAGCAACAACATTCTGTTGGGCAATAACATAAGTCTCAGCTAAATAACCTGAAATAGGATTACTTAAATCAACAACCATCCAAAAGACAGGATCGGAGGAGGCGGTAGGCTTGTTTTGATAACCATAAATGGTTATAAACCCGAGGCCCGATATTTGCGATTTTGTTGCCCCCGTACATTGAGTACAGGCGAGGGGGAGACTTGGATCTGAATAATTTTGTGTTAATTGATAGCAACCATTTTTTCCAAGAGCTCCAATGCAAGAACTTTCCCCTGAATTAAATGGAATCGGTGGGTACGTTCCAGAACCGCCTGCTTGTTGATATGATGTTAATGCTGAGGAAGGTGCATATATTTCAATCGTATAATTAAAATTTGTGTTTTGTGTATCTGTATTATCGATTGTAATCGTATGTGGGCCTGCTATATAATTCACATAAATAGTGTAAGTTGTCCCATCAAATTTAGCTGCTGCACAATAGTAAGGCGGCGCAGATCCATTACAGCCACCACCAATTTGATCATTAGCCATTTTTATGATAGGGTCACTATTTTGTGAGAAGCTAGCAGTTATATTAAATAAATTAGAGCAATTTATCGTAAGATCGGCCAATGTAGAAACCACTAGCGTTTGGACACTAGAAGAGCAGTTAGGCCCACTTCCATCTAAACCGCCAGTACATCCATTTGAAGCAACAGATAACGTTCCTTGAGGGAGATTAGTTCCAGTGACAGTATAACCTTGACCTGACCTATTAAAAAAAGCAAGATTATAGTTCTGCGAAATTTCAACTGTCATAAAAGTTGGGTCAGTACAATTAGTTGTTTTTGGGGCAACTGGAGCAATGAATGTAGAACTACCAGCTAATTTAAAATTATCTTGGTTAGGTGCCGTAGCGGAGGGATTGTAGTACATCGAAGGTGATCCACCCCCGGAGTTTAATGGCAGTTGTAGGGTGAACTGAAATTGAGAGGCTTGAGGGTCTTCTATTATAAGGGTTATAGGTGGTGTTGAATTTGCTGGATCTGTATAGTTGGGCACGACATTAGCCGTTGAGTTCATTTTAAGAGTGTAATAGCTTCCGTCTTCTGATAGGCTTAAATTCTGAGAGCTATCAATCGCGTTAAAACCTGGCATAAAATTAGCATAAATAGAAATATCACTATTTGTTGAATTCGTAAGTTCAAGGACGTAGGGAGTTACTTCAAAACAATAGGCAGAAGATTTGGCTACCAATGTTACTGACCAGCCAGGAGCTATATTGCTGATGAGATCTGCTTCAGCTATTGCAGCAAAATTAACGCTAAAAACCTCAAAGTCGCCGACAAGAAATTTAACAGGTTGCGGTAAGAGGGCAGCGTTTCCTATTTGTATTTCATCTGATGCAACCGGAGAGTAGTCGTTGTTGCCATCTGCATCATAGACAACCCAAGGAACGGTGTAGTTATTAGGTGTGGCATTCCATGTCCACCCTGATCCGATCGACTCAAAGAAATTTTGAGCAGCTTCCATATTTAAATCTATAGGAGCTATAAAAGTTGGACTAGTCGCCCCTGAGGGCGTTGGTGTCGTAGACGCATAGCCAAAGAATATTGTGTCGGTTGGTTTAAAGAAAGGTGTGCTCATACATAGCCCTATTTTTTTAAATTAATAACAATAATCAGAAATAACTAATTTATTTTCCGATTAATTATTCTTTTATATGTATATATTAGCTGGAACAGATAAATTTTTATGAAATATTGAAAGCCAATGCGTTACACACAAACACAACCTCCTGAGGTCAAAATTTGGGGTCATCAAAATTTGGGGTCAAAAATTTGGGGTCAGGCTTCGGTTATTCGGATTTGTGAATTTGGGGTCAAATTTGGGGTCAGGCTTCGGTTATTCGGATTTGAGCTTGAAAACATTCACAACTTCTTAAATTTATGACAAAGCAATAAGATTGTCTTTTAACGCCTGAATCTCAGACTTAAGTAAATCAGAATTATGTAATTGAGATTTCAAATAAGAGGCTGCCTCGCTTAAAGAGCTCCCCGATCTTTGAAAATAGTCTGCTAGATTTTTAAGAGTTACGTTTTCGGCATCTCTTGCAAGAAGGGCCGCAACTGCCCGTATCTTTGATGAGCTTCTCTTTTTTCCGAATTCTTTAATAGACTCAATATCGACTTGATACCATTTTGCTATTTCTTCAATGTATCTCTGAAAAGGCATAACTATCTTCTTTGATGCAGGTGATACATTATTAAAAGAATTGTTTTTCCAATTTTTAATGATTAAATCATCTGCAATCACACCCCTTGTTATCCCCTTTTTAAAATCAACCTCATCCATCTGACTAAAATCCGATAGTAAAAACTGATATTTTTCAAGAGATTCATTAAGTGAATCTCCGAAGTACTGAAGACCTTGAGCGTGGGAAACCCATGAATATTTTGTTTGCATTGTGTAGGCTTTATGACTACTCCAGTAGTAGTCTTCTGGTTTTTCAACAATGCCTGCGCGTACAGGATTGAGATGGACGTACCTTATCAGTCTCTTTATGTAATTAGTCCCCGAAACTAAAATGGATTTAAATCTACCTTGAAATAAGTGCCCAACTGTCTGATGCCTTCGATTATAAAATTGAGCGTATCTGAACGCAAGATTATGAAAAATTTCCGAAAGCGGAACATCCCCGGGCTGTATAACTAAATGGATATGATTTGTCATAAAACAAAAGGCCAAAACCTTATGCCTAAATTCTTCAACCCCCTCCTGAATTAAAAAGCAAAGCCTGAAACGCTCTTGATCTGATGAAAATATTGGCTGACCGTTGTTACCCCTAAGCATGACATGATAAATTGAACCGGGTACAGAATGTCGTGCCTGTCTAGCCATACAACCTCCTTTAAAATTTCAGATTCTCTCTATAACTCGCAAATTAAAAATATGATTATCTTAAAGATTTCTATAAGATGCAACATAAACGTGAAAACTGTTTTCAAATCCGAATAACCGAAGCCTGACCCCAATTTCCATATAACCGAAGCCTGACCCCAATTTATTTTTCAAATCCGAATAACCGAAGCCTGACCCCAATTTTGACCCCAATTTTTGTGGCGCACCTAAAGAAGATTCTACTTCAGTAGCGCAGGGTTTAGCAGAAGCTATGTAATTATACTAATATTTCTTCAATTGGGGGTCTGGCCTGACATTCGGGCAATTTTTTTACGCCTAGAATTCGAACTAAGACCCTTTTTATTTAGGACGGGCACCTCCCCATCCTTTTTTTATTTTGATTAAGTAATTTATAGTTATTTATTTATGACTAGAGGAGCCACCAGCAGGCGAGGCTTAGGTAGATAGAGGTGGTGATAGTGTCTGCAAGCATGAGGACTATGGGGCCAGAGGCGATGCGCGGATCGAGCTTTACGGTGTGGAGTACTACTGGAACCATAACCCCTATAATGGCGCTGACAATAACCGAAATGATAATTGAGGCGCCAATCACTAGGGCTGGACCTACTCCATCTTCCCAAAGAATCGCCAAGGAGCCTACAATAATCCCGCAAGAAATTGCGATCAAAATGAAAAGTTTTGATTCTTTTCCAAGATACCCTCCTATTTTTTTCCAAAAGTGGAGGTGTTTGCTCATTTCATGCATGCTTTGGGTCATCGATTGCATCGAAATAGATTCTGATAATGATAGAACTAGCGGGATAAACATGGCTAAAACAATTGCTTTTAGCAAAATAACTTCATAAAAATTAGAGATTACAGCGCAAAGGAGCCCCCCTATCATATTACAAAACATCCAAGGAGCTCTGGTAAAGTACTTATGAAACGTGCTTTGCTTTTCGTCTTCGTCTAACACAAATCCCAAAGTCTGAAATACTTGATCTCGTTTTTTAAAAGTATCCAATTCTATAGACTCTTCAAAATAGTCTTGCATGTCGATGACGCCAATAAAACGACCCTCTTTTACAACTGGAAGTGCAAGCAAATGATGTTTTTGCATCATCAAGAGGGCCTCTTTCATGGTGTGATGGCTTTGAACCGACTTAACTTGAGTGTTTAACAGAGCTGTAAGGGGGGTATCGGGGGAACTTATGAGTAAATCTCTTGAGCTTACACATCCTAAGAGTTTATCATTCTCATCGATGACATAAAAATAATAAATGTTTTTGTCTAAGATTTGGACTCTACGAATGTGGTGAATTGCGTCATCAACTGTTTGATGTACAGAGAGTAAAGATTCGACCTTCTTTGCTCTAGCGAAAACTTTTTTCTGAAGATCATCTTTTTTCATTTAACTTTCTTATATATCATTGGACCTAATTTCGCAAAATTTTTAAACTAATGGGATGAGTTGGGAAGAAGTTGCACATTCTTATGATAAAATAGTGGGGAAAGAGGGTCACTACTTTCACCAACATGTCATTATGCCTAACTTAACAAAGCTATTTCAGTTTAAAGATTACCAATCCCCTAAGCTTCTTGATCTTGGTTGTGGGCAAGGCTTTTTAGGTGAGCATTTACCTAAGAATGTTGCTTACACGGGGGTCGATGCCTCCCCCTCTTTAATTGCCCTTGCAAAACAAAAGAGAAAAGGGAGTTTTGAAGTGCACGACCTGACTAAACCTTTATCGCTAAAAGAGAAACAATTCACCCACATTACATTAATTCTCTCTCTTCAAAATATGGGTCCCCCTGAAGTTGTCCTTGAAAGTGCCAAAAATCATTTGGTTAAAGGGGGAAAACTCTTTATTGTCTTAAATCACCCTTGCTTTAGAATTCCCAGACAATCGAGTTGGGGCATTGATGAACCTAAAAAAATTCAATACAGACGAATTGATCGGTATTTAACTCCCCTAGTAATTCCGATTACTATGGCCCCTAGTAAAAAAGAAGAGTCTGAGATCACCTCGTCGCACCACTACCCTATCTCCAAGTATGTAAATGTGTTGGGCGATTTGTCCATGGGCGTCACTCGGATGGAAGAGTGGATTTCAGACAAGCAGAGCACCGGAAAATTTGCAAAAATGGAAAATCGCTCTCGAGAAGAGATCCCTTTGTTTTTACTTATTCAAGCGAGTCATTAGAGCTATGTGCGGAATTTACGGACATATAAAAAATGGGGGCGAGGAGAACTCTGCAACCATTTGCATCGATGGGCTAAAAAAATTAGAGTACAGGGGTTACGACTCAGCGGGAATTGCGGGGATTCACTTAGGAAAAATTGTATCCTATAAAACGACAGGAAAGGTGGCAAAGCTTGATAAAGTTGTCCAAGAAAATAGCCTCAATCTTCCCATGGCAATTGCCCATACAAGATGGGCGACCCACGGAGGGATTACAGAGGCCAACGCACACCCTCATTTCGATGAACAAAAAACCATCGCCCTTGTACATAACGGGATTATCGAAAATTACCAAGCGCTTAAGAGAAACCTATTAAAATCTGGCGTTCAATTTGTCTCTGACACCGACACTGAGGTGATAAGCCAACTTATCTCCTATCATTATAAGGGAGACCTAGCGGAAGCTGTTCAAAAGACCCTCCCTCAATTAGAGGGCTCCTTTTCAATCGCTTTGATTCATAAAAATCATCCCAATCACATTGTAGCAGCAGCTAGAGGCTGCCCTCTTGCGATAGGCATTTGCCATAAAAGCCGAGATGTCTTCCTATCATCCGACAGCAACACGTTCTCTGGAGAGGCTCTGGATGTCTTTTATTTACACGATAGTGAATATGCAGTGTTGTCTGAAACAGCTATCAACGTGCATCACATCAATGGCTCTAAGCTAACTAAATCTTTCGAGGTGGTTAATCCAGAAGAGAAACTTACTTCAAAAGAGGGGTATGAACACTTTCTTTTAAAAGAGATATACGAGCAACCTCTATCGATAGAAAAAGCGCTCCAAGGAAGGCTCGACTTTTTAAATGGAACGGCCCATTTTGAAGAACTTTCCATCTCTGATGCATCCCTAAAAACAACAAGCAGAATTCTTATTTTAGCTTGTGGTTCCTCGTTTCATGCAGGTTGCATTGCTAAGCAAGTAATTGAGTCTTATGCGAAAATCCCCACCGAGGTGGAGATTGCATCAGAATTTCGGTATAGGAATCCGATTATTTCTGAAAACACTTTAGTAATCGCCATTAGTCAATCGGGAGAGACTGCTGATACGCTAGCAGCTGTAAAAGAGGCACAAAAATCGGGCTCTTCCGTCTTAGCTCTTTGTAATGTAAAGCGATCTTCCCTTTCGAGATTAGCCTCATCCACGCTGTGGCTAAATGCGGGACCTGAAATCAGTGTTTGCTCTACAAAAGCTTTTACAAGCCAACTCTCTTTACTCATGTTGCTCGGTCTTAAAATTGCTCGAGTCAAAGGGATGGATCTTGAACAAGGGCGAGAATTCCTTTTGGAGATGGAAAAGCTCCCTGGCCAAATTTTTTCAGTCTTATCTAAAGCAGATGAAATCGAAACAATTGCCAATAAATACGCCCTATTCAAGGATTTTTTCTTTGTTGGAAGAAACTACATGTATCCCACCTGTTTAGAATCGGCATTAAAGTTGAAGGAAATTTCCTATATTAACGCTTCAGGCTACCCTGCAGGAGAGATGAAGCACGGCCCAATCGCTCTGATTTCTAAAGATCTGGTTACCATCGCCCTCTGCGGAAACAATCACACAATTGATAAGCTCCTCAGCAATCTCATGGAAATCAAATCAAGGGGTGGTCCGATTGTCGCTTTTGCCCCTGAAAATTTCAAACAAATCTTATCTGTCACTGACGATGTCATTTTTCTCCCTGAAACGATTTTAGATTCGTTTGCCCCTATCGCATATTCAATTGCAGGTCAATTACTTGCGTATTATGTAGCTAAATTTCTAGGAACTGATATAGATCAACCTAGGAACTTAGCTAAATCGGTAACAGTCGAATGAGAACATTTTTATTTCTAATTCTATCTCTGGGGATTTTTGTTTTTTACCTCCCCAAGATCGCCTCTACAAAATTTGGTAATCAAATTCTCAATCAGATGCTAGTAAAGCAAACCGGGATAGAGTTTGGATCTGCCCAATTTTCGTGGCATGAGGCTCAAGTTTTTAAAGAGATCCGCTTTAAAGAGAAGAACAAACGAGTTGAGATAGAGGAACTACTCTTTCAAAATAAAGAGTTTCGGGCAAAAAAGATACAAATCTGGGTTGGCGATCATCACCTAAACGGAGATGTAATTACTCTAGCTCTCGGAGAGGATGCCTACATCCCCTGGAACTTAGATATAAACACCATCTACGCTCCCCATATGACTATCCGACTCGGAAAAATGATCTGGCAAAATTTCGGAGCAGTGAAGGATTTGCTCTCGATCTTGCAGCTCAAAATTCGGTTTGATGCCGATATCCCCCTTTGGTTCCAAGATGCTCCAGCAAGTTTTGCAAACGGAATCCTCCATTTTGAAAGGACAGAGTTTCTCCTTGATAACGCCTACGAATTTGCCTTTTGGGACTCTATTGATTTTTCTAAAGGTGCGTACCACTTAAAAATTGGAATCCCTCAAACAACACTTACAAAAGTTCTTGATATTAAAACGCTTCCAAGCGACTACACAATTTCTCTTCGTGTGACTGGCCCTCTCAGTGACCCTACGCTGCAAACATCGAGCGCCCTTAAAACGATTGCGAAGCTCCTCCTTTTAAATCAGCTCCCCCTTGCACCCATTCCCTCTACTAAGCCTTGCCCAAAGGCAAGGCCGCCGTTTCCCTGGGATTAAGAAAGCTCTAAGGGGCAACTGTGATCTCTGGACAGCGATAGACGTCCTGAATCGCATGGAGAAGTTTAACGCCATCGTGCATCGGTTTTTGAAACGCTTTACGCCCTGAGATGAGACCCATGCCACCAGCGCGCTTATTAATTATAGCTGTTTTAACAGCGTCTTGAAGGTCGTTACTACCAGAGGCTCCCCCTGAGTTAATAAGGCCCGATCTTCCCATATAACAATTTGCCACTTGGTATCTAGTGAGATCAATCGGGTGGTTTGAAGTAAGTTCAGAGTAGACCCTTGGATCTGTTTTCCCAAATTTAAGTGCTGTATATCCCCCGTTATTTTCCGGTAATTTTTGCTTGATGATATCTGCTTGGATAGTGACGCCTAAATGGTTTGCTTGTCCTGTAAGATCTGCAGATAAATGGTAGTCTACCCCATCTTTTTTAAAGGCTGGGTTTCTTAAGTAGCACCAGAGGACAGTAGCCATCCCTAATTCATGGGCCATTTCAAACGCTTGAGCAACTTCTATAATTTGGCGACTACTTTCCGGGGATCCGAAGTAAATAGTGGCTCCTACTGCTGCTGCCCCTAAATTATAGGCCTCTCGAATAGTTCCAAACATGATTTCATCGTGTTTGTTTGGATAAGAGAGGAGTTCGTTGTGATTAATTTTCACAAGAAACGGGATTTTATGAGCATACTTTCTTCCAACGCTTCCAAGAACCCCAAAGGTACTTGCAACCGCATTACACCCCCCTTCAAGGGCAAGTTTGATAATATTTTCTGGATCAAAATAAATGGGATTTGGCGCAAAAGATGCACCCGCTGAGTGCTCAACACCTTGATCCACAGGGAGAATTGAGAGATACCCTGTCCCAGCCAATCTTCCGTGACTGTACAAAGCTTCAATATTAGACAACGTGCGATTGCTCCGATTGGATTGCAACCAGATGCGATCGATAAAATCAGGGCCAGGCAGATGGAGCATCTCTTTGGATATTTTACACTTTTTAAATCCTTGTAGATGTTGAAATTCTTGTTCTCCTAAAAGCAATTCGATTTCTTGTAAAAGCATAAATAATCCTTTTTTGATCTAAGCATATCCAATTATTTTGATTTTTGCCAGTATTCCTGGATTTCCTCTAAAGATTTTCCCTTTGTCTCAGGGACCCAAACATAGACAAAGAGAAAGGAGAGGAGAGTCATTGCAGTGAATACCAAAAAAGCCCCTTCAATCTTAATGAGATCGACTAAGAAAAGGAAGCCCCCTGCAACAATTAAGGAGACAAACCAGTTTATGAATAACACAAAAGAGACCGCTTTTCCTCGAATTTCGAGGGGAAAAATTTCGGCAGTCACAACCCAAACAACAGGACCTAGACCTATCCCAAAAAAGAAAATAAATCCAATCATGCCGATCAAGGCCAAAACACTATTTTGAAAGAAAAAGCTGAGGAGAGATAAAGAGGCTATCATTCCAACAATCCCGGTAATTAATAGGTTTCTTCTCCCCCAACTATCAATCATCTTCATCGAAAATAGGGCAGTTCCTACGTTTAAAACGCCTAAGAAGAGGGTTGCTAAAAACTTGATATAGAGGTTTTCAATACCCGCTTGATGAAAAATTTCAGGGGCGTAATAAATCACTGCGTTAATTCCTGTAATTTGCTGAAATATGGTGAGTAGCACTCCAACAATAAGCGCTTTTTTTAAGCCTCCCCTAAACAAATCTCTCAATCGTATCGGAGTTGCGCCCCCTCTCCTATTTAGCATCTTTTGCACTTCAACTTCGCAATCTTTATTTGGGTAAAGTCTTGTTAATAGGTCTGTTGCCGATTCAGTGTCCCCTTTTGAAATTAACCAACTAGGGCTCTCTGGCATGAAATAAATGAAAATCAATGAGGTAAATGCAAAAAAGGCGCTTACGCTAAAGGCGGCTCTCCAGCTCTGGATTTCAAAAAGGAATAAGTTGATCAGATACGATATCAAGATTCCTAAGGTAATTGCTACTTGAAACAGAGAGACGACTTTACCTCTATACTTGGGAAGGGCAATTTCAGAGAGATAGACAGGGACGACCATAGAGCTGATTCCGATTCCAATACCTGTCAAAAACCTGAAAAAAAGAAGTTCGTGAAAGGTGTAAATACAAGCTGAAAAAAAACTTCCTACAAAAAGAAATATGCCCGCTAAAAAAACCGCTTTTTTCCTCCCATATCTATCTGCAATTGTCCCTCCAGCTAATATCCCTAACATCGCTCCGATAATCACAAAGCAGACCACACAACTCTTTGTTAGGGCTGTCATAGCAAATTCGCTAGCTAAGAAAATGATTACCCCTGAAGCAATACTAATAGGATAGCTAAGTAAAATCCCAAACGTGATTGTCACTCCAAGAATCGAAATTATGTCTCTTTTCATCTCATACTCATACGGTTAAGTTTAGGTAAGAATTGTCGTGGACTTTTTCCTTAATTTCATTATCAAAGAGATCAGAGAAAAAAGAAAGGAGGATCATGAGTCAAAGGGGAATTCTTGTGGGAAGCGATAAAAACGGGGAAGCTCTCCTTGAGTTCTGGTGGAAAAACTACACCCTGAACTTTTCCTATCCTGTTGCATTTGTGGATTTTGGACTTTCAGAAAGTGGAAAAAAATGGTGTAAAGAGCGGGGAGAACTCATCCCATTTGAAAAAGATATCTCCTCCATTGTCGAGGCTACTGCCCCAAAAAACAGCCTTATTGAAAAATTTTTCGGAAAAAACTACAAAACACATCGACAATCTTGGCTTAAAAAGCCATTCGCTTGCCTTATGACCCCCTTTAAAGAGACGGTCTGGATCGACACAGACTGCTTGATACAAAAACCTCTCCTCCAAATTTTTTACTCTCTTAGTAAAACTTGTGATATTGCTCTAGTGCCTGAGCCTGAAGATGTCCAACTCCAATCCAAGCTACTTAAGCATATCCATAAAGATGAGATCCTTTATAACTCAGGTGTAATTGTCTTTCGAAAAGAGTGTGAGGTGATTTCGGCATGGGCTGAAATTTTGATCGAGGGGAAAGAAGCGTTCCCAGGTGATCAAGACGCTTTATCTAGAGTAATTTATAGAAATAAATTTGCGGTAGGGGAGCTCTCTCCCCTCTATAATTGGCCTTGGTATGCCCCTCTTAACAGATCTGCTTTTATTATCCATTTTATGGGTGATCGAGGCAAAAAAGCCCTACATTCAATCGCAGCTTAGTCCCTTGAAACACTCCATCCTGCAGGCCTCCCATCTTTATAAGGAAGGTAGGCGTGAAAGGGCCTTGGATCATCGTCAAGGACTAGCGGAATAAAAAATTTATCCCCTTCCCACATAGGGAGATCTTTTATAGAATCTCTCTCTATCCAGACCAAATTCCCCTCTTCATTCTCTGAAAAAGGGGTCCCTTCAAATTTTGTGATGAGAAAGACAAACCCGAGCCAATGCTCTCCGTTTGGTCCAAATCCAGGCCAATTCACAGTTCCTCTCAGGGAAATCTCAGTGCATATAATCCCAGCTTCCTCAAAAATCTCCCGTTTCATTCCTGATAAAACGTCTTCATGAACTTCAAGTTTACCCCCAAGTCCATTATATTTACCGAGCTGGTGATCTGTCTCCCTTTTATTGCGATAGACCAGAAGGACTCGCTTTGTATCGGGAGAGAGGACAAATCCTAGAGTTCCTAAGATGGGCTGATACATAATTTTGGCTTTCTTTTTTGTGCAGATAAAACTCTTCCGACCAAATCATACCCGATTACATCAGTAATTTCAACTTCGTAAAAATCGCCTAATTTATTCACCTTAGACCAGTCATTTAAAATGATCCTGCCATCAATTTCTGGGCACTGCCCATAAAATCTACCAACCAAAAGATCTTTAGTTTCCGGATGATACCCATCAACCAACACTTTAAGGCGCTCGCCTTTATATTTTTCAAGATGTAACGTCTCTGCCTGTGCTTTTGCAAGTCTTTGAAACCTATCTTCTTTTACCTCTTCTGAGACATGTCCATCGAGCTTTGCTGAATACGACTCTTCCTCTCTAGAATATTTAAAGATTCCGACATTATCGAGTTTTGCTGTTTTTACAAACTCCAACAATTCTAAAAACTCCTCTTCGGTCTCCCCGGGAAAGCCAACCATGAGTGAAGTTCGAATCACAATTTCAGGAATCTCTTTTCTAAGCATTTTTAAAATCGATTCGATTTGATTTCGATCTGTTTTTCGGTGCATCCTTTTCAAAATTCGATCATTGATATGTTGCAAAGGCATGTCTAAATAGGGGCAAATTTGGGGATTTTTCTTTAAAATATCGATAACCCCTTCTGTAATTTCGTCAGGATAAAGATATAAGAGCCTTATCCAATAATCTCCTCTCACTTTTGCCATTTCTGTTAGGAGCTCTTCAAGACCATTTTCTTCTCCCCGATCTTTTCCAAAATCGCCTAAATCTTGGGCGATTAAAATAATCTCTTTACACCCCTCATTTACTAGAACTAAAAATTCTTTCATTACCTGTGAAATCGATTTGCTTACAAGTTTCCCTTTAATAAGGGGGATAATACAAAATGCGCACCGTTTCTTGCACCCTTCAGCAATTTTCAAATAGGCGTAATGTTTCGGTGTGGAAAGGGTTCTTGGAACCTCCCCTTGTTGCAAATAACTTTTTGCATCGGATAGGTACTCCCCCTTCTCCTCACTTAAAACAGCCTCTAAAATTTTTTCCATGTCCCCAGAACCCAAAAAGGCGTGAATTTCTGGAAATCTCTCTTTCAAAGCATCTTTACTGCCTCTTACCATGCAGCCCGCAACAATAATTTTAGCGCTCTGCTTCTTCTCTTTAAAAAGAGTCTCTATTGTATTAAAGCCTTCCTCTCTGGCTGACTCTAAAAAACCACAAGTGTTAACCACTAAATAATCAGCATCTTGTACTTCATTTACAGCGGAAAATCCAGCTCTGAGCAAGACTCCAATCATAACTTCTGTATCAACAAGATTCCTGGCGCATCCCAAGGATGTAAAATGTACCTTATTCAAATAACCCTCATTTTTGAGATTGCCAGTATAATCTCTTTGTCTATATCATTCAATCTTTATACAACCTACAGTTCAAAAAAACATGATAACAAGATATCTCTTAAATAAGTTGGCTATCTCGCTTTCTACCCTTTTTTTTGTAATCACCCTCACATTTATTTTAATGAAATCGATTCCTGGAGATCCTTTTTTGCAGGAGCAGGCGATCCCTGAAGAGATTTTAAAAAATTTGTATGCACACTACGGCCTAGACCAACCTATTTATGTCCAGTATATTAAATATTTAAAAGGGGTTGTGACCTGCGACCTTGGACCCTCTTTTAAATATGAGGGAAGAACCATTAATTCTATTATTAAAAGTGGATTTCCGATCTCTTTGTCTTTAGGCCTCTTTGCCTTAACCCTCTCTCTGATTTGGGGGGTTCTGTGGGGTTCTGTGGGCGCTTTTTATAAAGGGAAATGGCTAGATCATTTTGCTACCCTAATCGCCCTTTTGGGCATGTCTGTTCCAAGCTTTATCCTGGCTACATTCCTTCAATATATCTTTGGGATGAAACTAGGTCTCCTTCCGATTGCTAGGTGGGGAGGGTTTTCCCACATGATATTACCTGCAATTGCCATAGCCTCCTTTCCCAGCGCCTTTATTGCAAGACTTGTAAAAACAAGTATGATAGAAGTTCTCCAAAAAGATTATATTATAACAGCAAAGTCGAAAGGACTTTCGACCTTTGAAATTTGGAAAAACCATGTTTTTAAAAACAGCCTTCTCCCCGTCGTCTCTTACTTAGGGGCTTTAACAGCCAATATTGTAACAGGAAGCTTTGTTGTCGAAAAAATTTTTGGAATTCCTGGTATTGGCTCTTGGTTTGTAAACAGCATTACCAATAGAGACTACACAATTATTATGGGGCTCACTATTTTTTACAGCTCCATTTTAATGCTAACTATTTTCATTTCTGACCTCCTCTCCTTCCTTTTAGATCCTAGAATCAAAAACAACATGTTGGAATATGCTGCGTAACAAATCTTCCCTAATTGCTCTGATTGTTTTAATGCTTTTGATTGTCTTCAGTCTAATTGGCCCCTCTTTCAGCTCACACACCTATTACGAGACAAATTTAGCTTATAAAAATCTCCCCCCCTCACCCCTTCATCCATTTGGCACCGATGAACTGGGCAGAAGCATTTTTGTTAGAATTTGGTGGGGGGCTAGGATTTCCCTTTTTATTGGAATAGCGGCTGCCTTAATTGACATGATTGTAGGTGTTTTTTATGGAGGAATTTCTGCCCTTTTAGGGGGGAAAATCGATGAGATCATGATGCGTTTTGCAGACACGTTGGGCTCTCTCCCCCACCTTCTCATTGTCATTTTACTGACAGTTATCCTGGAGCAAGGGGTCTCAACAATCATTATAGCAATGACCTTAACAGGGTGGATTAACATGGCTCGCATTGTTAGAACCCAAATCTTGACCCTAAAAGAGCAGTCGTTTATCCAAGCTGCAAGATCGATCGGGGCAAGTAAGTTTAGGATTTTAACTAGACACCTAATTCCCAACTGCTTTGGGGTGATTATCACAACAATGACACTTACTATCCCTCAGGCAATTTTCACGGAAGCCTTTTTAAGCTTTCTGGGACTCGGTGTTCAAGCTCCGATTGCTAGCTGGGGGACCATGGCTAGCGACGGCCTTTCTGCCCTCTCCTTTTATCCATGGCGCCTCTTTTTTCCGGCTGCATTCATCAGCCTAACTATGCTAGCCTTCAATTTATTAGGTGATGGCCTTCGAGACACCCTTGACCCTCTTAGCAAATCATGAATACACTACTTGTTGTTGAAAATCTTTGCGTTAAATTTGCTGATAGAGCAGCGCTCGATCATATCAGTTTTTCTCTAGAGACGGGAGAGTGTATTGCTATTGTAGGGGAATCAGGTTCGGGAAAGACAACTTTAGGCAAAGCAATTCTTGGGTTGAACCCTAAAACATCCTCCGAGGTGTATAGGGGCTCGATTTTATACAAAGGGAGAGAACTTCTAAAATTAGATGAGTCAGAATTACGAGGGTATCGAGGAAAAGAGATCTCGATGATTTTTCAAGACCCCCTCTCTGCTCTAAATCCCACAATGACTATCGGCAATCAGGTAATGGAGAGTTTTTTAAAACATCACCCGAAACTGTCGAAAATACAAGCTCATAAAAAAGTGATTGAGATTCTAAGTTGGGTAGGAATTTCGAATCCTGAGGAAAGATTTTACCACTACCCCCATCAATTTTCTGGGGGGATGCGCCAAAGAGTTGTGATCGCAATTGCCTTGGCCCCGAATCCTAAAATTCTAATCGCAGATGAACCGACAAGCGCCCTCGATGCTACGATCCAGGTCCAAATTTTAGCTCTCTTGAAAAAAATTCAAGAGGAATTAAAGATGAGTATTATTTTTATCACCCACGACTTGAATATCGCCTTAAATTTCGCCTCACGAAGTTTAGTCATGTTAGAGGGTAAAATTGTAGAAGATCTAAAAAAGGGCTCAGCCCCTACAAATCGCTATACTAAAAGTTTACTTGGAATAACGTATGCTTAAAGTTGATCATCTTAATTTCTCTCATATCACAAATGGTAAAAGAAAGGAGGCCTTAAAAAACATCTCCCTAACCGTGGAAGAGGGGGAAACATTTGGTCTAGTGGGAGAGAGTGGCTCTGGGAAAACAACACTGGCACTCCTTTTAATGGGTCTTTTAAAGCCGACTTCAGGTTCAATTTGTTATAAAGATTGCGCTTTTCATCGAGAGATCCAAATGATTTTTCAAGACCCCTACTCCTCACTCAATCCGAGAATGAGTGTTGAACAAACCATCTCTGAGCCCCTTATAATTCACAAAATTGGGACAAGACAATCTCAAAAAAACAGGGTGTTTGAACTTTTGGAACTTGTAGGCCTTGATCAAAATTTTGCAAAAAGATACCCCCACGAAATGAGCGGAGGTCAGAGGCAGAGAGTTTGCATCTCAAGAGCTCTAGCTCTAAATCCGAAATTTCTTATTTGCGATGAGCCTGTCTCAGCCCTTGACATCTCGATTCAGTCACAAATTATTTATCTTCTTGAAGATCTGCAAAATAAACTGCATTTAACCTATTTTTTTATCTCTCATGATCTCCCCCTTATAAGATATTTAACAGATCGCGTTGCTGTAATGAAAGAGGGGGAAATTGTTGAAATGGACGCAACTAAAAATCTATTTGCATCCCCAAAACATCTCTATACTCAGACCCTTTTGTCCTCTATACCATCAGTTCTACCTGGCCTGCAAACCCAAACCCTGCACTTAACAGAAGACAAAATTTTTGCACTCACTGGCCCCACAGATTGAGCCGTTCTACTTCCTAAAATCACCAGATCAAACCCCTCCTCTTCCACAAGATCACACACAGTTCTTGTAATGGATCTAGATCGGATCATTCGAACATTCATTTTTACATTCTTTTCCATCCCAAAAACTTGCGCCTTCTTAAGCACCTCTTCTGCATACACCTCTTGTTGCATTTTCGAGACATTCATAGGAAGGACATAAGGCATCTCTGTAATATGGAGTAAAGTTATCTCTGCTCCAAATTTTTTTGCCAAATTACACCCGATTACAAGGGTGTCTGGAACTAAATTCCCCCGAGTTAAGATGAGAATTTTTTGAACGCTCAACTCTTTATATTTAGGGACTTTTATCTTTTCTAAGGAAATTTGACCGGTGGCGGAAAGTTTGTGATGTCTCCTGTACATAAAATACATAGCAAGACCTACCACAATCCAAATCATCCCGAAATTTCTTCCATTAGGCTTTGTGATGATCACAAGGAGCCATACAGCTAAAGTCATGAGAGCGCCAATGATCGCTGTAATTGATAAATCTTTCCCCATGATTCTGATATTCAAAGGGGCTCTGAAAGGACGATGGACATCTGGGAACCGTATTCTATGGAAAATAAGAGAACAATGAGCGCAAAAAAAGGCGAGCATTGCACCAAAACTATAGAGTTCTGCAAGCGCATTTAAACTCCCCTCGCTCCATACAATCACAAGGGAGGCAAGTATCCCGAAAAAGATTAGTGAGACATAGGGAGTTTTAAACTTGTGGTGCAAATTATAAAATGTCTTGGGAAGTTGAAAATACTCTCCCATATTAAAGGATAGTCTTGAAGCTCCAATCAGTCCCGCATTGGAAGCTACAATCAAAATAACAGCTGCAAGTAACCCGACCCAAGGACCCAGAACTGCTTTTCCTATCGGTAACACTGAGACAATTCCAGCAATCGGATCCTCTTGGTAGGTTGTAGAGAGCTCTTGCGGGGTGATTGCAGAAAGGGCTGTAACTGCCACCCCTGCATAAACCACTAAAAGCAGACCCATGGCAAGCATAATTGCTTTAGGGACAGTTTTTTTAGGATTAATTGCTTCAGCTGAAAGCTGCGCCATCGACTCAATTCCGGTGTAAGCAACCATCGCCATTACAACACCATATAAAAATTGCTCCCACGTAGGTGACCACATTTTATCTGCGCCATTAATAACCAAATGGTGGATGAACTCCGGCAAGGAAACAATCGTAAAAATTCCAATCCCTACAATAACTAACTGAGTAACAATTGTAAGCATCGTTAAAATGAGAGAGAATCTTGTCGATTGTTTATTTCCCCGAATATTCAAAATTAGCATCAAAAAAATGATAATAATTGAAAATGAGATCTTTACTGAAACTAATTTAAGCGCCGGAAAAAAATAGGAGAGATACGGGCCTACAGAATACGCAGATACTGCAATTGTTACAATGTAATCTAAAAGTAGCGCCCAACCCGCTATAAAAGAGATTAAGTCATTAAATGTTTTTCTCGAAAAGGAGGCAGAACCCCCTGCTTCCTGCATCACAGATGACATTTCTGCATAGGTAAGTGCCGTGCAGACAAAGACCAACCCTGCAATCAGTAACGCAATGGGTGTAGCTCCAAGAGCATACATCGCAGTAATTCCAAGCGCATAATAAATTGAAGAGCCTAAATCTCCATAGCCGATCGCAAAAAGATCCCCGACTCCGAGGCTTCTTTTCATGTGACCCTTATCCGCTTGCGTTACTTTCTCACCCATATTGAGAAGCTATACAAATCTACCTATAATTAGACAACTAAAATTGGTCCGGTCATAGTTTAGATGAGTTTAGGGAGCTGAAAGATTACCTCTTCTTTTGTAAAGACGACCTCTTCAGTTGAAGTGACACCAAGCTCGTAAAGTCTTTGAATGCAATCTTGAACTATCTCTTCTGGGGTGGATGCGCCAGCAGTTAATCCTATCACTTTCACCCTATCAAACCAAACTGGTTGAATCTCTTTGAACGAATTAATAAGATAAGATCTAACTCCCCTTGTTTCGGCCACTTCTCTAAGTCTATTAGAATTAGAACTGGCAGGATCGCCTATCACCAATACAAGATCTACTTCTCCGGTAATCTCTTTCAGCGCCAATTGACGATTGGTAGTTGCATAACAAATCGAGGAGGTGGGTAGGGTTTCAATTTTAGGATACTTACTTAAAAGAGTTTCTGTAATCTCTTTGACATCGTCTAAACTAAGGGTGGTTTGGGTAAGATAAAAAAGTTTTTCATCCTGACTGAAGGAAAGGTGTGCAACATCTTGTGGATTCTCTACAATTACAGTTTGCTCAGGAGCCTCTCCATAAGTCCCAATCACTTCGACGTGATTTTTATGACCTATCAAAATAATTTTATATCCTTTTTCTGCATATCTCTTTGCAGCCGAATGAACTCTTGTTACAAGTCCGCAGGTTGCATCGATTTCAATCAGCCTTCGCCTTTTTGCATGCTCGCGCACCTCGGGGGAGACCCCGTGTGCAGAATAAATAATTCTAGCCCCCTCAGGAACTTCATCCAAGTCTTCAATAAAAATGGCGCCCATTTTTTCTAATCTACTAACAACGTGACGGTTATGAACAATATGATGTTTTACCCAAACAGGTCTCCCCCAAAGCTCTAACACCTTCTCAACAGCTAAAATCGCCCGGTCTACCCCAGCGCAGAAACCTCTCGGCTTGGCAAGTAATAATTTCATAAAACGAACCTATTGCAAGTTATTTTAACCTACAACTATATTCGTTCCAAAATAGTAAATCCATGATTATTTAGACGTCTTTCCTCTAATCTCCACTCCGGATGCCTCTCTAAAAAATCTTGAACAGCAGGCCACAAACCCCGCTTATCTCGATCAAACCATGCAGGATATTCAGAATAATCGCCTCCATAACAAGATTCGTCTGTATCACCCCACGGCTCGGATGTATCGTGAAGGGCAATGTATTTTTGGACATTGGGCGAAAACGCTTCAAGTTCGTAAGTTAAATGACAATAGGTGTGAAGAGAGTCGATAAAAAGAAGCTCAACCTCAGGAATTTGAATATTCATATCATTGTGTTGCCAAAAATCAAAGCTAATCTTCTTTTTCGCTGCAAACTCCTTACAAGATTTCAGATTCGCCAAAGGGGGCATTTCTAAGTCGATACCTAAATACGACCTTGTATAACGGGGGTTCTCTGAAAGACCTTGGAGAATTGCTACAGTTGAAACAACGCTTCTTACACCGATTTCCACCACACTACTACACTCTTGAGCTAGCGCTCTGAGGCGAGGTAAATGCTCGTTAATATCGGAGGGGGTTTTACAAAGATATTCGTACCTCTTTTGGATTTGAGTATCTATACCGCTTCGAAATCTGCCAGCTTGTAACATCAAAGGAAAAAGGTTTAAGACCATACTTAAAAAAAGGGCTGTTTTAATTTGAACTTTCATTCTATTCCTTTTGCAATGATTAACCTGCATCGGCTGCACATCTGAAGCCATAAGTTCTATTCAGACTACCTGGATTGTTTCTATGTCTATGAGAACATCGTAAATCTTCTTTCAAGCTCTTCCAGCAACCTCCACGCAAAACGCGGTAGACTCCCTGTTGAGGACCTTTTGGATTAAGGGGCTCTTGTACGGAGACCTCATAATAATTGTAGCCGTACCAATCTTCGCACCACTCGTAGACGTTTCCTGCCATATCAAAAAGTCCATTTGCATTGGCTGGGTAGCTTGCAACGGGTGTTGTATCTGAGCTAAAAAAATTGGCCTGCGAACGTTCAATCTCTTCGCCAAAGGGGTATAAATTCTCGTCTAGCCCGCAAGAGGCAGCTACTTCCCATTCCGCCTCCGTAGGAAGTCTTTTTCCAACCCAGTGCGCATATGCAGTTGCTCCGTACCAGCTAACCCCTACCACTGGATGCTTGGCGTAGCCTGATTCAATGCTTAGTTTTCCGCCGGTTCTTTTAATGCGCGACTCTTTGAGAAAAATTGTGTCATTGTTGTTGCAATCTTTTTCGCAGCCCATTACATCTAAAAATCTTACAAACTGCTCATTTGTCACAGGATGAATATCTATTGCAAAAGAGGAGAGCTGAATTCTGTGGCGAGGTTTTTCATCCCGAGCACCCGCATTTGTCCCTCTTAAATAATCCCCACCTTCGATAACAATCATTTCTGTGAGCATCGGAGCTTGATCTGTAACCTCTTTCTCTTTCGGCTTATATTGTGTGACTGTTGATTTGGTCTCAAAAATCGCTCCAGGGTCTGCTTCATACTCAAATTTCTTCAAAACTGAGGGTTGAATAATAGGTTTTGCTGCAGGCTCATAAGCAGGTGCGTATGAAGAGGCGAAAACAGGCTCAGGAACAGGAGAAGGGGCAGGCGCTGGCTCAGACTTCGCAAT
Organism: uncultured Chlamydiae bacterium; assembly: GCA_937996705.1. GTDB lineage: Bacteria > Chlamydiota > Chlamydiia > Chlamydiales > 2-12-FULL-49-11 > VGMD01. Next base: position 102,571 of record CALKUQ010000022.1, read on the forward strand.
AAAAAGAGGCTCGGAGAGCTCTTTTACCGGAGTAATTCTCCCTAAATTTCGCTCAATATCCTTGAGCTCTTTTTGAGAGATCCTCTCCATAAGATCTGTTAAATTATCACACCTCTCACTTGGGTTTTGCTTAAGGGTCGCTTTTATTAAGAGATCCCAATCTGAAGTAAAACTTGTTAAGATTGCAGAAGGCATAGTAAAGAGCCCTTCTGGCATGTATCCCATCAATAAAAAGTAGGCTAAAAGTCCAAAAGAATAGACGTCTGATTTAGGCCCACATTTTAAATCATTTCCCCCTAATTTTTGCTCGGGAGCTAAAAATCCATAACTTTGCAAAAAGGAGCGGTGAAGCTTTGTCAAAATCTTTAAATCTCCCCTCTTCTCAGAGTAGGGAGAATCACTTTCAAACCCAGTAATTGAGGAATCCAGATCGAGAGCTTTAGAAACAACCTGGTACATTTTTGAAAGAATTACACCCCTTCCTAAAATCTCGCCAATTCCCATATCACTTAAATAGAGGTGAGGAAGCCCTTCTTCTACCCTTCCCACTAAAATGTTATTTAATTTAAGAGAGCCGTGGAATAACCCTTGTTTATGAATACAATCAAGGGCGTATGCTACCTGTCTTAACAAAGAAATAATCTCTTTTTCTGAAAGTCTAGTTTTTAGAGAGCCTAAATATTGCGACAAATTACAAGGATCCCCAAGGGCATCAGAAATATAATCTGTAACCAAAAAATAGGTTTCCCCATCTTTAGAAACTGTGTGAGTTTTCACTAGATTTAGATGTTCAATAAGGGCTATTTTCCCAATCTCAGCTTCGAATGCTTGCATGAAGAGAGAATCTTTTGTCACCTCTTTAGGCAACATTTTGATCGCAAACCGTTTTTTCAAAAACTTGTGCTCAGCCAAATAAAGAGTGCCAAGTGGCCCCTCTCCAATCACCTTTAAAATGCGAAAATCGCCTATTGTCTCTAACATCGATCCCTCCTACTGCTAAAGAAGTCCCATTTTTTTTGAAAGCCACCAAGCAAGAAAGAGTACGACAGCTACGCCCGCCGTCCAAATTAGATTTGGCATCCATTTAGCTCCGTGCGCTGAATTCCCCCTTCTTTCGAGAGTTCCGATCCCATATGCAAAATCGTGGGTCTCTATGGGAAGTTTGAACACTTCTGGAAATTCTCTTGTCATTTTATCAATGTCCAGGCCTAAAAAAGTGGCATACTGTCTCATAAAACCGTACAAATAGACAGTAGAATGAAACTTATCAACAGCCCCCTCTTCAATTGCGCTTAAATAATTTATACGGATTGATGTAGAGCTTTCAATTTCTCTCAAAGAGATGTTTCTCTCCTCTCTTCTTGCTCGAAAAATCTCACCAACTTTTTTTGCATCAGCTATCATAAAACTACCACCTTGGTCTTTTCAACTGTATATCAAATAGACAATATCTGCAATCTTTGGTATAATTTCTAGATTATGAACGATTCGTTTGTCACAGAAATTGACACTAGACTTGCTCCTCAAATTAAGGAGCATCTTCTCTCTCAAGGCTATACCATTTCCGTTCCCCCTTACTCAATTTTTTCCGCAAAAACCGACGGTGTCTCGCTCACTCTATACCAATCGGGAAAACTTGTTGTTCAAGGCAAAAAAAAAGAGTCTTTGATTCAATATTATTTAGAGCCTGAAATCCTCCAATCTTTAGTCTATTCTTATCCAAGCGCAACTCTTGATAAAACCCCTCGTATTGGCGTAGATGAGGCGGGCAAAGGAGATTTTTTCGGGCCTCTCTGCGTTGGAGCTGTTTATGCAAATGAAGCAGACTTTGATTTTTTCATAAAAATTGGAGTGAAGGATTCTAAAACACTTGGCGATCCCCTGATTCATAAGCTTGCAAACTTAATTAAAGCTCAGTGTACCTACGAATGTATCATCTTGTTTCCCGAAAAATACAACGAGCTCTACTCTCGCTTTAAAAATCTCAACTCCTTACTTGCTTGGGGTCACGCAACTGCAATTGAAAAACTGAGCCAAAAAACTGGATGCAAAAAGGCAAACATTGACCAATTTGCAAGCAAACACGTTGTCGAAAACGCGCTGAAGCAAAAGAAACTTGAACTCGATCTTTCTCAAGCTCACAAAGGGGAGGCTGATCCTGTTATTGCTGCCGCCTCTATTCTCGCAAGAGACGCCTTTGTAACAGGGATTGAGACCTTGTCAAAACAATACGGAATGACTTTTCCTAAAGGGGCCAGCAAGCAAGTGATTGCAGCAGGAAAACAGTTCCTCAAAACAATCGGCAAAGAAAACCTCCACCTGGTTGCTAAAACCCACTTTAAGACAGCAAGCGACTTACTTATCTAACTGAAATGATTCAATAAAATACTGGCAGTGCTCTTCTGAATAATTGACCTCTTCGCACTCCATCGCAAGTAAGTAAAGGGTGTTATTTGCCTGGATGGCCCTTCCCTTAAAATAGATTTGGTCAGATTTAATAAAAAAATCCATCCCTGGAAATCCCCCCACCTCAACAAGATCTGCGAAAAGAAGTTTGTTATTTGCATTTTGCGCAAGTAGGGTATTTAAAAAATGCTCTAAATTTTTAACTGCATTTTCCTCTGAGACCACACCAGGATATTCTGCAATTAATAACATAAACACAGCCTTTCTGTCATGATCTGCAACATAGACATAGTACTGTAATTCTTTTCCTGCATCTGCAGATGGGATCCTCTGCTTAATATGCTCAGGAGATTTTGGAAAACTGGCGCTACATTTCCCCTCTTTAGAGGTAGTTTTTTTCCAATCCTTAAACTGCGCTTGGGTGTTATCTGGCTGTTTCACATCAAAGAAAGAAAAATGATCGGAAAGTTTAGCGCTCATAGGCCCCGCAACAAACATCAAGCTCATAGCTGCCGCAAATGCTTTTCTTGTAAATAATGCACGTGTTTTCATTTTTTCTTTCCTTATGAAAATATTAAGTTTGCTAGCGGCGCCCAATCAAAACCTTTGATTAAAAACCAGTTAAAGCTAAAATCTATAAAAAACAAGAGTATCCAGGCAAAAAGAACGTTCCAGACAGCTACCCAAGCAGAAATCCCTTGAACCTCTCCTAATGCATGAAACAAAATAATAACTTCCCAAATTGCAAATACCATCTGAAAAATTATTAACGCTATAATAACAAGAGGAATAGGTGTGGCTGTAATTACAGAACTCGTAAATGCCTTACTTCCAAACACTCCAACAATCCCAAACCAACCAAGTAAAATAAATCCCTCTGGAAGACGGGTCCATGTGTATGCAGCAAAAACCTGCTCAAATGTTCCACTCCCTTTAAAAATCTTCCCCACCCAATAGAGTAAAAACGAGGTAATATAGAGGAGAAAATAGCCAACTGGAATTGCTAGAATCAGACAAAAAACAACTATGTGACTTAAACTGTATGCGCCACCGAGTGCAAAGGTATAAGCTTTTCCAAAAAGATAGGTCATCCCTAAAAGAGCTGCGAAAAATAACCCCGCCCTCTTAGTTTTCCCTAACGCCTTGCGAATAAAACCCCTAGGATCAGTCAGGACTTTGAAGGGATTTAATCTTTTATTTTCCATTTAATTATCGTTTTTTTATGTTTTTTCTATACACTTAAAAATAGACATGAAGATCTAATTTTACAAGTCATAATTAAATAATTGATCAAACTAAGTTAGAAACATCAGGAAGTTTTCAGATTAAATCTTTAACAAACAGATTGTTAAGAAAAAATAGAGCGAGTTAAATTTGGATTGATAATTTCACCTTGCCCTATCAATCCTCTAAAAACGGGCATTCTGCCTCTGCTTATAAGGGGAGGATAGACCATAGCCAATTATCGGACAGATAGATCTCATCAAACAAGATCTGCTGAAACAAAACAATTTAGTCGCTAGATGCTATGTATTGAGAAGCTCTCTAAAAAAAGCCAACAGGGTATTGATTATCTATTTGTATTAGAGAAACTTGCTTTTGAGTGGCGCGATTGAACATCCTAGTCAGTTTCAAGTAAAACCCTCCTTTTAATTTGATAAAAGCGTTTTAGTAAGAATTCATGAATCGAAAGATCGACCTCGATTTTTTTTGGAACAGGTGTATTAATTCTAAAGTGAAATACATCTCTGGGGATCTTTTTCTTAAGCGTTTCCCACTCTTTACTACTATAAATTTCTGCGTACTTTTCCCGGATAATTTTTATGTGGTGTCTAGCAAATAGATTTGCAATCGCAACATCGTCTATATTATACGGATTTTCTGGACTAAGATCTAGCAACTCACTCTTTTTTAAAATCAGCATTTCTGCTAAATTAACTGACATGATAATTCCTGCACCGCAGACCCAGGTGACCTCGCGACCCTCAATTATACCGCCGTGCTCGATGCCTGAATAAAAAGATTTTCAAGGTGCTTGATGTAAAAAATTTAGCAATTTTGGAAACACATAAAATGATGATAAATTTGTTCTTAAGATATAATCAAAATCGCTGAAACAAGGTTGTAAAAACTCTAAACCTTTCACAGTTTTATTTAATATTCCAGGAATCATCGTCTATTCGCCCTTTATCCAAAGAGTATCCTCATCAATTAAGGCATCTGAGGAAAGCTCATTTGAAGCTCTTAGAAAATAGCATTTAAAATGGTCTTCGTCTAAGTTCATATATGAGCGCCAAATTTTCATAATAAATGGATAAATAGGCTGATTATCAGAGCAAATAATCAAAAATAAATTTTTTGGTTTTTCTTTGGCATAAATCATTTGGGGAAATAAACTCAAAGAAGCAATTAAAAAAATTCAAGAACGCCCTCTCTCCGAAAATTGAAATTATTTTTGAACTCGACTTGACTTTGACTTGTTACGCATCAAACACCCTCACAATTCTTCCTATTTAGAAACCTTAATTGTCTTACGATTTAATTTTTATTTCTCTGGATTCAAAAAATCAAATGGGAAATAGCATCATCAAGAAGAGGGTAGCGAAACTCATACCCACTTTCAAGTAGTTTTTTAGGGCTTACCCTTGTTGATGCGAGGAGGAGTTCCTCGGCCATATCCCCTTTCACAAAGCGCAAAAGTGAGGCGGGCATATTTGGCCCTAAAGATTTTCTTAAGTGCGCGGCGATTTTTTTAGTGAACTCTCTGTTAGTAACGGGATTGGGGGAAGTAATGTTTACTGGCCCTTTTAGGTTTTCTGTTACAATAGCGTGGTAAATTGCACACGCTGCATCGTCGACTGCGATCCAACTGATGTATTGATCTCCACTGCCTAAAACACTCCCAAGGCCCCTTCGAATCAGTGTTGCTATTTCAGAAAGGGCCCCCTTTTTAGAACTGAGGACCACTCCAAATCGGAGATGGACAACCCTTGCGCCTCGAATTTTAAGAAAGTCGGTTGCACCTTCCCAAGCCTTGCAAACTCTGCTTATAAAAAAGTGGCCTTTAGTCTGACTTGTCTCATCAACCCAATCCGAACCATGATCTCCATAGTAGCCAATGGCAGATGCTGATAAAAAAACCTTTGGGGGATTTCTCAGACTTCCCAAAACTTTTACAAGTTGCCTGGTCCCCTCTTCTCTACTTTGAAGGATTTCCTCTTTATTTTTTTTACTCCATCGATGCTGGATACTTTTGCCCCAAAGGTTAACAACAACATCAAATCCCTCCAGCTCACTTCTGTTTACCTCTCCACTATCGACTTGAAAAAGAATATCGGAATTACTTTTACCATCTCTTTTTTCCCTAACAAGTGTTGTGATCTTATGGCCGCAAATTTTTAAAAGCTCGATCAGACTCGAACCTATTAATCCGCTCCCCCCAGAAACCAAAATTTTCAAGGGTTTTATATTTTTTTTCAAAAGTTCCAAGTCACGTATCATGACATCATGTTTATATTCAAAAAACCTTTGCAATCGCTTTTCAAAACGGTGTTTTCGAAAATCTGGAAACAACCATTTCCAAGAAAGGGTGTACTCGACCCTCTCTAAAAGTTCGTAGAGATTTTCCCCACAAGCTTTAATTTCTATCTGGAAATCAAGCTCTCTTATACTCCCCAGCTCTTCTTTAATCTTAATAACTTGAGAGCCCACAGGATAGTGTATCCTAAAAACAGCTTTTATCTTACGAAATGTCCCTTGAAAAAAGACCGTGACCCTGACCTGTCTACCTGGGAGCTCTTCACAAGAGACTACGGTAGCTCTTTCCCACGAGGGGAGAGATCTAGAAAAACAAGAGGCGTGCAAGTGCCATAAATAGACTGCATCTTTCTCTGAATTTACGAGGAGCCGTGTAACAAATCGGTTTGATTTCATTTTGAGGGATTGTATAGTTTATTTGGATATTTTTACACCCCCCTTCTAAAAAAAAGTGGAATTAGAAGGGAGGCTAGTGCACATCACCCTAACTAGCTTGTGAAATGCGGACTATCCCCCCTTTAGATTTCTTTCGAATCTCCAATTTTTTTAATCAGAGAGATTCCCGAAACAAATCGATTTTATCTGCAGCAGCCGCCGCCATGACCTTTATCTTTTTTATTAGTCTCTTTGCAACCGCAACACTTTTTTAGTAACCAAATCAAAGCTAGAAGACCTGCTATTCCAATCACTATAAAGGAAATTTTTGCTCCCATCGGTGACTCAGGCGGATAGACCATCATTCCACTAAAGAGTGAACTAATAGGGCAGACCCCAAAAAGACCCATTGCCCCTAAATCTAAAGCTCCAATTATCAATAAAAATTTAACTACGTATTTGAAAATACACATTGACTCCTCCTTTTTATACCCCTAACTTAAAATGTAAAGACGATTATTGACAAGAACAAAGAAAATACCTAAAATCTTCAGCATGCTTAAAGAAGAAGAACTCAAAGCCCTTAAGAGACTCTGCCGTCTTCGTTTGTCAGAACAAGAAGAGTCTAAGCTTCTTAAGAATTTACAAACCATTTTAAGTTCTGTTGCGAAATTAAACGAGGTAGACACAGAGAATGTGGAACCTTGCTCTCACGTCCTTGAGGAGATTCAAGCCCCTTTAAGAGAAGATGTTGCAGAGAGAGTTTATCCTAGAGAGCTCTTTTTAAGTGGCGCTCCAGAGAAAATAGCAGGGATGTTAAAAGTCCCTCCTGTAATTAAGGAAGAGTAACTTACGTGTACAACAAAACTGCATTAGAATTAAATTCGCTCTTTCTTCAAAAAAAGCTAACCGCTGAAGAAATTACCTCCTCCTTTTTAAAAAGAATTCAGGCTATTGAACCTAAGATTGGCTCTCTTTTGAGTGTTTTTGAAGATAAGGCTCTGAAAAAGGCTAAAGAAGTTGACGCCAAACTTCACCAAAGCAAGCCTTTGGGTAAATTGGCTGGGATCCCTATCATCCTTAAAGACAATATGCACATGAAGGGTGAGCTTACCACTTGTGGCTCTCAATTTTTAAAAAACTACCGAGCCCCCTTTGATGCTACAGTGACCTCCTTGATTGAAAATGCCGATGGGATCATCCTGGGAAAATCGAATATGGATGAATTCGCGATGGGATCCTCGACAGAAAACTCCTCATTTAAAATGAGTTACAATCCATGGGATTTAGAGTGCACTCCGGGGGGATCTTCTGGAGGCAGTGCTGCGGCCGCATCTGCAATGTTAGCCCCTCTCACGCTAGGCTCTGATACCGGCGGCTCAATACGTCAACCTGCAGCCCTTTGCAACTTATATGGGCTAAAACCGACCTACGGGAGGGTTTCAAGATATGGCCTTGTCGCCTTCGGTTCATCTTTAGATCAAATCGGACCTTTTGCAAGGTCCATTGAAGATATCGCCTTAATGCAAGAAGTGATAGCGACTCACTGTCCTTTCGATTCGACAAGCGTTGCTAAAGGGCAAGAGGCTTATCTATCAGAGATCAAACACTCTATCAAAGGAAAGACTCTAGGAGTTCCCTTCTCTCTTTTAAAAAATATCGATTCTGACGTAGAGAAATCGTTTCTTGAGGCTATTGAAATCTATAAGTCTCTTGGAGTTAATGTAGTAGAAATTAACCTAGATCTAATTAATTACTCTATCCCTGTCTACTACATACTCGCAACCGCAGAGGCCTCAACCAACCTAGCAAGATTTGATGGCATTCGATATGGAGTAAGAGCTCCTGAAGCTACCTCTCTCGAGGAAATTTATGAATTGTCTCGGGGCCTAGGCTTTGGTCCAGAGGTTAAGCAACGAATTCTTCTTGGCACCTATGTGTTATCAGCCGGCTACCAAGATGCCTATTATCGAAAGGCTCAAAAAGTTAGAACTTTAATCATAAGAGACTATAAAAAAGCGTTTGAAAGCTGCGACATGATCGCTATGCCCACCTCTCCCACCCCGGCTTTTAAAATTGGATCTATTCAAGATCCGGTTCAAATGTATATGCAAGACATCTTTACTATATCGGCAAACCTAGCCGGCATTCCTGCTTTAAGCATGCCTATTCGCCCCTCCTCAAAAGGCCTCCCGATAGGGATGCAACTACAAGGACCTCTTCTTGAAGACGCTAGAGTGATGAGATTTGCCAACCATTTTGCTGAGGCAACCGATTTCCATAAAAAATGTCCTCCCCTTTTTGACAAGGAGATCTCATGAAACAATCCAGCGACTGGGAAGCTGTAATCGGACTTGAAATTCACGCACAACTCAATAGCAAATCACTTATGTTTGGGACAGCGCCTAATCATTTTGGCGATGAACCTAATGTCAATCTCGATTACCTTAATACCGGACAACCAGGAGCCCTCCCTGTAATAAACAAAGAGGCTGTAAAAAAAGCTGCTTCCTTTGGTTTAGCAGTAGGCGCGACAGTCAATTTGTGTAGCGTATTTGATCGAAAGTCCTACTTTTATCCAGACTGCCCCCTAAACTTTCAAATCACTCAATTTTATAAGCCTATTGTCTCTGGTGGAGAAATCATCACTGAGGTTGAAAACGAAACAAAAACATTTGGCATCCATCACGCCCATCTGGAAAATGATGCAGGTAAATTGATCCACTTTCCCGATTTTACAGGGGTCGACTTTAACCGAAGTGGCGCTCCCCTTTTAGAAATTGTTTCTGAGCCTTGTATGCATTCTGCCAAGGATGCTTCTGCTTACGCAATGGCGGTTAAAGCCATTTTAGAATACATCGACTCCTCTGAGTGCAATATGCAAGAGGGTCAATTTCGAATGGATGTGAACATATCTGTAAGAAAAAAGGGAGAAAGCGAGCTAAGACCTAAAGCTGAAATCAAAAACATGAACTCCTTTTTCAATATGGAGCTTGCAATTGCTTCAGAAATCGAAAGACAAATTGAATTTTACACAAATAACCCTGATAAACGAATTGTAAGTGGAACCTACCGGTTTGATTTAGAAAAAAAGCGCACTATCTTAATGCGAGCAAAAGAGACTGCCGATGACTATCGCTATTTTCCCGAACCCGATCTTCCCCCTCTTGTCTTATCTAAAAAGTTTATTGACGATTTAAAAGAGACTCTCCCGGAACTGCCGAGAGCTAAATTTCAAAGATATGTGACCCAACTCGGGCTTAGCGCCTACTCAGCATCCCTTCTTGTAAATGATAAGCCCCTCCTGGACGATTTTGAAGAGGGATTGAAAATTGCAAAAAATGCAAAAGCATTTTGTAACTGGCTTACCGTAGAATTTATTGGAAGAATCAAAGAGAGCGGAAAGACCCTCCACGAAATAGGGATTGATGTGAAACACATCGCCCTTCTATCTAATCTTATTGAAGTGGGACAAATTACAGGGAGAATCGCTAAATCGGTCGCTGATGATATGCTCCAAAACCCAGGAAAGTCCCCCGAGGAAATTGTAAAAGAAAACCCTAACTACCAACCTATTCGTGATACGGCTGTCATAGAGCCGATCGTTGCTAAGGTCCTTGCAGCCAATCAACCTTCGGTAACAGATTACAAGAATGGCCGCGAAAAAGCGCTTCAATATCTGATCGGACAAGTGATGAAAGAGTGCAAAGGGCAAGCGACCCCAGAGCTGACAAAAGAGCTCCTCTTAAAGCAGATCAGCCTTCTCTAGGGTGAAATTTATGAAAAGCATCTTTTAGGTGCTTATTGGAAACGTGGGTGTAACGATCCGTTGTGCTAATACTAGAATGGCCCAGCAACTCCTGGATGATCCGAAGATCTGCACCATTTTCTAGCAAATGCGTTGCGTAGGAATGCCTGAGAGTGTGGGGTGAAACATTTTTACTAATTCCAGCCACCTTTGCACAATTTTTAACCAATTCCCAGACAAATTGCCGATTGATTCTCCTTCCTTTTGGAGTTAAAAAAAGGGGGGGATTTTCCTGTAGACCCTTTTTTCTCTTAATAAGGTATTGATCAAGGACGGCGACTGTTCTAGCTGCTATCGGGACAATTCTCTCTTTCCCCCCCTTGCCTTTGACTCGAATCACACTCTCATCAACATCAAATAGATTCAATTGGCATAGCTCTGAGACTCGAATCCCTGTTGCGTATAAAAACTCTAAAATCGCTAACTCAAATTTTGAATCAGCACTTTTTAGGAGCTTTGCAACCTCCTCCTGACTCAGGACTACCGGCAATACAGACAGGAGCCTAGGGCTCTCCCATAATTCTGCCACATTTTCCTTCAAAGTTCCCATACGCTTCAAGTAGCGCAAAAAAAGTTTAAGGGAGACCCAAATTCTTGCGATGGAATTTGGATGGTAACCTTGGTCTCTCAATCTCCCGATAAAATCAAAAAGATCTTTTTCTGAAACCTGAAAAGATTCCCCTCTTCCTTGAAGAAATAGATGAATATCAGATTGGTAGGCCTTAAGGGTGTTCTGGCTAAGACCCCTCTCTGATGCCAAATATTCGAGAAACTCTTGAATCACTCCATTTCCGATTTAGTTTCCTAGATCAGGAGATTTTGGATCATTTTCCATAATTGGCGCAAGATCTAAATCTTCACCCAACGATGGAAACCCGAAATCTTTATCATCAGACTGCACTTCAATCTGCCTAAATCCAATTGGTAGGTGAATACCCATATCTACATAACTCTTCTCTGGCTTGTTATGGTGTCTATGCCATGCATAAGCTAGACCGCCCCCCTGGACTGCGAGCATTCCAAGTCCGATAAAGAGAGGTGCCCCTAAAATTGCCCCCCCTGAGAAGAAAATTCCTGCAGCAGTTGCAGCGATTGTAATGGTGACGAAAAAGGCCATAACTAATTTTTCTCTCGTAGAGAGATCTTTGAAATTCATCATACTTTGATACATCGCTTGGGCATCCGCTGCCGTCATAATCGTATTCATAACAAGCATCATAGCGTAACCAAAAACAAGCGTACTCCCACTTGTTAAAACAGAGGTCATAATAAAGCTTGTAATTCCTACAACAATAGCAAAAGTTGTTAATACCTGTTTAAACACTTGAATTTTTAAATCTGCCTCAACTTTTGCTACAATCTCTGCTGGATTGACATTTACATTCGTCAATTCTGCAAGTGTTTTTCCACCAACCGCTCTCTCGTATGCAGCTCTTTGTATCGGGTCATCCTTATGAGAAAGCAAGTAAGCGAATTTAGACTCAATATTTTGTTTCTCGTTGAGTTCCCTTTGAAATTTTAATGCAGCTCTTAACGTTTTGAGTGAGCGAATGGCAGATAAAAGAAAGCTCAGGGAGATGGTAATGCTTGCCGCCCATCCGAAAATAGGCCCTGCAACTTCCATTGTTTTATTCATAGTTTTCAAGCCTGCAAGACTGAGACCTCTACTTACAGCCATAGAAGCTCCAGCGGCTGTATCTGCTATCCCATTAGCAATGGCAAGTTTCGCAAATGTTGCGCTTGCATAATCGTTAGTTTTTTTCGCTGTCCTTAATTGAAGAACGGCTCTAGCAGTAGACATCGGACCTGTAACTACACCCATAGCAGAAGTAATCCCTAATCCGTAAACCACACCTGGATCGGGATTCACAGGATTTTGTATCCAATAACAATTTCGAGCAATAGCGGAAACATCGGAAGCAAGCCCCCAAGCAGTGACAGCGAATCCACTCGCAGTCGATGCGATCGGAGAAAGAATCCGATCTACAGCAGAATCTCCTAGTACGGTTGGGCGCTGCTTGGTTACTCGAACCTCACTTCCAAAACTCCCACTAACACTACTGACTACACTCATACATATCTCACATTAGTTAATGTTAATATAATAACATAATTATGATTATTTATAAAATAAATTAACCAAATAAATATTTAATTTACTATTTAATCGTGTTGTGATATAATAGAGATAAATAAATCCTTATCAAAGGAGCTATCAATATGACTATTCATCCAACTACCGTTTCATCTGGCGCCGGAGCGGGACTCTCAAGTCCAGGCTCTGCTCCTCGGCCACCGCAGCCAATTGCCCCTTCTAGCTTGGCACCAACTCCCCTTCAAACCTCTCCCATCACCTCCGCCATGAAGATCAGACTTCCCGACGGGACAGAAAGGAGGGTCTATTTTATTGTTACTGACCCCTCTACAGGGAGACTTATTGAGACAACTTCGAGCAAAAATCCTGAAATTTTAAGGCAGTGTACAGAACTTTTTCAAAAATTAGTGGAAGCGGTTGAGCCCCAAGACGGCTCTCCGGCAAGAATTATCGAATCTGTAAGCTTCACTACTGGTATAAAGTACTCAAACGGAAGCTTTGATGAGTTTAGAAGTGATAACCCAGCTATTCAACATTGGCGAAACATACTGTCGTTACTTCTGAGAGGAACCCCTGAAACGGGTGAATCCCTCAGTGGTAGTTTATCAGAAGAGGTGGAGCTTTAATACGTTTGAGAACTTCCGCAAGAGCATGAGCCTCTGGCATTTGGGTTGCTTATCTTAAACCCGGCACCATTTAGCCCATCATAATAGTCGATTTCAGCCCCTAACAGTCTAGGAACAGCCTGTTTTTCTACGTGAATTTCTACCCCGTGAGAAATAAAGACTTGATCCTCTTCTTCAGCAGCTTCAGAAAAATCTAAGACATACTCAAAGCCACTACAGCCCCCTGGTTGATCTCCAAAGCGCAAAGCGTACTTGGAGAGCCCTTCCTCTTTACAAAGGGCTATAAACTTATCAGAGGCCCTTTTTGTAAGGCTGATTGTTGTTAAATCAGTTTTCTCTAAAAGAATCGCATTCAGTGTTTTAGTAAGAGATTCAATATCAGAGTCTTGCATTCCATGACCTAGCATTCCCGCCTCCAAAGTCTCCCATGTCGCAGCTCCGCATCCTACGCAGTGTAGCCCCATGTTTGTCATTTCTTGGGCAAGTTTTTGACTTTTCTCGGGCCATTTGCCTAAAATATCACCAATTGTCATCTCTTTTGTAATCATACTAAAACTTTACCTTTACCCTTCCAGGGCCTTTCATCTTACACTGACACGCTAACCTTTCACATCCTGGATCTCCAAGAAAATCTCTCTCCTCCTGAGTATACTCAGAAAGATGCTCCATTCCCTCTTCGACTTCAATCACACAGGTTCCACAAAGTCCCTCTTCGCAAGCAAACGGAATCCCCGCCTCCTCACAACACTCTTTAATCGAATCACCCTCGGTGAGAGTGACCTCATCTTCATTATTAAAAACAATCTTTCCCATATGCCAACTATTAAACCCGATTTCCGTTATTTTTGAAAAGAAAAATTCGAATAACCCTTGGGAATAGTTTTTAACTACATATGCAAAAATTTATCGATATAGACTTCATGAAAAGCCTCTGACAAAGTGGGATGGGGAAAACAGACGTTTTTTAGCTGATCTAACGTCATTTTATTTTGAATCGCGGTTGTCGGCTGAATGATAAGCTCTGATGCGTTTGGAGAGAGGATGTGAGCGCCAAGTAAATGCTTACTCTCGGCATGAAATAAAATTTTAATAAAGCAAGGGTCGGTCCCCCCATTTGCCTGGTAGCGTGAATTTCCTGTAAAAGGAAAATTAGACTTTTTATAGGGGACTTGTTTTAGCTCCAGCTCCTTTTCACTAAATCCAACCGAGGCAACCTCGGGATAAGTGTAGATTACATTCGGAATAGCCATATAGTTTACACTTGATGATTTTCCGGCCAAATACTCAACCAGGGCAACTGCTTCGTAAGAGCCTTTATGTGCAAGCATAGGGGGGCCTGCGGCATCTCCGATTGCAAAAACATTAGGGGCGCTCGTTTTGAAATTCTCGTCTGTTTCAATAAAGCCCCTTGGTGTAAGCTTTAAATCAAATTCTTTTGTATAGGGTCTCCTTCCAATTGCAACCAAACAGACGCTGCCAGAAAAGGTTTTGCCCCCCTCGACTTCTAGAGTAATCCCTTCACCCTCTTTTCTTCCCCCGATCACTTTTGTCGCTAGATTAAATTTGAAGCCCTGATTTTCTAGGGTGTTTTGAAAAGCTTTAGAGAGATCTCCATCAAATTCGGGGATAATTCTGTCCATAAACTCCAACACTTCCACCTCAGACCCGAGCCTCTTATAGACCGACCCAAGTTCAAGGCCAATGACCCCTCCACCCACTATAAGCATCTTTTTAGGAATTTCCTTGAGGGCTAAAGCCCCTGTGGAAGAGAGGACAATCTCCTCGTCAAAGGGCAAAAAAGGGAGGGGTATCGCCTCCGATCCAGACGATATCACAACATACTTAGATTCAATTACCTTACCATCAATCTTAACAACACCCTCCCTCCCGACGGAGGCGGTTCCTGGTATCCGCTCGACTTTGTTTTTTTTAAAAAGATAGGCTATCCCCCCGCAGAGCTTTTGGACAGCCTCTTCTTTCTCTTTCATTAACATCGAAAGATCCGCCCCTCTAATCCCGGCATGGTACAAAATCTCCGTTGCATGTAAAAGAGCCTTTGAGGGAATGCATCCTACATTCAAGCAAGTGCCGCCAAGAGTGGACTCTTTTTCAACACAAGCCACCTTAAATCCAAGCTGAGCCGCTTTAATCGCCGCTACATAGCCCGCAGGCCCGCTCCCTATTACCAAGACATCGTACATAGCACTACCACTATCAAACCTCAATCATTAAACACAAGCAGCCTCCCTATAAATATCTTAAATCCCTCATAATCAAAAAAATAAAATAAATGCAGTGGTTGTTATAGTAGTATTATAACAAACCAAAAAGGAGAAGTGTATGGCAGCTAATCAACCACCTAAAAAAGAACCTAACGACAAATGGTCTATGCATGAAATTAAAGTGATGTTTGATGATTTTCTAAAAGACATCAAAAAAGATATTGCCGAAATCAAGAAAAAGTTGAAAGATCTAGAAAATCAAAAAGGGAAAAAATAGATTCTTTCGAAACTCAAGTTTTGAAAGAACCCTATCCCTCTTCATAACTCCAAGCAAATTGAGCAAGCGCTTGATTGTTTGAAAATTCCGGCCCAGCAAACTGCAGGGCCGCTGGACTCTTTCTAACAACTCTTTCAATAACAGCTGAATTTGACCTTACCTCTTCAGAGAACCGTAAGAGCATCTCGGGATGTTTTTGCACCACCGCAACAGCTAATCTCGGGTTGTGCAACGCATCTGGGGTAAGCTTGTCTAAAACTCTAGCATCTTCCGATACCGCTGCTTCAATAATTTGTGGGTCATTTTGCAACGTTTCCTCTAACTTATTAAGATAGAGACCCTTTAAAGAGACCACACGAATCGCCATTTTTTTATCAGTTTCAACAAAATCTAAGAGTATCTCGAGAACTTTTTTATCCTCTGGAGAGCCATGAAACGACCGGTTTAGTAAATTCCCGTGCCTTTCTAGATACTTTTTAAAAAGAGGATTTTCCTCAGGCTGAAACAACTCTGGATCTTCAAAAGCGCCTAAGTCTAGATCGTCATCTCCTCCCCACTCTATGTCAAAAAGGTCTTTATCCCCTTCTTCTTTAGGGGGTACTCCTTCTACTAAAGGCTCTAATTCCTTGATTGCATTTCCCCATAACCTATCCGAATGAGGGAAAAAGCCGTCACTAATTTTGACATCCTTAAGCTGGGGCATTGTTAGTTGAAGCTCTTCCAATTTCGTGAGAAGAGCTTTTGCCTCTACTAGCTTTCCCTCTTGGATAAACTGGTAAACGACCATAGGGGCTATAAAAAAGGCCCCTCGTTTTAAATCTTCCCTACTAAACGGAATCGTCGGATCTACTCCAAGCGACTCTCTTGCCTCCATTACTAAATCGCAAAAGTACGTGGGAGGCAACAGGCTCTCTGTAGAAAAATTAATCGTCGCAATAAAAGCCTCAAGCTCTACTAGTTTATCCCCAAGCCCATGATCTGTAAACTCTAACGTTACCCCACCCGAGGCTCCGTAAGTAATTTTAGGGGGTTCAAATTCTAAATTCGGAATATCTTCCCCCATTGCAGCTAGAGTTGCGGCTAAATATTCCCACCGATTCCCCTCGTTTGCTCCAAAAAAGCTTATTTTTGTTACTATAGAGCGACTCGCCACTAAATCGTAACTAACCTCAACACGTACAGCATGTTGCCTAACAGGAATGTCCGATTCTACAACAATCTTTCCATTTCTTACATCGATCCTAGAAAATCTAGAGCCAAGTATCCCTTTATAATCTCTTAGAGCCTTGGGGAGTTTCTCCTCTGGGATACTGAAATTGGAACGAACTCTCCCAATGGAGGCTAGCATATTTTGATGAAAGAGGGTGAAATAATCCTCAAGAGTCCCAGGAAATACTCTGCTGTAAAGAAAATCTCCCGTTGCGGTAACTATAATTGCGCTGACATCAAAATGTTTTGAAGGCAAGATTTGTGTAGCCAGACCGCTCTCGCTCAAGGATTCTACATCGATATTATCAAACCCAGGAGATCGAATTATTGTATCTCCTACAGAGACATCACCCCCGACATCTATTGCGTGCAAATAATCTTCTACTCTCACTTTAGCCCCTACTCTCCAAGTTCCGAGCTCACTAATTTTCCGACCCATCTGATCGGTAAGCTGTAAACAAATTTGCATCATGAGACGATACTGACCGAGCATCGCTTTAAAATGCTTTAATCGTCCCTTTTCCGTAGGATATCGTCTTGATATTTTTACAGTTTTGATCATCTCATCATAGAGATCTACCACCTCTTTCATTGTTTCTAAAATTGCCAATTTTCCTAAATCGCTTGCAAGTTCGTATCTAACGATAAAACTAGCAGGATTACCCCCTTCAATTTCAAACCCCATTTTCTTAAACTCTAACAGCAAATTATGCATATGGCTTTGCACATATTTGGGATCTTCCCAATTTGAGATTTTAGAGCGCAATTCTTTTACTCGCAAAAGAGTTCTCTCACACCTCTTCATCTCTTCAAACGAATTTCTTGCCACATTACATAAATGTTCAAATACTGTATGAATATCGCCCCGTTCAAGGATCAACCCGAGCTCTCGATTTACCCACTCTGTGAGTATCCCAAGATTGTTCAGTCTGAGAAAAAACTTTCCAATATTTTCAACTTGAACAGGGTCTGCCAAATGCAAACTTTGCATGAAACGATCAAATAATGCTTGCTCTTTTGAGTCAATGATTGAGAACCTGGCTCTGACATAGGGGGCCTTAGCTAAAGCCCCCTCTCTTGCCACTGCATCTGCAAAAGAGACCTCTAAGGCGCTCGCTAGTTTTTTTTGATTCTGAACTGCTTCTAAAATGGTTTTAATGGAAAAACCCCCAATTACACTCCCCTCTTGATAGAGACACGCCTCTATCAATCTGATAGGATAGAGCCTCTTCAAACTTCTAGGTTCAGAGGTTGCGACAGGAATCAGTTGTTTTTCGACGATTTTAACGATTTCCTCCGTGATCATTAAAAGAAGTTGCTTTTCTGCAGAAAAAGCGGGATCGACAGAGGCTTTTCGTATAAGCCCCCTTAGCAGAAATAAAAGATTTGCAGCAGCAGCTCTCACCTGAACCTCAGAGCCAACACTCATCTCCTGAAGCAACTCTCGCATCCCTGTATCTCCGGGTCCCAAACTCTCCCCAATAAGAGTGTCTAGTTTTGTAGCAAACAGCCTTAGTTCTTCTCGGCTGTTATGTCGGATCATTGCAGAGGGGGCTACCGAATATTCAAGAGGTATAGGAAAGCATACATAGCCAGCCCTAATATCCACTTCATCAGCATGAATCAATGCGCCCTGTTGAAGGTCTATAAAGCATTTTTTTCCACCCTCTATCAAAGACCTCACCCTTCTAAACTCCTCTGTCTTCTCGATAACAATTGCCCCGATTCCGGCAGCAATTAGATTAACCGCTGCGTGAGAGGTTGTGGGAGCAGGTTTTCTTACAACAACTGTTGCAATTTTACTTCTTACCTCAAGGGAGGCTTCGGTATAGAGCTTTTCTGCCTCTTCGAGCGTGTCACAGACCAAAACAATGGTCTCTTCACTATTTCGAACATAAGAACCATCACTCAGAAGAGTTTTTCCAATAATTTCACAACTCTTATCTATTGTATCAAGAGCTATATAGCTAACAGAATCGGGCGATTTTCCCCGAATAAGGGGCCTTAGCTGCAAAAGATGAATAACCCCCTCTTCGACACTAAACTCTATATTAAGAGATTCATTCCCTGAATCACTTCGATAGACTTCTTGGGAGTAGTAGGTAGCAACTGCCTTCATATCTCTTGCACACTCGTCTGAAATAGCGGGACTGTCCCGATTCTGGGGGGTAGTGGGTTGATACACTCCATCCCTAAATTCAGATTTTTTGCTGCGAACGCTCTTTGCAACTTCCCCTGCCTCTATATCAACAAAAAATCGATCCGCAGTCCCTTCCCCTCCTGCAACTCCGTGGGGATGTCCGCAAACAACAGAGAGCTCGACCAATTCCCCCAAATCCCCCCCGGTAAATAGTATTCCCCCCGCTTCGGGCTTTGAGACCATTGTTTGAATTAAAACGGGCAAAAAAAGCTCCTCAGTTAAAACCGAGCGATCCTCTTTCGCTAAGCGGAGCCTGATAGATTTTTCACTAAAATAGGAGGAGAGGACCCTCCCCATCGCTTTAGAAATCTCTTCAGAAGTGGGCTTGACATACAACTCCGTATCATTCCCCCCGGCATTGGAATTTGTCTTTGAGTCTTCTTTTCCTGTACTTCGGACAGCTAAAAGTTGGGGGTTATTTTCTTCAAGCCACTTAATCAGCTGAGGAGGAGCGTAAGAATGCTCCTCAAAGCACTTTAATATAGATTGTTGGATCTTTTCTAATACTACTAATCCGGCAGCTGTTAGCTCCCCCTTTTCTGGATCTAGGGTTGTTTGAAACCGCCTCCAATCTTTTTCAAGATCTGGGTATTTGGACTGAATAAAACAACGCATTTCTATGTCGCTGAGGGGAATAAATTCAGGAACCCTAACAATTGAGCTGGTGCAGCGTGTGGTAGCCTCCTCGGCATGTTTTCGCATTACCGCTAAATTAGCAGCCTTGTACCCCCATCCAAGCCCAACCCTTTCCCCCGATTTAGTTAGAGCCATTGCATCTAGTGTCGGAGGTTCCGATGGGGAAAATTCTAAATTAAGTCTAATCCATTCTAGTTGATTGGGTTCTATTAATCGCTCAAATCCTTCCAAAGAAAGACCTTCGGTTTTTATAAGATCTAAAGCTAAGCCAAGATTCCCACTATCAATAGCTTCTAAAACCTCCTCACCACTTAACTCTAATCCTGAGGGGGATACCCTTCCAATTAACTCATTAAATAGAGTTCTACACCGCCCCAATTGTCCCAGCAAATGAGCTCTCGCTTCCCCCGCTTCTAAAGAGCTTATCCTCTCCCTCAAATTTTCAATTTTTTCTGAAACCGTCCCAGGATCCCTCTTAAGCAACTCAATACAAGAAGGAAGTAATTTTTCTAACTTCGACACTACCTCTTTAGCGCTCTCTAGATCGACTGGGTCATGTGTAAAGAATATTCTTGAGATCGGGTCCATAACCCATAATCGACCCTACTATGTTTATTAAGTCAAGAGACATATACCGCTTCCAAATGAATGTTACTCAAATTTCTTTACATGCGCTTCATATTTAAATTAGACGCTAGTTGATGCCGAGGGCGC
>CALKUQ010000023.1 GCA_937996705.1 uncultured Chlamydiae bacterium
AAGATGAAGATGCAGGTAATGAAAGATGGGTAAGATTCATTTGGAAGAGGTATATAGCAGTTATAGGATCAAGCCTCTTTTAGCCACAATTATGATATGTACAAAGCATTTTAATTTACAATTACTTAAATAAAATATAAGCTTTTAAAGCATGAGTGTTACCTATATTTCTCCTGCAACGAATTGGTGCGGCATCTCTGTAGAGGAACAGCCTTTAATCAGAGGGGCCCCTTCAGTGCTTATACAAGAAAAAATAGTCTCTATCTCTCTTGCTGGTTTTATGATAGCGAGTCAAATCTGTATGTCGTGGACTTCGACAATCACTTTAAATATTTTTTTAACATCAATCACCTATCTTTCAGAAACCTACCTAAGAAAGGGGAGGGAGTCCAACATTCGGTGGTTGAGCACAACCAAAATTCACTTTAAAAGCACTCTAACCTCTATTGCAAGCACATTTTTCTTTAGCCTTTTAGCCGGATTAACAACAAATCCCAGCCAAGTGATAGCCCAGCAAATTCTCACAGGGGACCCTTGGATATTATTTTCAGTTTCCGTAAATGCTCCGATTTGCGAGGAAATTCTTTTTCGCGGATTTCTAAAAGAGCGAATAGAAGATATATCCTACCTTTTTGGAAACCATATTTGTGACATCCCTGATCACATCCAATCGATTTTCTCTTCAATTACTCAAGCAGCTATCTTTGGCTACCTTCATATAACAGATAACCAAGTTTTAGAAACCGGAAGTAAATTGAAAGTCTTGATTGGAACGATGATTTCTGGCATAATCTTTTCATCAGAGGGGTCAAGAAACAGCTCACTTCTCCCCGCAATCGGGCTGCATGCTGCAAACAATTCAGGACTTTGTTTTGGCCTCCTTCTCAAATAAGAGTTTTTTTTACGTAATAGATGCCTACAACCTCCTTTTTAAGACAAGAAAACCGTCTAAATTTTCAGAGCAAAGTAAAAACGACTTCATCTCCCTGTTAGATAACTGGATGGGCTCTTTTGGATTTAAAGGGATTCTTATTTTTGACTCTAACCCGAATCATGCAAGGGACTATCCAACAAAAAGCCGTCTCAACCACCTTGAAATCGCCCATGCACCTATTAACCTCGAAGGTGATCTCTACATCCTGGAATATCTATCCGCATTAAAAAACAAACCACAGGTAAGACTTATCACCTCAGATAGAGAGCTAAGCGCTCACGCCAAAAACCTTCAGATTAAAACCATTAGCTGCTCTGAATTTTACAGCCACCTCACAGAACTCGCCCAAAAAAGTGAGGCTATAAAAAATGACCTTAAACCTCACAGAGATTCAAAACAAGAGATCGAACGCCTCGAAAAAATTTTTGAGTCGAATAGCAAAAAACTCTAAATCAGCGACTTAAAAATATTTTCCCATGCTCTATACTTTCTAAAAAGGGAGTTAATCATGTGTAATTGCGGAAAAAAACATCAAAAAAACAACGAAAAGCCTACTTGTGAAAACAATCATTATCCTTGCGGAAGCAACTGCTGCTCAAAAGAGGAGCAGTGCAGGCATGAGCGCTGCATCCCCTTAGCCAACAATTCAGAGTCAGAAACCCCAAGTCCGCAAGAATAGTTTAGATTCTCTTTTAAAGATCAAATACATTTGAGCCGTCAAGATCACCAAGATCATCAGTATTGATTCCACGGCTTCTCAAAAAATCATCCAGATCACCATGCGCTTCCCAATCCACCTGCCCAGAAGATCCCATACTAAAACCCTGCAAAGCATTTTTAGCAACTTTATTAACCAAAGCCTCAGAGGAGCTAGATTTTGCTCCAGAGGGATTTGCAGAAGCTTTGGGTGGACTTTTCTTTTCTACCCTCTTTCTTGTAACCTGTGACATAAGTGATGCGCAACGCCTCCCCCTTGCAGCTTTCTTAGCAGGCGCTTCTAAAGGAGCGGCACTTCCTAAGGTAACACTCACTTCGCTCGGTTTTTCAAGAACATACACTTTTGATTTAATTTCTTTTTTTGAAAATTCTTTAAAATCAAATATCTTACCCACCGGAAACCGATTACTTATCAAGCGAACCAACTTCGCAGAATCTAAAAAAAATGGGGTAATTTTCTTTTCTGCACAAATCTTATCTATAGTAGAATGCAAAAATTCTACAACTGGTTCGCTTCTGTTTAGTGATGAGTAATTCACTCTTACATAAGACTTTCCTTTTTTTACACAAAGGGCCAATTTGATTGCCTCTGCTAACACCCCTTTTCTCTCAAGAGTCCATTTCACCTCTGTCTTTTTAATTGCTTCTTCACTTTGCGGGTAGCTAATTCTTGCACAATGTTGAGAATTCATAAAAATTTTTCTCTGAAATTTAACTCCAAACTTAATCCACTTCTCAACCAAACCTTTTATACCCCGTTTCTGTAAGGAAAATACCGGCTTTTTTTGAGAAATACAGAGCTCTTTTACCTTATCATTAAACAATTTATCTGGAGGATGTTTCTGCCCGAGCCTTACTACAGTTTTAAAACCCTTCGCATCCAAATAAACTGCACTAAGCGCATCTGCGACGGTTTCTATTTCATATTTTTTCCAGGGCCGTTTCTTCGGAAGCTTAATCTTACCGATTTTTTCACCACCGCTCGCTAATGGAACGCCCTCTTCAAGGACCCGTCTTTTCACTCTTCGATCAGAGAGAGGTAGAGCAGCCGAGTGAGAGCCCCCTCCTCCTGAAATTGCTTTAAGGGCTACAGCTTGGAGATCAACATTTTTTTTAATAGATCCAGCAGCTCTACATCCTGATAAATCATGTTTTACCCTCTCTGCAACTCCGCTTGCAATCAGACTAAGCATGTTAACTCCTGTTGTTTGAATTTTCTTATAATTTTTTATTTCCTAACCATGTTCGTCTGCTTAAAAACACCAAAACCTCTCTTACTAAATTTGCGACAGGATTCCCCGCGTCATAAAAGTAACAACACTCCCCTTTGCAAAACGAGATTCTTCAAACACTCTCAGTATAAATTTAAACAGGACATAACCATCATTTTTCAGAAAATTTTGCAAATAGCCTAAATCAGTTTAGTTTATTTTTCCATAACAATTTAAATAAAAATAAATAATCAATCATAAATAGAGAGGAATTTTTTTTTATTTTATCGCACGCATAAAAAATTGAATTCAGAAACAAATTGTAAATATTCAATGAATTTCATAGAATCAAATGCAAAGATTTAGCAAAGAAAATTAACCCGATTCCTTAAATGCATTTGCAGGAGCACGTCAGATGGCACAAGCATTAATTCCTTCTCAGAGAACTTCCCTACCCTTCCCATACCACACGGAAGAGAGACTCATTCTAGATGTTGACGGATTTTATTATAAATGTTTCCCCCTTGACTATTGTCCAATAGCGTACATAGTCCCCGATGGCATGGGCTCAGGCGGAAGTGTACTGAGTATATCCGGAATCGCACACGGTGCAATTCATTATCTAGTCCAAAATATGTCTGATTCAGGCCCTCTAGGACCTCCAATGCTCTTAGGCGGCTCGGGAAGGGTGAAAGCCCTACACGATTACTTCCTAAGAAAAAGCTATATCGCTTATCAAATTCCATTTTCCATGGCAGTGATCCAAGATCCAAGTTTACCTTTACCTAAAACTTCGCCTGTAGCAGTTGATGCGCCAACGACAGAACCAGCACCCCCCAAAAGAGCTCCTATTCATAATAAAGGAAAGATCTACGGCAGTTGGACCGAAACAATGAAAACTTATTTCAAAGACCTTATTACCAGTCATGGTCGAAATAATCTTCTTATACATAAAAAGATGAGTGAACTTTATCCTGACGCATTTAATAAAAGTTCTCGTAGTAAAACACACCAAATTATTCACGCAAAAAAATCTCTTGGATTAGCCTCTTCCATGCATATTAATTATCGAAAACTTGAAGGAAAAGAATTTAGAATTCCTAGAGCCCTTGCTCATCGATCCCGTTCCTATGTCGATTTTATTAACCTATTTGATACCGAGTGCCCAAATTGGCTCAAAGATCATGGCTTGGATAGAACAAAATCGAGAGCAAGACACCTCTGGAAGGAGTTAAGGAGTCCCTTATATGAAATCACCGATCAAGCCAAAGATTATATCAAACACCAACTCAGTAAAAACAACAACACTTTTAAAGAGATCCTCTATAAAGCAGAAAAGCTTGATAACAGAATGTTCAATCCAGCCCTGTCAGTATCGGAAAAAATCACAATCATTCGAAAGCTAGCAAAAACCTAAAAAGCGATCTCCCCCAATTGTCCCCCTCACCCAAAAAAAGAGGGAGCTTTAGCAGCCCCCTCTTCCTTAACTACCTTAATCTGCTGAAAAATTTTCAGCAAGATCTCTTTAACAACCCATGCCGCAGCCACCGTTACAAATGGTTTCTCCTTGTTGGCAACATATGCCACTATCGGCCGTTCCAGAAACAGTGCACATCGTATTGTTAGAGCAGCAGCTAGAATGCCTTGAACAGGGATCTCCATATTGCAGTGCGCTATCACAACAAACCCCATTAACATTGACTTGTTCTGGAGCGCAACAAATGCCATCTACACTTGTTTGGCCTTCAGGGCAACAAGAAACCCCATTAGTAATGGTTCCTGGATTGCAACAAATCCCACCAATATTAAGCTGTCCTTGTTGGCAGCAAATGCAATCAAGCGCGATTTGTCCTTCAGGACATACATTGAAACAACATCCTTGTACATTGCTTCCAGAGCAACCATAGAATGTCTCGCCGTTACCCATAGCTGAACAGCAGCTCTCAGAAGCTAAACAATAATTTGTTGTTGATTTTGAAACACCTTGGTAACAAGGATTTGCACATACCCCACCGACGTTGATTGCCCCTTGAGCACAACAAATGCCATTAGCGTTGATTTGTCCTGCTGCACAACAAATGCCATTATCGTTGATTTGTCCTGCTGCACAACAAATACCATTAGCGTTGATTTGTCCTTGTGCGCAACAAATGCCATTAGTGTCGCTTGTTCCTTTAGGACATGATCCGCAGGCACCATTAATAAATACCATATTAGGATCGTTACATACACAATTCCCATTCAAGTCTAGAGTGGCATCATCTGGACACTCACATGTATTGACAGTAATAACACACGTTGTTATGCAGGAATTTAAATTGTTAATGTTTGGACAGGGTGGACATGATGTCGACGTAACGTTAGAAGCACCTAATGTCATAGAGCAACCCGTTCCACTTACAAAAACTAAACCACCCAATGAGGTCATCTCATACACGCAGATAGTCTCTCCTTTAGAATTCTCTATTTGTAAAGCACCATTTATTAACGCCATTCCAACACCATCGCCTGCTGGAAGCGAATTGCCAACGCCAGAAGTATTTCCAATTAGATTAATAGGTTCATTACAATTATTAGTGAGTGAAATAGATATACCCGGATTATTAACCATAGCATTCCCTTTTTTTATTTTTAAAAGAAAAATTATCTTATTATTTATTATATAAAAAATTAAATTAACCGTAACATATTGGCTCTGTTGCCTAATTCAAAATGATCTACAGGCAGCGTGATTTTCAAAGAAAATCACCGATGCTATTCATAATTAGATAATTTATCTTGCAGCTTTAGATTTATTCATTTTATTTAAAATCAACAATTTAATATAGACTTCAGAATCAATATTTCCATTAGATCTACTAGAAAGCTCTTCATCTAAAACCCGCTTCCATGTAGAGAAAGTTCCTTCCACGTGAGCTCTCTCATTGTATCCAGTAAGTTTAGCCCAAATAGCAGGTGCAACATCATCGCCACCCAAAGCCCGAATTAAATTCACATGACTTTGGCGAGACTTCAATCCCGTAAACGGGCTGGCACCTTTACGTGGAGGGGTTACTAACTCTTTTTGATAAGAAGTCGCGAGATCATAAAGATCATGCGTGTCAGCTATTCCATCGATAAGCAATTTTCCTTTTCAACGATTTCCCCGATTTAGAACATCTTCAACATGCGTAAGATCATGAGTGTATTTTGGTGCCAGGCCTGAGTTCCTGAGTCTTTTAGGTAAAATCACCTAGGTGAGGCAAGTCCTGCCTATTTTGCTCGGAAAATTTATATCTTTCTGAAAATCAATGAGTAGAGTTAATTGCTTGTAAAAAGGCTCAGGAACTCAGGCCTGGCACCATTGGTGGCACCATTTGTTTGATGGCAACATTTGAATTTTTAATAACTGCATACCTGGTTCGAATCAGAGGAAGCAATCACTGATCAGACCCCTCTACTAAATGAATTTATATTATAAAAGTTAAGCAATTCATTTAGATAGGACTTTTTAATTTATTACCTTATAATCAGAGTAATTATAAATTTTTTAAGAGATTTATTGGATGCAACCTCTGTCAGCTCACTCAATTCAGACAATACTACCCACTTTAGTCGGCGCTCAAGAAAACTCAGATAAACTGAGGGAAGTGCTCCAATCATTAAGTGAAGAGGAGCTCTCCCAATTAATTACTCTGGCGAAAAAAACGCCACCTGATGAGGTCGCAAAAGCTGTGAATGATTTTTTTCAAAGGGTTCGTCCGCTCGCGGTTTCTGATGGGGCCCCTTTTCCGAAAGTCGAAACTTGCTATTGGTATCGGAGACTTCGCTGTGCAATTTCAGAAGGAACTTCAACATTTGTCTCTTCTTTGGGGAGAGGATTAAGTGATCCCTCCCTTCAGGCTGGAGCAATTAAGGCGGCTAAATTAGCCGCTCAAACTACTGTGTGGAATCTCCAAATTCAAAAAATGCAGAAAAATCAAGATCCTATTGAAGGGATTTTTGATTTTATTGCTTTTTTATTAGAAGAGCACGCCGAAAGTCTTACAGATCTATTTCCTTCGTTGGAAGGGGAAACTCTTAAATGGCTTAATCTTCACAAAATGGATCTTTTAGTCATTTGTAGAGAGGTTGCATACTTAAGCGAATCGGCAAGAACCAAAGATCTTGCTAACCATCCCATAATCCAGCTTCTTGCATTGCAATTTTCTCTACGTAGTAGGGCAAAAGGATTCCCGGGCGAAAGGCTGGTCCGTTTCCTAGACAAGGTATCGCCAAAAACTGCTATTAATAGATTTATTTGGAAAGGGGTTGCTAGATATGTAGACGAGAGTCGCCTCACCTACACTGCAGCCAATGCAACTTTAAAACTTGTTGGAGAAATTCCTAAACGGGTTACCTACTTTAACTCAAAAAAATACGCGCACCTCTTTGAAGTGTGCGAAACCGCTAAAATAAATCTTACGGAAATAGATGGAAAGACAAGGGTTGCATTAGCGGAATTACATATTCTCACAGAAAGCATTCGATGCTTTGTGGCAGGATGCAAAGAATTTGTTTCCCAAACAAAAAGATACAAGAGCTTCAGTGCTCGAGGAATTCTAGAGAGTGGCGCAAACAAACTTAAACTTTGCATGGATCTTGGGCTTGTTTTAAAAAATGCGCACGCCCTTTCAAAAAAATTAGAAAGCGAGGATGCTGAAGTTTCCACTAAGTTAAAAAGACTTCTTTTCTCCTCTATTTATTATCCCGTTGCAAAAGAGACCACAAGCCGCTACATAGGCCCTTTTTTTATTTCCCTTATTTGTATGGTATCAAGTAGAGTCTTCTCTGAAAACATACCCCTCCAATGCCTCAATGACCCCCTAAAATGTCCTTTTATTATAGCCAGCGACAATGACCCCAGAGTGTTAACCCTTTCTACAGCAACCCTTGTTACAAGATTTGTTTCATCTCCGTTAACAGCAGGCAATCAGACATTTCTGGACTCTTTACCCGAGCCGAATCTAGTAGATTCTATCATGAATAAAAACATATCTCTTGTAATTACAGCTACCCTGGCCGTGACAGCCCTTCCCCTAGTTACGGAGGCATTAAACAGTGTCTATGGCTATAATTCTTTATCCATTGAAACAGCTGCGCGCTTAGCAAGAAGGCAACACGCTCAAAGAGTGATGTATAAACCAGTAAAAGACTTTGTTAGGAAAGGCAAGCAGAAACTTCAACAATTCATCAAACAACCTTGGGCGGGAAGATAGCAGCATCTTAAACATCTATTTGCTAGTAGATGAACAACCAATTTCAACTAAGATTGCACGAAACAAAAATTAAATAGACACTATATATTAATAATTTGTTAGATTAACCCTTTAGATCAAAAAAAGAGGAATCTATATGAAGCATCTATTTGAGTTACTCTTATCCTTTCACAATCAAATAAGATCAAAACGAAGTTTCGATTTTCTGAAAATTGCTAGAGCTAAATCAATGTTAAAAACTTCTCTCTTAAGTTGTACGCTGTCACTCGGCCTCTCTTATGGCTATGCTGAAGAAAAAGGGCTTTTAGACGACTCCCCTTTTTCTGTCCCTGCATCATTGTTGCAGGCTGGATCCCCCTCCTTTAATATTCCAACTACCAAAGTGGTCGTCTTAAGCGCAGCTGAACTTAATGCAGCAATTGCTCATAATACGATCGGCCAATTGATCAATCGAGCCATAGAGAGCAACACCCTAATTAAATTTCCATCGGGGACATACAATATTCCGGAAGTGATTTTTTTAACAGGGGTAACCAATGTAGTTTTAGAGGGGGCTATCGATGCAAGTGGTAAGCCAGCGACCACTTTAAATTTCACCCACTCCCTCACTGATCTTTATGGGAATAATACAGAGGTTTACGGCTCTTTTGGAGCTTGGCATGGGGGTGGCGGATTTATCAACATAGGGACGAAACATCCTATGTATGCTCAAGGGGTAAATAAACCTTCATCAAACGTGGGAATCAAAAACTTCAACATCACCTTCAATAGGAGTGTCTATCACATCCATAAAGAGGATGGGTATAACGCTTTTTTCTTTAGTAAGGCAAGTAATAGCTTCGCGCAAAACATCACGGTGACTAATTACGACAACGCATTTATTTTATCGGGATGTAGCCATACCACTGTCTCAAATGCCACCCTTAATGCAATAAGGAACGGCCATTTCGGCGCCGTGATTAATGCAGGTAGCGCGAACTTGATCCAAAATCTCACAACTTTAAGTCCAACTAGCCACCCCCTATCCCTACAGAAAACCACCTACAATGTCTTTAAAAACTGTGTATTAGCAAAAGGGGCTGGAGATGGGATCAGTTACAGAGGGGGATCGAGCAGCAATCTATTCTGGAATATTAATTCTGGAAATACTGTTCTAGGGGCAAGCAATGGACAGAACAAAAACCTTGCAACTACCTATGGAAAAAACGAATACTATTGGAATTGCAAAAGCCAAGGGGTCCCTTTTTCTGCCTCAAAAGTCCCTTCTTTCTTAAACGGCTATGTAAAAGCTTATTATGGATCTCAAGTATCTCCCTTTAAAACTGGAGGACAAAATTAAAATCCAACCCTTCACCTTTCCTTTACAATAATTGGAATTTATGTGAACCTCCTTTGCTTATAAAAATATTGAGTTTCTAGTTCTTTACTAATGAATATGTAAAAAGGGGTGATTATGGATGGGATGGGTCGATTAGGTTCAACTGCAGGCTTGGGGGCTGAGTTATTTCCAGAAGACCTCGATTTTTTGTCAGACCCTGTTTTTGCTGAGCTACTACAAACAGGCCTGTATCTCCGGAGCTCTGAACCAATATCTTCTCCGGTAGTCCTTACTGGAAAAGCGATTGTTAATGAAAAGTTTTTAGAAGAGCTTGTTGCAGACCTCACCTTTTTTTTAACCACTACTGAAGAATCTCCTACAATTCTCGCTAACAATCAAGAGTATGAATATAAGAGCTACTCAGCTGGCCCTGATTTCTATTTTTCCATCCGTATTAAGGTCAATCCGGAAGATATTTTATCTTTGAAATTTAATTCCTCTAGGAAATTAGTGGAGGCGGGATCTGCCACACCTGAACAGCCTAGATTAATGAGCCTGCCCTTCGAAGAACTTTTTTCTCAAGATCATCAATGGAACACAAGGCTGATTGCAATAAAAAACACCCTCGTTTTTAACAGTTCTGAAACAAGAGTTGTTGAACTTAGAAAAGCCAGTGATCTCCCCCCTTTAAGAAATTTATCCTCTGCCTACGCTGGAAGATCCTTCGAAAGACCAAGTGGAGTTATCTCAGCACTTGAACCCCGCTCTAGGAACGTAGAGGGATGTTTAATTCGATCTGATTCTGAACAAATCCTTCCATTTTCTGTCGATCCAAGTGTAAGCATTGACACATTTGCCATTAATATCTATGAACAAGGCCGCTCCCACGGATTAGACCCCTCTAGCTATACAGAGCTAAGAATATCTTGCAGTGTAACAGGTGAAAAAATCGTTTATATAAACTCTCAAGGAATTGTCACTTGGTTAAATGATGCATACGATACATCTACCTATAATGAATTTGTCAAAGCGGGGAGAATTTTAACCTATTGTCTAAAACAGATATCGACGCTATCGATCAGTATTGACGGTCTAAGCCGGGAATCAACTTTGATCAGTCTTGCCATATCTAGTAATTCGACATTTCAGAAGGCTGCGAATCGCATTTGCAAAGAGGTGCAAACGGTTGGAAAAATTACCGACAAATCAAATCTTATTCTGATTTATGATAGAAAAAAAATCGCAACAATTAAGGATACTGGAGAGTTAGCTTGGATCGAACCCAGTCTGAAGAGGGACTCCTCTCTAAAAACCCTCTTTAAAACAAACACAATTTCATTTCGAGTGGTAAAAGACCCTCACTTTAGCGAAAGTATGTTCTCCCTATTTCTCGGAGATTTTTTATCTTTCGAAGATGATGAATATAAAATTACAAGCACTATCACCCCTCCCTCAAAAACTCTTATCTTAGAAAGAAAAATTGATCCCCCCTTTCAATATGAACTTGTATTTTTAAACGAGACTTTTGCAACCCTAACAAACAGAGCCACCAGCACCTCCTACAGAATTGAAGAAGTGACTAACCCTCAAAGCGATATCAACAAAATACTCACGCCCATTGCAAGAAACCTGCGCGCTCGTAATTTGGAAATGGAACTCCTTAGACAATACCTAGATCCCACGACTAGAACTATTTCTATAGGCGGCACCCTAACTGATAAAGAGGGACACACCTATATCATTAAGGAATTAACTAGCAGGAAAATCACTTTAACATCTTCAGAAACCTCACCTAGAGAACTTAATTTGTCGTTAGACGAGCCGATGACGCGAGAAGAGCGGAAATTGTTTATAGGAATAGTCTATCAATAGTTTTAGGCAAAAGAAATGAGAGACCTTTATAATCGATTGGATAAGATACTACTCTTTTTCTCCCTTATTCAA
The DNA here is from genome assembly GCA_937996705.1 of uncultured Chlamydiae bacterium. Classification (GTDB taxonomy): domain Bacteria; phylum Chlamydiota; class Chlamydiia; order Chlamydiales; family 2-12-FULL-49-11; genus VGMD01. Next base: position 11,362 of record CALKUQ010000023.1, read on the forward strand.
TCTTCCTTTTCAAATGCAGATTCCTCAATTTTTGACCAAGAATTTGCGTCAACTCAATCAAAGGAATTCCATAGATTGGTTTCAGAGATCGATTGTAATGAGATTCAAAGCATTAACATTGGAACTCGCTGCTTAAAATCTTTCCCTTGTCAACATAGCGTAACGGTAATTTTGAATAACGGGACAACCGTAACAGGCCTTGATAGTTTTCAGATCTCTTCCATCGTAAAAGCTCTTCCGAAAGAAAAAATTAACCCCGAGGGCGATTGGGATGCAGAGAGCATAATAACTCACTTTGCCCCTTATTCTCAAAGTCAGATTAAATTAGAATAATATACTCATTCCAGTTGAAACACCCTCTTTTTCTTTGCAAAATCTTTTTATCTCAATTCCGCTTCATCAGGCCTGGTTTCAAACAGAGCCTTCTTCAGCGGACGGCTTCGCCTAATTGAACTAAAACGATTTTGCTGCGAAAAATCCGGGTCTTTCAGCTGTCATGAGTATAGACCCGATTTGCAGAATACTTCCCTTGACATATAAAGATTTTGCAAATATAATTTATCGAAATTTATAAAAAGGGATATAGTTATGCTTCCTCCAATTACAACACCTATCGATTTTATGCTGGGAGGAGCTGGAGCTGCCTCTGAACCGACCGCGCAAAAAACAGAGGAAATTGTCTTTGCTAGTCCTGAAGACATAAATCCCGTAATGGAAGAATTCACAAGAACTCTAAATAGTCCGTTTTTCAGAGAAAATTATCTCCAAGCGCAACAGTTACTTATTGAAGCGCTAAAAAATCCTGAATTCCTACCAGGGTTACCCGCTGAAATTCGAAAAGATCCATTCACAAAATTGGGAATTTTTCAACAGTCTCTTGTTAAATGGGTTGATTGGAGTCGGTATAAAGGAAGCAGCTTTGGCTCTGGAATCAGTGATGTGATGATCTCTGTATTAAATGCCTCACGCTTTGCAGGGAAGGCAATTTTAATGGGCGTGAATAATTTTTCCGATTTTCATCCTAAAATTTGTGCTGGTGAAGATTCTCCGGTTATCCAAATGATTAAGAATGCCCACAATTTTGTCCAAGAGCAATCCTTAAACCCCTATTTTTCGATTCCTAGCCTATTTCTCCCAACAGACGGAACAATGTCAAATCCGATAGATGTTCGGCATGTGGGAGTTGTTATTCCTGCAAAAGCAGGTGTTATCACAGAATTCGATATGGAAATTCGGGCCTATCAAACAGCGATTGTAGCCCTTCTATTTCGAGCAAATGGAACTATTACTACTCTTTATATTCCCCCTTATACATCTAAAAAAATATACATACAAAACGCCGATGGCAATTTTTCTCACTCCGGAATTAAGCCAAAAGAAGATGACACAACTTACGAGTCTGAAATGGAGACGACATCTGATAGATCCGAAAGAGACGATGCGAAAAAGCCAGCTAAATCCTCTCATTTTGACTCTTGTCTTTTTTGTTTAACGATTCCGGTGGAAATTGTTCATCCAACTTTTGAACATACCGGTCGCGGCGTAGGAACAGCAAAAGTGGCGGGCATGCCCCTCGCTAAAGGTATGGGAGGAGATCCTTTTTCCATAGCTCACCTGAAAGATGCAGAGCCTCTAACTTCTAAAAGGAGAGCTCCTAGCCTTACACGAGCTGTACCTGGAGAAATTGTCGAAGGAAGTGAAGTAGTTCCTCAAACCTATTCAGACCCAGAGTTTCCCAATTCAAGAATTAGAAGAGTTCCTGGACAACCCCTTCAGCTCACCTGTTTTGACTTGATATGCGCCTCTAACTCTAGCCAAGCAGCTTCAATCCCCGCAATTTTTCACTGCCTTCTTCACCAATTTATTCTAATGTCCCACCCAAATGTCGCAGATTTTTTTTCACCACCGGTAGGAAGCGTCCTTAAAAACCACATTCTACCGAACGATTTAGCAGTAATGCTTGATAAATTTGCGCCCCCTAATGAAGGGGTAAGCTTTCGATCTACTCCGACTGGATTTGCAGGCGCCGGCAGTGCTTCTGGAAGTTCTGCAGGAGCTGGATCTGCAGGGCCTGCAAAAGTAAAAGAATCCCGAGACCCTCTAGTCGATGCTTTTTTTGAACTAATCCGTAGCAATGATTTAGACGCCTTAAATTCCTATAACGGAGACATTCACTATATAAATGGCGTTGGAAATACAGGATTAATGTCTTCTATTATTCTAAATTTGAGAAATTCATTTAACTGGTGTATTAAACAAGGTGTTGGCAGAAGCGTTGACAGAAAACACCCACAAAGAGGGACAACCGCTCTAATGCTAGCAGCGACACATGAAAGCGACTATTTTGTAAAGGCGTTAATTGATGCAGGAGCCAATCCCCTTTTGAAAGATTTTAATGGGTATACAGCTCTAGATCACGCAATAAACTCCAACAGGACTATTCCTGCAACCTATTTATTAAGAACATGTTATAACCTAACTGACGAAGTGCATTACGAGAAAATTTCTGAGATCGCCGAATCCCATAGAAGCTCAAGAAGACCCATTGCACTTAGTAACTTGGATCTAATTTTAAGCAAAGCTCCTGGTTTCGAAACAATCACTCCCTCTAGAGACCCTTCTAAAAAATTTGGCTGGGGCTCCCAAGCAAGACCTCAACCCAAGCGTAAAGTGATCGATTTAAAAACAAGAGAAGTGGTAACTATTCTTTTGGCAGACATTTACACAAATACCGTTTTAGCGAAAGGAAAACTAGATCCAGCTGATGCTAAGCACCCATATCTAATTAACTCTGAGGGAGATAACCTATTCATGGTTGTAGTGCGTTCTCTAAACAAAGTTGCTGTGAAAAATTTTTTAGAATATGCGACTTTATTCAAAGAGTATTGCAATGAGCAAAATGATTATGGCCAAACCGTACTCCACTCTCTTGTTTTAGCAACAGCAGATTGTAAATCAGCTCTCATGCCTGCTCAGATTTCAGCATTAAAAGTCGTTGATCTTTTAGATGAGCTTTGCCCAAAACTGGATAAAACTGTAGTTGACTACCATAAAAAAACCGCCGCCGCCCTTGCAGAAGAACTAGACCTCCCCTTTTTGGCCGCGGGCTTATCTTTGGAAGAAGGTTTTTTTCCTAAAGCCCCAGATTTGCGGTATGGCGCGCTACCTCTCCAACGCGAAGTAGCTCCCCCTATCACCTCCACATATCCAACAACGGCGCCAGGATTCTATCCAGCAGGGGCAGGCTCAGCTTCAATAGGAGCCCCAGCGGAAGCTACAGCGGTTCCTCCCACAACAGCACCACTTGAACGAATTAAAGGACATATAAGAATATATAACGCCAAATTCAAAGTTACCCAACCAATATTTTTTGGTTTTCATCCAACTATGGGATTTGAAAAAAATTTTAAAAACCTAATTTTTGTACTGAGGAATAGAGGCCTCTTTTCGGGAGAGGGAAAGAATTTTCTATTTTATAGGATCATGAAGAATCTCGATGGATCCCCTTCTTCGTTAGTAAAGGTAGACTATACAGCTCAACCTGATGCGACATATCAATACGCTGTGGCGGAAGTTACCACTGGAAGAGATGAGACTGAACTTTTAGAAGAGATGGATGAAAATCTTAACAACCCCCTCTATTGGTCTCCTTAATAAAATTACCCTACCCAAGGAACAATCGGCTCTTCACCCAAAGAATAGGTCCATATGTAATCCCGCTTAACAAACTCTCTACGTAGCACTTTGGGTTTAAGTATTGCGATTCCTGGATGCGATCTGATGTAATCATAGAGAGGTTTAAGACTCTCACGCGCTATTTCTAAGGGAGACATCCTATCTCTACCTATCCCCTCCTCTAAATGGGCTGCACCTGCAACTAAAAAACATTTACGACTGCCCTCTAATTGAGATCGAATCCCCTCTATTGCCTCTACCATCGCGTGTGTTCTAGCTGGGAAAAATAGTGTATGGCAAGGGCGTTGATTCATAAGATCTACTCTTTTATCAAGCCTACGAAACAGTTTTTTGAATGTTTTTTTATTTTCTAAGGCTTGATTGTCCAAATGAGCATTGCAAAAAATATTTAGGATAAGCGGATTTATCTTATTAATTGTAAACTGCTTGATCTGATTTGCTTTCAAAACAATTTGACGGATAAGCTCAACTCTATCCCCCTTATCATAAATATCTAAATATGGCTCAAACCGTAAAATCATTTCATGTTCCCAATTAAAATCCCACTCCTTAAGAAATGGGCTATAATCATCAAAAATATATTGATTTTGAATTCTTTCTACCTGCTCTTCATGCAATTGCTCCGCAATTTCACAAACAGCACGGGGAGCGATCACATTCCTAAAGAAATTTTCTAAATCCCACCCCAAGACCTCTTCAGGCAAAATAGTACTTTTTATCATCTGTCGAATATTGTGATTACGCAAAGCTAAAGTCTCCTCTTCAAAAGCTTTGCGTCCTTCGACTAAAAGATAGCTACCTTTAGTTGCAAATGAAGAGACAAACATCTGATTTACAGCTTCACAAGAGGCTTGATGATGAAATTCGGCTAGAAGAAATGTATCACACTCTTTAAGCTCACCAGAGATGGCAACTATTTCATAGTGGTCCCTAACCGCCTGGGGAATCGAAGAAAATTGTAACAATTCCTTTTCTTTCCTCTGAGCAAAGATGGCTAATTCTGGCATCTTAGTTAAAATTGGAAGAAGATGGTTAAATAACTCTCTAGAAATAGGAAGAAAACACCTTTCTTGAGTGTTTACCCGCATAATTGTATCAACAACAGCTCTTACTCGTCTACGAGTATACCTCTGTTCAATAGCAAAGCTGCTTTCTAGAATAAGGGCCCTTCGCTGCTCCATACTCCGATCTAATCTAGCTTTTACATCTCTAATCGTTTCGCTAAGAGTTCTCCAACGAGGACTGGTTTTTTTTTCTGATCTCCTCTCTAATTTGGCATCTCTAATACGCTCTTGCAATGGATAGACAACTTCATTATCAAACTCCTTCAATATAAAAGCCATTCGTTGAATTCGTTTTAAAGGTCTATTGAGTAAGCTGGCACAATTCTTCCTATCCCATCGTTTAATAAGCTCCCTCTCCCAGTTGCATTCATTGCGCGAAAAATCGGCATTTATTTTTTCAGCTAGAGTAGAGACCAAAACGGGGATTGTCGCCCATTTTTTACTATATTTAATATCGCATCCTACAATCCTGGAAATATTGGATCTCTCAAATCCATAATAGGCGGGTACCTCTTTAAGCTCTTTTAACGAACGCTCCTTCATTACAAGCAAACAGCTATCGGGTAAAGCAAACTTGGAAATGAATAAATCATTTACCTTCAATGAAATCGCGTCGCTCTCTTCTAAAATAAATATCCGCGGTTTTTCCGCAACATAGACCTCTCTATAATGAGCCGCAACAAAACCTTCCATCAATTTATCCACAACCACCTCATTTTCAGTGAAAAATATATTAATTTGCATTTAAAATCAATTATGAAGCCATAAACAAAATAATTGAAATCGGTTAGCTAATTATTCGCTCTTAGCTGCAGAGCAAAACAATCAAGATGTGAGTTACACCGCGAGTCTGTTTTATCTAGCGGACGGCTTCGCCAAATTGAACTAAACCGATTTTGCTGCGAAAAATCTGGGTAACATTCATCTGGAAGAGGTCTAAATTTCAATAATCCTAGAAATCGGTAGACATCTTTTGGACATCTTAATACAATCTCATTCAAATCCAGTTTCAACACCCTCTTTTTCGCAGAAAAATCGGGGCCTTTCCACTGGAATGAGAATGGTCCTTTCAATTTTCAAAAGAGGGAGAAAGTCGATGCTACCAATTGCTAATCTGTCAAGAAACTTTGCACATAAAACTTTTCCAACTGCACTCTTGCAAGGGGGTCGAATGTTACCTGCACCATCGCTCCCCTTTTATCAAAGCAACCCAAATTCTCTTGATCGAAAGAATAGAATTTTTTCTCTCCAAAAAAGAGACCTTCACCTTCCAATATTTTGTGTCGGAGTCATGTTAACAAGCATGAATCATTCTATGGGCCCTGTGATTATGATATACGGAGCCCTTGTAGAAGATGACACAGACGATGAAAGCTAATCGCCTCTATTTCGGCACTAAAACAGCTACTCAATTCTTTTAGCAACAGCTTTAAAATCTGGCTTTTCTTTCCAATTTCTTGTCTTAAACTGAAAAATTTCATTCCCCAAAATATTTAAATGATGTTGCACTCTCTCAGCAATGTCGAGCACTGCACCGGGATCGACAGGATCTTTATGATTACTGAAATTGATCACAACACCAGTTAATCGATGTTTCACGATAATATGTCCCCCAGGACCACCTACAGACTCCCACACCGTTTTAGCAAAAAACCTTGAAAGATCTTTTAATGGAAGGTTATATTTCCCAGAAAAATCATTTTTCTCCCCTCTAACCCTGTACATAAGCTCAGCAAGATTAAGTGCATTTGCATAAGACTCTTCTAATATTTTTGCAACAGGCATTGCCATCTTCTCCTCTCCCTATTTTAAAATTAAACTATAAGAATATACAATTTCTCTTATTTTAAAGATTGCATTTTCTTCCTCCCTATAGTCCGAATCTGAATCGTATTCAACGGCTATACAAATGGAAGAAAGCGGGCGCCCTCGGCATCCACTAAAGTCTAATTTAAATCTGAATCGCATGTAGAGAAATTCGAGTAAGATTCATTTGGAAGAGGTATATTTCTTGATAATAATGACACTCTTTTCATACAATTTCCCGAACTTAACCAAAGTCTTATTAATTATGAATGAAGCTCATTTCACAACGCACCGTTCTAAAAATTACGACGATGTTTCCAGCCTTCCAGTGCTAGAAGTTTCTCGAGCTCCTACAATCGAAAAAACGGCTCAAGAGCTTATATTTGAGATTATTTCTAAAGACTCCTCTAGGCCCACCTTAGAAGTTTTAGATAATCTTCTCCTAAAACTTGAGCGCGAATGGGCCCTTGTAGAAAAGGGGAAAGCAAATCTAGAGCATTTCGAAATAGCTTTAAACTCACTAGAAAGCCTTTTTATGATAAATCGACTGAGAACTTTGGAAGAGACACCTCTGAGTTCTGAGACCCAACCAACAGTGCCTTCGAGAGAACCCTTCGCAAGAACTTTAGTTTTCGCAGAAGAGCATCCCGCACTTGCATCAAAATCACGAGAAGATATCCTAGACTATTCTATATCGCAATTTATATTGATGATTCGTAGGGGATCTTTTAACCCCGATAGACTGGACCTCACACCTCTTCTTCAAGAGCTCGAAGAATTATGGAACAGCCGAAACCTCTCCAGCGCAGGTGCAGGTGCAGGTGCAGGTGCAGGTGCAGGTGCAGGTGCAGGTGGCAGCACTTGCTCTATCACTAAATTTAAATCAATTTTAACTTTGTTGATTGAATTATACACCCTTCTTGAATCACCCTTTCCGAAAAAATTATCTCAAATATTTGAAGAGATGTCTAGAATATCAGACTCTCCTCTTCGTGAGATCTCTAAACAAGAAGTGGTAACAGTAGGAAATTCTCCGGCAGAATTTGAACCTGAAGAAGATCATCTAGAATCCTCTATCGTAAGCTTTATAGCGACTCTTACAGAAAAAACTGCTACCTCACAGAGAAGAGACCCCACACATTTCCTTAGGGAGTTTATAGAATTATGGAACAGCCGGGGCCCTTTTAGCGCAAGCGACGAGAAATGCCCTATCTCTAAACTTGAATCAATTTTGACTTTGTTAATTGAATCGTACTCCCTTCTTGGGATAGCTCTGCCAGAGGAGTTATCTCAAATAGTAGAAGGGCTCTCTACAAGCTCCGCTAGCCATCCCAACGAGGGAACTAGGGAAGAACTATCAGTGGAAGAGCCTTTCCCCCCTGAATTAAAAAATCGAGAAGATAATTTAGATCAGGCGATAGTGGACTTTATGAGAAGGATTGTGGAAGAAACAATCGACCCTAAGACAATAAACCCTACCCCACTTCTTGAAGAGCTTGAAAAATTATGGAGAAGTTATGATTCTTCCACTGGAGAGGAGTGCCCAATTACTAAATTCCATTCAATTGTAGATTCCTTGATGGAATTGTACACCCTTCTTAAATCACCCCATCCTAAAAAATTAACTGAACTAAAACAGGCAATCAGGAGTTCCAATCGCAAATAGATCTTTTTCTATATTGGAATATTTTCAGTATGTTTAGCTTTTAAAATACTCTATTATAATAAATATTGAATTATTA
>CALKUQ010000024.1 GCA_937996705.1 uncultured Chlamydiae bacterium
AATGCATTTCGGAGAGAACCAGCTATCACGAAGTTTGATTGGCCTTTCACCCCTACCCACAGCTCATCCCCTCCATTTTCAACTGAAGTGGGTTCGGTCCTCCACGGCGTCTTACCGCCGCTTCAACCTGGCCATGGGTAGATCACTTCGCTTCGGGTTTAGGACATGCGACTATGGTCGCCCTATTCAGACTCGCTTTCGCTACGCATTCCCCTCTCGGGTTAAGCTCGCCACATATCACTAACTCTCAGGCTCATTCTTCAAAAGGCACGCTGTCACCAGTACAAGCTGGCTCCAACGGTTTGTAAGCGCACGGTTTCAGGTACTATTTCACTCTGCTCTCGCAGTACTTTTCACCTTTCCCTCACGGTACTTGTTCACTATCGGTCAGTAGGTAGTATTTAGGCTTATCGGGTGGTCCCGACGGATTCGCTCAGAATTTCACGGGTTCCGAACTACTTGGGATACTTCTCCAGGGTCCGCTGCATTTCGACTACGGGGTTCGCACCCTCTATGACTGGCCTTTCAATGCCATTCGTCTATACAGCTTGTCTTCCTGCGCTAGATCGGCAGATCTAACTGAAAAGTCCCGCGACCCCGATTATGCAACTCCTGCCGGATATCACACATAATCGGTTTAGCCTGTTCCGCGTTCGCTCGCCACTACTAACGGAATCACTTTTGTTTTCTCTTCCTGTGGGTACTGAGATGTTTCACTTCCCCACGTTCCCTCTACCCGCCCTATATATTCAGGCGGGAGTCACTGGGTCACCTTGCGGGCCCAGCGGGGTTTCCCCATTCGGAAATCCTCGGATCAAAGCTCGTTTATCAGCTCCCCGAGGCTTATCGCAGATTACTACGTCCTTCTTCGGCTCCAGATGCCAAGGCATCCACCGTTTGCTCTTAGAAATTTGAAATCACATGAGTTTGAATCGATTTTTCGTTTAGAAAAATTGACCAATGATCTATCGGAACGTAAATAAATTTACGCTCAATATGATCTTTGTGATACAGACAATAAAGTCTGTATCTAAGATGCTCGCGTCCACTGTGTAGTTCTCAAAGTACGGGCGGTACCCCTCCTTCGTTACGAGTGATGTAACAAAAGAAAGGTCCAGAGGTTCGTTTCACCAAGTAAAACCTGGTGTCCCGGTCCCTCAGGACCCAACAGCGTGCATATTCAGACTCTCCTGGAGCGCTGCGTTCCAAATCCGAAGATCGTACTAACTGCGAACCGATTGGTTCTGAATCAATGTCAATGTTCCACCCATGAGCTAACCTCGCCAGAACATTCGTCTGGCTAGAGGCTCTGGAAGACCGAAGTCTCCAAATGCTCCTTAGAAAGGAGGTGATCCAGCCGCACCTTCCGGTACGGCTACCTTGTTACGACTTAGTCCCAATCACCGATCCCACCTTCGACGGCTCCTTCCTTACGGTTAGGCCACCGGCTTCGGGTGTTACCGACTTTCGTGACTTGACGGGCGGTGTGTACAAGGCCCGGGAACGTATTCACCGTAGCGTTGCTGATCTACGATTACTAGCGACTCCGACTTCATGAGGTCGAGTTGCAGACCTCAATCCGAACTGAGACCGGCTTTTTGGGATTCGCTCCACCTTGCGGTATTGCAGCCCTTTGTACCGGCCATTGTAGCATGCGTGAAGCCCAAGACATAAGGGGCATGATGATTTGACGTCATCCCCACCTTCCTCCGAGT
>CALKUQ010000025.1 GCA_937996705.1 uncultured Chlamydiae bacterium
AGCAAAAGACCCCCGCACCGGATAGTGCGAGGGCCTTTTGTAACGCTAGACGTTCGCAAGTGAACGAGAGCTCACTTACGCGAAACGAAATTTAATTACTGTGCTTTGCCAAGGATGCGATTGACCTTGGTGCCACACACTGGGCAGATGCCTTGTGCCATGCGACGACCAGAGTCAGAAACCTTTACAGTTCCTTCGAATTCACGCTTCTCTTTGCACTTAACGCAGTAAGCGTCACCTTTGTATGTCTCTGCAGTCATTCTTTTCCTCCTATCGACGCTTGCGATCCCTTCGGGATGCTCCCCGTGTGGGGCAGGCGTTCGTGTATGAGGTTACTCGCCAACACGCTCAAATGAGCCTAATTACGCACCTTTATTTAGGAGTTTTTTTAGAGCCTCTGGGGCGGTCAAAGCGTTCTCAGCCGCCTCATAGCCACTCAAATACGCCTCGGCCAGCTCCTCACGCGGGAATCTGGACAAAAGCGCCTTGAATTCAGGGCCATGGTCAAAGAACTGCAGGTGGATCACCTCATGGAAGAGGACGTAGTCCAGGACGTAATCCGGAGCCCCCTTCAGGCGGTCCGAGATCCGAATTGTGCGGTCAGTGCTGGTGCAGGAGCCCCAGCGCTCGCGCATTCCTCTCCAATTAATGGAGGAGGGCCTTAGAAAGATCTCGGGAGCAAGCTCGCTCAGAAGCTCATCAACCCTGGTTGCCAGCCTCTCCTCGCTCATTGTGGCGGCAGCCTCCTGTGCGCGGATCTTGGCCACCATCTCAGGCACCATGGCGCGCTCATCAGCCTTGCTCATGCGGGCTGGGATGGAGACAACGATCCGTCCGCCCTGACGATAAGCGGAGATATTTTTCTTACGACGGGTAGATCTGATGACGATGATCTCGCCCTCTGAGATTCCAGGAAGTGTTTCATCCTCAAGTGTCGGCTCAAAATGATCCAGTCGATGATGGGAGTGCTCGTACTCGGTCATCTCAACCTCTCCATTTCTATTGCACATGGTCTACCCAAAAAATTAAGCGAGTAACTCGGCCCAAACAATCGCCACATCGGACCTTTCTGGACTTAGAAAATAGTAGGACATCTCTCAACCAAACCTTGAGAGATTTACCAGTTATCGGCGCGAGTTCTTTGGAACTGTGATCTTCTTTATCGAACAAAAACCATCTTTGTCAACGCGCTTCTCATTTGATAATCGGCCCAGAAACACTTACTTTACGACTACGAACTCCTCGGATAACAGTTCTACGTCAGCAAGGGGAAGGCTGACATAGAGCAAGTGACCGGGGAGTTCGCTTTTCTATTTCCCAGAGTTTTTACAGCAAACCTGATAAATCATCAGGGATTTCAAGGCTCTTCATATAACTCTCAGCATTCAAAAGATCATCTGCAGTTGGAAGAATTCCACTCCACACTCGATCTCGAGCTTCTACATCTTTGATTTCACGCACCTGCTTCCAAAAAGCGGTCGCTTCTCGAGCAAGTCGTGGTGAAACTTGTAATCCGAGCATTGAAGAAAATAACTGTTGCGCAGGTGCAGATGTTGCACGACGACGTCGCAAAGTTTCTTGGAGTGCTGCGATATTTG
>CALKUQ010000026.1 GCA_937996705.1 uncultured Chlamydiae bacterium
GGAGCAGGAGGAGCAGGAGGAGCAGGAGGAGCAGGAGGAGCAGGAGGAGCAGGAGAAAGAGATGTTGACATATCCTATGGAAGATTGATTCAGTTAGTTTTGAGTGGTGATATTGAGGGGCTTGAACTGTTTAAGAGGGCGGGAGGAAACATTCATGAGATAACTAGGGATGGTGAAAATATTTTGCATATTGCTGCAGTGTATAGAATAATTGGAGTTTTGAATTGGGCTCGCAAGGTTTGTGTGGGAAGATTTCATATTGATAAACCGACCGTTGTTAGTTCTATGACTCCGTTGATGCTTGCTTGCGTAAAATATGCTGATGTAGAGGTGGAGCAAGATGATATATCTATTGTCAAATTTTTTGTAGAGCAAGGGGCCGATTTGGCTAAAAGGGATTGTCATGGAAAGACAGCTCTTGATTATGCAAAAGAGTGCGGTTTAGAAAAAATTGTTGCATATTTAGAAAATTGTAAGGCAAATCCAGTGGTTAGATCGTATCATTATTCTTCTGAGATGGCTTTAATACGTTTAAAAAAAATCGATATCAATGAGTTAATAAAAATGCCGATTGGAGATTATATCGGATTACTTGCAAGGCAAGGAAAAGGGGTTTTATTAGAGCAGTTTTTTGGCTTTTTTGGGATTGTTGATACTGACGGAAGAAATATATACATGTATCTTGCGATGAATGGACATTTTGAACTGCTTGAAAAAATAGATGGTTTGTGTAAACGATTTAATTTAGCGAAGGGAGTAGATGATTTTAAATGTACAACTCTTCATTTTGCAGCAGCAATTCCTCAGATTAATAGAAAGCCCCTTGAGAGCGATATTGATTATGAAGTTCGTCAAAGGCAGCTTGAACCAAGTAAATTAAAGTGTTTGCAATTTTTCATCTCAAAAAAAGTTGATGTAAATCAAAAGGAATCGACTGGATTTTCTGTATTAAGTTTAGCAATTCAAAATAAATATGAGTTAATGGTTGATTATTTGTTAGGCCTATCTTCACAGCGTGTTCATGTTGACAATCTAGCTATAGAGAAAGCAGCTCAATTCCTCCCCTCTTTAGTAAATAGATTAAAAGTAATAAAAAAGGAGCAAGAGACGAGGAGAATTACACTTATCGATAGTGTTAAACAACTCGATCAAGCTAATCAAAGGCTCGTAAAAGAGATAAAGGAGATTGTTAAAGAGCATTTCAATAAGGGTTAAAGAACCTTGGCTTCAAAACGATTGATTAAATATCATCTTCCGTGAGAACTTCTACAAAATGAAATAAGTAGCCAACCCGGGTTTAAAATCAAGAAATACGATCCGAAAGATGCAATCTTTTCAACTATTTGAGTTTCCAAAGAACTCTAGTATAAAAATGCAAAGTAGTTGTTTTATAAATTCACTATCTTTACTATTTCTTTGTGAATTAAGAAGGGGTGGTGTTATGCAAATAGGTAGGCAGTTATGGGGAGCTGTTCTTGGAGGATTAGTATTGGCTTCAGGGGAGAGTGTTAACAAAACTCTATACGGAGTTGGTATTAATTATGATTTAGATATTGATCCAAGAATGAAAATTTGTACAATTACGGATTTAGAAGATTTAGCTAGAGAGGGACACTTGGTAGAGGGAACTCACTGTCTTTTAGAAAAAAGGTTTGCCGATTATCTTTGGATACACCCTTGCCCGGAAGATTTAGTAGATTTTTTTCAATCAGAAGATTTTAAAATACGAATTGGCCTTTCTTCTGATTTTGTTGGGGAAGAGGTGGATTGTGGTAAATATAGACTTATTAAAAGAAAAGGGAAGAAAGGATCGAAGCGGTATGCATGTCAAAAACTAAAAACGAGTGTTGTATCGGCCCATCTTCAGGCTGCTTTAAAGGGGGAATTAGGCTCAGGAAGCAGTTATAAAAATATTCCAGTTTTTACGTGTGAGGCCGGAGTTCCTCTTAAAAGTTTTGATTGTGAAAGAGTTGGATCAATTCAGGAGATTAACAAAACCCATGCAGTTACTTCTTGGCTATTTGAATCGCTACATAGGAGTGTTTGTGTTGTTAATGAACAAGTAGCTCTCGGTTTTACTGATGTTGTAGAACGTGTTCATGAAATGTGTGGAATTATTTTCGCAAAATTAGAAGGGCCTGTTTAAAACTATACTGGTTTCAATTGAAACACCCTATTTTTCTTTGCAAAATCTTTTTATTTCAATTCCGCTTCATCGGGCCTGGTTTCAAACAGAGCGCTCTTCAGCGGACGGCTTCGCCAAATTGAACTAAAACGATTTTGATGCGAAAAATCTGGGTCTTTCAACTGTCATGAGTATAGTTATTTGCGCGAAAGTTGCTCGGGATATTTAATACGATTGTGGTAAGTCGCTTTCAGAATTTCTATGAACTTAAGCTTAATTAGGGAGAGTTCATGGAAGGTAAGAGAGCACTCATCGAATTGGTTGTCTGAGGTCTTGTCTGCAGCAATTCGATTAACCATTTTCCGGATGGTCTCCTCAGAATTGTCTTCAAGAGTTCTGGAGGCTGCTTCAATGGAGTCTGCAAGCATAATGATTGCAGCCTCTTTGCTTTGGGGCTTAGGTCCGGGATAGCGGAATGCATTCTCATCAACATCATTGGGATTGCCTCCTACTTCGGCTAATTGTTTTGTGTAAAAGTACTTGATTAGAGTGGTCCCGTGGTGTTCAAAAATGATGTCTATAAAACATTGAGGTAAATTGTGTTGTCTAGCAAGGGTAGCTCCCTCCGCAACGTGTGCTCGTATAATATAGGCAGATTCAATCGGAGTTAGAAGTTGGTGGATATCAAATTGATTCCCTCCCATAAGCATTTGGTTTTCGATGTAGTAGTGAGGTGTGTTGAGTTTTCCAATATCGTGATAGAGGGTTGTTACTCTACAAAATAGGCCGTTTGCACCAATTTCATTTGCAACCTGTTCAGAAATAAATCCTAGGGCAAGGCTGTGTTGATAGGTTCCTGGAGCTTCTAGGCTCAGTCTCTTTAAAAGGATGTTTGTGGGATCCATGAATTCCATAAGGGTCATGTCGGTCATAATATTAAAAAAGGATTCGAAAATGGGGGTGAGACCTACAAGTAAAAGGGCAATTATAAAAAGATTCAAGGCAGTTGTTGCAAAATCGACTAGAATAGTCCCACGTAGAATTGTGTTTAGAAAAAGACTAAAGCCCAGGATTAGAATTGTAGAAGCAAGCCACATCTTTGTGCAGACAATAAAAACTTCCTTTCTCTTCTTTAAATGGGTAGAGGAAAGGGCTCCAATTGTCCCTGTGAGTAAATTAATAAGGAGAAAAGAGGCAGGATCTACAGCTAGTGTGATTCCCATGACAACGCTTAAGTAGGCGGTTGTAAAAAGGGCTATTTCTTCATTAATCAAAATACAGACAAGGATAGAGGTAAAAGGGACAAAAATTGGATACCGAACAAAGTCAATCCACTGGGTAGAGGAGTTAAGTAAAACCCACTCGCCCGCCTTACCAAAAGCAAGTCCTAAAATAATAATTGTGATGTAAATGCTGAGTTTGCGCATCGATGAAAACAAAGATTTATGCCGGGATTGAAGATAGAGAACAGCACATGTGGTTATAATCAGGGAGAAAATAAGGGAGCCCATAATTGTCTGAACCGTCCAAAGATTGCGAGATCGCTTCAGTTCGGCTTTCATCGATTTAATCATGGCAATATGCTTAGGGGAGACTTTCTCCCCTTGATCTAAGATTCTGGAGCCAGCTTTAACTGGGGTGTAACGTTGAGGGATAGTCTCCTCGATGATTTCGGTAAATCCCTTTTGAGCGTCAATGTCACTTGCTAGGGTCCATTTTAAGCTTTCAAAATGTTGTAAAATAAAGGAGAGGGCTGTAGGGGTAATTTCTGTATAATGAATTTCAACAACGTGTTTTATGCTCTGCCAAAAGGTTTTAGGCAGTTCAATCGAGTTGCTATCTAATAGATAGAAATTTTCATCAGAAAGATTTAGCTCCTTTTGCTTTTTGAGGGTTCTGGCATCAGCCAGCCGGGCGCTTGTTAAAACGGTGGAGGCCGCCTCTAATGCTTGGTAGAGTTCATTAAAGGTCGAATTTGACTCCTTTCTCCAATAGGGATGACCTAAAAGCTCGGTCTCGATATGGTGCTTTGCATCAATAACTTCATTTTCGGGGATTTTATAGATTTTCCCGATGTCCCGAATCGCCTCTTGCCTGATAATCATTGTCGCATCAGGATCTGGAAATTCAAAATCGAGCTGAGCAACAACATAGCCGGGAGCTTTAGAGTTAACCTCTGGGATTTCCACTAACACTTCTCTAAAATGGAGGAAGATGGAAAAAGCGGTGACAAATAAAATCCCTAAAATCAGTCTAGAGCTAAATTTGCTTTCGTAAGAGAACTCTTTTAAGCGTTTTGTAAATTTCATCGACATTCTTTCTTGATACCTGAAAGGCCTTTATTGTAGAATAACCAATTATGGATTACAAGGCAATTGCTAGGAGATTTAGACCAAAGACTTTTTCCGAAGTAACGGGACAAGAGGCGATTGTTACCACTTTGAAAAATGCGGTTCTCCAAAAAAAGGCGTCGCACGCCTATTTATTTACAGGAATTCGAGGTACAGGTAAGACAACGCTTGCAAGAATTTTTGCAAAAGCTCTTAATTGCCAAAGTGTTACGGAAGGTGGAGAGCCCTGTAATAACTGTCCTTCTTGTTTAGAAATTATGGAGGGAAAGTCTCTTGATTTCATTGAAATTGACGGCGCCTCTAACCGAGGTATAGACGACATTCGGAATATTAATGAGACCTTAGGCTACAGAGCTGTTAAAGGAAGATATAAAATTTATTTGATTGATGAAGTGCATATGCTTACAAAAGAGGCGTTCAATGCTCTTTTAAAATCGCTCGAAGAGCCTCCCGAAAATGTAAAATTCTTTTTTGCAACAACAGAGCCAAATAAAGTTTTGCCGACAATTATCTCACGATGTCAAAGATTTGATCTAACTAGAATTTCTAATGCAATGATTATAAAGAAATTGAGATCAATTGCAAAAGAACTAGAAATTCAAGTTGCCGATGAGGCGCTTGCAATTATTGCAAGGTCGGGTGAGGGCTCTTTAAGAGATGCAGAATCGCTTTTTGACCAGATCAGTTGCATGAGCCAAGGTCCGATCACAGCAGACTTAGTCTTAGAGGCTCTGGGTTTTATCGGAAAATCTGACTTTTTTGCCTTAGATCAGGCATTTCAATCAGAGGATTTGACGTTTGCTTTTACCTTTGCAGGAAAATTATTTTCCTCAGGAAAAGACATTACCTACTTTTTAGAAAATTTGCTTGAGCATTATAGAAACATTTTATTGATTCATCTAAAGCACCTTCAAATAGAGGATGCTTTTTTGACAGAGGAAGAGAAACAGGGATACCGAGCAAGTCTTGGGATCTATGGAAAATCACAACTACTCCATATTCTAGACTACTTATCAGATCTTATTCATCAAGCCTCAAGACCTACTTATAAGAGAGTTCATTTAGAAATGATCCTTCTCCATATTTTACAAGCAAGAAAAAGAATTTCCTTAGAAAGCATTATTAAAAAATTATCTGATCTTGAGGGAAATCCCCCTCTAGCACAAACTAGTAAGCCTGAGATAGAAAAAATTGTAGAACAAGTTGTTGAAAAGGTAGTTGAGAAAGAGGTTGTTGCCGAGCCTGTTTTTGAGAAAAAAGCTCCTCCTTCCGTTCGAAATGATACTATTTTACGATTTGCCCAAGTAGAGCTGGGTGGAACTGTTAAAAAAATATAATAAATAGGTGGTATATGGGTAGTGGATTTTCTAAAATGAAAAAACAGAGAAGAGAGCTAGAAGAGCAATTTGCAAAACTGCAGCAAGAGATGCAGCAAGCAGAGCATAGAGGTGTTGCTGGGAATGGCCTTGTTGAAGTAGTTCTAAACGGAGAAAGGGTGTTAAAGTCTATTACTATAAAACCTGAGTGCGTCGATCGAGACGATATCGAAGGTCTTCAGGATCTTATTTTAGCCGCCTTTCAAGATGCAGGAAAAAGCTTAGACGAGAAGTCTCCCCTTAGTTCTTTTGGTTTGTAGAAACTACTCTTTTTTTGCCTGGATCGGCCCTGTAAAAAAATCGTGCTTCGCAGCCGTGATCGCTGAAAACATCCAAAACGATCTTTTATCCTAACTGCGGGATTGGTCTGATCAATCCTCTCTTAGCTAAATTTAAAACCTCCCTCGCTACTTTTTTTAGTATCACGGTTGCAATCAAATTTAACCCGCCATTGGGTTCCCTGTTATGCTGAGAGGGGTTCAAAACTTGGGAATTTTCCATTCAGAAATCCTCAAGTTTTGAATCACAAGCGGCATATCGACTATTATCATTTTTTATTATAATTTTTGACTAAATAAATATGTCTTCGGTTATACTTTTTGCAAAATCATAAAACGGAGGAATAATAATAATGGAACCTGTTACAACCCCTTTTGCAGCTAAATTTGTTGGTTATGTACATCGTACGCAGAAAGTATCTAAATTTTCTTTCGTAGTGACTGAGAGGGGATTTGATGTTGCTAGAGGAACACCAGCGGAAATAAGAGCTGCATCTTTAGAAAGAGATAGAATTTGTGCAGAGGCTGCAAGGCATTTATTAACAGGGTCTATTTCTCCTGGAGCCGATACGATTTCTGTTTATAGCAGATCAAATACTAGTCCGACTTTATTTAGTGGAGTTAGTCCATTACCCAAGGGTGGGGAATAGTTCTGCTTTAATTTTGAGCAGATTCCCTTTTATCTCTTCGTCTAAGAAGGTAACGCCCTCCTGGATGGAGGGAAAAGAGGCGCTCTTTGAAAAAATATGTCCGTAAATTTTAAGTTTAGGTTCGGTGCCCGAGGGTCTGAGGAGGTATTTGCTTTTATTTGCAAGGGTGAAGGCTAGGACATCAGAGGGGGGGAGGCCGGTTTTATTTCCGTTAAGATAGTCTTCGATGGAAATAACCGGGCTGTTAAGAATAGTTTTTGGGGGGGATTTTCTGATTCTATTTAGTTCTCCAATCAGGAAATCAAGCCCTTTTGAAGAGGAGAGGGTGATCTGCGATTCCCGGTAGATGCCAAATTCTGTATAAATTTCATACAAATAATCAATTAAAGTTTGATTCTTCTCTTTTAGAAATTGGGTAATTTCCGCTGTTAGGCAAGCTGCAATGGTTGCATCTTTATCTCTAGCATGCGTTCCATAGAGAAATCCTAGAGATTCTTCCATTCCAAAAAGAAATTGGTAGCTTTTTTCCAATTCCCAGATGTGAATTTTTTCTCCTATGTATTTAAAGCCGGTGAGCACTTCAAACGGGTGGCCTCCCGCCTTTTCAGTCATCACTTTGATGAGGGGGGTTGAAACAATAGTAGTAACTGTAGCCCAATTTCCCTTTGGCTTAAGGGTTTTGATTAAGTAATTGAGCATGATAGATCCAAGTTCATTCCCTGTCAGTCTTCTGGGACTTCCTTTGTAAACAATTGAAGCGGAAAGCCTGTCTGAATCTGGGTCAGAAACAAGGAGGATATCACCCTTTTTGTTTTTAAGATCCCGTATACCAAGAGCTAAAGCTGCCTCTGTCTCTGGGTTAGGGTAGGGTGTTGTAGGGAAGTTTCCATCGGGTTTTTTTTGCTCTTCTACTAGAGATACGTTTGAAAACCCCCAAAGTTTAAGGGCTTGGGGGATCATTGTGCTTCCAGCGCCGTTTAAAGGGGAATAAATAATAGCTAAATCAGATTGTTTCGGTTTGAGGATTTGTAAGTTGACAATTGCTGTTAAATAGGCTTGTTCGGCTGTAGAGTCTATGATCTGAATTAGGGGGCTTGAAAGTGGGGCTTTTTTAATCTCTGATACCGCATCTACCTCTTTTACAATCTCATCATCATGAGGGTGAATGACCTGAGCCCCATCTGCCCAGTAGACTTTGTAGCCATTGTACTCCTTGGGATTGTGAGAGGCGGTGATATTTACCCCTGCGATGCACTTATAATACCTGATCGCAAATGAGGCGAACGGAGTTGGTCTTAAATCGGCTGTTAAGTGACAGATAATCCCATTGCCTGCAAGTACTCTGGCAGTTTCTTCTGCAAAAGTTCTAGAGTTGATTCGAGAATCGTGACAAACTACAACGCCATGTTTCCAAGTTTCTTCAGGGAATCTTTTAATATAGTTTGCAAGACCTTGAGTAACAGCATCAATTGTCTCTATATTCATTTGTCCAGGGAGAGGTCCCATGATTTCCCTCAATCCTGCAGTCCCAAATTTAATCGTCTCTTTTCCCATATGCCTTTACAATAGCCCCTTCCTTGCAATCCTGTCAAAGCTCTTTTAGATTAGGAGTTGTCCTAGAAATTACGACTCTTGCCACTCTTGGATTTGCTCGAGAGAGAGAAGGGGAGCTTCAGGGTGGTTTATCCCTTCGCACGATTCAGCGGCCTCTTCCCAGTCTGATTTTGAGGTGAGGTTTGATTTCCAAAAGGGAAACTGGCGGCACTGTTTAGGTCTAGAGGTGTAGATAGAGCACCTGTTTTCTGTTAAAAAGATGCAGTCGTAGTTGGGCTTTTCAATAAGGCTGTATCTACCATGAATCAATCTTGCATATTTTTTTAAAAAGGACTCTCTAGAGAGTTTAAAATGTAGAGCCCCCCTGGTGATGTCTTCTTCCAAAAGCCACACATATCCAGGCTCTTTGCCACAGCAACCTCCACAACCTGTGCACTTAAAAGAGAGCCCCGATTCATACCAGAGATTCGATTTTTTCTCGCTCACCTACAGGGCTCCATGTGTCGTTTTGGTATTTATACTGTGTGATTTCGCATCCATCCCCATCAAAATTTAGGATGTTGAAAGTGCTTCTTTTTTTAAAAGAGATAGATCCGCTATCGGCAACTGTGAGATCTCCAATTTGTTCAACTCTTTGTAAGTGTCTGTGCCCATGAAGGTAGAGTCTAATTCGCTTATCATTTTTTAGGATCGATTCTAGCTTTTCCCCCCTTTCAAGATGAGCCTTTGGGTAGCGAAATTTTTCAAAAGGGTAGTGACAGATTACGGTGATTTTCCCATTTTTAGGAAGGGACTCTAACGTTGCTAGCAGAGAATTTTCAACTTCTTTAGAAAAAACACCCGTTGATTTATGCCACGGAGTGGGGCAGCTACAATTGATAAGAACAGCCCACCACGACTCTGTAAGTTTATAGGCGGCTGTAAAGTCATTCATAAGATTGTGTCCTGTTTCCCCTGAAAAATTTACAAGACTTTCAAGATACGAGAAAAAGGATTGGTTTCGATGAGCTTGTTTTGTGTAGGCATCATGGTTTCCAGGGAGGGTAAAAACTTCAAAGCCTGAAGCTTTTACAGCTTTTATATAGGTTTGCATCAACTCAAACTCTTTTTTAGAGGAAGAAGAGGTAAAATCGCCGCTAATAATGATGTGGGTAACCCCCTCTTTTTTTAGTAAAGGGAGAACCTTGTAAGCTAAATTAGGGTTAAAGGTCGCTTTTCTTGCAAAAAGGGCGTGGAAATTTGCCAAAAATCTTTTACAAAAAAATTGTAAGGGACTCTTGTTTAGATGGAAAAAATGAATATCAGAGATGTGTGCAACTTTTAACGCCATGAGGTCTTTATTCTACCCCGACGACCCTTTTTTAGGCAGCTTTTTTATAGTATTGATGGCTCTCTTTCAACATTTTTCTTGCAATTCGTTTGCTTCTTTCAAGATCTGAGGATTGAGTATGGGCTGCATACCTATTAGATTTTTTTTGAGTTACATCGATTTGATGTCTGTAAAGGCTAGCTTGCTCTAAATGTTTTTTATATAGATGGAGGGCGTTTATGCATCTATTTATGTTTAAAGGTCTTAAAAAATCGTTGATAGGGAGGGGAGTTTTTAGGGGAGCTTTTTGTCCTTTAGGTTGAATCTGGACAGCTGCCTGAATCGCTTTGTGTTGCATATGTCTTCTATGATGAGGTGAATTTTTCATAAAAACCTCTTATTGTTGATTACTATCAATTTACAATAATAGTTAAATGCTGTTATTAATCAATAATTATTTTTACTTCATTAATTATAAATGGTTTAGTATAATTAATTATTAGATATTGAGGTGGTATGAATATTTTGATTTTTTCTGCTATTTTTATAGGAACAATAGGGACTACAAATTTTCAGTTTGTGAACCAGCAAAGTGGCTTTGTGGTCATGGAGCAAAAAGAAGGAAAAATTATTTTTCACGACCCAATTTTAGAAGAGAGTATGAAAGAGACGGGAATCGTTATTCCCCCGGAACTTCAAGAAGAGTATGGGAACCGAGAGAGGGTGAAACTTGAGGAGGAGGGATTTTTTGAAGCGTTTAAGAATCTTTACTCTAGATACATTTATGATTCTGATGTCTATGAGTGGAGATCATCTGACAGTTTGATAACCACCCAAAACCCCTGATTTAGAAAGAACTACTTGCCAGAGTTGGATTTCACGTGCTCTAAATGCCCCTGCGCAAGAGAGTAGATAATATTTCCACATTCGATAAAAGGTTGGAGGATAGTTCTCCTTGAGAGTGGGCCAGCTTGCATCAAAATTTGAAAACCAAGCCATTAAAGTTTTGTCGTAGTTAGGGCCAAAATTATGCCAGTCCTCCATAATAAAAAGATGTTCGATGGAGCTCCCTATTTCGGAAATAGAGGGGAGGTGTCCTCCCGGAAAAATAAATTTATCTATCCAGGGATCGCCTGTGGCATTGGTGGAATTGCTGCCGATGGTGTGCAACATAAGCATTCCGTCTTCGGTTAAAGCGTTGTGGCAAATTTCCATAAATGTGCGGTAGTTTTTTGGCCCTACATGTTCAAACATTCCGATTTCAACAATTCTGTCGAATTTTTCCTTGATATCGCGATAGTCTTGGATCCGTACTTCTACATTAAGTCCTTTGCAAACACCTCTTGCGATCTCCGCTTGCTTTTCAGAAAGTGTGATGGCTATCACTGTTACACCATAGTTTTTAGCTACGTACCTGGCAAATCCCCCCCATCCACATCCAATATCTAAAAGGACCATTCCTGGTTTAAGATAGAGCTTTCTTGCAATAAGATCGTATTTAGCAAGTTGTGCCTCTTCTAGAGTTGAACCATCTTTCCAATAGGCACAACTATAGGCCATAGTAGGGTCTAACATGCCTCGGTAGAGGTCGTTGCCAAGTTGGTAGTGAGCATCGATCACCTTCATGCTCCCTTTTCGATCTTGCGGATTGAATAATTTAGCTTTAAGTACGGCCCAGTAAAAGGCAAAAGTGGGCTTAAACTGCTCTTCAATATTAGATCTTAAAAGTCGGTAAACGCAATCATCAAGAGCTTCAGAGTCCCACATCCCTTCCATATAGGTCTCTCCAAATCCCAAAGAGTGGTCTTTTAGAACCCTTTCAAAAAATCGTGGGTCGTGAACTTGTATGTCCCAAGGTCTCTTACCCCCAATCTGCACATCAGCGATTTGGGCCATTTCTGTTACAAATTTTTCCGCATCAGATGAATAAATAATGCTGACGCAGATAGAGAGGAAAAACAATTTATTCATAATTGTATCAATAGAGATAGTCTTATTTAAGGGCAAGTTTTTTAAAGCCGTAAACAACTTTTGAGACAAGAACAAATCGTTCTAGAAAAATTCTGGGAAGCCATCTGGGAAATGTAATAAAGGAGCTTTTAAGCCAACCTGGCTTAAGAAGGCTGATCGGTTTTTTTGGTCCTGAAACAACGAGTGTGGGAATGTGAAGATTGGAGGCAAGATGACAGAGGTCTGATTCTGGTCCAATAAAAAATCCGGATTCATAGATGATGCTGGCTCCTGCAGAGATATTGTTGCTGTCAATAAAAATGGGGTCAAAGCCTGCCTTTTGGACTTCTCGAGCAATTTTTTCATATTTTTTAGGAATGTGTGGTGAGGGGAGGATCGCCACTCGTTTTTTATATTTTCTGTGGAGGAGGTGAGAGGGGGGGGTGAGACCGTTATTTTTAGAGTGGTCTCTTACGCGAAGGAGAGAGGAAATAGCTAGTGCAACATTGTCAACCATCGGGATTTGTTTGTTAAATACCCGATCTGCCGGTGTCAGAGGTGGGTGGGTGTATTTGGAGTAGGTAGGATAAAAAATGGAAAGAGCGGGTTTGCAATTTAGTGAGAGGGTTTTTGCAACGGCTTTTGTGTAAGGAGATCCATCGTATTGTAGAATAACAAGGTCGAATTTAGAAAGCTCTGCCTCAATCCGCTCTAGCGGGATTCTTGGAGAGAATGCACTCTCCTTAAACCAATCTGTAAGTTCGTGAAGTTTATCATGATAGGTTACAACATGGGCCCCTTCGCAACACAGTCTGTGGCTTGCAACCATCATCATCAGTCCATCGCTGATCGTTTCCGAACAAAGGATTGCTACTTGCTTGATATGCATCATCTTTTTGATTCCACGATTAGGGCTCCAGAGCAATTGATTGTGTTTGAAAGTTCCATCGCATATTTCAGAGCGGATAGGGCGATATGAGCATCAATAATAGGTGTTTTTGGAAAATTAGGAAAACCCTTCCTAGCGGAGAGAGTTGTTGAGAGGTCTAGAAACACTCCGTGAGCTAGGACCGATTTAGCCTTGGCTAAGCACTCTTCATACATTTTTACAGAGGCCCCTGCAGCGACTTGAATCGAATAGAGGGGATGGTTCTCCCCTTCAACGATAGTGAGGGTAGAATTTTTGACGTGGACTGAGCTCGCTTTACCTAAGAAAGAGGGGCCTCCCCCTGTAAGATGGTAGATCTCTTCGAGGTGTTTTTTTCGAGCTTCACCAAAGCCAGGCATTTTCGAAACTACGACGTTAATTTTCCCCTCAAGTTTATAAAACAGGAGGGTAGAAAGTGCATCCCCATCGATTTCATCGGCAATGATTACAAGGGGCTCTTCCGATTTAGTAAATTGTTCTAGGATCGGGAGAATGTCTACAGAAGCGGAGATAGGGTCTTGGAGAATCAAAATGTGGGGATTGCTTAGAGATCCTTCAAACTGAGGGAATGAAGAGGAGGTTTGAAATTGAAGGCCGCTTGTTTTTTTGATCATCGTGTCCGAGTTTAGACTCTCTTCGATAAGGATACCATGTTTGCCTGCCAGATTAATGGCATCTAAAATACAATCGACGACTCCACTTGGAAACCCCTTTGATAGAGTTAAATAATTGATTAAGTCTCCCTCTTTAATAAAGGAAATTTCCTTTTCCAACTGAGAAATGAATTGTGGTAAATCTCCCTCAAACGGCTGCTCTGTTAATTTGTATAAAAGTTGAGTAGCCAAATGGGCGCCATCGTTATGCTCGCGCTCCATTTTTTGAACAATCTCTCGAACAAAAGAGAGGCCTGTGTCTAGTATCGGATTATTAGATTCCAGGTTGGCTAAAGATTCAAAGCCAATCCTCATTCCATCTAACAAAAGAGCTTTTGCCTCATCGCCAAAAAAAATGCTTTTTTCCAGATCCATATGAAGTACTATACACCGGGTTCAACTATATTCTCAAGCCGGCGATGCTCGCATTAGAAGAACGTACTCACCTTTAATGGATTGCTCTTTTAAAAGTTGATAGAGGAGGCTTGGTTTGTCTTGAATTAGAGACTCATGAATTTTTGTAAGCTCTTTAGCGACTGAGACGACAATCGAGTCGGGGAGCTTTTTTAATGTTTTCAGTAATCTGTGTGGAGATTCAAAAAAGATAGAGGTCCCAGAAAATGCTAACACTCTTTCTACAGTTTTTAAAATTTCTCCATTTTTTTTAGGAAAGAAGCCCAGGAATTGAAAAGAGGCTGTCGGCATCCCACTAATAGCAAGTGCTGTGATGATTGCTGATGGTCCAGGAATGCAGGTAACCCCGATTTTTTCTTGAATGCACCGTTGAACGAGCATCGATCCTGGATCTGAAATCGTCGGCATCCCCGCATCTGAGACAAGGGCAACTTTTTTCCCCTCTCGTAAATGGCCAACGATCATCTCCTCTTTGTTTTTTTCATTAAACCCATGAAAACTATAAATTTTCGTCTGAATTTCGTAGTGGAAGAGGAGTTTTGAGGTCCTTCTTGTGTCTTCACACAAAATGTAATCAACTAATTTTAAAGTAGATATAGCTCTAAAGGAGATGTCTTCGAGATTGCCAATCGGCGTTGCAACTATATATAACAAAGGGGACTCCAGAAAAAAAGAGAGTAAGGTGGCACCCGGATTTGAACCGGGGATGGAAGCTTTGCAGGCTTCTGCCTTACCACTTGGCTATGCCACCAAAATTCCCTCACATTATGCTTTAACTCAGAAAAGCCGTCAACACCAACTTTTTGTATAATCGGTTAAGTTTAAAATTTTGCTTTGGTTTTTTTCAGAAAAAGTCGAGTGAAACAGGCAGTGTTGAAGAAATCGTGTTAAAATTTCGGTTTTGGTCTTTCTGGCGAAAAATGGAAATTTGCAAAGTAAGGGGGAGTTTGTTAAGATCGGGGGATGTATTCGCTGAGGAAAATTGCTGGATGGCTAGGGCAGGCTTGTGAAAGGCATTTGCCGATTGCATCGTTTGCTATTGATAGCAGAGAGGTTCAAAAGGGTTCCCTTTTTTTTGCTCTAGCGGGTGAGAGGGTGGATGGGCATGAGTATCTTGAAGAGGTGGCGAGAAAGGGCGCTTTTGGAGCTGTGGTTTCCAAGGGGTATCAAGGTCCTGATTTTGGTCTAAATTTACTTTACGTAGAAGATGTGCTTTGGGCTTTGCATGAGATTGCGAGAAAGGCGCTTTTAGAGAGAAAGACTAAAATTATCGGAATTACCGGTTCGATGGGCAAGACGACTACAAAGGAGTTTTTGTATGAAATTCTCCGTCAAAAATTTCGTGTGGGGAAAACTCTTGGGAATAGAAACACGCAGAGAACCTTGCCTTTAGCAATTTTAGATGCTAATGGGGATGAGGACTATTTGATTCTTGAGATGAGCATGACAGAAAAAGGGAACATTCGAAAGCTTGTTGAAATGGCGCCCCCTGAGATTGTTGTGATTACTCCTATTGTCGCTTGTCATGCAAAAAATTTTCAAAGTGTGGAAGGGATAGCTGAAGCAAAAGCTGAAATTTTTACAGCCCGGGCAGAATTTGCTGCGATCCATGAGAAGGCGGCTCGATTTGAGGCAATTCAAGAGGGGTGTACCTGTGAAAATGTAATTTATCCTACGGATCTTGAATTTCAATCCCCCTTTGTAGAGAGTCATGTCAATGAAAATGTCTCTGCTGCAGTTGAAGTGGCAAAATATTTAGGATTAACGTTACATGAAATTGAACTTGTGTCGAAGAGATTAAAGCCGTTTGAACACAGATTTGAAAAGAAGGTGTATCGTGGGATCACTTTTATAGATGATACCTATAATGCAAATGCAGCTTCGATGGTGGCTGCACTTCAAAATATCCCTAAACCAAAAGAGGGGAAGAAAACAGTTGCAGTACTAGGGTCAATGGGTGAGCTTGGAAAATATAGTCACTCTTCTCACACAGAGGTAGCCCAGGAGGCTTTAACTAAAGTTGACGTTCTTTTTGTGATTGGTGAGGAAGCTAGGCCGATGGTGGAAATTTTTGAAAAGAATAAAAAACTTGTCCAATTTTTTACCTCTTATGAGGAATTAAAAGAGAGTCTTCATAAAACAGCTGAGGATGGAGATGTAGTCCTTGTAAAGGGTTCTAATTATCATAAACTTTGGAAGGTGATTGAGTGATTTTGCTCTTGCTTCACGCTCTTACTAGCATCGGTCTGCATGTCCCAAAACTGTTCTTTTATGTTTCGACTCGGATGATTTTTGGACAAATTTTTGGACTGGGATTGACCATTTTTTTAGGAAAATTTTTTATAAGAAAATTGTATGAATTAAAGATAGGTCATACAGTTAGAGTCTCAGACGTTCCTGCCTTGTCTGAGCAATACCAAAAAAGTGTAACAGTCCCTTCTATGGGGGGCATTTTGTTTATCACTTCCATTCTTCTCTCTAGTTTACTTTGGATGGACTTTGCCTCCCCATTCTCCTGGATTTTAATTCTCTCTATGGTTTGGATGGGAGCCATTGGCTTTGTGGATGATTTGGCAAAAATTAGAAAAGGGAAGTCGTTTGGGATTCCTGGTAGAACTAAATTTGTTTTGCAGGTTCTCTTTTCTTTGTTGTTAAGTGTCTATATGTTTTCCTCTCTTGACCTACACCCCCCTGCAGTAGACTATGCAGCGCAGTACTATATTCCATTTTTTAAAAAACCGATCATTGTGAGTGGAGGAATAGGGATTGTTTGCGCTGCCTTATTAACAATTTTTGTCATTACAGGATCGACAAACGCCGTTAACTTGAGTGATGGTCTGGATGGCTTAGCTGCAGGTCTTGCACTATTTGTAGCAATGGTCCTTGCAATTGTTGCGTTTCTTTCAAATAACGTAGAAATTTCTAATTATCTCAATATTTTGTACATTGAAGGGAGTGCAGAAATAGCAGTCTTTCTTTGTACTCTTATGGGGGCGTTGCTAGGCTTTTTATGGTATAACGGCTATCCTGCGCAAATTTTTATGGGGGATACCGGCTCTCTTGCGATAGGGGCTGTTTTAGGAGTCTCTGCCGTGCTCCTCCGAAGGGAATTTCTGTATGCTCTTGTTGGAGGCGTCTTTGTAATGGAAACGCTTTCAGTTATCCTTCAGGTGGCGAGTTTTAAATATCGAAGGGGCAAGCGTATATTTCTTTGCGCCCCGATCCATCACCACTTTCAAATGAAGGGTTGGCACGAGATGAAAGTTGTTATTAGATTTTGGATGATCGGTCTTCTCCTAGCCCTTATAGGTCTTGCCTCTCTAAAAATCCAATAAAAAGATTGAAAAGATTGAGCGGCTGACCCCTAAATTTTATTGTTACAAAGCAGGCCAAGGAAAATTTGCGGGGAGGGCATTTGTTATATCGATTTTTTCTTTCAGTTTGCGGTGAAGGCGGAGGGCCTCTTTTTGTATTTCGGGAGATGTGTTTTGAAAGAGGAGGTTGTGAAGCTGGCCTGGGTCATTTTTAAGGTCATAGAGTTCGTATTCAAAGGAGCTCCCATCTTCGGAAAAGTAGACTGCGTAAGTGAGATCGCCTTCACGGATGGCGCGGATATGTCCGGCTGAGACATTTTGAGGAAGCATAAAGACGTCATCGTAGGCGAAGAGAATTGAGTCTTGGACGGTGGTGTGTGGGTTTTTAAGGATGGGCACAATGCTGACCCCTTTTCCATAATGAGTGAAATTGACCATACCAGCTAATTCGGCTAGTGTAGGCATTAGATCAAGGTGTGAATAAAAAGCGTCAGTGGAATGCGGGTGAGGAAAAAGCTTTGGATTTGAGATGACGAGGGGAATATGAATCATCTCTTCATATACTGTGTACGATTTTTCGCGCATCCCGTGAGAGAGACCTAACTCTCCATGGTCTGCTGTCCGAATAATAAGAGTCTTGTCTGTTAATTTTAAGTGATCAAGAGTGTCTAAGATTGTATTGATTTGATCGTCTATTTTTTTATTCAGATAGGCGTAAAATTTGACATACTCTTCTTCTGATTGTTTGTCAGGAAGAGGGGAAGCCTGGTCATATGCTTGCTTTGCCTTTAATTGGACAGACGGTTTAGTCAATAGATCATCAGCATAGTTTTTTGGTAAATCGATATTGAGGTGGATAAAGTCTTCTTTTTTATAGCCAGAAGCCTCTAAATCTGTTGGATAGACCCAAACATCATGTGGATTGACAAGAGAGATAAAAAGGCAGAAGGGTTTATCTGATTTAGATGCTTTTTCCAGGTAGTCTATAATACTTTCGCCAAATCCTTGCGTCTGTTTTGTATTGCCTGGTGTTACCCCTTTTATGTATCTACTATCATTATCTGCGTAACCACCACCGAGAGTTGTTAACCCTTTGTCATGATCTGAAAGGGCATTACCAGCATCGGGTGGATTCCAGCCACTCAAACCATACTGCTCTTGAAGATTTGCAATATCTGCCTCTGTCCAATTTCTGCCCCCATTAAGGGCATGACTTAAATGCCACTTCCCTTTCCAAGCCACATCATAATCTGCACGCTCTGAAAGGAGAGCGCCAATATCCATTAACTCTTTCTCTGAAGGTAAATTTCTCTTAGTAGGCGTTGTTGGAATCTGATTGATCCCAGAAAATTCACTACTTATTAGAACAGCCCTGCTTGGAGAACACTCGCATGCTGCTGTGTAGGCTTTGTGAAAGGTCATTCCATGTTTCTTCAAACGATTCATGGCTACAAGATTTTTCTCGTGCCACCCCTCTGGCCAATGTGCTGGATACCTTTCCTGATCGGTCAAAATCACAACAATATTTGGCCTTTTTGGCAAATGGCCGTGACGCTCCTTAGTATCTTTAGAGCACCCTGCTAACGCCACTGAAATAACAAATATCTGGAGAAAATACCTCATAAAATTTATTTTATCAGCATTTCTCATTTTTTTATATAAAATAGAGGTGATCAAGCTCATCTACGTAAACAATCTGAGTATCTCTACCGCTATCGAATTTGCCCACAGAGATTGATTCTAGGGGGGTGGTTTTCCAGATTTCCTTGGATGAGCAGTCCCAGCTCCAGATAGTAGCTGTTTTTTTATCAACATAACTAATTCCGAAGCATTGAATATTATGGTCTGCATAAGTAACTGAATCGTCTAGAAGGTTGATATAAATTGCCCGTCCTGTAGAGTAACTGCCATCAAAAAGAACGCAGTATCCATTTTCCGTAATGCAATCTATGCTATCTGCTTCTTTGGTTAATGGGATGATTTTTTCAACTGGAGAGACGACCTCATTTGTACAAAGTAGTGACTGCATGGTAAAAATTGAACCTTGTGTATTCGCTGGATCAGGTTTGATTAGGCATAATTTACCTTTGATTCCCTTGGCGCTGATTGCCCCCTCAATTGTGAGAGTTCCCCCTGTCGGACTAATTAACAATAAGGGATGTCTTGAAAGCATCAATCCAAATCCTATATGAGTGTCATACAGATCAGGACGTCCTTTAGGATAGGGGATTCTAAAGGACTCAATTAAATTACCAGAGTCGATGGTTCCGCCAATAAGTAAAGATTCATCAGCTGTTTCACGTTTATGATAGGAAAACCCTGAGTCACAAAATTGCAAAGCTTTGTCAGTGTGATGAGGCTGTTTCAGACTTAAAAATTCGTGGTGAATATCGCCTGTTTTAGGGTCAATGAATAAAGTCTGGGCGCTCTCTTTAAATTTCAAGGTAATGAACTCACCCTTCTCATCCAAGGTATAGGTTGTTCCATCCATTCCAGAAAATCCGCTGATGCATACTCCCATAGGTCCTCTTATAAACGGATCTTTCGTAGGTGTTGGCATTAAGGGAATCGCCCATACAAGTCTTTCTGTATGCAAATCATAAGCTAATAGATGTGCAGGAACTTTTTTTCCAGCTCCTACAAATTTTGTATCATGGGCGCCGATGATGAGTGAGCCATGGACAAAGACCTTTTTCGAAGCATTAAAAGAGAGTCTTTTAACAAATTCAGGATCTAAAGATATGCCTCTTTGAAGGTTGGGAATAGGGCATCCAAAGACATATGTAAGCTGATACAAATCAATTTGATCGGGGAAATTCTCTTGTAAAAGATAAAAATAGGGGATTGCATTTCTGAGCGGTTTTTCAGTAACAGCACTGTAGAAATAACTTCCTAGCTCAGATGTTTTTGGATCTGAACTGCTGCGTATCGCATCTGCAATCAACGATTTTGATTCTTCACGAATAGATTCAAATAGTTGCTGAAGGTGGTGAATTTTATTGGGCCATGAAGTGAATGGAATTTCTTTTACAAGAAAAACTAAGCAGTCTATAAATCTATTTGTTGCAATGTCGTCTAAGATGTTCATAAATAGAGTGGTATCAAGCCTTGAGTCTCTAAAGTGTAACAGTTCCACGAGCATAACTCCAACTCGAACTTCAATGTCTCCTTTTAAAAACGTGGAGAGAACTTCTTTAAGGCTCTCTTGATTAAAGCTCTCTTTGGCGGGAATTTCGTAGTTGAGGTCTGCTTTAGTTTTTAAAAGCCAAAGAAAATAATACCCTGCTTTAAGGTTCGTTGCATACTCCTTTTTAAGTGCTCGTAAAGTCTCTTGAATCTCTTTTAACTCAATTTCTTGAACCAATTCTGAAAATTTAGCATTTAATGTAATCTCATCCATCCACTCTTCATTAGAGTGCATTAAATATTGAAAAAAAAAGGGGCTATAACTTTTGATTACAGTCTCAAATGTAGTTTTTACTTCAGGGCCTGCAATTTTTGAAAACGGAAATCCAGACTCACAAACATTTTTAAAGCGATAGGAATTTTTGGAGGCAAATTTTGCAAGTTTTTTAGCAAGTCTTTCAGAAGGATCGATTTCCACTTTCACATGCTTTACAGAGACTCCCTCATTATCTTCTTTGTCGGAGCCATCTGAAGCGCCTGCTATAAGAGTCGTTGTGGAAATACCAGCCGTTACTGTTCCTTTAGCCTCTTTAGCCAATTGTTTGTTATGGATAGTACTTAGTGCGACATGGGAGAATAAATCACAGGCAACTCGTAGGTTGCTATCCAAAACTTTTACACGATCTGTAGAGGTTCTTGCCCAGTCCTTTTGGATTGCATCATATAAAATTCCTGTTACATCTAATCCAAGGCTATCCACTTTACTCTTTCCATTTTTTAAGAATTTATAAGGTTTTAGTAGGAGAAATTATATTGAGAATTTCATTAAAATCAAGTTTTTAGAAGTTTTTTGGTGTTGGTGGAGTGTGGATGAACGGAGCTTGAGGGTCAGACGTGAAATACTGAAAAAATCTTAACAAATAGACTCAAGGATCCCACCTAAAATTTCGAAATATTAAGATTTTTTCAGTATTTCACGTCTGACCCTCAAGCTTCTTTGGTTGTAATAAAATTTCTCGGATGATAGATTAGATCGATTTTAAATAATTGTTTTTGATTCGAAATAAGGATGATATGAATAATATTGCTTGTCTCAACAATTATATTGCAATTCGTAATGGTAATGAGGTGGATCAAATTCGGTCTTGCCAATTAAAACCTCGGTCCGAATCAGCTCTTTCCACGTTAAGGAAAATGGAGGCCCTTTTAAAAGCAAAAAAATGCATTTATAGCGATTCCTTAATAAAGGAGTTAGCTACTTCGATTCGTGACCGATTTTTTCAGAAAAGCTCAAAAGTTTCCTGGATTCGGAGATTTTTTGGAAGGGTTGCTAAAAAGGAGAGGGAGGTTGATGAGGTATTTGGCAGGATTCTTGCCCATAGAGAATCAAATTTGCAGGCGCGATTACCCGAGCTTCCGTTACTGCCACCTCTTTTTGTAAGAGGCGTCGCCGATTTTTTATCGATAGAAGATTTAGTTCGATGCAGTGAGGTGAATAGGGAGACTCATGCTGCAATCCCGGAAGGACGACTGAAAATAGCAAAGGCTCAGGGGTTAGGGTATAGGGGAAGTGATTTAAAAGAGGCCCTTGAATATTTAAAACCATTTGAATTCCCCCTTTTGTATAGAAAAGAATTCGATCTTATTAAACAAACGTTTAGAGAGAATGTGGAAGAGTTTGTTAACGTAGCTACCTTGGAGGAATTGCAACGTCAGATATCTCAAATTGATCAGGAGATTAAAGAGACTCTCTTGAGTAAAATAATGCTGTATGCAATCGTTTTTGATAGCGAAATTATGAGTGGGGTTAAACTTTTGCAGCTTGCTCTAACTTGTGGAGGTAATCCGAATCACTATCCTAATCATCCAGCTGATTTTCTTAAGATTAGTCCAACACTAACTGTACGATTCAGATTTAATGGAAATACGCCGTTTTTGCTTTTACCCTGTGTTTATACGGAAGTAAAAGAGAGAAGTGAGCTTACTAGACTTCTTTTGATGTGGGGGGCAGATCCGAGTATACAATCGCGTTGCGGCAAACAAATAATGGCACATCAACTTGCGGCTTATCATGGATACTTGGAAGTGCTAAAATTATTAATTGGAAAAATTGACAGAAGGCATATCGATCATTATAGTGATCAGTACATGCCAGGATTGCATTGCGCTTGTGATCGGAATCATTTTGAGAGTGTAAAAGTTCTTGTTGAAGCGGGCGCGGATGTCAATTTATTTTTACAAGGGGAGCATCCCAAAAAAGGTTCTCCCCTGTTTTACGTAGCTGATAGGGGAGATTATGTAGATATTGCAGCCTATCTTATCTCAAAGGGAGCAAATGTGAATGAAACAAGGTTAGGTCTTCAATCTCCTATTTTTCCAGCGATTACGATAAATTGTTTAGGCCTTGTAAAGCTTTTTGCCCCTCGCGTGAGCGATATAAATCGAGTATCGCAAGTCGGGAAAACACCTCTTTACAGAGCATGCGAGGACGGTCGCGTTGAAATGGTCAAAGTTCTTTTAGAGCAACCTCGGATTGATCCAAATGTTCCAAATACCGACGGTTCGTTACCTTTGTGCATTGCATCTGAAAAAGGATTTACAGAAATTGTCTCACTTCTAATTGAAAAGGGTGTCGGAGTTAATCATCTAGATCGTCTGCGACGCTCTGCTTTGTATTACGCGACTTTAGAAAACCGGATAGCAGTTATTAGAATTCTTCAACAGAGTGGCGCTTCGGATAGGGATTAATGAGATGAAAAAAGTTTTGGTAATTGGGTTAGGACTCTCTGGAAGAGCGGCAGCTAAATATTTTTTAGAGAGGGGGATTGAGGTTGTTGGGGTTGATAGAGTTCCTACTAAAGAGGTATTTCTTGTCTACCCAGACGATCATGAGTTTGATCCCTTTGATTTTGATTTGGTGCTAATTTCTCCTGGAGTCGCTCTTCAACACCCGCTTGTTCAGAGGGCTAAAGGTGCGGGAATCGAAGTTATAGGTGAAGCGGAATTTGCTTTAAAACAGATGCGCGGACCGATTGTAGGAGTTACGGGATCGAACGGAAAGAGTACTCAGGTTGCTAGGATTGCCCATGTTTTGAGTCAAGCGGGGTTGAAGGCAAAAGCGCTAGGCAATATTGGAATACCTCTCATTTCTCAGACCGATTTTGATGGGATTGTGATTGCAGAATTGAGTTCTTTTCAGCTCGAAACCATGAGTTCGAAAGTATTTGATTTGGCGATGATTTTAAATTTGAGCCCCAATCATTTAGACCGGCATGGGACGATGGAGAACTATTATGCTGCTAAAAAGCGGATAGCTCTTTGTGCAAAAGAGGGGGGTATATTTCTCAATGGTGTTGAATTGCAGTGGGATTTGCTTGAATTTGTTAAATTTACCTGTAAATATTTTGGTTTGGGAGAAGAGGAGATTTTAGCAGGGATACACTCATTTAAATCTTTGCCCCATAGGCTCGAGTTTGTTCGGGAGATCAAGGGAGTTCGTTGTTATAATGATAGCAAAGCGACTACTATGGAGGCAGTTTCTTACGCGGTTAGAAACTTAGAGAGGAATGTTGTTTTGATTGCAGGAGGACGTCATAAAGGGGGGAGTTTTTCTGTTTGGAATGAGAGCTTTGAAGGGAGAGTCAAAACTCTTATTTTGCTAGGTGAGGCAAAGGAGCTGATTGCGAGTCAAATTTCTTTACAAATTCCTATTTATTTTGTAGAAACTTTAGAAAAAGCAATTGAAAAAGGGTTGCAAGTAGCAAGCCAAGGTGATAATCTGATTTTATCTCCGGGATGTAGTAGTTATGACATGTTTCTTAACTTTGAAAAACGGGGTGAGGCGTATAAAAAAGGGTTAGAAAGTGAATCGAAGAGATACGATCCTGATTTCAGTGCTTGTTAACATGGCATTACTTGTAGTGCTGTTTGTCTTTGCTGTAAAGCCGGCAACACTTCAAGAAGTAGCTAAAGTTAATTTGACCCCAGAAAAACGGCCTGAAAAAATTCCAGTAATTCATGAAAAAGCAACCCTAGACCAAGTCGATAATTTATTGAGTAAATTTGTTGCTGAAGAGGTGAAGGCTCAGGTGGATGCCCAAATAGTCCCTGCAGAAAAACCACAAGTTGAGCGGACAAATACGCTAGAAATTATCGTAAAACAAGGGGATAGTCTTGATAAAATTGCAAAAAATTATCGAACCTCTGTCAGCGAACTTATGAAGATCAATCGATTAGTCGATAGTAGGTTGCATATCGGACAAATTTTGTATGTTCCTGAAGTCGAACAAATTGTAGAGTCAAAGCCAGTGCCTGCCTCTCCGTCGACCAATTCTAATTTAAAGTACTATATCGTTAAGCATGGAGATAATCCTTGGACGATAGCCATTAAAAATGGGATTAAAGTAGAAGAGCTCTTAAAGCTAAATAATCTAGATGAGAGTAAAGCAAAAAAACTTAAGCCTGGCGATAAGCTCAGAATCCAATGAAGACAAGATTTTGGTTATTTGTCACTATAGTCGCAATCTTTTTAATGGGTGTGATTATGGTATACAATACCACTTCTGCAGAGGTGATTGATAAACATTTGGCAACTCAGCCCTATGTATCAATGGGAAAGCAGATTGCTTTTTGTCTTTTTGGCGCTTTTATCGGGTACTTAATATATCTTTTTGGATATAAAAATCTGATAAATAATGCTTATCTACTTCTGGGGCTATCGGTTGTCCTTTTAATTTTAGTATTTATCCCTAAAATTGGGATGCAGATCAATGGGGCTAGAAGGTGGATTAACTGCTTTGGCATTTCCTTGCAACCCTCTGAATTTGTGAAAATCGTACTCCCTCTTTTTTATTTAAAGTTGCTATCTTCCCTCAAACAAAAACTCACGTTTAGAATCTTTTTTTTCTGGCAATTTTTACTTTTGGCCCCTATTTTACTCATAATGATTGAGCCTGATAATGGAACGGCTGCAATTTTATTAACAACGATTGTAGTTTTGTATTTTATCACAGAGGTGAGATGGCTCTATTGGGTAGTTCCTATTATAATTGTTACAGGCATGGCGGTGACGTTGGCTTTAAGCATGAAACACGTAGCCGATCGAATCCATATTTATCTCCATCCAGAGGCCGATCTTTTAGGGAAAGGCCACCAGCCCTATCAGGCAAAAATTGCCACGGGTTCTGGGGGACTTCTAGGGAAAGGACTGGGGGAGAGTTTACAAAAATACAACTACTTGCCTGAAGCTAGAAGCGATTATATTGCAGCTATTTATGCGGAAGAATTTGGATTTTTAGGGATGCTAATCTTGATAGTGTTATATATGGGAATTGCTGTGTTTGGATTCAGAATTGGAGCGTTTGCAAAAGATCAAGAAGGGTATTATCTTGCCACTATTTACACGTTTATGATTTCGTTGCAGGCATTTTTAAATTTGGGAGTGGTCTCAGGTCTTCTTCCGAGTAAGGGGACTAACTTGCCTTTTTTTAGCCAAGGGGGCTCTTCCCTTCTCGCAAATATTTTTATGATTGCAATTATTATGAATGTACAAAGACAAGGGGTCGAGTGCGTAAAAAAATTGTCATAGCTGTTGGTGGAACAGGGGGGCATGTGCTTCCCGCAATGAAAATCGGAAAGAGACTTTCAGACAAATTTGATCTTGTTTATATGGGGGTAGGTCTATCTAAAAATGAGTTTTTTGATAAAGAAGTTGGTCCCTTCAAAGATGTGGAAGGAGGGGGTAAATCGCTTGGGTTTTTCAAATGCATCCTAAACAATATTAAAGGGATCCTTGAGGCTAGGAAGTTTTTGCACGAAATTAAACCTGAAAAAGTAATTGGATTTGGCAGTTATCACAGTTTTCCTGTGTTAGCTGCAGCTGCTTATTTAGGGATTTCCTACGAT
The DNA here is from genome assembly GCA_937996705.1 of uncultured Chlamydiae bacterium. GTDB lineage: Bacteria > Chlamydiota > Chlamydiia > Chlamydiales > 2-12-FULL-49-11 > VGMD01. The sequence continues at coordinate 25,933 of CALKUQ010000026.1, forward strand.
CTATTTGAATTTAATGTCATTCCAGGGAGAGTGAATCGTCTTTTTTCAAAAGGGGCAAAAAAAGTGTTTATTCATTTTCAACCTCAGAAAAAAAGGCTTCGAGGAAATTTAATTCCGATTGATTTTGCTTTTGAAGATCATTCTTTAGTTTCTCAGCAAAGTGCAAGAATTCATTTTGGATTGGAGGCTGAAAAAAAGACAATTCTCGTCTTTGGTGGTTCCCAAGGGGCTAGAGCTATTAACGAAGCAATCAACGAAGTAAGGGATCAATTAACAGATCAATTTCAATTTCTGCACTTTTCCGGAACTCCCTTTTGCAATCGGATGGATCTTGCATGGACAGCTTCTGATTTTGCTATTTGCCGTTCAGGGGCAGGGGCTATGCGTGAAATTCTTATTTATGAAAAGCCAGCAATTCTTATTCCCTATCCCAATGCAAAAGACGATCACCAAACGTATAATGCAAATTACATGAAAGATATTGTGAAAGGGGCGTATCATATAAAGCAATCAGAGATCTCTCCAGAGCTTCTTAAGAAAACTATCATGAATATGTACGAAAAACTCCCTACTATCAAAGCTCATATTGCAGCGTATAAAGCTGAAAAGAAAAACGATTCATTTCTTAACCATATCTAACGGGGTTTCAAGCGATCGCTTTAGCCATGTGGCGAAAAATAATACAATGAAAAGGGACAAGAGTGTACCAGTAGAGGTAGCCAAAGAGCCCCTTAGGACGAAAGGTTGCTGTTTGTATGAGTTTGGTTTTGTCTTCAGAAAGTTTAAATTCTAACCAGGCCTCCCCAGGCATTTTCATTTGAGCGTATAAAATCAGATGAACCTCTTTTTTGTCGGCTAAAATGACCCTCCAAAAATCTAAAGAATCCCCAATTTCTAGTTGTGTAGGGTGAGGTCTACCCCTATTGAATCCGGCTCCCCCTACAAGTTTATCAAGAAAGCCTCGGATTTTCCAAGCCCAATTCATAGAATACCAGCCTCGATCCCCGCCAATCGACCAAATTTTTTCTCTCACCTCTCCGAGCGATCTTGTAATAGGTACGATTTTAATATCTTTTAGGCAACCCTCTTGAGGTACATCTACCCCATTAATGTGGGTTTTTAAATCCCAAGCATCCATCCAAGAGGAGACTACTTCATTTTGTGCAATTCTTTGAAAAGCGTAGCTCAGAGCCCCTTCATAACGGGCGCATTTATGAGGTAAAATGGTGTCGATAGCCATATTGAGCTTTCGTGTGTTTTGTTTCATGCTCTCAACAAGATAGCTGCAAATTGAAAATTTAACCGAAGTAATAAATACAAGCCAATAGCTAGAGAGTCTTGGGGTGAGGAAGGGTACATTGATGATATATCTTCTTAAGTCACGAAATTGGGCATACCGTAACAAGACTTCTCTAAAAGACATCACCTCCGGTCCCCCAATATCGTAGGTGTTTCCGAAAGTATCTTTGTTTAATAAAACGCCTGATAAATAAAACAAAACATCAGTAATCCAAATCGGTTGACACTCATTTTTTACCCATTTTGGAGCCACCATAATAGGAAGCTTTTCCGTTAAATCTCTTATAATTTCAAAGGAGGCGCTTCCTGCACCAATTATAATGCTTGCTCTAAGTACCGTGCACGGAATTTTTCCCTTTTGTAACAGCTTTTCTACCTGAAGTCGGGCTTTGAGATGGGGTGATAGTTTTTTCTCATCTTCAACAATTCCGCTTAAGTAAATTACTTGTTTACAACTTGTTGTTTCAATTGCGGTGAGAAAGTTTTTTGCAACCTGATTCTCTTTTTTTTTCAAATTTTCGTAAGTTTCTGCCATAGAATGGACAAAATAATAGGCAGCATCTAAATTTTCAGGAAAGAGGGGTAAGGTTTCTTTATTTGCTAAATCGCCAACAATTATATGAATTCGTTCATGTTTTGAAAAAATAAATTGGGCTCTTCCATTACGTACAAGTGCGTAGACAGTATGGCCCTCTTCTAGAAGTTTATAGATAAGTCTTTTTCCAACAAAGCCATTAGCTCCAGTAACGAGAATCGCGCCCATAGCTGAAATCTATAGGATCATCGATTTTTTTTCGACCTAATCTTTCTTTGTCAGAAATTTCTATACTCATTCCAAATGAATCTTACCCATCTTTCATTACCTGCATCTTCATCTTTAAAATTGC
>CALKUQ010000027.1 GCA_937996705.1 uncultured Chlamydiae bacterium
GCTCTTCCGATCTACTCAGGATGCCACTAGAGCTCATTTGACTTTCAAATACAGGGCTTGCACCTTCTATGGCCGGCCTTTCAATGCCGTTCTTCTAATCATTTGAGTCCCACATCGTGGTCCTACTACCCCAACACAAAGTTGGTTTGGGCTGTTCCCATTTCGCTCGCCGCTACTAAGGGAATCACTATTGTTTTCTTTTCCTCCAGCTACTAAGATGTTTCAATTCACCGGGTTGCCTCTTTCCTAGATATGAATTCTCTAGGAAGTTCTTGGAATTTATCCATTCGGGGATCTTCGGATCAAAGCTTACTACCAGCTCCCCGAAGCGTATCGCCGGTACCTGCGCCCTTCATCGTCTCTGGGTGCCTAGGTCTCCGCCGTAAGCCTTCCTTCATTTGACCTTCTTTAAGATCTTATATAAAAACCAAGTTTTTATATTTTAAGTTTATTAATAAACTTAAAGTTCAGACAAGTTTAAAAATGGCTGAAAAAGATCTATAAACTTGGCTTTGCCAAGTTTAAAAGGGTGGATGCGACAGGTCTCGAACCTGCGACCCCCGCCTTGCAAAGGCGGTGCTCTACCAACTGAGCTACGCACCCTCTTTTTTGCAGCAATATTTACAGCTGCTGTCTTTAAAAAAAGGGATATCTTAAAAAGGGATGACTTTAGCAAAAAGCTAATTCAAAAGGGTGGGCTATGGAAGATTTGAACTTCCGACCTCACCCTTATCAGGGGTGCGCTCTAACCAACTGAGCTAATAGCCCTTTTTTTACCAAAATATTGGCTCTAACCCAAGCTTAGATTGGGAACAGCAGGACTAATATACCTAAAGGTTATCTTACACTCCTAAAGAAAAAAAGTTAAGTAACAATTATTCTTCTAAAATAAAAAAAGAAGAAGAACAACTATAGATTAGGTTTTTACCCTTTGACTTTTTTCTTTAATAGAAAAACTAAAGGAAGAAAAGAATGGATGAAACTAAGGATAATTGCTTTGAAAGTCTACTGTTTTTTTATAAAAAAACAGTAGACTTTCAAAGCAA
>CALKUQ010000028.1 GCA_937996705.1 uncultured Chlamydiae bacterium
ATGAGCAAGAAACATAAATCATCAACAGGAGACCGTGGAGGCGATCACGGTTATCTTAAAGAAGTCAAAGACCAGGAAACGGAGACTTCGATTATCATTCACGATGTCCCGCTTTCCTCTGGTCAGCCAGCGAAGATGACGAAGGTATTCAGAATGAGACCCGAAACAGGCGAAAAGTATCTTGCATTACATATCGAAAACGGAGTAACTTTATTTGAAATTAACCCCTAATTTATGAAATCAGAATCACAGGTAAAGCAGATTTTCGACTACCTTATGAATGGTTGTCGATTGACGGGCCTTGAAGCGATTAAGAAGTTCGGAAGCATAAAGCTATCGAATAGAATAGGTGAGGCCGAAAAGCGGTACGGTGTAACCATTGACCGTGAATGGAAGGAGATCAAGACCCGCTTTGGGAAGAAGGAGGTTATGGAGTATTACATTAACCAAAAAATGAAATGAAAACTGAACACGAAGAACTTGTACAGCTTGTAAAGGATGGTAACTTCTTTGCTTTTTGTGTTGCCTTTGCTTTGAATAAAGGCTTTAAAAATGCGCTGAAGGATAAGAAAGAAGTGATATTTACAGTCGGTGATTACGGTGTAGAATTTAAACCAAGCGAAATGTGCTTTTTACTTATTCATAAAATTTATTTTGCCCGAATAATAACTGCTTACTATAACGAAGTAGTATTTGTTGGAGACAGCGAAGAAGAAGTAATCAATGAAATTTTAACCGAACTGGAAAAAGAAAAACCTTTACTTGTATGACCGACCTAGAGCGCATCCGAAAGACTAAGCTCAAAGACTTGAGTAAGTTACAGTACAAAAAATACGATTACGAACTAACATGGAAAGGGTTGCTTTCCTGGTTGATACCTCTTTGGCTGATGGCCTTGGTGTGGATATGGATAACGGTAAAGTATGCCGATCAGATAGACGAGAAGGCATTGAAGGCACTTGAGGCGATAACGAAATAAACTTTATGGCTGTATTACACCTAACGCTTAAAAAGAAATGGTTTGACATGATTCTCTCAGGTGAGAAGAAACATGAATACCGTGAGTACAAAGATTATTGGAAACGAAAATTCATAATACCCGGAACTCACCCGCCAATTTGTAAATTGAAATATGAAACTGTTGTTTTCAGAAATGGGTATTCAAAAAACTCACGTCTAATGGAAGTTGAATTGAATGGCATACTTATTTCATTTGGACTTACTAAATGGGGAGGTGACCAAAATAATCTTCAATTTGTTCTACCTCTTGGTAGAATACTTCGTACTGAAAATGTTTAATTAGATGACCTGTAAAGAAACCAACCAAGCTTTGTATTGGGCCGAGAAGCTGACCATTTCCGAAAAGAAGGAAGCGATTTTAGAAGCAAAGAAGAAGAAATATTTTGAAACTAAACACGCCCACAAGTGGCCCAAAGACCCCTATGAAAATGACCGAACAACAACGTTGGTACCTGGGATTAACGGAAACGAAGCCCACAGTTGAAACGATGACTATTTGCTGCCCCCGATGTTGTGGGAGTGGGGTGATTGGATTGCCAATAGTGAAGAAGAACCTGAGGGCAAAGGAATACTACCACAAGAACAAGCAGCAATTGAAAGAGAATAGGTTAAAGAAGTTTGCAAGTGTCGGATAACTTGGTAGTTTTGTATTATAGTTTTTTAGGGTGCGCATTGCAGGGCGCAGTTATCATTTTTTTACAGGGGGTCACATTGGGGAGGAGCTGCAAATCCGAACCAAGTTGATCCCCTTCCTATTTTATGGCTAAAGATACTTTTTGGTTTCGTCACGACTCCAACGCAAAGGATGACCCTAAGTGCATCCTTTTGATTGAACAACTCGGCCCTGAGGGTTACGGAATATTCTGGATATTGATTGAACTTTTAAGAGATCAGCCAGAATACAAGTACCCTATGAAGCTACTGCCATCCCTTGCAAGAAGGTACAATACCTCCACGGAGAAAATAAAAACTGTGGTAATGAGTTACGAACTTTTCAACGTGGAAAATGACGCTTTTTTCTTTTCCCCAAGTCTTTTGGAGCGCATGGAAGCCTTAGATTCATATAAATTGGCCCTTTCCGAGGCTGGCCGAAGGGGTGCTGAAGCCAGGCTTAAGGGTGGCTTAAGCCTTGCTAAGCGAATAGATAAGAATAGAATAGAATTGAATGGAGATGAACCAAAGCAAAAAACCATTGGAACAGGAACTCATTTTATAGTAGTTACCAAAAAATACATTGATGACATAGCTTACAGAATTGAGGGGGTTTCAGGCCTTTCCGAATATATGACATTAAATCAATCAGTCCTAAACCTTCCGTCATATGCTGAAAAGTTCATGAGAAAGAACAACGGGGCGCAATTCAATGACTTCATGCACGTCTTTAACGCTTACAATAAATTCACAGAAAATGCCTGACCACTTAGAAAAGTACATCCGAATAAATATGGACTTCCCTAACAAAGCGGGTAAGTTAGATTCCGTTCTTTCAGCCCAAAAGAGAATCATCCAAAAGCTAATGAAGTCAAAGCAATCGCCTGAGGTTCAAGAGTTGCTCGTATCGGTAGCGGAGAGCATAGACGTATCCTATGACTTACTGGCCTACACGAAAACAACGCTTCAAGAAATAGCAACAGACTCAAAGGCGGTATTAGACGGGGCTAGGTTAAGAAATACGATAGAGTTTCAAAGTGAGGTATTAAGTGAATACATGAGCAAATGACCCTCAAAGAACAAGTTCAGGCCCAACTTAAAACCACGGTAGAACCTGGGAGGGACTTCTTTGAGAGTCCTGAAATCTACGAGCGTGAAATATTAACTGGGGTTAAGTGGGAGGTACTGAGATACGGACACATGAAGCTAGACGAGCATTGCCCCTACAAGCAGGGGCAACTTACAACGATTATAGGCCACACTAACGTAGGTAAAAGCACGTTGATACTTTACCTTCTATCACGATTGATTGAAAGGAAGAAACTTATAATCTATTCAGCCGAAAACAGGATAAGCCAGATAGCTAGGCTTTTGATTCAATTCAAATTCAATGTAAACTTTGGACACGCTAAATATTTCCAATGGCTAAGAGACAACGTTTTATTCATTAAGCACGTGAAGCAATTCACCTATAAGGATATGCTTGAACAGGTGGCTATTTCCGATGACATAGGCTTCAACGCTGACATGATCCTGATAGACCCTTACAATTCTTTGAAGATTGACTCCAAAGGTAACTCACACGAATATCACTACGATGCCATTGAGAACATGAGGATATTCACGCAGACAACAGGGAAGAGTATTTTTTTAAATTGCCACACAGTTACGGAAGCCCAGCGGGTAAAGCCTGACCAGTACGGTGAGATTAAGCGTCCTATGGCTTCCGATGTGGAGGGTGGTGGCAAGTTTCCAAATAAGTCAGATGATACATGGGTTATACATCGCCAACTATTTGCAACGGAAACAGAAAAGAGATACGTTTCAGAATTGTATGTTGACAAGGTTAGAAATACAGATGGAGGAGGTTACCCAACTCCTTACACGGAACCAATACTATTCAAGTTCAACAAAGACTGGACGGGATTCACCAACGACCACGATCAAGTAGAAAAGTTTAGAGTTAAGGATTATAACGAAAGACACGAAGATTTACCATTTTAATTTTTGAAAACCCATCATTCAGATAAAATTATGACAGACCAGCAACTTATAAAAGAACTTTGGGAATTATGGGAGTCGTTGGCTGAATGTGGTCAACTTACAATCGGACCTCAGTTCTCGATCAAATACAAGGAGCTTAAAAAGCAGGTTGATTTGGTAGTTGTATTTCGTAGCGATATGACTTATTACGCTCACCATAAACCAAGTGGCGAAAATTGGCTGATACTTGGTGTTAACCAAAAGACCGATAAAGTATGTGCAGCGGGATGGCCACCGAGCATAGGTAAACTTTCAGACTGTGAAAACTTTGAAGAACGGCACTTGATTGATGATCATGAGCGTGAATACAGAGTACGAACCTTCGGAACAGATTGGCTATAAAATTTACTTAAACGTCCAAAATAATGTTTCGCCCTGACCCCAAACCAACCCCAAAACCTAAGAAGGCAAAGAAAGCCCTAAATTTCGTTTCTAAGCGCACGGCTAAAAAGATGGGGGAATATAGCCGTTTAAAGAAATCTTTCATTGTAGGCAAGATTTGCCCCGTCTACCCTCATTTAAAGGTGACGGACATACACCACATGAAAGGCAGGACTGGAGATTTGCTTTTAAACACCGAATTTTGGTTAGCGGTCAGTCGAAAGGGCCACATGAGAATAGAACTAAATCCAACGTGGGCCAGGGAGATGGGGTTCAGCTTACCAAGAATATGAAAACCTCCTATAAAAAACTACCCATACTGGCAGACAAAATAGCTAACTGGTATCCAAGAATGAAGAACAAAGAACTTTGCCCCGTATTAGGTTGTCACGATGGCAAGGTAAGAGACAAGAAAACCCACCTACTAAGAACTTGCGTTGTTTGCAATGGTGACGGGCTGATGCCTAAGAGACGTTTTGCTAAATCCAACTTAAATTCCTAGCTTTACCCCATCATGATCCAAATAAGAGGAATAAAAATATCACCCGCTTTGCAAGGAGCGGTAAATTAGCCAGCCTAATAAACTGGCTTTTTTAATTTGAGCGACTAAAGACATGGTGGAGATACAGGTTCAAATCCTGCAAGGACGGGGTAATTAACCGGACGATTAGTTCAACAAACAGAACACCACCGAAATTTTTGTTTTAATGGAAAAAAAGGACAAGCCCAATACCGGACGCCCAAGCTCTTTCACCCAAGATATAGCTGATTCCATTTGTGAACAGCTTATGACATCCTCAAAAAGCCTAAGAACGATTTGCCAACAGGAAGGGATGCCAACACCTAAAACTATTCTCAATTGGCTAACAGAGGGTAGCAAACCAGACGGTCAGGAATGGGCGCAAACCTTCTTACGTCAATACGCGCGCGCGAAAGAAGAGCAGGCTGATTATTTAGCGGAGGAGATTCTTGAGATAGCGGACGACAGTAAAGATGATGTTCTCAGGTCAAAAGAAGTAAAGAATGCCGATGGCACAAAAATGGTTCTTTTGGAAGAAAACAAAGAGTTTACAAATCGCTCCCGGCTTCGTGTCGATGCCCGTAAATGGATAGCTAGCAAACTGAAGCCTAAAAAATACGGTGATAAGTTGGATTTGACTAGTTTGGGTGATAAACTCAATCACGGCCCTATGCAAGTAGAGATAGTCAAGCCCGATGAAGAATGAGAGGGCCAAGGCCACAATAGTTTTTCAGAAGATTTGGGAGGCAATACAAGTCCGTAACCAAGACGGAACAAGAAAATACAGATACATAGTCAACCGAGGGTCAAGCCGTTCGAGCAAGACCAGATCAATTATTCAGGCTTATTGGCTTTTTGCCATGTCCAATGAATCCAAGCGTCTTTCGGTATGGAGGGACACTAAGAAGGATTGTAGAGACACTGTAGGCTTTGATATGGGCGTTGTTTACCCAAGTATGGCTCACTATTCCACAGTACAATTTAACAAGACAGAAGCCAGCTATCAGTTTCCGAATAAGTCCATTATCGAAATAAACGGAACTGATGATGAAAATAAGGTTATGGGCTACAATGGTCATGTGGCTTGGCTTAACGAGCCTTACAAGATTTCACGTGGAACATTCGATCAGATCGACCAAAGGACTGAGGACTTTATATTGATCGACTGGAACCCAAAACAAGCCCATTGGATTCTAGATTTAGAGAAGGACGACCGGACTATTACCATTATTTCCACGTTCAAGGATAACCCATTTTGTCCTCCTGAGCAGAAGATAAAGATTCTGTCCTATCAGCCTGTTTCGATGTGTGCGATAGTCACAAGTAAACTACTGCCAGAAGTGGAGGCCAAAACCTACAATCTAACCGAAAACAAAAAAGGATTTACCGAAAAGCTACTCAAAGAACTATCTAGGTGTAAGGAGAACGAGAGAAAGAACACAGCAAGTAAATTCAACTGGTCTGTTTATGGGTTGGGTGAGAAAGCAGAAAGGCCCAACAGGATATTCCATTGGAAAGAGATAAGTGACGATGATTACCACAAGATCAATGCAAAGAGATATTGGGGTTGTGATTGGGGTGTCGTGGATCCGTGGGGTGTGCTTGAGGCTAAGTATTACGATGGCAATTTCTACCTTCATGAACTAAATTATAAATCAGAGAATCAGATAAAAGCCGATTTGTCCATGGTTGAAATCGAACAAGTCAACGCGAGGGAGGAAGGTTTAGTCGTTTGGCATTTTGAAAGATTGGGCATACCAAAGAACGGCATTATCCTATGTGACGATAACCGACCTATGAAGGTTGTAGCACTAAGGGAGGCCGGATTTGACTATGCAATCACAGCAGCCAAGGGGCCAGGGTCAATACTGGACGGTATTGGGTTGCTTGAAAAACTAAACGTATTTTATACATCCTCATCTAAAAATCTTCAATACGAGCAAGAAAATTATTCCCGTATTGTTGATCGTTACGGCATAGTGCAGGAGGAGCCAGAGGATGTAAACAATCATCTTTGCAGTGATCCGGCACGATACATCGCTTCCTTCCTTAAAGCCCAAGGAATTATCAAAATAGTTTAGCCTAAATTTCCCATATTAGGAAAATTCAAAACTCTTTCCCACTTTTGCTTTACAATCCCATAACGGGATAAAAGCCAATTTGAGATTCTTAGACCTAGCTGGGAATTTGAAGAAATTTTTAGGGTTGAACAAAAGTCAGTTCAATCTAAATGTCATTGACGGCTCCACTAAGTTCAATAACTACAATCTCGATAAGCACAAACTAGCGGCAATCCTTTCAAACCCGGCTCTTTTAAAAATATTTTCACTTCAGTGTGATATGTTTTCACTAGGTAAAGTGTACGTGTATCAAAAAGATAAAGAACTTGAATCCGATCCGTTTCTAAATCTTATTACCCACCCAAATCCGATGCAGTCCGGTAGTCAGTTCCTTTGGGATTGGATGTTTTGGAATATGTTAGGCAATGACTATTGCTATGTGGATAGTGCTATTGTAGAGAAGAAGGGAAATCGTATGTATCATCTTGAGCCTTACAAGATCAAGTGGCCCAATGATATGCAAGCCAATTCGGATAAGTTAATATTCAGTGATGATACTCTGAAAGAATATTCAAAGAAAGACATTACCTATTGCTACAATGACGGCACAACGTTTAAGTTTCCGCTAGATCGTTTGGTAATTACCCACGACCTTACTAACGGAATCGGTAATTTCTTTAAAGGGCCGTCACGGATTGACGCTCTTCACAAGATCATTTCAAACTCAGAGCATTCGCTTGATGCGAAGAATATCAACGTCCGTTTTTCGGGTAAGTTCTTAGTAGGTTCAAATAACGATACTTCTAAATTCGGAATGGGTGAAGATGAAAAGCAGGACATTCAAAACAAGTTTGGAGACGATAACCGTAAGATTTACCCATTGAAAACAATGGTACAGATAAGGCGATTTGTGGAAGACATGGGTGCGCTAAAGTTAGACGAAAGCTATTTGTCTGATTACTTCCTTATCGGCTCTATGTTCAACATTCCTAAAGACGTACTTGAGGCCGGGGTGTCCTCCACTTTTGAAAATCAGGAGAAGGCCCGTATGAGTCATATTTCCTACACGTTGCAGCCAAAGGGAAACGATATGATGAATGCTTTTGAAAGGCATTTCGGATATGATAAGGTAGGAAAGAATATCGTGATTGATTGGATGCACCTACCCTTTACGCAAGTTTTTGAGAAGGAGAAGTCAGAAGTAGAACGCACGAAAATAGCATCATTGAAAGAGCTTTTGTCTATGGGGGTAAGCATAGAAGAAGCAAATCAGTATTTGGATTTAGATTTTAAGATTGAAAAAAAGGAACCGGAAGCTCCGGCACCAACCGAAGAACCTATAACAGAAGCATTATGAGCAAGTCAAAATCAAAGAAGAACCAGAAGACCGAACCAGAAGAACAGGCACAGGAAATAGTTGTAGATGTTCCCCGTGAAACATCGTTTATTCCTGATGAAGAATTCTCAGAGGAGTCTAAACTAATTGAACATCAACCATACGAACGACTCCCTAAACCCGTTCCGGGTGAAAATAAAGAACCCAAACGCCAAACGTATCAAGAGATTATGGCAGACAGGGCAAGGCAACAAAAGTTAATCATTCTAAGGAATGTTGAGCGTAATAAGGCTATACAAGAGGCGAGAGCAAAGAAGTTTAAAGAGAATGTTGAAGCAAAAAAGAAAAGATGAAACTAACAGCCAAAGAAATTGCGGCTATCAAGGCCAAGAAAGATAAAATAGTGAAGGAGAATCAAACAGTAAACAAATGATAACGATTCCATTGATCGAAGACAAAGAGCAGCTTTATGATTGGTTGATTGCTAATAAGTCTGCTTTGATAGCGCAAAAGAAAGCGACCATTAAACACGCTGACGCTATTTCTTTTATGGCCCCTCTTGTTTCCGAGAAGGGTGATGTTATCAAGTCCGATAGCATTCCAGCAGAGGCCACCAGAATAAAGGTTCGATCAATTATCAATACTACAAAACTTTACGACTCTCATCAGGACGTACATATTGACCAGCTTTGGAACAAGTCTTTGAAGGAAACCCGGGATAACTACCTGGTCAATCAACACAACTTTTCTTTTGAGGGCATAGTATCCGATAATGTGAAAGCATTTGTAAAGCAAATGACATGGGCGGAGCTTGGTTTCGGTGGGTATGAAGGCACAACTCAGGCTCTCATATACGACTCAGTAATTGACAAAGCAGACAGTCCTTTCATGTTTGAGAAGTATAGACGTGGTCAAGTTAAAAATCATTCAGTCGGTATGCGCTATGTTAAGATTGACATGGCAATTAATGATGACAGATACGAAAAGGAATTTGCTATATGGGAAAAGTATTATCCAGTAATAGCAAACAAAGCAGACGTTGACGCAGTAGGGTATTTCTGGGCAGTCACGGAGGCAAAAAATATTGAAGGTAGTGCGGTGGTGAAAGGTTCGAACTTCGTCACGCCTACTATTTCAGTGCAGGAAACAAAAGGCAAGCCGTCAACAGACACTAGCCTTGAGCCGGGTAAAGCCACTCAGATCAAAGAGGAACTAAAAAAATTAACTAAACTTTTAAACGATTAAAAAATGGAAGAAAAAGAATTACTTGACGAGATCAAAAAAGTATCTTCTCAGGTAGAAGCATTTAAGAAAAGCATCGGAGACAAGGCCGACAAGTCCGCCTTTGACGAAGCGATTAAGAAACTGGACGAACTGAAAGCAAGTCTTAAAGATTTGACTGCGGAGAAGTTTGAATCAGCGATTAAAACGGTGAACGAATCACTCGGTAAGGTTGCCAAACAGATCGAAGAAATGTCTGAGGACGTAGCCAAGGCAAAAGAAAGTGGCAAAGGTCGCGTACAAGCTAAGACGTTCGGTCAGCAAGTAGTTGAGGCGTTGGTTGCAAACAAACTCTTAGAGGGCAAGTTCGGAAAGAACGAACACCGCACCCTTGAGATTAAGGATGTCAGTATCTTGAACAAAACCGTTGCCAACATGGGAACTGGTAATGTTGATGCTGTTGGAACCAACTCTATTCCTTGGGAGCTTTCCAGTTTTGAGCCGGGCCTTACCAACATTCAAAAGCGCAGACCTTGGCTTATTGACATTGCTAATACATCTCCGATTTCTACCATGTACGCGCAATGGGCTGAGAAATCAGGACAAGAAGGCGCAGCGAACGAGACTGCTGAAGGTGCTGCTAAGAACCAAATTGACTTTGATTGGATTGAAAAATCTGCTAAGGTTGAAAAGGTAACCGCTTACATTAAGGCTTCCAAAGAATCTCTTTCAGATCTCCCAGGTCTTGCCAATGAGATTGACAATGAATTGAGAGAGGAAGTTCTTTTGAAGGCTGACGCTGATTTGTTAGCTGGTGACGGAAGTACCCCTAGCTTGAATGGTATCTTGAATCAGGATACTGCCTATGCTTCCGGTACTTTTGCGGCTACTATCGTACAGGCTAACCATTGGGATGTGTTGCGTTGTGCTGTTGCTCAAGTTGTTACAAACAAGTTCATACCTAATTATGTTTTGATGCATCCTACCGATGTGGCAAAATTGGATTTGAACAAGGGCAGCGATGGACATTACTCAATGCCTCCTTTCAAGAGTGCTGACGGTATGACAATTTCAGGGGTAAAAATCCTTGAGAACACTGGCCAAACTGTTGATAAGTTTACAGTAGGGGACTTTACTAAGATGAACGTTCGTGTTCGTGACGGTTTCACTATCGACATGGGTCACGATGCAGATGACTTCACTAAGAACCTTATCACGATTCTTGGAGAGATTCGTTTGGTGTGTTACATCAAAGCAAACCACGCTGGAGCGTTTGTTTCCGGTGATTTCTCTGATGCTATCGCAGAATTGAACTTGGCTATCTAATTTTAAAAACGAAAAAGTAAAATGAAAAAGATTTCAATTATGATTTTTGCGCTGATACTGAGTGTTAGCGCATTCGCGCAGCATACGTTTTTCAATCCTTTGTCAACTGCGGGAGTATTCCCTCAAGCTGATACGGTTGTAAACACAGCAACAGCATTTATCTCAACGAGGTTGATGCCTGTTACAAGTCAGGTAAATGAAGTATTGGTATGGATTTCTGTTACCAAGATTTCCGGTACCGTAGGAGGTACGATCACTTTACAAGGTTCTATTGATGGAACCAACTGGAAGGCTGTAAATACCAATGATAGTCAGACTGCATTAGCTACCATAACGGCAACCGATGCATCCAACACGTATCACTATCGACTTTTAGGCGGGAACTTCCCTTACCTAAGGGTATCGTGGACGGGTACGGGTACGATGTCGGCAAGTTTTTCAGCTAAAGCATATAGGAACTAAAAAACAGGGGGCTAATAACCCCCTACTTTAAAACAATGAAAAAATTTATTACACTTTTGTTTACGTTAGCTCTAGGAGTTAGCGTATTTGCTCAGGATGTGACGATGAAAAACGCCTCAGCAAGTGCTACGGAGACGATCACCAACACAGGAACGGGTATTCTAACCGCTCAGGTTAGAGGTCATAAAAACACCGTTACCGTACAGGTTACAGTGACTAAGACTTCGGGAACCGTTGCAGGAACGTTGACACTTCAAGGTAGCCTTGATAACGTAAATTATAAAGCGGCTTTGTTGCCTAACGGAGTATCTACTGCGGTAAACACTTATACAGCAACGGACGTGGCCTCTCAAACTTTTATCTGGCAATTAAGCGACAATCCTTACAACTATTGGAGAGTTTCTTACACTGGATCAGGTACAATGGTAGCTACGGCCACGGCTGTTTTATTGGCTCATTAATATGATTACAACCGAACATTTCTTAGATCGACCTTATCGCATTCCGAATATTGAGGAAACGAAGGACTTACAGGCATTCATTGATTACCACGAAGCAAAACTATTAATGGCAATGTTTGGAACAACCCTTTACAACTTATTCGTAGCAGGAATCGGTGCCGCAACTCCCGAGCAAAAGTGGGTCGATCTAAGAGATGGGAAGGTTTATTCTTACAACTCAACAAATTATAATTTCCCTGGCCTTATTGAAGTATTGAAGGCATACATCTACGCTAAGTGGCTGAAGGAGAATGAGGACAAGGTTACTAACTCTGGCGTGATGCGTAACACGGTCGATAAATCCGAACACGTAGGGGGATGGGAAAGATATGTAGCAGCTTACAATGTATTCTCATCTATGGCCGGAAACATTGACAGGCAGGAGAATACTTTTTACGGATTTATGTACGCGAACTGGGAGGACTATGTAACCAATCTATCGGATTGGATATTCTGCTATCCACACAATGACCCTGAATTTGAAAATCAATTAGGAATTTAAAACCAAACCCACATGAAAAAGCTATTTTTAGAATTTATACAGAACGCATTACAATTCTTTGCGATTATGGTTCTGATTTGCATTGTACTTGTTCCCGTCTCGTGGTTAGTCGGTATTGCGATTAACTTGATCGTGAAAGCCTTTAACGTTGGTTATGGGTTATGGTAGCCCTTCAATTAAATGGAGCCAAGGCCAACACCCCTCAATCGTTTGAGGAACTAAAAGCCCGTATCTTCCAACGTATTTATAAAGATTGGGATTTAGAAAAGCCCATCCTTGAGCGTGACTACTTCAAACTTTTCTGCATCCTCAATGATTGCAACTTTGACAGGGTAGATCGTACCCCTGAGAATGAGGTGGCTGTGGAGGAGCTTACCAGATGGGTGGTGGAGACAGAGCCACGATTCGAGGTAATAAAGTCATTTTCATTCAATGGCAAGACCGTAGAGATACCTAGCGACATAGGAAGGCTTCCTATTGGACAGACTACGTTAGTCAAACAGGCTATTGATAGTTCAAGATTCCCAGAGCAAAATATCTGCTTTGCTGCTGCTGTTTACCTTCAACCATTACTTGATGGCTCGAAGTTAAACTATGAATCTATAAAGAAATGGGAGGCGGTCTTCGAGGAGCTACCTATTACCGAAATCTTTAGCGTTGGTTTTTTTTTGTTAAATCATGTGAAGAAAAATTCAAGTGGGCATCAAAGTGTTTGGAAGCAGATAAGAAGCAACCTTACTATAATACGAAAGAGAGCGTTGCGGTATTGGCTAAAGCAAACAGGCTACAAAGGTTTAATTATCAATCGCTGATAGTTCAGTTTGCTAAGGAGTTCGGAATGAGTCCGACAAAGGTAGAGGAAAAAGAAAGTTTTGACACAGTTATACAGGTACTATGGGAGTTGAAAGAGGAGCGTGAATATCAGGAGAGGTTTAATGAAATTTGGCGAAACATTCAGGAATGACAGAGCTACAGGAAAGACTAGACGATGTATCACGCAAGACCCTATTAGCTTGTGTTGAGTGGGCGCACGTTCAGGCCGGACTAAAGACTGGCTCGTTGAAGTTTGCCAAGCTGGACGAGTTCAATGCCTTTATCGAGTCATTCAACTTTAACGACTACCCCGCTCACTTACTACTTCCTTTCGGTTCTAAAATGGTATTCCTTAACGGTAGAATAAAGACGTTAATGCCATTACAAGGTTGGATATTCACACGTATACCACAAGAAACCAATGATTTTAGAAGCAGAAAGGTAGAGGAGACATATCTGCAACCAATGAGAAAGTACGCCAAGGACTTCTTTAGGAATCTATTGGATTGCAATATTATAGATCAGGAGGAAACACCCGTTAATATTTCGATTCAACCTGAGTATGCTTTCTTGGCCTCTGGACTATTCGGTGTATCGTATAACGCAGACATTCACGTACTCGAACAGGTTTACTAATGACAAACGCACAAGCCTTTAAAGAGTATTTTGATAAGGTAGAAGCCTACCTTAAAGAAGATGCCTCCTCTAAAAACCAGAAGATGCCGCAGTCATTCAAACAGGAGGTAAGCGAAGATAGGGGCGTTCTATACGGGGCCTCACATTTGAAGTACTTAGTTTTCGGGCGTGGCCCAGGCAAGATGCCACCTACCGACAAGATAGAAGAATGGTTGAGGAACGCGGGACTAAGGCCACCGGAAAGAAACGCAAAGGGTAGGTTCATTAAGTTGAACTATCAGAGCCTTGCCTTCGCAATAGCTGTTAAGATTGGTCAGGAAGGTACGTCTATTTTCAAAGGAGACAAGCCGGGGATTGATTTTGTTGGAGCGATTGAAAAGAATAAGCCGGACTTGTTAAAGAGTATAGCGAGAAATCAGGCGATAAATATCAGAACGATAATACATAACGCTGCTAGGATGGTGGTAGTTTGTTTATTGTTATCCTCCTGTAGTGCAAAGATTAATCTGACTAAAGAGGAAAGGAAAGTTTACGAAGCTAACAAATTTGCAAGGTTTAAAATTAGTCCCAAAGATGTAGGATTAAATACCTTGTCATTCTTTGTAGGCTATTCTATGGGTAAAGAGGTAAGAAAAAGAATTGACGTAAAATGAGCTTAACGGTAAACAGTAGGCCAGCAACATGGGCGGGAACATCAGGGCCGATCATCTACAAGATGACCACTACCGATCATGCCAATGCAGGATACTATTTACTTGTTGAGATTTGGAA
>CALKUQ010000029.1 GCA_937996705.1 uncultured Chlamydiae bacterium
CACCAGCACCAGCACCAGCACCAGCACCAGCACCAGCACCAGCACCAGCACCAGCACCAGCTCCTGTTCCTGTTCCTGTTCCTGTTCTTGTTCCTGTTCCTGCTCCTGGATCAACTCCAGATCATGCTCCTGCTGGAGCTGGTACTGGTGCTGGAGGTCCACTTCATGTTGTCGAAGATTCAACACAAACTCAAGAAACTAGTGCGTCTGCGGCTCTCTTAGAATTAGAACGAAAAGACGTTCATGCAGTAGCAGCAACGGTAGCAAAACACTCTCAATTCAATCTCCCGAGTTTCGGTTTTGACGAGTCTACTTGGATACAACCTAAAGACGCAGACCATGCACCATGCAGAAATAGTTGTGGGCTTTTCGGACCCCAATTATTTTTAGCCATGGACGGTCATTTTAAAAGGGGAGGCTCAGAAGACGCAGCAAAACTAGATTTAGAAGACATCATACAACTGGCCTATGCAAGACAACTAAGCATCATAAAAAAAACTGATCCTTTTGGACGTCGTGATCCTGGAATTAACGTGAAATATGGAACACCAAACCAATTAACTATAGATCACGTAAAAGATGCTTTTCAAGGGGTTTTAGAGGATATAGAGACTCGAACAGAACTTTTGAGTGCAGAGACTCAAAACACTGTTTATTTAAGTATTTTAAGGTCTCTTGAAGGAATGACAGAGAATCAAACTGTTTATGCAGGTGACTCTTTAACAGAGGTTTTAATACCAGCTAAAGAGGTGATGCTTTTGATTCGTAAAGAAACCGGTTTTTATTGTGTGATTCCAAAAAAAAATTCAGATGGAACTACCTCATTTATCGTCGGAGATCCTCATGGAATGGATCATTCGAAAGATGTCCCCTCACTTCAGAGTAAAGCTTATACCCTTGAATTTAGTAAGAAAGAAGACGCTGCTAAGTTTCTTTGTTTTTTACTTCCTTATAAAGCTACGAACCCGGAAGCGAATCAGGCTACAAACCAAGTAGATTTTGTTATATTTAATCTTGCTCAGTCATTAGGTGTAGCTGAAAGGGAGCAGCTAGCCTCTGAGTCTAAATTTCTTTTAAATGTATTAAGCCATGATCTATAGCGCAACTTTCGCTAGTGAATAATTGGGGGGAGATGGTAAATAGATCTAATATATGGAAGCGATTAGGGAATTTGTGAGTGAGGCGGCGGGGCTTGAGCCGGGGGATGTGAGTGGGGCGCTGGCTTTAAGGGAGCGGTTTGAGGAGTTTTTAAGAGGGCGGCAGCTGGGTGTGGAGGGCGCTTGCGAGATTCGATATATTTGGGCATGTATTGGAGCGGCAGAGCGGGGGGAAGGATTGCCTGCCTTTCGTCAAAATTTTCTAGGAGAGGTTGATGAAGCGAATTTAGCTCTGGCCGAGGTTTTATATGATTTAGGGCGGAAGCTTTATGAGGAAGAGTTTGAAGATTTTAGTCTCTCCCTTCGATCTGATATTTCAACCTTTGATCTGTTAGAGATTAAGCGTCATGTTGCTCTTTGTGGGGGAGATCTAGATCTCATTAGCCACCCCTCCATTCGGTTAAAAAGTGTTCAAGGGATTTTGGGCTACGCCCATGTTCTTAGCGGTTACTATACAGGAGAAACACCTTATCCTTCTATGATTGAGGTGCATGGAATTTTCCAGGACCTTGATTTTATTTTGCACTCTGAAGAAAATTGACAATAAATACAGAAAAGTTCCTCTAATAGGGTAATGGAACCTATAGATAGACCTCCTCGTGGGGGAAGCCCTGGAGAGACCCCATTTCTAGAACCAAGCGAGAAGACGGGCAAACTCCCTCTCCATCTTGAAGAGAGTGCGAGCAAAACAGATGCTATTATAACTAAAATACTAAAGCCCCCAACCTCTGACACTAATGTGACTCTGAAAGTGGAGAGAGAGTTTGAAGAATCGGCGGTTTTAGAACTTTCGCGAGAAGCTCTTAAAAGCTTTGATGATCGTCTTGTTAGCCAAACTCCTCTACCTGAAGATGAGGAGTTTGAATTAAAGGGAGATTTCATAAAACTGTTTCGGGAGAGCAAATTTCCTTTAGACAGGAGGGTATCTGCCCATCTTGAAGAGATCGCAACAAAGCTTCACCTTCCAAAACTTGCAACAGAAATTAGAATTCAAAGATTTGAAAACTTAGTTATGAATGAATTAAAAGATCATCCCGAGAGTTCTCTATCAGGTTTTTTAAATCTTCTGAAGGGTTTAAGCTTTCAGGATCTCCTCGATTTTTCACTCCCCCTTCTTACGATTATCAGCAAATTACCGCGAAACAAGGAGCTATCGCTTTTAACACATTTATTGATTACTGAAAGGGCTGTAGACTCATTAGGTGATGATGAAATTGCAAAACAATTTCTGTTTAAATATTGCCCAGCGATCACAGCCAGCAATCTCTCAGACCTTGAAATGGTGAGATCTCAATTTATTGATTTTTTTCGTTTCGGTAGATTTACCCCCTCTTTAAAGTTTGCATTTCAATTAAAAAAGATGGCAGACAAGCTCGATTTACCAGAAATTGCATACGAGATCCGATCTCAAATTCACGCTTTTCTCAAAGAATCGTCTGAAATAAAAATTGCTGCCCCTGAAGCTTTGGAAGATTTTGCGGAGCTGGCAAAAGCTAAAATGTACGAAGATGAATTACTGGCAGAGGCTATGTATTTTGAAAAAAATATCCCTCCATCGTCTGGAGAGAACACCCTTTCTTTCTATTTGTTTGCAGATTTAGCAATTCATTTTTCTACAAATCTGCTGACAACCAAAAACACTTCGATTAAAAGCAAAATGGTAGAAACTCTAAAAAAGCTAAAAGAGAAGACACCCGAGGATGACTATTTCCTCAAAATAAGAGGGAATATTGACCTAAAAATCCGACAATTAGAAAAATCCATTTCTAGCGCAGGCTAAAGACTCTCTAATCTGTTTTCTAGCCTCACCCATGATATAGGCACTCCCCGTTACCACAAGGAGAAAATTTCCCTCTTTTGCTGTTTCTAAAAAATCACTTAGGTCAGAAAGCTCTATTTCAAGCAGCCGAGCCAACTCTTCCCTTCTCATAATTCTGGAGTTGTCGACATCGAAAGGGAAAATGTTCTCTGCCCTCTGTTTTAGAAACTCTATTGCAAAATCAACGCACTTATCGGCGCTCATCCCAAAGAGGACAAAAATCCCCCTTTGAGGATAGAAGAGCTCTATTCTTTCAAACAGTTTTTTTAATCCATCTTCGTTGTGAGCAATATCGAAAAGGACTTCAAGCCCCTTTATCTCGGTTTTCTCAAACCTGCAAGGGGGAAGGGCGGAAAAATCAAGCCCTTTGTCATCAGGGAAAAGGAGTTCTATCGCTTTACTTGCAATTGCTCTGTTTTCCTCCATCCAATCATTTTCTGGCGGCAAGATAAAAACGGGGGCATTTTCCACGGCCCCTTTTTGCAAAATCGATTCAAGGGCTGCTCGATGGCCCAGAACTACTGGCGTTTCACGCTTAATGATTCCCGCTTTATTTCTCCCTATCTCTTCAAGGGTGTTGCCAAGCACATTCATATGATCGTAACTAATAGATGTTATTACAGACAAAACCGGTCGGATCACGTTTGTCGGGTCAAAAATCCCTCCAAGCCCTGTCTCAATCACAGCAAAATCGACATTTTTATCCTGAAAATAGAGAAATCCGAGCATTGTGAGAGCTTCAAAAAAAGTGATCTCTTTGGAGACCTCTAAAATTTTATTAAGGAAAAAAGAGGCCTCTTCATTAGAAATCATCTCCTCGTCGATTTTGATTCTTTCGTGAAAGGTGTCGATATGGGGTGAGGTGTAGAGACCTGTTTTATATCCAAGTTGGGAAAGGGCCGAGGCAATTTTTGTGGTAACGGAGCCCTTTCCATTAGTGCCGGCTACGTGAATGGTTTTATAACTCTTGTGGGGGAAATTAAAAGCTGAATCTAACTCGAGCATTTTGCGCAAATCAGCCATTCTTAAGTCTCACTAAATTTTCCTCTGTCGTGTAGGCAGAGCCTAAATTACTATACGACTTACCCTCTCCGTGAAAGTCGGATCCCCCTGTCTGTGTAAGCTTTGGATACCTAACTACAATCCCTGAGATCTCCGCATTTTGCCTTGCTGAAAAATTGGCATAAAAAGTCTCCACGCCATCAAAAGGAAATTCAAGAAGTTTTTTTATCAACGATCTCTTTTTTAAAAGGATGGGATGCGCTAAAACAGCCTTACCGCCAGCTTGATGGATCATTGCAATTGTCTCTTCTAATGAGACCCTATTTCCGGGAGCAAAGCAAGGTTTTCCATCACCAATATAATTTCTGAACGCATCTTGAAAGGAATCGACATACCCTTTTTTAATTAAAGCGGCAGCAATATGAGGCCTTCCGACAACCCCCGTAGAAGAGCGAAGATCGTCATATGAGATCTCCATCCCCTTATTTTTCAAAAGTGCCAAAATTTCTAAATTTCGCTCCTTTCTCCGCTCTTTATGCTTTTCACAAAATTCCATAAGAACTTGGTTTTTAATATCAAGAAAGTAAGCTAGGACATGAATCCCTGTCTCTTGAAAGACTGAGGAAAACTCGGCTCCACAAACAAGCTCAATATTTTTTTCTGCGGCATAAGAAAAAAGCTCTGCTGTGTAGGCCCCTATAGTATCGTGGTCTGTGATCGAAATTCCGGTTAACTCAAGGAGCTTTGCTAAATCTATCAACTCTTTTGGCTCCAGCGATCCGTCTGAAACGGTCGAGTGACAATGCAAATCGTATCTCTTAATTGTCGTCATAGGGGATCCATCTCACTTCTGGTTCAAGGTGAATGTTTGTAGAAAGTTTTACTTTCATTTGTACATATCGAATCAATTCAAGGATATCGCTTGCGCTTGCTTGCTTTTGATTTACAATAAAATTGGCATGCTCTTCAGAGACCTTAGCGCCCCCCTGCTCTAACCCCTTAAGATTAAGAGAATCTATAATTCTTCCTGCTGAGTCCCCTTCTGGATTCCGAAATACACATCCGCAAGATTTTGATTTATAAGGCTGGGTCCCCATTCGGTAGGCAAGAAGTTTTTCCTGCTTTTCTTTCGCATCAGAACCCCTGCTTAATCGAAATGTGGCAGATACAATGACCCCCTTCATCGATTGAAAGGGAGAGCTCCTATAAGAAAAATTCTTTGGCTCGATCGTTTCTACCCTCCCCTCCTCATGAAGAAATTCGACTTCAATCAGCGAGTCCTTTGTCTCAGCTCCTCCGGCACCAGCATTCATCCAAACTGCCCCACCCACAGAGCCAGGAATGCCCGATGCAAATTCTAACCCTGTATACCCCTTTCGAGAGGCTTGAATCCCTAGCAGCGAGAAACTGTATCCACCACCAGCAATCACCTTATTATCCTGCCAATCAATCTCTTGGATTCGATTTACAACCACTAAACCATTAAAGCCTTTGTCATCAAAAAGGCAATTGGAACCTTTACCAATAACTAGGTATCTTTTTTGATTTAGATAACAATCGGAGACAACCTCTTTGAGCTCATCTTTGGTATGGACAATAACGAACTCTTTTGCGGGGCCCCCGATCCCATAGGTGCAATAATCCTTGAGGGGAATCCTATACTGATAGAGGGTGGTTTTCACTCTGATTCACCTCATCAATAATCGCATGGACATAAGAAACTGCTTCTGGTGAGGAGAATTTTTTTGACAGGCGAATTGCCTCATCTATCACGATATTAGGGAGCTCTTTTTCAATCATCATTTCAAAAATCGCAATTCTCAAAATATTTTTATCTGTCAAAGAGATCCTTTCCAAAGAATAATCCAGAGAGGCCCTCGTCAATTTCTTATCAATCTCTTCCACATGTTCAATGATGTTGTCTAATTTTTCAATCATTCCCAATATATTTTTTTTGGAAACCTCAAGCGACTCCATCATCAAATCGACAGGATCCTCGACAGGCAGGCCCTTTGAGACCTCCCATGAGAATAAAAGCTGTAATAGAATTTCTCTTTGTTTTCTTTTCGGTAGCTGCATAGCCAATTAGTATACCAAATCGCCACACAAAAAGCTACCCCAGGAAAAAATAAATTCTAGCCACATTTTGACCCTCAACAACATATAAAATATTTTAAATATCATATATAATTAAAGGAACCAATAAAAAGGAGAAATATCTATGTCAACACCACCAACAATACAAACTTTAATTGATGATTTTAAAAGCGCTTCTTTGCTTATCTATACTGCGTTAACTTCATTAGATTCGTCTACAAGCAACCAAGCTTATGCAGCTATTTCTGCTCTAAAAAGCACCAACGCAAGTCTTATGAACTCTTATCCAGCACAAGATGCATCAGCTTATCAAAAAATTTTTCAAAACATTCTTAACACCTATGAATATTTACTCTTTGTAGTATGCATAGATTTTTCTGGAATTGATTTTAGAAAGTCCTCAATTTCTGTAAAACCTTACACCACTGGAAATGCTATGGCCGACTTAGGCGTAGCAAGTTACTACCTTAACATGGCTCTTAGTGGGGATGTAGCGAATAATATGAACGGCATTTACAATGCTAGCTTTACTTACCTAAACAAAACAAACACTTTATCACAAACTGCTTATAACAGCTGCCTATTTGCTCTTGAATCTTTATCTAGTTTAGAAGGAGCTATAGCTATATCTGCCCCTACCCCCCCTTTACAATCTTTGGGCAGTTCTCTTGCTGTATCTATTGCAACTAATTTGAGTAACGCATTTCTTACCCTTGCAAACCAAGCAAATACAACAACTCCATTGAAAGGCAAAAAATAAGCAATTCCATGCGTAAGGGTCTGTTTTAACAGGCCCTTTTTAAAAGCCCTGAGGGTCAGACGAAAGCCCTGAGGGTCAGACGTGAAAAACGGAAATTTTCTTAACAAAACATCTTTAAATTTTCACAATCAAGGTTAAAAAACTGAATTTCTTTCATTTTTTCAAATTTGGAACTAGGAGTGAATCCAAACACGCAACTCTTCCATTTTTTTTGCAAATTCTGAGGACTGCTTAATTTTTTGCTCGATAGCCTTTTTCTGCTTACTAAGACCACTTGGATCTCTATTGAAATAGATACTTAGCTTTTGAATTGAGCTCTCTTCTATTTCTTTTATGAAAAAAGCTAATAGCCCCCTAATCTCCGAAGCAAGTGTATTTTTTCCAGAAGAGCACAACTCCTCTTTTAGCAGATTAAACCTAGTGCAAAATTTATCTATCAGTTCAGGTAATTTTATCTTTTTTTGGTTGAGCTTATCAAGGTTTTTAAAAAAGTTCTCGATTAATTTTTCATCCCCTAAAACTCCATCTGGATAACCAATATCGAAATTCACCTCAGCATCAATCCCTATGCCCTGCAAAATAAATCCATTGTAATTAACTAATGTGTCAGCCGAATCACTTTCGTTTCTGAAAAAACTTAAGATAGATTCGCGCGATACCCAAGGAAACTCGGCTAAATCTAAATAGGCTCTATGACTAGACCATAAATACTTGTCGGGAAATGTTACAAGATTTGCTCGAACTGGATTAAGATGAATATATCGAATCAACTCTTTAAGATATTTATTACCCAAAACAATAATTGATTTAAACCTACCCTGGAATAAGTGTCCTACTTTTTTATATTTCCTATTTACGTATTGCGTATACCGAAAAGCAAGATTTTGTATAACTGTGGAAATCGAGTCGTCTCGAACTTGAATTGCGAAATGAACATGGTTATCCATAAAACAAAATGCAAGAATACTGTGATCGAAATTTTTAGTCCCTTCGTCTAGTAAAAAAGCCATCTTATGCTTATCTTCTTCTGAAAAGAAAATCTTCTGCTTATCATTTCCCCTTAACATTACATGATAAATTGCACCAGGTGCATGAATCCTTAAACGACGAGCCATATGACTAAATAAAATAAAGAATTCATTAATATTACGCAAACACTTTGCTGTGTTAAGAAAATTTCAGTTTTTCACGTCTGACCCTCAGCCTGATCATCAGCCGTGTGTTAAGAAAATTTCAGTTTTTCACGTCTGACCCTCGGAGGTGTTAGGAAATTGCTCGGATTTGCTTATAAAAATAGAGCATGGCACCTCTATTAAATTGGCAAATTTGATAAAAATCGGTACCTGGATTAAATGTAGCTCTTTCAGCTTCAGGAATTAACGCTTTTACCGCTTCATCGCTTTGTTCAGGCAAATCTGATCTCAAGTTAGGTATGTGCTCGTGAAACCAGTCGGCGATCTCTCTGTGTATTCTCATTACTTTTTCAAGTCTTGGTTGACCTGGAAGGCCATTTGCTGGACCTAATTCACTAATAGCTAAAAATTCTAGGGGCTTATAACTTCTTTCGAACTCCCCTTTGAAACGTTGCTCGTAAAGCTGTCTGGCTGTAAGTGCTACCCCCTCCTCTGGCCAGTCTCCAATTGGACTATCTGGCCCTACTGAGCCTGGATAATTATCTCGATTATTTTTCATTAAGGCGATCATATCTCTCTGCAAATTTGCTACATGAGGATAACCTCTTGGCAAAACGCGATAAAGACAATCTGCTATCACCCCTAATTTGTATTCTTGAACTAAAATCTTCACCAAAAGCTTTAGTCTATCGTTAGGCGAAAGGTCATCGATCTCAAATGCTACTGTCAATAAACAGGCCTCTAACTGAAGAATCTTTTGAAAGACGCAGCCTGGCTCCGTCATTTTAGTGACACACTCTTGAATCACTCTTTGATACGCAGCCTCTTTTTCTATATCTCCTTGCGCCCTCTGCTGCAACTGCTCCAGGGCTGCATAAAGTCTTCTTAAGCCCCTTGAGGTTAAGTACTCATTTTGATTTGGTGAATATCGAGTCGATTGATTCCTACGATAATTTGGAGGAGGACGCACAAATGTCTCACCATCTGGAAAATGGACTATCTCTCCCACCGGCCTTAAAATTTCCGCTCCGAAAGCATTTAAAAGATCTTCCTCGATTATTCTCCTCCCGTTTATCACAAAAAGCTCTGGGAACCTATCAATAATGTCGGGATTATCAATATATCTATTGTATTTCTCAAAATAAGAATTAACATCAAAATCGAGAATATCAGGATGAATTCTATATCTGGATAAATCAGAGGCTTCTAGCCCTCTAATCAATTCTAAAGGCTCTTTTGACGTTGCCACCTTAACTTTATTTGTCCAAAAACAAAAAATTCGTTTAAAGACTTGAAGAACCTTACTACATCCCACCCAAATGATGGAAAAGCGCGCCATAAAACTTTCGACTCGTTCACAGGGACAAAAAGCAAAAGTTCTATAAGGACCTACTCTGTGGGTCATAAAGTCTCACTAAAAATTTACTACTCTAGTATAAAACTTTATCTAATTTCTCGCCCTCTTTTTCGTTAATAATGTTAATTTTTGATTAATAAACATAGGATTATTAGTTTTCAAGGATTCCTATTGATTTTATTCCCGTGTCCTTTATATAATCTTTGCATGGAAACTACAGCAATTCATACAAATCATCACACTACCGTTTCTGCGAGATCCAGCAGATCCTCTCGGAAAAAAAGTGACCATAGAAACAGACAAATTGCAGCTATCTTTTTAGGAGCCCTTGTAACATCTTCTGGACTTTCGGAAACTAAAGGCTTTTCCTTTCGAAATGAAACAGATCGACCTATCAAGAGAGTCCCAATCCCCACAAAAGAAGAAATACTCTCTTTTGATATTCGCCCCTTTCAAAATTTTCCAGCAGCTGGCCCCTTCCTAAATGACACAGCCTGCTTTCTAGATGCAGAATTTGCAAATATTGAATGGTTTCCATGCTCTGGCTTAGATGATGCCCTTGTACCGAAATTCTCTATGGCCTACTATCTTTACGAAAAAGCCTATATTCCAAAAACAATTCTCTCCTGCTGCAGCAATTTGGTAAAAAAAACCTATCACCTTATTCAAGGACGTGCCCCAAAAAGCAAAGATTCTCATTCATATGATTGCTCCACCCTTTCTTCAAAGATGTCTACAATCGCTATTCAAATGGCTCTTGCTGGAAGATTATCCCCAGGAACTGAATTTGGCCGCATTAAAACTTTAGCTTGCAATGAGCGGGGCAAATGTGACCCAACCGGAACGTTAGACGAACTTGGCAAGATGGCTCCTAAGTATAGGGAAAGTTTTACTAGGCACCTACAAAAAAAAATGGTAACAACTTGCATTGAAACTCCCGAAAGGCAAAAGCCAGACAGTTGTGAATTTTACCACAAAATAGTCGGTGTAATATTTGGAGCTCTTACTAAGACCCAAGATTGTTGCGAAACAGCCCGTGAATACCTTTTCCCTCAAGATGATAGCATCTATCCCGGACACGACGACCTCTAACCTCGCTAAATAATCTAGCAGGTTTCTTTTAATATTTTAGGAGAGAAGCAAGTATTCTAAAATAAGCTTTGGCTTCATGTAGCGCTCTGAAGCGAGCATCGACTTCTCTACCCTGTCACTAGCAAGCTCTAGTGGAGTCACTTGTTTTATAAGGGGATACCCTTCTATTGCTTCAGCGTAATTTACAAGAGCGGGATCCGCGCCATTTTTCAGCAGATTGAGATCGCGATGCCACCCCAGATAGATCTCTACAATTTCGTCTAAAGGGAAGGATTCGAGTTGGGGAAGAATTTCAAGACAAGCGACAGAAAGAAAAAGAAGAAGCCAAAGCCAAAGATTTCAGTAACTCCATCTCCATCTGCCTCCTGGCCACCAATGGGGTTTGCACAAGAGGGCG
>CALKUQ010000030.1 GCA_937996705.1 uncultured Chlamydiae bacterium
ATTTCGCTACCTTAGGACCGTTATAGTTACGGCCGCCGTTTACTGGGGCTTCAGTTCAATGCTTCGCCTTGCGGCTAACATCCCCCCTTAACCTTCCAGCACCGGGCAGGTGTCAGGCCTTATACGTCATCTTTCGATTTAGCAAAGCCATGTGTTTTTGTTAAACAGTCGCCTGGGCCATTTCTCTGCGGCCACGATTGCTCGTGGCTCCCTTTATCCCGAAGTTACAGGGTTAATTTGCCGAGTTCCTTAGCCGTGATTCACTCGAGCGCCTTAGAATATTCTTCTCGACCACCTGTGTCGGTTTACGGTACGGGTTACTTATCAGTTATACACGCCTAGACTTTTCTTGGAAGTTTACTCACTACACTCGTTTTGGCATTGCTGCCGCCTCTCAAAGACACTATTCCGTCAGTATCTGGTAACCTGTAATCTCCGTCATCTATTTGCCCAATAAGTAAGTACAGGAATATTAACCTGTTGTGCATTAGGTTGTCGCCTTCGCTAGACCCTTAGCCCCCGACTAACCCTCAGTTGATTAGCATAGCTGAGGAAACCTTAGTCTTTCGGCGTGAGGGTTTCTCGCCCTCATTATCGTTACTCATGCCTACATTTGCTTTTCTGAACGCTCCAGCAAAGCTCGTCGCTTCACCTTCTCCGCAGATCAGAATGCTCCCCTACCAGTATATAAATATAATCCAAAGCTTCGGTACTTTACTTGATGCCCGTTTATTATCGATGCCCGCCTCGCTCGACCAGTGAGCTGTTACGCACTCTTTAAATGAATAGCTGCTTCCAAGCTAACATCCTGGCTGTCACTGCAATCAGACTTCCTTAGTTCAACTTAGTAAAGATTTTGGGACCTTAGCTGTTGGTCTGGGTTCTTTCCCTCTCGGATTGGGACCTTAGCACCCCAACCCTCACTCCCGGGTATATTTTAAGCCATTCAGAGTTCGTCAGGATTTGGTAGGATTTGACTCCCCCTAGTCCTATCGGTAGCTTTACCTGCTTAAAACTTAACCCCGAGGCTGTTCCTAAAAACATTTCGGGGAGTACGAGCTATTTCTCAGTTTGATTGGCCTTTCACCCCTACCCACAAGTCATCCAAATACTTTTCAACGTAAACTGGTTCGGTCCTCCACTCCGTGTTATCGGAGCTTCAACCTGCTCATGGGTAGATCACAAAGTTTCGCGTCTACTCCCACTGACTAAGCGCCCTATTCAGACTCGCTTTCGCTCCGGCTGCTCACGTCAACGTGATTAACCTCGCCAGTGAAAGTAACTCGTAGGCTCATTATGCAAAAGGCACGCCGTCACCCCACGAAAGGGCTCCGACCGCTTGTAAGCGTATGGTTTCAGGGTCTTTTCACCCCCTTACTCAGGGTACTTTTCACCTTTCCTTCACAGTACTCGTTCACTATCGGTCTCTTGGTAGTATTTAGCCTTACCGGATGGTGCCGGCAGATTCAAAGGGGATTTCTCCAGTCCCCCCCTACTCAGGATACCACTACAATTACATAAACTTACCAATACAGGGCTCTCACCTTCTATGGCCCGCCTTCCCAGACAGTTCTCGTTGATTTACATAATCGATATCGTGGTCCTACAACCCCAGTCTTGCCGCAACAACACTGGTTTGGGCTAATCCGCGTTCGCTCGCCACTACTTACGGAATCACTTTTGTTTTCTCTTCCTCTGCTTACTTAGATGTTTCAGTTCAGCAGGTTCGCCTTCTATCTTAAATAGAATAATAGATCTTCAATCTACTGGGTTGCCCCATTCGGAAATCTTCGGATCGAAGGTCTTGTGCACCTCCCCGAAGCTTATCGCAGCTTAACACGTCCTTCATCGCCTCCAAGAGCCTAGGCATCCCCCATACGCCCTTAATTCACTTACTCTTTTATAAAATATCTTCATCCCGAAGGATTCAATAATTCTAATTTGCTCTTACTCTTTACTTTATTCTCACAATATGTCAAAGAACCTTGTGTGAAATTCAATCAGCTTGCGCTCATCTCATTCACATCGTTCCCATCTCCGCTCTCCACATTTGGAAAGGGTAGGGGTGGTGTTTTTAGTCGCTAGTCACTAGTCGATAGTCGACAGTCATTAGTTACTTCTTTCAATCTGTTGATCAAACTCGTTTGCCTGATCTTTACTCTCTACTCTATAATCTCTACTCTTACTTTGTACTCTGGTGGAGAATAACGGATTCGAACCGTTGACCCCCTGCGTGCAAGGCAGGTGCTCTAGCCAGCTGAGCTAATCCCCCAGGGATTGTTTTGCTTAATCTATTGCTCTTACCCCACATGCCTTCATTTCTTGTGGGCCTGCGTGGACTCGAACCACGGACCTCTACATTATCAGTGTAGCGCTCTAACCACCTGAGCTACAAGCCCGCTT
>CALKUQ010000031.1 GCA_937996705.1 uncultured Chlamydiae bacterium
GCGGGACTTAACCCAACACCTCACGGCACGAGCTGACGACAGCCATGCAGCACCTGTACAAGAGTCCTTGCGGAAAAGTACATTTCTGTACCGGTCTCCTGTATGTCAAGCCTAGGTAAGGTTCTTCGCGTACCATCGAATTAAACCACATGCTCCACCGCTTGTGCGAGCCCCCGTCAATTCTTTTGAGTTTCACCCTTGCGAGTGTACTTCCCAGGCGGTATACTTATCGCGTTAGCTACGATACAAACCGGGTTGAGCCGATTTACATCAAGTATACATCGTTTACGGTGTGGACTACCAGGGTATCTAATCCTGTTTGCTCCCCACACTCTCGTGCCTCAGCGTCAGAAATAAACTAGAGAACCGCTTACGCCACAGGTGTTCTTCCATATATCTACGCATTTCACCGCTACACATGGAATTCCGTTCTCTCCGTCTACCCTCTAGAAGGGGAGTTTCAAATGCAGCTTCAGTATTGAGTACTGAAATTTCACATCTGACTTTCCCATCCGCCTACGCACCCTTTACGCCCAATAAATCCGATTAATGCTTGCACCCTCCGTATTACCGCAGCTGCTGGCACGGAGTTAGCCGGTGCTTCTTTACCGGGTACCCTCAAATTAAGAAGTTATTCGCTTCTCTCTCTTGTTCCCCAGCGAAAGAGCTTTACAACCCAAAGGCCTTCATCGCTCACACGGCGTCGCTTTGTCAGGCTTTCGCCCATTGCAAAAGATTCTCGACTGCAGCCTCCCGTAGGAGTTTGGGCAGTGTCTCAGTCCCAATGTTGGCGGTCAACCTCTCAGTCCGCCTAGACGTCTTAGCCTTGGTGAGCCTTTACCCCACCAACTAGCTGATATCCCATGAACCGCTCCCTAACCGCAAGGCCTGTCTCCAGGTCCCCAACTTTAATAAACCAAGGATTCCCTTGGCCACCACATTCGGTATTAGCGACCGTTTCCAGTCGTTATTCCCAGGTTGGGGGTGCGTTATTCATGTATTCCTAACCCTTTCGCCACTAGGCGAGAATTGCTTCTCGCTTCGTTCGACTCGCATGCCTCATCCACGCCGTCAGCATTCAATCTGAACTAAGATCAAATTCTCAGAAATATAATATAAAAAAATTAACTAAAGGCTCTATTCGAAGTCTGTAAAAGACTTCAGCCTTTTACAAACTCATTCGTACGTTCGTCACTTCAATTATACTGTCAGACAATCAAGATCGGGTCTACTTTCGCTTTTCCTCTCTCTTGCTACACTCGGTGGTGTCGCTTTTCATTTACTTGCTTTACGCCGGTAAAGATTGCAATAGATTACAAAAAACCTGATTTATTTCCTAGAAGAAAAAATAAAAAAGTTAGATTTTTTTAATACCCCCTCTGCCAGAGCGGATTCCCAAAAAATTTAAAATAATTACTAGTCTTTAGTCTATGACTTCTTTAAAACTTTAGAGGCTAGATCTTCTAACCTCTAAAGTTTTATAAATTATCCGGAAACGTCAGGCTTTTTCCAAATAGATTGGGGCCGCTGTGAAAGTATTGAATGAACCATCACCTTACATGGACGATCCTTAAAATTTTCAAAATAAAACCCTTGATCTCTCAATTTTGTTGCAAGAAATACAATTCTCCTTTCTGAAGATCTAGAAACCCTCTCAAGCGTTCCGATATTTATGACGAGCTTTGCTTCCGATTCAGAGAGTGAAGTCTTTCTAGCCTTATGCACCACTGAAAATTCTACTAAGTAATTCTTAGCGATTTGAGTATCTAAAAAAGCCTCTTGTAATGACTTCTCACTAAAATCAGATAAGGGAGCTTGCATCACACCCGGAGGATCAGGTGCTTTTTCTAATTGAACAGGTTTTTTTGTTAATTTAGCTACGGAAACAGTTGGGCGATCACGAAGCACGAATTCTTCGTGCTTTTTAAACTGCCCACTCCCTATGAGCTCTGCTTCAAGTTGAGCATTTTTATTTAACTGATAGGCGTCCCAAGAGACCTCACACCAAGTTTTAAATGAGGTCCAACACTGAATTATAGAGGTCCAAATCGACTGCACTTTTTCAACAATATTAGCAAAAGCCCTAGCGGTTAAACTCCCTGCTGGTTGGCTTAAAGTATTTCGAGATAATCGAAACCTGTTCTCGCTTTTTGTAACGCCCCAGGAAGGCCCATCCGCCATTGAGAACTCTCCAACTTTTGGGGTAACACGGGGTCTGTTTTCCCAATCCAACTCCCCACGACTCGCCACATTAGAAGCCATAAACCACCTACCTATATAATTATTAATAATATTATTATAGACTAGCAGCTTTTTATTACCAATAATTATAATTTAATCTACAAATAGATAGATCATGCAAAAAACAATTAACCTGTTGATAGCGAGAGATTTACAAAAAAAACTAACATTCAATTAATTATCACATAGTTGCTATGTAGATCAGAATGCCACCTATAAAGCCCAAGGCTGCGGGAAGGCTCGCTTTCTTGAAATAGGTGATGAAATCGATCTTTTCGATGCCCATCAGTGCTACGCCGGCAGCAGAGCCGATGCTGAGCATGCTACCCCCTGTGCCCGCTGTAAAGGCTGTTAAGAGCCAAAAAGAGGAATCTAAGGGGAACGCAACCCTGTCGTACATCCCCATGGTCGCAGCTACAAGAGGAACGTTATCAATAACAGCAGAGATAGCCCCAATAGCTGTAGCAATAGCTACAGGGTTCGGCAGGGTGTTATTAAGCATGGTAGCAAGCTCGTTTAAAATTCCGACAGATTCTAAAGCATTAATAGCTAGCAGGATGCCCAAGAAAAACAGGATGCTGGTGACGTCAATTTTTGTTAAAATATAGGGGATTCTTAAGTGTTCCCTATCTTCGTGCTTGTGGTGGAGGATATCTGTTACAAGCCATAGAACTGCAAGAGCTAAGAGCATCCCCATGAACGGGGGAAGTCCAGTAAGCCACTTAATAACAGGGACTGCCATTAAAGCTCCGATCCCTAAGAGAAAAATGAGCTTAGATCCCGGTTCCCTCTCTTGATCTTTGTAGTTGATTTCACTTTTCGGATAGCTCCCCTTTAGCCCTACTAAGTAGATGCAGAGGGGGATGAACATGGCAAGTAAGCTAGGCAAAAAGATCTCTTTCATAACAGCTAAGCTCGAAATTCTATTATCGATCCACAGCATAGTCGTTGTGACGTCCCCAATAGGGGTCCAAGCGCCCCCTGCGTTTGCGGCAATCACAATCATGCAACCTGGAAGGATCCTCTCTTTTGAATTAGGAATTAGCTTTCTCAAAATTGAAATCATTAATATTGTGGTGGTTAAATTATCCAGCACAGCTGATAAAAAGAAGGAGATCAAAGAAATTAAAATAATTAATTTTCGTTTATTTTGTGTCTGGATCCAAGAAATTACCGTATTAAACCCTTTATGAGAGTCTATGAGTTCGACAAGGGTCATTGCTCCTAGCAAAAAAAAGATAATCTGCGATACATCCCCTAGGTGGTGGCCTAATTCGGCTATGCTCTTTTCTAATGTCGAACTGCACCCTAAAAAGTAGACCATCCAACAAAGGACAGCAAGGCCGATTCCGATCGCAGTTTTATTCACTTTTACATAAAACTCTAAAATAATCCCTAAGTAGCCTAGGATAAATATACCGATAATCAAAAAAAGAAATGATCCACAAAGTTCCATCCAAAAATCCTATGTTATAATTTGCTGCGGAATGTCAAACGCTATTCCCTTTGTAAAAATGTGATGCATATGGATGAGCCCGACCACTTTATTATCTTCTACCACGGGGAGGACCATCACTTTTTTCTTCCCTTGCATCAATTTTAATGCATCTAAAACCAACATCTTAGGAGTTGCCGTTACACAATCTGTTATAATCAGCTCCCCAATTCTATGAGAAAGCACACTCTCCCCTTTCTCTTCAAGAGCTCTTCTTAAATCTCCATCGGTAAAGATCCCTTCCAGCCTTTTCTCTTCGTCCACTACTAAAAGGCACCCTAACCGTTTTTCAGAGAGTTCGACTAAAACTTCACGAACGAGTTTACTTTTACTAGAAAAAGGAATCTCATCCCCTTTACTCATAACATCTTCCACTTTGTCTGCTATCATTTTTCCGATTCCGCCTGCAGGGTGGTTTAATGCATATTGGTCGATACTGAATTTTTTAGCATCCATGAGGGCTACTGCGAGGACATCTCCAAAAATAAGCTGAATGGCCGTTGATGTTGTTGGAGCTAAATCAAATGGACAAATTTCTCGCTCAATAGGAAGATACATGACTAAATCACATATGAGGGCAAGGGGGGAAGTTCTTGTCGATACCCAAGCGATAGTTCGGATCCCTCTTTTTTTCATAAGTTTTGCAATGTTAATTACTTCTTCGCTTAAACCGCTTTTGCTGATGAGAACAACGACATCTTTATCTGTAAGCATCCCAATATCCCCATGGACAGCATCCAGCGGGGGCAAATGGTAGGCCCTAGTTCCGGTCGACATCATCGTTTTTGCAAGCTTATCTGCGATGATTCCACTTTTTCCGACACCGGTAAATACAATCATGCCTTGGCACGCAAGAAACTCATTTAGAACGAGTTCTGCTCTATCCATTTCGACAGTATCGAAAAAGTAATTAATAAATTGTCTCTGTCTTGTAAAAATCTCTCTCAACATATAGCTTTCAGTATAGACAGGAGGGGTTCTATGATCAAGATAAAAGTCCGAAATGCAGTGGTTGAACTCCTTGGGGATGAGATGACCCGAGTGATTTGGGAGATGATTCGGGAAAAACTGATCCTCCCGTTTCTCGATATCGAACTAAAAACCTACGATTTGAGCATTCAGAACCGAGACAAAACCGATGATGCCGTTACAAAGGAATCTGCCCTAGCCATCCTAAAATACGGAGTTGGCATTAAATGCGCTACAATCACGCCAGATGAATCTCGTGTTAAGGAATTTGACCTTAAAAAGATGTGGCGCTCTCCGAATGCAACCATACGTGAAATTTTAGGGGGGACAATTTTCAGAGAGCCGATCCTTTGCAAAAATATCCCCAAGCTTATTCCCTCCTGGAAAAGCCCGATTGTAATTGGAAGACATGCCTATGGAGATCAATACAATGCAAGTGATTTTGTGATTCCTGGCGCTGGGAAATTGACTCTTAAGTGGGAGGGGGGCGGAAAAACAATCGAGCGAGAAGTTCACAACTTCGATGGCGGAGGTTGCGCTCTTGCGATGTTTAATACAGACAAATCAATCCACGATTTTGCCCACGCATGCATGAATTACGCACTAAATAGAAACCTGCCCCTATATCTATCCACAAAAAACACCGTCTTAAAATCTTATGATGGCAGATTCAAAGATATCTTCGAAACGATTTATCAAACGGAATTTCACGAACGCTTCCAAAAGAAACATCTAACCTATGAACACAGGCTTATTGACGACATGGTGGCTTTTGCCTTAAAAAGCTCTGGCGATTTTGTGTGGGCCTGCAAAAACTATGACGGCGACATTCAATCCGATTTTCTTGCGCAAGGGTATGGTTCACTTGGAATGATGACAAGTGTCTTGATGTCCCCCGATGGCAAAACAGTTGAATCGGAGGCAGCACACGGGACTGTGACAAGACACTTTAGGCAACACGAAAAAGGGCTCGAGACTTCTACCAATCCCGTTGCCTCCATCTTTGCCTGGACCTCAGGGCTGAAGCACCGCGGCAATCTTGACAAAACCTCCGATGTTGTAGATTTTGCAGAAAGGCTTGAAAAAGCGTGTATCAAAACGATTGAATCGGGCCATATGACAAAAGATTTAGCCCTCTTAGTCGGAAAAGAGCAAAAATTTCTCAATACAGGAGCTTTTCTCGATCAAATCGTCAAAAACCTCATTTTGTAGTCTTACGAATTATAGTGGATTAAATTTAGATTGATAAATTTTTCACAGCATGTGCTCTTGATTTTCATCAGGCGTTAGCTGGCGCCGAAGCAGACCGTGTGGTTTCACACGGTTGATACAGGCGGATGAAAAGCTAGGGATACAGGCGAAGAAAAATTATCAATCCAAATTTAATTCACTATAAAACCTATTTGTTGAAAAAAGTTGTACGTTTCTTGAAAAATTTTTGTATCGCCCCCTTTGTCTGGATGCGCTACCCTTACCCATTGCATAAAGGCCTTTTTTTTCTCAGATTGGCCTACAGTTGGATCCATAAGTTTCACTTTCAATGCCGCGGTCTCTCTTTGAATCTTTTCGAAATTTCCAGGTTTTTCTGGCACTTTTGCTTCTTCAGTTGCTTTTTTTGGAGGTGCGGGCATTTTTTTAGGCGGCTCTGGAGCCCTTTTTGGTTCTTCTGTCGTTTTTTTAGGGGGCGGGGAAGCGTATCTAGGTGCTTGTGGAGCGCTTGTATATTGTCTTCGACGTTGTTGCCACTGCGAAAACCGTGCTCTATTTTCAGCC
Source organism: uncultured Chlamydiae bacterium (assembly GCA_937996705.1). Taxonomy (GTDB): domain Bacteria; phylum Chlamydiota; class Chlamydiia; order Chlamydiales; family 2-12-FULL-49-11; genus VGMD01. Next base: position 6,479 of record CALKUQ010000031.1, read on the forward strand.
TCCAATTCCCCTAATTTAATCTTCATTTCTTCTACTCGAGATTGCGCATAATCAATTCCTTCAGCTGCTAATTTTTGATACCAAAAGATCGCCTCTTTTATCCCTTCTAAGCTGTAACGGCTAGATTCAGATGCCATCACGAACATTGCGTTAGTATTGCCCGTACGGGCGCACAGTTTTATAAATCGCTCCGAGTACCTGCGGGAGGCGCCTCCCCACAAAGATCTAGCCCCAGGAAGGGGTACTAATGACCATAAACAGTTCTCTACTGATTTTGCAGCGATATGAACAGCATAAGTGCTTGAATTTGAAGATATTTCAGGATCCCAGACACACTTGAGAAAAAGATCGATCAAATTTTTAAACTCGCTCACTATAGGCGTATGATCAAGAACTACTAAAACCTTATGAAAAGCGCTACTGGGTGCATATTGGGAAACAGAAAACATATATACTCGCTTTTATTATTAATAAAATAATTATACATAAACAACCTAAGCAATATCAATAATTAAATGAACTCGCCTGGTTAATAATCTCGCAACACACTCATTTTAAAATACTTGCGCTAAGATTTGCTAGGAAATCTTATCCGCAATCTACAGAACAGCTTGATATTAATGGAATGATGCTATTTTTATGGGACATTTTGACATAGTCCTTTTGAGTACAGAGGATAGCTCCACAGCCGATGGCATGCGTCTCTTCAATGAAGTGGTCAATGCCGGGAAAGTACGAATGGTCAGGGTAAGATTTTGTAAGGAGAAGCTCACACCCGGCGGAACTGGCCTTTCACTAGCTCTAGGAGATTGCTCAGCTTGTCTAGGAGCAGCCCGTGGAGCAGCACATGAAGAAGATTGCGGATAACTGATCTTGCTACCATTTATTAGTTGTAAATCGTTTTTTATACTTCTCGCTAAGTGGGTTTGTACAGGAAACCTCGCAGGTGATTGAAAATAAGATTGATCCTCGCACGAGAGCCCACAGGCAACTTTGAACCGATTTTGAAGCCATGTGCATCAAATAAGTATTTGATTTCTCAGATATTTTTGGTCCTAAAGCACAAAGAAAAAAGAGGTATTTTAAATCTGATTTGATAATTTTTCTAAAAGTTCGCTTTAGATTTTTGTCAGCATAGCGGCGCCGAAACAGGCCCCTGTTTTTACAGGGCCGATGCAGGCGGATAAAAAGCTAAAGATGAACTTAACGAAAAATTATCAAAGCAGATTTAAAATACTATACCTCGCGGACAACGGGAGTGTAATCTAAACAAATAAGCAAGTCATGAAACCGACTACTTGGTGCATACTGAGAAATGCCAATCATACAAACCTCCGGATATCAACATTGATAATTATAAAACATTAATTATTAACACAAAAAAATATTATTTTAAAAAAATTTATAATTTGTTTTTTAGGTCTTTAAAACAATCAAGACCAAAGGTGACGAAAAGTTTAACCGGAAGACATACTATTCCCTGGATCCCATTGATTTTTGCAAAATCTTTTTCTGTGCAGACGATCCGCTCTGCTCCCAAATCGCTAGCTTTTTTAATAAATTGGGCAACTCCAGGAAAATATGAGTGATCAGGATACGATTTAGTGAGAAGAAGCTCACATCCAAGGGATTTAAGAAGCGCGTAAAATTCATCAGGTTTGCCAATTCCGCAAAAGGCAGCAATTTTTTTTCCACGCCATTTTTCTGGATGCTGAACTTGATAAGAAACACCAACACAGGGAGCATTTGAAAATATTCGAAGCTGGCTCTCTGCTTCTTTAAAGCTCTTTTGAGTTCTAACGCCGTTAATGACAATATAGTCAGCTTTTGCAAGACGTTTAGGGCTATCGCGAAGAGTTCCTTTTGGCAAAAAAGCTCCCTTCCCAAAAAGATCGCTTGCATGAACAATCACTATCTCAATGTCTCGATGAAGGTAGCGATGCTGCATTCCATCATCCAAGAGAATGTAGTCGACAGGCAATGTCTCGGCAAGAGCTGCACCTAGTCGCCGTTTTCGGCAAATAATCACGCGCGCCTGCTTAATTTTTTGCGCAAGCATATAAGCTTCATCCCCTTCATCAGGAGAACTTACAAAAAAAGGTTCTCTCCTCCGCTTTTTTGCTTTATATCCTCTCTCTAAAACAGCAACAGGTTTGCCTACTTCTTTTGCTAAAAGCTCTGCAAAAGCAGTCTTTCCTGTTCCGCCCGCCACAATATTTCCAATGCTAACTACTTTTTTTTTCGAGTGGTAGATGGGAAGCAGCCCATAATCAAATAATCGATGCCGTAAGAATACAATGAATTGAAAGGGGCAACTTGCAATAGATCTGCAAATAAATGAAAGAAAATTCAACGCAAAGGCGCAAAGGCGCAAAGAACCCCAAAAAAAACTATGCAAAAAAAAGCTTACTCTTTGCGTGTTTGCGCCTTTGCGTTGAATTCTTTTTAAGCTAAAACTAATAATTCTTTCTCCACAGCCTCGATGATGATGTGCATTGCGGCCATATGAGCCTCTTGAATTCTATCAGAGTAGGAAAATCCCTCAACCACCCAAGCATCATCACAAAGATCTTTTAACAGCCCACCTGTTTTTCCAAGAAATCCAATCACTTTTACCCCCCGTTCTCTTGCACCTTGGGCCGCTCTGATCAAATTTTTGGAATTTCCACTTGTTGTGAGGGCGATGAAAATGTCCCCCTCTTTTCCAAACGCCTCGATCATCCTTAAAAAGACCTCTTCAAAAGAGGTGTCGTTTGCAACGCACGACATATGACTAGGATCTGCTAGAGCCATTGCAGGAAAGGGTCTCCTTTTCTCGCGGTAAAATCCGGTAAACTCTTCTGCAAAATGCATCGCATCACAAAGAGATCCTCCGTTCCCCGCAATCAAAACCTTTCCTCCAGACGAAAAACAGTCTGCTACAGAAGCGGCGACTCGTTCTATAAATTCTATGCTCTCCTCTTCTTGGAGGAGAAGGGCAGCTCTCACCGCCTCATTAACTGAGTGTTGGATTCCGTTTCTCATACGTCCAAAAGTGTACCATGCCCCCCTAATAGAGTGAAGGAAGAATTTTCGAATAAACTCTCAAAATAGGAAAGCTCCTCCCAAAAAAATATGGAGGGGAATTGGGGGGAGAGATATAGTTGAGAGTATGAAAATTGGGGTTGTTGGAGCTTCGGGATTGGTGGGTGAGGAGGTTGTGAAACTGCTTCACAAATATGTTATTGGAGAAGTTGTAATTTTTTCAAGGCAGAGTCTCTATCGCTTTAAAGGGTTTGATCTAATTATTCTTTGCACCCCTTCTGAGGTTTCCCAACAGTTAGCACCTCTTGCTATCAAGGATGGGGCTCGGGTAATTGATCTAAGTTCGGCATTTCGAAAAGATCCGAAAGTTCCGCTTATATTAGCCCCAGTAAATGGTAAGCTCCTCGAAACAGGACCGGAGTTGATTGCCTGCCCGAATTGCATTGCAGCAATTTTACTGATGGTTTTAGGGCCCCTGCATCAAGAATTTAGAATCGAGCGAATGCAAATTGTTACCTATCAGGCAGCCAGTGGCGCAGGAAAAGAGGGGCTTTTAGATCTTTTGGAAAATAGGGAGCCGAAAATTTTTCCCCATCGCTTAACAAATAACTTATTTCTGCACGAATCGCCCCAAATGTCAAATGGCTACTCAGAAGAAGAGGATAAAATTATTTTTGAGACAAAAAAGATCTTAGCCGCCCCTAACATGAGAGTAAATGTTCGCTCTGTTCGTGTACCCACACTAAGAGCTCATAGTATGGCAGTGAATGTTACTTTTGAAAAAGATCCGGAGGGGGCTTTAGAAATTTTATCAAAAACACCCGGGATCCAGTTTCACCCCTCCCCCACCCCGAAAATCGCAGAAGATCAACACGATGTATTTTACAGCTCGGTTAGACGCGATCTCTCCTCAGAAAAAAGTTTGGATCTTTGGATCGTAGGAGATCAGCTTCTTAGGGGCGCTGCACTTACTGCTGTCGAAATTGCGATAGCAACCTCTAGCTTAGTAATCGGATGAAGAAATGTTAGTTGTGTGTGCTGGAGTGCAATTCCAAGAGAGGCCTCCCTCGGCTGGGCTCCATATTTCGTATCCCCGCAAATAGGGCAACCTATCGAAGAAAATTGGGCTCTAATTTGGTGATAGCGCCCGGTAATTAACTCGACTTGAGCCGTATGAGGGGCTATTTGCTTATAGTGAAGAACTGCCTCCTGCCCCCGACCTTTTGAGACTACCGTTGTATGATACTCTTGCTTTTCAAGAAAGTGTCTCAGCGTCCCCGAAGGGGCTGGAAGAGACCCCTCAAAAGTAAGGGTATAGACCTTGTGCCACTCCCCTTCTCGGATTTGTTCATTGAGTCTACTTAATGCTTTGCTCGTTCTTGCACAAACAACAATGCCGCTTGCGACTCGGTCAAGTCTATGAACGGGATGAAGAAAGACATTCCCTGGCTTTTTAAATTTCTCTTTGAGCCAAGCTTGCCCCCGCGTTTGAACAGAGTCTTGAACCTCTTTGGTAGGGAGGGTGAGGAGGAGTGGGGGCTTATTGACGATCAAGAGATGATTATCAAGATAGAGAACTTCGCTGTCTAAGAGCTTCATAAATCACCACACTTGCTGAAATAGATGCGTTTAACGAGTCGACATGACCCATCATAGGGATTTTTACCCCCATCGCTTGTTTATGTTTGAGCCATTTTGGGGAGAGCCCTTTAGACTCACTCCCGATCACAATACAGGTCGGCTTGGTAAAATCGACTTCGTAGTAGAGCTTGGTTGCAGAGGGTGTGGTGACAATGATTTGAAGATGTTCCCTCTCAAGAAATTCGAGGGCCTTTTCACTCTCTGTCTGAACAATAGGGAGGCAAAATAGAGCTCCAAGACTTGCCCTCACAACGTTTGGATTAAAAACATCTACCACCGGATCTGCAACAATCAGACCACCCACCCCAGCTCCATCTGCTGTTCTAAGGATTGCTCCAAGATTTCCCGGCTTTTCTATCCCTTCGCATGCAAGCAACAGAGATTGATTAGAGAGCTCGTTAAAAGAGGAGAGCTTAGATTTACAAACTGCAACTGCAGTGCACCCTCTATACGAAATTTGTTCCAGCAACTCTTTTGAAATTTTGACAGATTCGCGTGCTTTTTTAAAAAGGTCACGAGTAGCTGGTGTAATTTCCTCGTAGTAAAGAATTTCTATCTCTTTTACAAGAGAGAGCTCTTTCTCCCCTTCCACTAAAAAACATCCAGAGGCATCTCTCTCTTCTCTTTTGTGGAGGGCTTGCAATTTTCTAAAATGGGGATTTTGCCTGCTGGTTATTGCTTCCAAAGGGCCTCCTGGAGATAGGCAACTACCTTGTTTCGGTACTCCTCTCTGCTCAAATTGTTTTCTAGAGGAATCAAGGCTGCTTGTGGGTCTTCCCCCCTCTTTCCGATTGCCATCCAAACAGTTCCAATCGGCTTCTCTTCACTCCCGCCACCAGGTCCAAAAATTCCTGAAACGGCGACACCTATGTCGGCACTTGTCACTTGAAAGAGCCCTTCACACATCTCTACCACCGTCTCTTTGCTCACAGCGCCGAAATCGGCTAGTGTCTGGGGAGAAACGTGTAACAACCTCTCTTTTAATTCATTGGAATAAGCTACCACCCCTCCGAGTAAAAATTCGGAGGCCCCTGGCGATTGGGTAAGAGTTGCCATTAAAAGCCCCCCCGTACAAGACTCTGCAATTGCAATTTTTTTTCTCATTCAACTCCCCCCAGCCCTTTACGAAAGGTTGCATTTACTTTTTTTCCCTCAATCTCGAAGGAGGCGGGTCTAGTAAAATCTCGCACCCACTTCTGAATTTTTTTAAAACCTTCTGTATTAGGAGAATGTGATTCTTTCAATACCTGAACAATCTTTTTCTCTCGCGGATCATAAAAGATCTGAGGATAGGAAAATGTTAACCCCCAATGAGTTGCGTCTTTCCCAAAGACCCCCGACTGAATTCTCCCATCCCTTGTTATAATAAAGTGGTGCTCTCGCACCTGGATCACCGGGTATTTAGGATAGATTAAATACTGCCCAGGTCTCGCCTCAAAGGCGTAGACATCCTTTTTATCATAGGTCATTAAAAGGGCAGGTAATTTTTTAAAATCCATAGTTGTCAATGACTCTAAATAGAGCCGATACTCTTCCTGAAATTGTCCCCTCTCGTACTCATGAGGCTCAAAAATTGGCTCCCCTGTTTTAAAGAGCCAAAACTCGCCCATCTCGTCAAGAAATCTACTAAACTCTTGATTATTAACAAGAAAAGAGCATGACAACCACTTTGAAACGCGGTACTCTTCCTTTTTAGAGACAATTTCAATAACACCCTTTCCCATAAGCGACCTATCATACCACCCCCCACAAAAAATAGAAAGCCTCCCCTTTTTATATTTACAAAAAGGGGGATTCCTGGATCTCTTAAACTAAAAAGGGAAGCTTATGGAGCCTTTTAAAGGCTATTACAGCATCAACTTATGGCAAGTGGCCCCTGTTCTAACAAGATTTCAATCGAAGCCCGACGGTTCGAAGGCCTGTTGTGAAGGGGCAGAGGCTACTCTGCAAAAGGTGAAAAGACTAATCGAAAGTAACAGAGGCGCCGAATTTTACAAAGAAATTACAGAAGTGACTACAACTATCAGGGATAACTTTTTATCAAAAAGCAAAAATCTGAATTGGGTCCAGAGAATTTTCGGAGGAGTCTTTCTAAAAGAGGCCAAAGTCAATAGGCTGGCTACCGAAATTTTAAATTTAAGTGGAGCAAACGACGTTAATTTCAGGGACTGCCAAGGAAAAACCGCACTTATGCGAGCATGCGAAAGGGGTGACGAAAGCTCTGTAGAAGCGCTGCTCAACCGAGGTGCAAATGTGGATGGAGCCTTAGCGATTGCTGGAAAAAAGAGGAACGAAACTATTATCAGAAAACTCCTAGAAAAGATCACCTCTTATGATACAAGTGCACTCAATTCAATTTTATCCGGCTTAGTCGAAATGGCTATTGAAAAAAACTGGGAGACTGCTTTAGAAAAGCTGACTTTGTACGGATATTGTTCGATTTTCTCAATTAAAGATTCAGCATTACAAAAAAGAATTCTAGAAACTCTAACACAAACTCAATTTTCTTCTCTTAAGTCAATTGATAAGCAAATGGTAGTGGACGTAGCCAAAACCTCTAATGATAAACCCGCTTTAACGAAATTAGTCTGTTGGGGAGCTCTTTCAATAAATGACGTTCGAGATCAAAGTTTGCAAACAAGAATTTTAGAGTCGATAACCCAAAGTCAGTTCACCTCCCTTCAACAGACCTATCAAAATGAAATAGCACAAAAAGCACTTGACCTTGGCTCGACATCTGCTTTAGAAAATTTAGTCTCCTACGGCGTTCATATTAACTGCATTCCTCAAAATATGAGGACAAGCAAAATGTGGGTCTTAGCAGTTAATTTTAACTCTAGTGTGATGAGTGAACTTACTAAAGGGGATATTGAGAAGATCATCCAGGAAGTGTCGGAGAATCCAAAAGACATACCCCTTTTGAAATTTTTTATCCGAGCAGAAACAAGGTTCCCAGGTATTACGGAGGAGCTTACTCGAAAATTTAGTACTCTTAAGACATTTCCTAAATCGGTAGGAATAGAAATCGAGAAATTATCAAAAAGCATACCTGAAGAAACAACTGTCGAAACTCTATTTAACAAACTGAGAATCTATGCAGGAGATGATTCGGAAAAACTTAGAGCTCTTGAAATTGCAAAAAAACGATTAGATAAGAATGAAGTCTTTCTAGGAACTCCTAAGGCTGATGAACCTAGATCACTTTCAATTTGGTATGATCAAATTAAATTTTTTCTCAAGAAACTTGATAGCGTTATTGATGCCGATCCCACAAAGGATTGCGAAAGCAAGGAGCAGTTGATACAAATGTTTGGCGTCTGCGGTGGTGGGTGGCAAGCAGAGTTGGAACAAATGAATTCGGAATTGGTAACATATCAAGGGACAAGTCCGGAAGCAATGGCAGGGTTAGTCGTAAAAAATTTAGTAGACAAAATCATTTCCCAAATTCACCTAGAGTATTCAAACTCTATTCACAGCCACCCAGATGTTCATGATTTCAATCGTATTCGTACCCTTTTAAAAGATTTTCTCCCAACTTCCCCTCTAGAGGATCACCTCAGCCATTTGCGTTATAATGACGAATTAATTTCGCACTATTTTAGTCTACTTTATACTAAGGACTCGATTATAAAAGCACTTAGCGAAGCGTACCGGGAAGAGGGCAGCGCTTTGCAAGAGGGTATGGCTACTTTTCTTGAAAACAACATGTTTGTCGGCTGTAAAAGTTGTGAGGAGTATGAGACTGCTATATTAGCTGAAAGGGCTGATTTAATAAGTTATTTTCAAAATAAAGACAAACCTTGGTACCAAAGATCTGTCGCTCTTCTAACAGGGATCTCCGAAGAATCTGTTTTACAAAAATCAGAAGGTGAAATCTTGGCAGCGTTTGATTCACTCCACCAAAAAAAAGTAGAAGCACTGGCCGTTGAAAAATTTAATGAGACCTATCGGGGCAGTGATGGTTTAATTACCCCTGAAGGACTTGCTCTAATCGCCGAAAAGATGGGATTTATCTATGGCCAACCGCAATAAAATTTAATATAAAATTTTTTTAGATAGTTGCAGCAAGGATTGATCTCTTTTTTTATATTTCATGAAATTCTGTAGAAAATCTCTTTATTTAGATTTCGAAAGATGTCTAACCAATCAATTTAGGTGTCTGCCAGTTTTGCTTTAGGGAGGAAGAAGAGGCCTAGAGCGCCTATGAAGATCAGAGCGTCTGCAAAGTTGAAGATGCCGTAGGATTTTCCCCAAAAGGTAAAATGGAACATGTCGGTGACGTGTCCAAATAGGAGAGAGTCGACGACGTTAGCAGAGGCTCCTGCAAGAATCAGGGTGATCAAAAGGGCTTTTTTGAAGGTGTGGGTCTCTTTAAACAGATAGCCTATGAGAACCATAATGACAAGGATGCGGGCAATCAGGAGGGGCTTATAGAAGGAGGCGAAGAGTCCCCAGGCACCTCCACAATTGGTTACGTGCTGAATGTAAAAATCGACACCCAAAAAATTTTGCCAAACAACAATAGGAAGTGAGGGGTGGTGATTGACCCAAACCTTAATAAGGAGATCTATAGCGACAAAGGCTATAAAAATCGCCAACAGATAGAGTTTAGATAATTCCTTTCTCAAATTTTTCTTGGGCCTCTCTTGTCATGGTAGCGTAGGGAATTGCTTCTAAACGCTTTTTTGGGATAGGTTCTGCAGAGATATCACAAATTCCGTAAGTTCCGTCTGCAATTTTTTCGAGGGCGTAATCGATTTTCCTTATGATATCGATCCCTTTACCAGCAATTTCGATGCTAATGATTCGGTCAAAATCTTCGGTCCCTTCATCTGCTGGGTGTTGAGATGCCCCTCTGACTTCATCATGAACTTTCACATCTGACGAGGCAGACTCAAATGAGCCTAAATACTGCCTCTTTAAGTTGATTAACTGAGTTTTAAAACCTTCAATCTCTTCTTTAGTTAACGACATTTTATATACCCCTCTCCTCTCCTGCAATTGCATGTATCAGTTCATCTTTATCCTTAAACCGTCTATAAACGCAAGCAAAACGTATGTAGGCTATCGTATCTAATTGTTTTAACTTCTCCATCACAATATTTCCGATTGTCAATGTATCAATCTCTTTTGTTTGACGCTCCATAATTTCTTGCGTTACACTTGCTGCAATCGCAAGGACCTCTTCATGGCTGATGCGGGTATGTCTACATGCAGCGTCGAGGCCTCGAATCAATTTTTCAACTTGAAATTCTTGATAAAGTCCATCCCGTTTTTTTACCTGAACTAAAAGATCGACAGTCTCAAAGGTGGTAAATCTGCGCAAGCACCCAAGACACTCCCTTCTTCTACGGATAGCGTTGGCTTCAGACGCATTCCTTGAATCGGTAACTTTGGTCTCTTCATGACCACAAAACGGACACTTCATAGGCACCTTTAATTACGGAGAGGGTGGGATTCGAACCCACGATACGTTATTAGCGTATACACGCTTTCCAAGCGTGCTCCATCAGCCCCTCGAACACCCCTCCAAAAAAACCTTTCCCTGCAAAAAATAGGGGGGGGGAAAGTGCCAAAAATGTAACAGAAAAATCTTTTTTAGGCAAGATTTGCTTTAATAGGATGCTTATATTACAATTGTTTTATGAAAATAATTTTTGCTCTCCTTTTTTGTCTGATCGGCTGCCAAAGCCCTCGTGAAGCCGTTTCCAGCAAGCCTTTAATTTTAGTAAGCGTTGAGCCTTATGTGTCTATGGTTGAAACAATTGCAGGAGACGCTGTAGTGGCAAAATGCGTCCTGCCAGCCTATGTAGACCCTCATAACTGGGAACCGAAACAGCGCGATTTAACCGGGTATGACACCGCTAAAGTTTGGTTTACTATTGGAGAGGGATTTGAGTCCCCTTTACTTAAAAAAATTAGGTCTGTTAATTCAAAAATCAAAGCGGTCCCTCTCTTTCAAAATTTTGAGCCAATTTCAGCCTCTTGCGGGCACAATCACGATCACAGCCACAACCACGATCACAGTCACTGCAGCTTTGACACCCATTTTTGGCTAGATCCCCTCCTCGACATCAAGCAGGCACGGGTGATTTGCGACACTTTATCCAAATTAATTCCGGAAAAAGCTCCTATTTTTGAACAAAATTTCTCCTTATTAAAAGAAAAATTGACGCGTATGGATGAAACTTTTCAATCCTCCCTAAAACCTTTTAAAAATAAAATTTTGGTCACTTCTCATGGAGCCTACACCTATTTTTGCAAAAGGTACAACTTGAGACAGCTAGTGATTGAACCGAATGAAGGGAAAGAGCCCAGACCCAAAGACTTAACCCTCCTCATCTCCACTTTAAATAAAGAGCATGCCGACATTCTTGGGATTTACACACAACCTCAGCACTCAAATAAGGCGGCTAAAATTTTAGCCGAGGCTTTAGCCGTCCCCATGTACTCGGTTGATCCTTACAAAATCAATTATTTAGAAACCATGGTTCTTTTGGAGACCTACCTTACCTCACCTCATGCAAACGCCCATCATTGAAATAAAAAACGTCTCGTTTCAGTATCGAGATTCGCTTGTTCTCAAAGATATTTCCCTCTCCTTTAACAAAGGGGGCTTCTACATTATTTTAGGACCTAATGGGGGCGGAAAAACAACCTTGTTTAAATTGATTATGGGGCTGATTCAACCCAAAACAGGATCGATTTTAATCAAGGAGAGCTCTGAGGGAAAAACCTCTTGCTCGATCGGCTATGTCCCCCAAAATCTGATTTTTGACCCCCTGTTTCCGATGACTGTCCTCGAGTGTGTTTTAATGGGAGAACTCTCTAAGCTCTCTTGGTACGGGAAGTATCCCAAAGAGGTAAAAGAGAGGGCATACACTCTTCTTGAATCTTTTGGAATTTTAGCTCTAAAAAATCGGACAATTGGCTCTCTCTCGGGGGGCCAAAGACAGAGAACTCTACTTGCACGGGCTCTCTTATGCGACCCTGATATTTTATTGCTCGATGAGCCTACAAGTGGTCTTGACCTAGAAGCATCAACCTTTATTCAAAACAAGCTGCAAGAACTTCGAGGAAAAAAAACCATTCTTATGATCACCCACTCCCTCTCTGAAATGAACCAATCGATTGACGCAGCTATTTGCATCTCAGGCTCAGCCACCCTGATCCCAAAAAATCAGATGTGCGCCCACTATGCGATGGGAGTCTATCACCCAGGAATCGAACTATGATTGAATTTTGGAACGCCCTCTTAATTAATCCATTTTTATTGACAGCCCTTCTTGCCGGCCTAGCAGCAGCTTTTGCAAGCGGAATCGTTGGTCCGTATGTAGTCTCCAAGCGAATCGTGTTTATCAGCGGAAGCATCTCGCACGCAGTCTTAGGAGGGATTGGCCTCTTTGTCTTTTTAAATTACTGGACCGGAATTCTCTTTTTAACACCGTTACTTGGCTCTCTAGTCTCTGCTCTATTTTTTGCATTTATTATAGGGGCCTCGCATCTCTATTATAAGGAGCGCGAAGACACAGTAATTGCGGCAATTTGGTCGTTTGGGATGGCAATTGGGGTGATCTTTATCGCAGTTGTCCCTAATACAAATACCCAACTGATGGATTTTTTATTTGGAAATCTTTTATGGGCAAGTCTCGATGACATCAAAATGTTGCTTGGACTTGACGCCTTTGTTCTAATCCTTTGCCTCATTTTTCATAAAAGATTTTTAGCAATATCGTTTGACGAGACCCAAGCATCTCTTCAAAAACAACCTGTAACGTTTATCTATTTCACCCTTTTAACCCTGATGGCATTTACTGTAGTGCTAATGATTCAAACTATTGGAGCTATACTGGTTATAGCAATGCTTTGCCTGCCAGCTGCTATTGCAAATCTGTTTACGCGAAGACTTTCAAAAATGATTTGTCTCTCTGTTTGCCTTTCCCTCCTTTTTACATTCATAGGAATTTATTTATCTTACACCTTTAATTGGCCTCCTGGAGCAACAATTGCACTCACAACCTCTCTTATTTACTTTTTATCTTTACCTCTAAAGAATCGTTCTATATAATGGGTGGCCATTAAAGAATGGGGTTTACCGCTATGTATGCAATCATCAAAACAGGAAATAAGCAGTATCGCGTTAAGGAAGGTGATGTAATTGACATCCAAAAACTTCCAGGTGAAAACGCATCTGTTGTTACATTTGAAGAAGTTCTTTTACTCTCTACAGAAACTGAGATTCAGGTTGGGCAGCCAGTCTTGAAAGGAATTACTGTAACAGGGGAAATCGTAGAACAGTTCCGCGACAAAAAATTACTTGTCTTCAAGTACAAAGAGAGAAAAAATTGCCGTAGAAGCAAAGGACATCGCCAAAGCTTGTCTCGAGTTAAAATTACGGGTATACAAGGAGCGAAATAATGGCACATAAGAAAGGTCAAGGTTCGTCAAGAAACGGAAGAGACTCGAGATCACAAAGACTCGGATTGAAAAAATCTGGTGGTCAAGCTGTAATTGCAGGAAACATCATCATTCGCCAAAGAGGGACTCAGTATCATCCAGGTCTTGGCGTAGGCATGGGGTCTGACAGAACATTGTTTGCTCTACGAGATGGAAAAGTATTATTTACTGAAGGGAAGAGACGCGTTGTTTCTGTGATCTAAATGCTAGTACAAGATGAATTTATCGAAGAGTATTACGAAGAAGAGGAAGACGAGATTTCTCCAAAAAAGAAAAGCTCCGCTAATCGCAACTCTTACTTAGATAAAATTATTTTGACACTTACTGCAGGGAGAGGCGGAAATGGAAAGATTTCGTGGATCAGAACCAGATTTCTAGCCAAGGGCGGCCCTGCAGGTGGTGATGGAGGCAAAGGTGGCTCTATCACGATTCAGGTCTCCAAAGACCTTTTATCTCTTGATCATTTTCGCAATACTAGAATCGTCAAAGCTCCGAATGGAGCTGATGGTGGCACTTGTCATTGCCAAGGGAAAAAAGGGGCTGATATTGTAATTAAAGTTCCCTGTGGAACTCTTGTTAAAAATGTCGAAACTGGCGAAATTCTGAAAGACCTTGTTACCGATGGAGAGCTTTTTCTAATATGCGCTGGAGGAAAGGGAGGATTTGGGAATGACCACTTCAAGACCCCTACCAATAGAACTCCTAGAAAAGCGACACCTGGTTATCCTGGCGATTCTCTACAAGTAGAATTTGAATTAAAATTGATTGCCGATGTTGGATTTGTCGGACTCCCCAATGCAGGGAAGTCTACCCTTTTAACGGCGCTAACAGCAACGCAGGTCAAAATTGGCGACTATCCGTTTACAACGCTAAAACCGAATTTGAGCTATATCGAATTTGACGATTACTCCCGAATTTACCTAGCTGACATCCCCGGAATCATTAAGGATGCTCATGTAGGCAGAGGCCTTGGCCTAGAGTTTCTAAAACATATTGAAAGAACGAAAGTGCTTATTTTTGTCATTGATCTTGCCAAAGAGCACGAAAGTGATCCTCTGCACGATTTCACCCTTCTAAGAAATGAACTGGAACTACACAATCCTGAGCTACTAGAAAAACCTTTTCTTGTAGCGCTTAACAAGGCTGATCTCCCAGAATCAGAGGAACACTTAAAGCAATTTATTGAAAATTATCCCTTTGATAAAGCGACCCTCTTCCCTATCTCAGCCAAAGAGAAGCAAAATCTAGACCCCTTCATTAAGGCGATGAGAAATCTTGCAGCAGCGCCTAAGCCACAAAGCGCTACCATCACATTCGACTATCTTAAGTCCCTGCAAAAAAGTGATTTAGAGCCTGTTTCCTAGATCTAATTTCCTTTAAACCCACCCCCTTCGCCTTTTTTTTATCGAATCTTCGACGCGGCCGGATCCATCAGCTTCTAGCGAGCCTGTTAAGAGGTGAGAAAGTTTTAACTTTTTTAATTGTTTAGCCTCGTTTTCTGAAATAGCAACCCCTCCTTCGATAAGCAATTCAATTGCTCTAAAATTTTCCTGGAATATTGCCAATTCTAATGGAGTCTCCCATTTTGAGTTTTTACCTTCCAAGGGGACTCTTGCACGAAGGAGAAGCTCTAGGATTTGTAGGCGGTTTTTCTCTATAGCAATATGGACTGCTGTGTTGAATCTACGATCCACTCTTTTAAGGTCTGCGTCTCTTCCAACATACGTTGCCACTCTATCTATCTGGTTTTTTAAAATCGCCTCATGCAAAGGGAATTGATCTTTGCACTTAAGTGGCCCCCAATCTAGATGAGAGGGAATTAAGTGGGCGGCTTTGAGCCAATCATGCAAAGCCCGATTTCCATAAAAAATGTGGGGCAACTCAACTTCAGAAAAGCATTTCCTCTCCTTTAGGCCGGAAAAATGGACAACTACTTTAGAATCAAGCCCCCCCTTAGGCTTAGAACTATCATCTAGCCTAGTAATTCCTTCACACACTAAATCCAATTTGAATGTTCTTTCATCTGATCTCTGTAGAATAAAATGATCTACAGAACTGTCCTCTCTAAATTTTCTAGCTAAAAAATCAACTTTTGACTGAAGAAGCAATTGAACCATACGTTGATAGACATTAACTTTATTGAGTTTTTCTCTTGGCTTTAAAAAGAAAAATCCATCAAAGAGAAATACCCCACCCCTGGGACGGAGCAAATCAAAAACCGCTTTCACAGTTTCTACTGGATTTACTAGGTGTCGAATTGCCCATCTTGAAACTACAAGATCTAGATGAATCCCCTCTAATCCGTTTCGGATAAGTTCCGTCGTTATATCCTCTACTTTTAATGCTCCGATTCTATAAAGGATACATCTCTCTTTCTCTACAACTTGAACTCCTTCGTAGGGCTCCCCTCTTACTCCGATAACGTGTACTCTCTTGGTGATAGGGAACGCCTCATTTCGATTAATAAATTTCACAAGCGCTTTGCACCATTGAAAATCGCCCGCTCCGATATCTAAAACATAAATATCTCTTTGTTCGAGCGGGGCTCCTTTAGCAAGTGCTTGAATCAATATATGCTCATCAATTCCACAGATTAAATACTTTTCCCGACCATTGTAAAGTGTCCAACCACTTATGGGCTCAGATTTTGCCAATTTCTCATAAGTCTTATCTATACACTCCTTTAAACAATCGCGCATGCGTGGGGCAACAGCCATAACAATAAATTCCTTAATATATGGTTTTAAAATAAATTATAAATTATATGTAAGGAATTATAGCAGAATCCTAGGTGTTTATGAAAATATTTTTTTTGATTTTTTTATTTACACAGATCTATATAAAATCTGATCCCCACCCGTTAATCGATCTTGATACCTATATTTCCGATTTTATCTTAGAGGAAAAGCAAATTATTATCCCTGAATATCCTGACGCATTTAATCCCTCCATCGTTCGGTGGTATGATGGCAGACTGCTACTCTCGTTTAGAACAAGAGATCCAGAAACCAAAGTTGCCAATTTACTAGGCTTTGTTTGGCTCGATGAAGAATTTGAGCCTATTAGTAAACCCAGCCTATTGCGCATTTATTCTGACTTCTCCCTTAAAGTTTCTAAAATGCAAGGGGCTAGAATATTAAAAACTGGAAGCACCTATTCGATTGTATATAATAATATCCTAAACACTCCTGATCAAGAGACAAGAAGAATGGTTGTCGCAACGCTCAATTATGATAAAAACTCCGATACTTTTTCTATCACCAAACCTAAATATATTCTCTCCTTCGATGTAGATAAAAAACAATGGCGAGAAAAAAATTGGATCCCTTTTTATTACAAGCAGCACCTCTATCTCGCCTATTCTCTAAATCCCCATCACATTTTTCAATTGCATAGAAATGAAAATACTTGTCAAAACATTAGCATTACTAATAAACACATAGAGTGGCCCTGGGGAGATCTACATGGAGGGACCCCCTCTATTTTAGACAATGGACAATTCCTTGGGTTTTTTCACTCTGACAAAGATTTAAAAACCGTACAGTCAAACGGGGAAAAAATTACCCATTATTTTATTGGCGCTTATTGTTTTAAACCAACCCCCCCGTTTACTATCACAGCGATAAGCGCACTTCCAATTGTAGGAAAAACTTTTTACGAATCAGATGATTTTCCCACGTGGAAACCTTTAAAAGTGGTTTATCCCACCGGATTTGTTTTAGATAAATTTCGAGTCTCTTTAGTTTATGGTAGACAAGATCACCAGTGCTGGGTTGTTATTATGGACAAAGAAAAACTTCTCAAAAGCTTACAGGCACCAGAAGACGCCAATTGCCACCAAGTCTGTCCTCAAAAAAAAAGTCCGCTCCGGGAGTGACAAAAATGTTTAAAGTCGTCCGATAAGAAGTTAAAAGGTTTGCTAAGCTTCCTTGTTATAGTGATTTAAATTTAGCTTAGTCCTTCTGCATCTGCCAAAAATTGTACTCACAATATAAGAAACGGAATCACTACCCTTTCGAAAGATCCAATTCACTGTGTTATCCATCCCTTGGTGCACTTTGCTGCCAGTAACATTGAGAATGCTTCCCGCAATTTTAGTTGTATGATAGAAAACACTTCCTAATCTTGAATCATAGCAACCCACTAGCTGTGCTATTTTTTTGATCGGAGGGGCGCTTTTATCAACTAACCAGAGAGTTGCAGCACCACTACCTTTAAGCACAGATGCGCTTAATCGAAGAGCTTGCCAAGTAAGTATAGCTTCCACTACAGCAATATTAGCAACTTTAACAAAGAAAACCGCTTTTTCTGTCCATACTGTAGATGTATTAAAAAATGCTGTGCAGTCACTTTGTCGACGTAATAGACGAATATCTAAATGAGTATTATTTTCAAATACTTGCTCCCGATATTGAGCTCGGGTTGTTAAAACCTCTATGGAATTAATCCTGCATGTAGCTGCCACCACCTCTCTTCCTGAAGTCCAAGAGAGCCACTCTGCGAAATTTGGGAAGAGCCAAGAATTTTTTCCTGTATTGCACGACTTAATAAAAATTCTAGCGTTTTCACTTAGCCCCTTAAAGCAATCTCTCGGAAGAAAATCGAAAATAACAAAAGCTTTTGTCAAACTCAATCTCATCATATGAGAATTCCCATGACCCCCTAAAACTAACCCTGCCTCAAGCGAGCTCGTCATTGATGCTTTTTGAATTTCACTACAAATTTGAAACCTATCAAAAATAACTCTATATCTGACTCCTAGGACATCCGATAATTTTCTGAAGGCAGAGCCCATATTCATTGGATTTTGAGCACCATTGAAATCACACTGATGTCCTACACTTAAAAACAGAAGAGACTGAGGGAACTCCTCCTCTCGCGTAGCGATCTCCTCATATAAATCAAATCCCGTTAAATCTTCTTGACCCTCTACGCTGTTTTGATTATCTACAAAAAACCTCGCCACTAGAGCATCTCTTGATGTTTTTACAAAATATTCTGCTCCAAAACACATACTAACCGTGCCTCCTATAAGGAGGGCAACAGCGGCCAATTTTCGCGCACGTCCATCTGCGATTAATCCCTCGTCTGTTGATCTTCCCCTTTTAAGCAAAATCACCCCATGACGAATCAGACAAACTCCCGCTCCGATCGCTTGAGGAGCCTCAAACATACAAAGGCGTGTCCAAGAGATGTCCATTCGATTTCTCCAAAATTTTTTAAAAAACCCTTAGATTTCTTTCGAAATTTGGTAACCTAAGCTTCTAAGAGAATAAAAATAGGGAGAAACAAGAATGCTTCTCCCTAAAGTGGCCAAGACTGGAATCGAACCAGCGACACAAGGATTTTCAGTCCTCTGCTCTACCGACTGAGCTACCTGGCCATGGTAGTTTTTATTGCAGCGATTGTAGTGGGTTCTTGAATTTCTGACAACTGCTATTGTAAATTCGAGAGAAAAATCATATCTTTAATGATATTGGTCGCCTCTTTCAGGGGGAGATCTTGAGGGCCACAACCCAAATTTTTCACTTTTTGAGACACCTGAGGGTCTTCTAAATTTTGATAAAAGTGATTAAGGTCTGCGTCGGTTTTTCTTCGAAGACTGCAATTTTCAATAAGTTGGGAGGTCATACCCTTCCACCTTAAACTACGCGCAACAGACTTATAACAAGCAATTTGCAGCTCTACTCCTGGGTGAAGAACTACAATAGGACCGCTATATTCTGTTGTAAGATCTATCTTTCTTCCTTCACTATTGGTCTTAGACGAATCATTTATGAGCAAAATATCCTCTTTATTAACAGAAACCGACTCGGGCTCTCTATGTTTTCTAAGATCTACAATCAGCCCCATCAAAGGGCTGATCGCTTTTAGTTCAGAGATTGCCTGGCTCATATTGTAGCGAGCGCTGGGGGAGAGTGCAATTTTCCCAATAATCCCCTCACCGAAAAACTCGTAATCAATAAGAAATTTTTCAACTTCTAATATAATAGTGGAATGGGGCTGTCCTACTAATTTACCTAAGACTCGATTAAAATTAATTTTATCTGCTTGAGGCCTCTCCATTCCATTCTCTCCCCTCTCGAAGTGTTTCTGACCTTTGGTCAAAGCGGGACTATGAGAGGGACTTTTGGATTTAAATAGATCTCCAACAGGCATTTTAAGATCACTCCCCATTCCACAGAGAGGGATTGTCAGTATGAGCAAAAAGATTTTTTTCACTATTTCTCACTTTTTCCGCAATCTAGCATAAGTCGTTTTCAAAAAAAAGGGTAATTTTTTTTTATAACAGAGATACTTTTTGCAAATAATATCGGGATCGGTTATATTCGCTACAACTTTTTTAGAAACTCGTGAAGGAGAAGGCATAATGCCAACGATCAATCAACTTATACATAAACCGAGAAAACCTCTTAAGACTAAGTCGAAATCGGGTGCTTTAAAAAAATGCGCTCAGAAAAGGGGTGTATGTCTTCAGGTAAAAACTCAAACTCCAAAGAAACCAAACTCAGCTTTACGTAAAGTTACGCGTGTTCGCCTTTCTAATGGAACTGAAATCACAGCCTACATCGGAGGCGAAGGCCACAACCTACAAGAGCACAGTATTGTTCTAGTACGTGGCGGCCGGGTAAAAGATTTACCAGGGGTTCGTTATCACGTTGTTAGAGGCGCTTTAGATTGCGCTGCAGTAAAAAACCGTAAGAAAAGCAGATCCAAATACGGCGCGAAGAAGCCAAAATAAATAAACAGTGAAAAAGGTTTGTTATGTCAAGAAGACACAGAGCTACAGAAAAAGAAATTGCACCTGATGAAAAATATGGCAATCTTGAAATTGCTAAATTCATCACAAAAGTGATGCAAGATGGAAAAAAATCAATTGCACGTAAAATTGTTTACGATGCTATCGAAAAATTCACTCAAAAGGTTGCATCCGATAATCCGGTTGAAGCTTTTGAAAGAGCTTTAGAGAATGCAAAACCTCAAGTTGAGGTAAAATCAAGAAGGATTGGAGGGGCGACCTACCAAGTTCCTGTTGAAGTTGCACCAATCAGAAAGCGCTCTCTTGCAATGAAATGGATCATCGGTTACGCAAAGGCAAAGCCTGGACGTAATATGACTGATGCTCTTGCGCAAGAACTAGAAGATTGCTACAAAGTGCAAGGTTCAACAATTAAAAAACGTGATGACGTGCACCGTATGGCAGAAGCCAACAAAGCATTCGCACATTATAAGTGGTAATTAAAACTATACGAATTTAAGAGGATCAATCATGCCAAGAGCTGCAAAAGACCGTCTAGACAGAGTACGTAACATTGGAATTATGGCACACATCGATGCCGGCAAAACAACGGTAACTGAACGTATTCTATTTTATGCGGGTCGTCTTCACCAAATTGGAGAAGTGCACGAAGGTGCTGCAACAATGGACTGGATGGAGCAAGAGAAAGAGCGAGGAATCACAATCACTTCTGCTTGTACTACAGTCTATTGGGATGATTGCAAAATCAATATTATCGACACCCCCGGGCACGTTGACTTTACAATTGAAGTTGAGCGTTCTTTGAGAGTGCTTGATGGTGCAGTTGCTGTATTTAGCGCAGTTGATGGAGTTCAACCTCAGTCTGAAACTGTTTGGCGCCAAGCGGAACGTTATAAAGTTCCTAGAATCGCTTTCATCAATAAAATGGATCGCGTGGGTGCTGATTTTGCAATGTGTGTAAAAAGCATGCGTGAAAGACTTGGGGCTAATGCTGCTCCAGCTCAATGCCCTATCGGTTCTGAAGGCGAATTCAAAGGGATGGTTGACCTGATCTCTATGAAAGCTTATGTCTTCCTTGATGAGACTATGGGAGCTGACTATAAACTTGAAGAGATCCCTAATGACTTAAAAGATACTTGCGAAGAGATGCGTGCTCATCTTCTTGAAGAGCTTGCCTCTCTTGAAGGTGTCGATGAAGCTTTTGTTATGAAAGTTCTCGATGCTCCTGAAACCTTGACTGAAGCAGAAATTCATGCTGTTATTCGATACGGAGTTTGTACCAATAAATTTTTCCCCGTTCTTTGCGGAACTGCGTTTAAAAACAAAGGGCTACAACCTCTTCTAGACAACGTAGTAAGATGGATGCCATCACCGATTGATCGTGGTATTATCAAAGCGCACGTAGTTGACAGCGAAGACTTTATGGACTTGAAGCCTGCTGATAATGAAAAGCTTGCTGGACTTGTTTTTAAAGTGATGACTGACCCTTACGTGGGTAGATTGACGTTTATTAGAATTTATTCTGGAACCCTCACAAAAGGGACTGCGGTATACAACTCTACCAAAGATAAGAGAGAGAGAATTTCAAGACTTCTTGAAATGCATGCAAACCAGAGAACAGACCGAGATGAGTTCTACACTGGAGATATCTTAGGGGTAATTGGACTGAAAAACTCTACAACGGGAGACACCATTTGCTTAGAAGATGATGCTCTTGTGCTAGAGAAAATGCACTTCCCTGAACCTGTTATGTCTATGGCAATCGAGCCGAAGTCAAAAGCAGATCGTGAAAAACTTTCCCAAGCTCTATCTTCTCTATCAGAAGAAGATCCAACTTTCCGAGTTTCTACGAATGAAGAGACAGGACAGACGATTATCGCAGGGATGGGTGAGCTTCACTTAGATGTCCTTAGAGATAGAATGATTCGCGAATTTAAAGTGGATGCAAGTGTAGGAGCGCCTGAGGTTTCTTATAGGGAAACAATTACAGCACCTTCGAACACGGAAACAAAATACATTAAACAATCTGGTGGTCGTGGACAATACGCTCACGTTTGCCTTGAGATTGAACCTAATGAGACAGGAAAAGGGAATGAAATTATCAATAAAGTTGTTGGTGGTACGATTCCAAAAGAATACATTCCCGCTTGTATCAAGGGGATTGAAGACGGTCTTACAACTGGGGTTGTAGCAGGGTATCCATTAGTCGATATAAAAGTACATATTACTTTTGGTTCTTACCATGACGTTGACTCTAATGAGATGGCCTTTAAGATTTGCGCATCGATGGCTTTGAAAGAGGCTGCGAGAAAAGCGACACCTATTATCCTTGAACCTATCATGAAAGTTTGCGTAAGCACTCCTGATACAGTTCTTGGGGATGTAATTGGTGATTTAAATAGAAGAAGAGGGCGTATTCAAGGACAGAATACAAAGGGCCCAATTACTGAAATTGATTCTGAAGTGCCTCTTGCAGAGATGTTTGGGTACTCCACAGATGTACGGTCTATCTCCTCTGGAAGAGCTAGCTTTACGATGGAGCCAAGCCACTTTGAACAAGTACCGAGAAACGTCCAAGAAGCAATTATGAAAAAATCAGCCGTAAGGAGCTAAGAACTTTATGACAACTGCCGCAGCAAAAAAACAAAAGATCCGAATTCGGTTAAAAGGTTATGATTACCGAGTTGTTGATCGCGTAACTAAAGAAATTGTAGAGACAGCACAAAGAACAGGGGCTAGAGTTGTTGCAATTCCTCTGCCAACAAGAATTGAGCGTTTTACAGTACTCAGCTCTCCTCACGTTAATAAAAAATCTCGTGAGCAGTTTGAAATGCGTACACACAAGCGTCTTCTTGAAATCAGAAACCCAACTTCAAGCACAATCGACAAGCTAAAAAGCTACACGATTCCTTCTGCTGTGAATATCACAATTTCAGCGTAACTGTTATCTTATAAGGCACAAATTGAACGAGTTTGTGCCTTTTTTTATACTCTTTTAAAATGTTTTAGCTAACTTAAATACGATTTCATTTGAAATGTACTGGGAACCGAATTGCCCATCGTAGCTTAATGAGATAACCGTATTCCCGTCTTTCCCTACTTGAGCAAATATGTCTAGATCAACGACTGCAAGATTTTGAACTGCTGAGAGGGACTGGAGAGTAATTGAAGCGGGTGCCCCTACGATTGTGGAGGTAATCGTCCCTGTACCAAAGGGGACTCTATTGATATAACTAATCGATTCTTTAAAGCCGAAAATAGTCTCCCTGGGGCAATAACTTTGGTAGAGACGCACTCCCACTTGTGACTGTAGCATTGAAGAGTTGTGCGCTTTTTGAGACATATTTAAAGGGCCTGCCTCTTTTTCCTTCATGTTACTCTCCCAGTTGGCTGCCCAGTCGAATGCGGCAAAGGTTTCTAGAGTTGTCCAGGGGGCATCAAAGTAATAGCCAAACGCTAGATGAGGGTCAATTTGCCAACCTTTGCTAGTCCCATAAGCAGTGATATTCACACCTGGATAGGAAATATGCCTCTGGTTATGAATTTTGTGAAATAGTCCTAAAAAGGCAGTTTCGATATAAAAATGATTGAAATTGTAGCTGGCATTGACGGAAATAAAATAGTAAGGAATGTTGGATCTACCCATATTTTCTTGCTGATAAATCTGAGAGTGTGCATACCCAAAACTTGCTCCGATAAGAATGTCTGTGGAATGTGTATAGTCAAGGCCGACTAAAACACCTTCCGAAATAAAGTCAAAGGAGTGATTTTGTTTTTCTGGGGATTGATGGGCAAATTGTCCAAAACCTGTTACCCAAATTTCATAGGGCTTTGAATCTGTTTCTATATCGTAATCAAGGAGACAAGGGACAGAGCTATCTGCAAGAAGGTGTTTGATTTGGGGTGAAAAAACAAGTCCATCGTCGTCATTGGAACCAATCGCCTGAATAAATCTCTTCGTCCTTAAATGTCCATTTGCGATTCGGCTTACAGTAAAGAGTGTTTGCTCTGCTACAAAAATTCCAAATACATTTCTTGCCGGTGATGCGCTATTGACTCCATTTGACAATGCAGTTCCTGAAAGGGTGGTTAAATCTATAAACTCTTCTGATCTTGGGGCATACTCATTAAGATAGTTGGCAAAAGCTAAAATATTTCCTTTGAGACCTGAAGTGTTGATCGTATAACTGACTGGGGGGGGTATCACCCCATGTTGATAATACAAGTATAGAGAGTTCCCAATCGGAGCTAAAGTAAATGTAAAGCCGTCGATCCCCCCTATAATAGTCTCAAAAATTCCTGCTAATCCAGTGGAGCTAATGATTTCATAATTTCCAGTTTGAGGATAACTGCCTTCAGCTTGGATCAATTGAAGAGTTCCAGCGACTGTAGCCGGCCCGGAGCATTGAATCTGAGAAGAGAGATTAGGATCAAATTCTATGATGGTCGTAGATCCGGCGTCTAAATTTAGAGAACCTACATTTAGAGTGCCGATCGAATTGCCTGGATAAATCGTCCCCCCGTTTGTAGCGCTAACTCTTCCTGTAATGATTCCACTACCTTTGAGTTGGGTTCCATTGGTAGCCGTATAATTTGCTGGAGAAACTCCATTCACTACTATAGTACCTCCTGTGATTATAGTTTCCCCCGTTCTCTGGGTAGAACCTGATAAAATAAGGGTTCCCTCACCCGTTTTTGTAAAATCACTCTCTGCACCAAGAATATCTCCGCTAAGGGTTGCAATCTCTCCTGCTTTTACAAAAAAGTTTGTTGCACAATAGTTGTCAGGGATAATCGTATTTGCTAGCACAACAGCATTTGCTAGAGATAGCGTGGCACCATCTTGCATATTCAATGAGCCTGCTCCAATAGGGCTTGGACCTTGAACTGCAAGAGTCGTATCATTTAGCAGAGATGTTTCTCCAGAGTAGGTATTGTTTCCTGATAAAACTAGTGTCTCCCCGCCCCCTATTACCAAAGCTTGCGATCCGCTGATAGCGGCAGAAATCGTAAAAATCCCTGAGTCTGCTAATACGTTTGAAATAAACAACGAGCCTTCCCCTGTAGTAGATAGGGTCTTTCCATCACCCCCCTCAACAAAACCTAAGCCACCGACACTGAATGTATTTCCTCCTAGAGCTATTTGGGCATTGTCTAATACAACAAGATTCCCTGTAATTGCAACGCTTCCAGTTATATCTAAATTTCCTCCATTCAAAGTAAGGGATCTGGAAGGGCCCCCAATATTGCTTTCACTTTCAATAGAAATAAGACCCTCATTGACACTAGTTCCTCCTGCATAGGTGTTTGTTCCTGACAGAAGTAGAGTGCCATTCCCTGTTTTAGTTAACCCCCTCGCACCGCTTATGTTAGATGAGATTGTAAAAGTTCCCGAATCGACCTCAACTCCCTGAATCGAAAATTCGCCAGTTCCTGTACTTGCAAGAATGGTCCCACTTTGCCCTATGACTCTCCCAATAATCGTCAGATTATTTACATCTAGGGAGATGGTTGCACTAGAAGTCACTGTTAAATTTCCAGTCATTGAAACATTTCCTGTTAAAGCTAAATCGCCCCCGCTTAACTCAAGATTTGCAGCACTGTCCCCAATATTCGTTTCACTTTCGATGGAAAGGGTCCCTGCATTGACACTCGTACCTCCTATGTAGGTATTCGTTCCTGATAAAACTAAAGTTCCACTCCCGATTTTTGTAAGGGTTTGAATGCCCCCTAAATCAGAAGGCAAAGTAAATGATCCTGAGGCAACTTGAACCGTTCCAACTGACAATGTCCCTCCGGGTGCGTATGTTGTATTTAATGCAAATCCATCACCCCCTATAAGAGTTCCATTAAGAGTGAATGTATTCGCCCCTAAATTAATGGTTCCCGCTGCATTCATTGTTAGATTCCCATAGATTGTAACACTTCCCGTAATTGTTAGATTACCTCCGCCAAAAGTAAGATTTGCAGCAGTTCCTCCGATATTGGTTTCAGCTCCAATTGAAAGAGTTCCTGCATTAATCGTTGTTCCTCCACCATATGTGTTGAATCCTGATAAAGTTACAGTCCCATTTCCTTGTTTAACGAGCGCTCCACCCCCCCCTATTATACTCGCGGCTATCTCTGTGCTATTTCCTGTTCCAAACGTTAGCTCTCTTGGCCCAAGAACAATTTGCGTCCATGATAGAGCTGCTAAATCTCCTACAGTTTGACCTGTTCCTACCAAGCCACTGATATCAAAGATAGAGTAACCTCCTAGAGAGACTGACCCTGTCGACGAAAGCGTTCCATTACCAGATAAAGCAAGAGTTCCCTCACTAATGGTTGCCCCCCCTGTAAAGGAATTGACTCCATAAAGGGATAAAGTGCCTGTTCCGCTTTTTTCAAAACTTCCACTCCCACTTATGACTCCAAAATAATTTGAAGAAGACCCCCCGGCTACAGTTAAAGCCTTACTCCCTAAAACAATATTTCCTAAACCTGAGATCGTATTCAACGTAGCTTCGGCTGTCACATCACTTATATCAACAGTAGCTTCGGATTCAATTGCCACTGAAATGGAACTTGCAATTGCTCCACTTCCAGATAAAGTAAGCGTTCCCAATTGTACAGCTGTTGCGCCCGAATAGGTACATGGTGCAGATAAAATCAAACTATTTGAACCTGTCTTTGTTATACCCCCAGCTCCGCTAATACTTCCTGTTAAAGTGGCATTCCCTCCAGAAGAAACGTCTATTGTAAAGCTTCCCCCTAAACTAATTTGATTAACAGCCTCAATCCCAGAACCAAGAGACAAAGCAGTGCCTTCATTTGAAGTGAGTAAACCTCCTCCAAGCCCCTGGTTAGATGTTAAAGTAATTTGTCCTTGATTTAAGGTGATTCCTCCTGAAAAGCTGTTTGATCCCGAAAATGTAGCAGAACCCTCTCCAAATTTAGTTAACCCCCCAGTTCCGGTAATTATTCCAGCAATCTCGGAATCTTCCTGCAAGGTAAAACTCAAATTTTTTGAGCCTAACGAGAGTATTGTACTTGATTGAGTTGCTAGACTTCCAATGACTATTGTCTCTGCTACTGCATTCGTTATATCAAATGTGGATGATCCCCCCGTGATTGTTACCGCACCTTGAAAATATAGAGCTCCTGCGCTTGATAGTGAAAGAGTTCCCTGTTGAATTAAAGTGCCCCCTGTATAGGTATTTGGCTGATTCAAAATGAGAGTTCCCGCCCCTGTTTTTGTGAGCAAGCTACTCCCTCCAATGACCCCATCTATGGTAAAAGACCCCAGAGTAGGAACAGTGATTACCGATAAAGAATTACTTCCCGATCCACTTAAGGTGAGTGTGGCACCTGGAGTTCCTGTTAAAGCCCCTGAAAAGGCACTGCTTGCATTACTGATTATTGTAGAACTAGTTGTTACTCCAACAGCTTGGCTTGTAGAAAAAGCGTTTGTTATCTGGAGGGTCCCTCCTGCAAGAGTGATTCCCCCTGTTCCTAAATTACTTGGGCCTCCGACTAAAAGTGTACCCTGCTGAATGCTAGTTCCCCCAGAATAAGTATTTGTTCCAGTCAAACTAAGAGTTCCAAAACCTGTTTTAGTCAGTGTGTGTGACCCTCCAATTACCCCTCCGATTGTAAACAAACCACCTGTATCCACAAAAACGGTTCCGAGCGAATTTGTTCCTAAGCCCGTTGTTGCAAGAGTCAATGAACCGCCATTTATTCCTGTTAAAATCCCTGAAAGAGTTGTCTCTGCGCTACTGCTTATTGTAAAATTCCCATTCACAGTAACACCCACGCTTGTAGAAAAAAGGCCTGTTAGCTCTAACGTTCCTGCTATACAGGTTAATCCCCCTCCCCCTAAATTTGTCTGACTTCCGACTGAAAGGGTTCCCCCTTGAATGCTTGTACCAGCTGTATAGACGTTGCTTCCAGATAGAACTAAGGTTCCACTTCCTGTTTTCGTCAGAATTTGAGAGCCCCCTATTACCCCAGCAATCTCAAACAAAGCACCTGTATCCACAAAAACGGTTCTGAGCGAGTTTGAACCGGAGCCCATGAGTGTTAGTATCGTCCCACTATTTCCTGTAACTGTGTTTGTAAAAACACTAGCACCAGAACTCGTAATTGTAGAACTGCTCGTCACACTTATCTCTTGATCATATGATAAACCGCTTGTTAATTGAAGCGTTCCGCCATTAAGAATTAATTTCGGTGTAGCCAAATTGCTAGGACTTCCGATTGAGAGAGTTCCATCATTAAGAGAAAAATTTCCCACACTATTTGTTCCAGAAAGAGTCAATACAGCAGAACCTGCCTTAGCAATTTCATAAGACCCTGTAATATCTCCAGATATTTCTATGTTCTCATTTGCTACCAATGATAGCCCATCCTGCAGCAATGTAATTGCTGCAGGAAACGTTCCAGCTGTTTCGTTAAAAGTGAGCGATGTTGCTGCTTGCGATTGAATTTCTATGGAATCATCACAACTCAGGGGCGAATTAAATACAACCCCTCCGCCTGCACTTAATTGAATAATCCCATGAGAAAATTGAATGCTCGGATCGATCGTTACCACATGATTATTAGTTCGTAAAATAAAGGCTGAGTCCCCAACTCCCCCTGTAATCGTACGCGTCACCCCTGAGGAATCTGTACTTAAGCTACAAGAATTTCCTGCAATATTAGGGGTTGTTGAAACTGTGAAACTCCCAAGAACGCAAATATTTTGTGAAGCCTCTACAGCTGAGAGAACATCGCTGTAATTAGTTCCATCTGCCAAGACAGAGGATGTACAAGGCAATGTATGGATATAGCCTAACACAAGATGGTCTACAAAAGGTGTGAGTGAATAGGTGTATCCGTAGAGCCCCCCTGTAATCCCAGAAAATGAACCGGTTAATCCGCCAGAGGGGAAGGTCATAATTGTATAACTTCCATTGAGAGGATAAGTTCCTGCATCCTGAATTAAATTGAGAGATCCATCTATAGTTGCAGTGCCTGTCACAGCAATCACTGATGAGGAGCTTGGATCAAATTCGATGTTAGTAATGGACCCGGCATTTAAATTCAAGGTCCCGACTGTAATCGTTCCTATTGAATTTCCTGGAGTAAGAAATGCCCCATTTTGAACAACTAGGGAACTAATTGTTCCGCTACCTTTTATAGTGGCTCCATTTTGGACTGTTACAGGGGATGTCAAGGTTCCATTTACGATTAAGTTGCCCTGGCTAACTGTTGTTGAACCAGAGTAACTACTAGATCCAGAGAGAGTTAAAGAGGACGATCCGCTTTTTGTAAGGCTTCCTGTTGAGCCGGTAATACCTCCAGAAAACACCCCATCAGATCCTTGTACAATCGTTAATGCTGTTGCGCCAAGGGTAATCGCTCCTGCCCCTGAGAGAGTATTTAATGTGACTGGGGAACTAACTAGACTTACATCGACTGTTGCTCCGCTTGCAATAGCCACACTTGAAGTTGCATTGATAATTCCTACCGGGCCTAGAGCTAAAGTGCCCGCGGAAACTGTTGTTGTCCCTGTATAGCTATTTGGACCCTCTAAGACGATTGTTCCGCTCCCTGTTTTAATCAATGAGCCGGTAGTAGCTCCAATACTTGCCGACAACGTTGCTTGAGCCCCTATTCCGTCTACTTCAAGTGTTCCCACCCCCCCGGAAGAAATCGTAATGGCATTTGGCAAAAGGATCCCATCGGCTAAAGAGAGAGTTGATCCACCCCCAATTGTTACGGGGGCAACTCCCAAGGCATTTGCAGTAGCCACATAAACGACCCCTTCAGAAATTGATGTCCCTCCTGAGTAGGTATTTAGCCCTGATAAAACCACAATCCCAGACCCTTGTTTTACAATCCCTCCTGTCCCTTCA
>CALKUQ010000032.1 GCA_937996705.1 uncultured Chlamydiae bacterium
GCTCTTAAAAATATAGGTCATGCCAGAGATAAAAGAAGAAGTATTAATTGACATAAAGCTAGAACAAGACGAGGGGCAGTTCAAAAAACTTGCTGATCTGAAGGGAACTATCCTTGGCCTCAAAGAAGAGCAAAAGAATCTTGCCAAGGCTTTAAAAGATGGTGCTATAACCCAGAAGGAATATAATTCAGAGATTGTAAGAGTAGAGGCGTTAAACAAAAAAACACAAGCTAGTTACAACGAGGTTCAAAGAAGTGTAACCGGATTGAAGAATCCATTAACTGAGATAAACGAATCTCTTAAAAAGCAAACTGCACTCATGGGTGGGGCCACCCCTGCTTTAGATAAAATGACAGGAGGGGCAGTTAGTGCAGCGCAGGGATTTTTAGGAATGGCTAAAGGTGCAATGGCTTTTATCCTTACTCCTATTGGGGCGGTTGTAACTGCTTTAGGTTTGTCTATTGGTGCTTTAACTTCTTATTTCAAGGGAAGCGAAGAAGGACAGGATAAGCTAGCTAAAGTCATGGCGGTTGGTAAGGTTGTTTTTGATTCTGTTCTTGTTGTGGTCGAGAAATTAGGAGAGGCTTTGTTTGGTATAGGCGAAGTTATCGCTTCAGGTGTAGGTTCTGTGATTGACTTTTTCGCCCCCAAGGTTGGTAAAATGCTAAGTGATACAATTAAGGCAGGAGCAGAAATAGCGGATTTACTTGATCTTATAGAGGCTAATGAAAATGAACTGATAGTAAAAAGAGCCGAAACAAATCGAAGGGTTTCGGAATTAAGGGAGAAAGCAATTCAGTCAGAGGGAGCGCAAAAAAGAGCTTTTGTAGAGGAAGCAATTCAACTAGAGAAGAGGTTAGCGGCAGAGGAATTGAGACAGGCGAATTTAAAGTTAAGCCACTTTAATAGAGAAGCAAAGGCAAGCGGTGCATTAACTGAAGAACAGAAAAAACAAAGGGCAGAATTAACAGCAAAAGTAATTGAGGCAGAGGCACAAGCCTTCGATGCCACACGGAGATTCCAAAAGGAATTAGAAAAATTAAAGGATGATGAATTAAAAACTGATTCTGAAAGGTTAAAGTTAAAAGGTGAGTCGGACGCATTAGCTAGGGCCGAACGTCACGCTGGTTCTCTTGAAGCTGATGAAATAGAAATTGCTGACTTAACAACAAGACAAGAAACCGAACTCACGTTAAGAACATCTTTCGAGCAAGGTATTTCAAATGCCTTAATGTCTTTTAGAAAGCAGGATGCAGCTAACAAAATAGCTAAAGATAAAATTATTGTAGAGTCTGAAGCTGCTAAGAATCAACAATTACAAAGTCTACAAAATCAAGCCTTAGCGTTTGCTAATCAAATAGCCGGAAGGAGTAGAGCATTAGATAAAATTATTGTAGAGTATGAAGCTGCTAAGATGACAGGACTTACGTTGATAAGCACCTATTTCGCTGCTCAAAAGGCTTTTGAATCTCAGTTCTTACCTATTCCTACTGCCGGGTCTCCTATTAGGGGGGCTATTGCAGCGGGGATAGCTATTGCTTCAGGTCTATTCCGTGTTGCTCAGATCAATCAAGTAGGTTCATTTTACGAAGGAGGATTCGGATATACCGGATCAGGCAACCCACGCCAAGAGTCACGGGCCTTGGGAATCAAACCCTACACCTACCACAAAGACGAATATATTACCCCGTCACGGATTCTAAACACTCCTGAAGGCTCTTACCATGTCGGCCAACTGGAAGCTATGAGAACTGGCAAGAAATCGTTTGAGTCGGGCGGATTTTCAGGGGGCGGGGGAATGAGTCAATCCCAATTCAACGCCCTCATAGACAAAATAAACACGGTTCAATCGGTTCTAGTTGTGGAGAAATTCGAGGAGGTACAGGGACGTAGGATTGAAGTAAGGGAACGA
>CALKUQ010000033.1 GCA_937996705.1 uncultured Chlamydiae bacterium
AATGCATTTCGGAGAGAACCAGCTATCACGAAGTTTGATTGGCCTTTCACCCCTATCCACAAGTCATCCCAAGACTTTTCAACGTCAGCGGGTTCGGTCCTCCACTGGCTCTTACACCAGCTTCAACCTGCTCATGGATAGATCACTTCGTTTCGGGTCTGCAGCATCTGACTAAATCGCCCTATTAAGACTCGCTTTCGCTACGGCTTCGTACTTGACTTAACCTTGCCAGACACCACAACTCGCAGGCTCATTATGCAAAAGGCAGTCCATCACCCTGATAAATCATAGGGCTCTGAATGATTGTAAGCTAATGGTTTCAGGTTCTATTTCACTCTCCTCGCTGGAGTACTTTTCACCTTTCCCTCACGGTACTTGTTCACTATCGATCTGTAAGTAGTATTTAGGATTGGAGGGTGGTCCCCCCAGCTTCAGTCAAAATATCACGTGTTCCGACCTACTCAGGATACCAATAGAGCTATTGAAAATTTAAATTACAGGAGTTTCACCTTCTATGCTACACTTTTCCAAGTATTTCATCTATCTTCTTTAGTCTCACGTTATGGTCCTACAACCCCCAATGCAAGCATTGGGTTTGTCCTAATCCGCTTTCGCTCGCCGCTACTGACGGAATCTCGTTTGATTTCTCTTCCTCTGGCTACTGAGATGTTTCACTTCACCAGGTTCGCTCCCCGTAGGGTAACATATATCTCTATATGCTGGGTTGCCCCATTCGGAAATCCTCGGATCAAAGCTCTTTGGCAGCTCCCCGAGGCTTATCGCAGCCTAATACGTCTTTCATCGCCTCTTACAGTCTAGGCATCCACCATTAGCCCTTAATAGCTTATTAATAAACAGAATTAAATTCTGTCGCATTTTTGATAATATTCTTTGGCTACTATCTTATTAAACATATTTAAATTAATAAATCTAATTATTAAC
Organism: uncultured Chlamydiae bacterium; assembly: GCA_937996705.1. GTDB lineage: Bacteria > Chlamydiota > Chlamydiia > Chlamydiales > 2-12-FULL-49-11 > VGMD01. The sequence continues at coordinate 943 of CALKUQ010000033.1, forward strand.
TCATCTATTTTCAATAAAATAAGTTGTGTTCTATCTATTTTTCTTCTTATTCTTAATTTCTCACTTAACAATAATCATTTTTAGATATGAAATTTTTTATTTTTAATTAAATTCATA
>CALKUQ010000034.1 GCA_937996705.1 uncultured Chlamydiae bacterium
GGTCAAGTGATTCCGCGCCGACAATGTAACGGGGCTCAAGCACACCACCGAAGTTCTATCATTCACACATTATCCCGGTCGCAAGATCCAGGAGTGTGGATGGGTAGGAGAGCGTTGTGTGGCTGGTGAAGCGGCGGAGGAATCCAGCCGTGGAAGCCACACAAGTGAGAATGTAGACATGAGTAGCGAGAGAGGGGTGAGAAACCCCTCCGCCGAAAGACCAAGGGTTCCTGGGCCAGGCTAATCCGCCCAGGGTAAGTCGGGACCTAAGGCGAGGCCGTCAGGCGTAGTCGATGGACAACTGGTTGATATTCCAGTACTCGCTTATTTTCGCCCAGGACGAATCAACTAATGCTAAGGCCGTGAAGTTGATCTGGCTTTTGTCAGATTGATGGAACCGCTGACCCGGTGTTGTAGTAGTTCAGCAATGGTGTGACACAGGAAGGCAGTCCAGCCCGGGCGATGGTTGTCCCGGGGTAAGGTCGTAGGGCGTTACGTAGGCAAATCCGCGTAACACATGCCTGAGAGCTGATGCCGAGCCGTAAGGCGAAGTGGATGATCCTATGCTGTCAAGAAAAGCATCTAGCGAGAATATGAGTGACCCGTACCCGAAACCGACACAGGTGGTCAGGTAGAGAATACCAAGGCGATCGAGATAATTATGGATAAGGAACTCGGCAAAATGCCCCCGTAACTTCGGGAGAAGGGGGGCCCTTTGACGTGTAGGAGTTTTCCTCCGAAGCGTTGGAAGGCCGCAGAGACCAGGCTCAAGCGACTGTTTACCAAAAACACAGGTCCGTGCGAAGTTGCAAAACGATGTATACGGACTGACGCCTGCCCGGTGCTGGAAGGTTAAGAGGAACGGTTAGCGTAAGCGAAGCTGAGAATTTAAGCCCCAGTAAACGGCGGTGGTAACTATAACCATCCTAAGGTAGCGAAATTCCTTGTCGGGTAAGTTCCGACCTGCACGAATGGCGTAACGACTTGAGCGCTGTCTCATCCGTGAACTCGGCGAAATTGCATTACGAGTAAAGATGCTCGTTACGCGCAGAAAGACGGAAAGACCCCGGGACCTTTACTATATCTTGATATTGGTGTTCGGAACGGTTTGTGTAGCATAGGTGGGAGACTTTGAAGCGGGCACGCCAGTGTTTGTGGAGTCATCGTTGAAATACCACTCTGATCGTTTTGAACTTCTAACCTCGGTCCGTAATCCGGATCAGGGACAGTGTCTGGTGGGTAGTTTGACTGGGGCGGTCGCCTCCTAAAAAGTAACGGAGGCGCTCAAAGGTTCCCTCAACCTGGTTGGCAATCAGGTGTCGAGTGTAAGTGCACAAGGGAGCTTAACTGTGAGACAGACATGTCGAGCAGGTGCGAAAGCAGGAACTAGTGATCCGGCGGTGGCTTGTGGAAGCGCCGTCGCTCAACGGATAAAAGGTACCCCGGGGATAACAGGCTGATCTTGCCCAAGAGTCCATATCGACGGCAAGGTTTGGCACCTCGATGTCGGCTCGTCTCATCCTGGGGCTGGAGTAGGTCCCAAGGGTTGGGCTGTTCGCCCATTAAAGAGGCACGCGAGCTGGGTTCAGAACGTCGTGAGACAGTTCGGTCCCTATCTTCTGTGCGCGTAAGAAACTTGAGAAGGGCTGACCCTAGTACGAGAGGACCGGGTCGGACGAACCTCTGGTGTGTCGGTTGTTCCGCCAGGAGCACCGCCGATTAGCTACGTTCGGAAGGGATAACCGCTGAAAGCATCTAAGCGGGAAGCTCGCTTCAAGATTAGGTTTCTCATTGGTTTACCAAGTAAGGCCCCCAGCTAGACTACTGGGTTGATAGGGTGGAAGTGGAAGAGCCGTAAGGCTTGGAGCTGACCACTACTAATAGGCCGAGGATTTAACTACAAAGTTGCTACGCGTCCACTGTGTGGTTCTCGAGATACGGTCGAGAACCACGAACATAAGAAGATCAAATTAATTTTTGATCAGACTTACTTTTCGTAGGTTCATGCCAAAAACTCAATAGCGTTTCGGCGACCATAGCGAGAGGGAAACACCCGGTCCCATTCCGAACCCGGAAGTTAAGCCTCTCAGCGTCGATGGTACTGCACGGGTGACCTTGTGGGAGAGTAGAACGTCGCCGGACTTCTTTTATAAAAAGGGGCGCTTTAACGAGCGCCCCTTTTTTATTTCTCAATTTTAAATGTCATACTTTTCAAAGTTAAGAACTTTTGTTTTTAATATCCACGATGGACAACAATTAAAGAGCGTGAAGGAGAAATAACTGATGGAGAATAGAGAGCAACGCCCATCCCGTCCTTCACGCCCAGTTCAGAATTTAAAGCCAGGGGAGCGTCCAGCTCGCTCAGGTGAGCGCCGTCCATCGGGAGATGCACCACGCAAACCATCAGGTCCAAACTCGCAACGTCGTCGTGAAGATCTTCCGGCACGTGGTGGATCTTCAAACCGCGCTGGTGCACCACGACAAACTCGTGATGGCTCAGATCCTCGCGGAGCGCGCCCTGCACCAATGGAGAGAGATCAATCCCGTTTACGTCCACGTATTTTTGAACCAGATATTCCAGAAGATGTTACCGGTGAAGAGTTAGAAAAATCTGTTCGCGCAGAGTTACTCAGTTTGTCTGCAGAAAATGCAAAGGTAGTAGCTCGCA
>CALKUQ010000035.1 GCA_937996705.1 uncultured Chlamydiae bacterium
TCTTTTTATTTCAATTCCGCTTCATCGGGCCTGGTTTCAAACAGAGCCCTCTTCACCAGACGGCTTCACCAAATTGAACTAAAACGATTTTCCTGTGAAAAATCTGGGTAAGATTCATTTGGAACCAGTATAGTTTAGGTTTCCAGACGCCATTCCCTTGAAAATCTCCCATTTTTTAAGCAAAGCCAAATTTCAGAAGATCTCTATTTTAGAAATGGGGGATAGACCTTGCTGATTTGAGTTAAGATCGTTTGAGTGACAAGAGATAGGTTTTGGGTTCCGTCAATTTCTAACTCAGGGTTTTTGGGGATTTCATAGGGGTCGCTAATTCCTGTAAATTCTTTAATAACCCCTTTTTTTGCTAATGCGTACAGTCCTTTTACATCTCTTGATTCGCAAATTTCTAAGGGGGTATTCACAAAGACTTCAAAATAAAGCCCTTTTGAACTAATCAAATCGCGATTTGCTTTTCGATCTTCTTCATAAGGTGCTATATTGGGACAGATGCAAATGCCTCCGTTTTGAACAATTAGGCTTGCTACGTATCCAATTCTTTGTACATTTGTAGAACGATCCTTTTTTGAAAAACCGAGTTCTTTGGAAAGATAATGGCGTATTACATCACCGTCTAGAATAATGACTTCTCTTGATTTAGGATCGATTTGCTCTATTTTTCTCTTTAAATCGGAGGCAATTGTTGATTTTCCAGAAGAAGGAAGGCCTGTTAAATAGATGCATAATCCATTTTTATGAGAGTAGTAGTTTCTTAAAATTTGTTCTACTTCAGGAAATGAAAACCAGGAGGGGAGGGGGAGATTAGCTTTCATTTTATTTCGGAGTTCAGTGCCTGAAATTTGAAAGATTGTTTCGTTACCTCTGATTTGATCTTGAGGGATATAAGATTGAGTTTCTCCGACATAGACCATTTCTTTTGAAAGGAGAATTTTCAGCCCAAGCTCCGCTTCGTAAGACTTTGCAAGCTCTTGTGCTTCATAAGGTTGATAAAATGAATTGTTGTTTGCATCTCTACTTGAAGGACCAGCATGATCTCTCCCCACAATGAAATGTGTGGCCCCGTAATTTTTGCGGATAATTGCATGAAGAAGAGCCTCTTTTGGTCCAGCCATTCGCATCGTTAGGGGTAGATAATTTAAATAGAAGGCTCTTTTATTTAGATAAGGGAGGATAGCTTGATAACATTTTTTTCGAACCGAGGGGGGGATGTCATCTTGTTGAGTAGGCCCTACAACGGGATGGAGAAAAAAAGCGGCGTCATCTCCAGCTTCTGATAAACACTTTTCAATGAGGGCTAGATGAGCTTTATGGATCGGATTTCTTGTTTGAAAGGCTACCACGTTTTTGTG
>CALKUQ010000037.1 GCA_937996705.1 uncultured Chlamydiae bacterium
TGCGGCAGGGGGGCTTTTATACGGTTTTGGCCATGCCGTTCTTAGAAAGGAAGATACAAGAGCTACGATTCTTTGCGAGATAGGGGAGAAGTACTTTCCCAATGATCCTCTTGTTAGAACGGGTCTTCTCTTGCGAGAGAGGGCGCCTAAAGTTTTGGCAGAAAATTCTAAAATTCAAGACCCTTATCCTAATGTAGATCTCATGTCTGGGGCAGTTCTTTCAGCGGCAGGATTCCCTTATCCTGAGTATTTTACAGTTCTTTTTGGCCTTTCAAGAGTGGTGGGGATCGCTCGTCAAATTGTCTACGAACGATGCGAAGCTCGGAATGGAAAGGGGACTCCGATCATCCGGCCTAAATACCTGTATAAGGCAGCTTGATCTTTAACAAGAAAAACTTTAGAATCGCCTCATGACATTACACGAATTGGAAGAGGTCTTTAATCGCGCTTGGCGATTCGCCTTTTCAAGAAAAAAATTTATCCTTGTTTTTGCCGCCCTTTTGGTCTGTGGGGTTCTTGTTGTTTTTTGTAAAACCCTCTCTTTTACAGCAGGGCCTTGGGTTATTATGAGTCTATCGTTTTTGCCTGTATTTCTTTGTACTGGGGTAATGCTTGGAACGGGCGTCTTACTTACTAGAGTCTACTATCATGAAGTGAAAGGGAATACGATAAGCTTTAGAAAACTCTTAATTGACTCGTTTGAGGTGTTTATGGGAGCTGCCTATTTGTCCTTACCAATGGCTCTTGGGTATTTGCTTTTATGGACATTAATGGGTGTCTTTTATTTGATCAAATCGCTTCCCATGATTGGAGAAGGGGTGGGTATTTTACTCTCATTTGCCCCATTTTTGCTTGTTTTGGCATCTTTATTGCTAGGAGTGTTTTGTCTCCTCGTCCTCTTTTTTGCCACTCCGCACATCGCTTTAAAACGGCAAGTTAGGTTTCATATCGCAGAAGAAATTTTGGATAGGCTTAGATCCAGCCCTTTTATAAACATCCTTTTGCTTTTGGTTGGGATTGCTCCCCTCCTTTTGTGCATTGGGTTTTTAACTTTATCTGCTGTTTTAACAGGAATCGGCTATTTTTCTTCTAGCGCTGTTTTAGCGGTAAGTTTGCAGTGGTTTTTTATCATGATTCCGTTTGCCCTTCTTTTGACGCCGTTTGTCGTCTTTTTCTTTAATTTTGCAACGGAGAGCTTTGGATTGCTTACAAGAAGAGTGAAAAAGGAAGAATGCGCATCGCAGTTGTAGGAGCAGGCCTTGCAGGTCTTGGCGTCTCCTATTTTCTTAAAAAGCTAGGTCATGATCTTACCCTTTTTGATGAGTTAGGGATTGGGTCGGGGGCATCAGGAATTCCAATAGGGCTCTGTCACCCCTATCTTGGAAGGAATGGAAAACCTTCTAAATTTGCAGATGAGGCGATAAAAGCTACAAAAGAACTTATCGCAGCTGCAGAACAAGCGAGTGGGAAAAAACTTGCCGATCAGACAGGAATTTTGCGATTTGATTGGACTCCGTTTGAGTGGTATTCTGATTTGGAAAAAAGGGGAGATGCAATCTTGATTAAATCGGGAATGACAGTCCTGTTAGGGGAGTATGTAAAAGCCCTCTATTCTTCTTTTTCAGATGTAGCACTTGTGAAAAAAAAATATTCTGGGGAAGAGTTTGACCGGGTTATTTTTGCATGTGGCTCTGGAATGAGAGAGTTTGGACTCCCTCTTACGTTTGTAAAGGGGCAAGTTCTTATAGGTAGTACAGAGCGCCCTTTAGAAAGAAGTGAGATGAGGGCAAAAGGGCACTTATCGAGAATTTCCGAAACCCGAGTTCAATTAGGATCAACCTACGAGCATCATTATGCCTCAAGCGCTCCCGATCTAGAAGTGGCCAAAAAAGATCTGTCAGAAAAGTGGGACGCTTTTTTCCCCCATCGAGACGATTTTGTTGTAAAGGAGTGTTGGGCTGGCATACGAGCTTGTGTTAAAGAGGGTTATTTGCCGATTGTTGAAAAAATAAGTGAAAAGGCTTTTGTATTTACAGGGCTTGGCTCTAGGGGCCTTCTTTATCATGCATACTATGGACGCCATTTAGCGAATATGGTATGTTTGTAGCATGAAATTTTTATTTTTAGGGACAGGGGCCTCCTCGGGAGTTCCAGTTGTTGGTTGTAAGTGCTCTATTTGCAAAAGCAAAGATAGGAGAAATCACAGGCTTAGGACTTCGGGGTTGCTTCAAGTTAGTGGTAAAAATTTTTTGATCGACGCCTCCCCCGATGTAAGGCAAAATGCTCTAGAATATCAAATTGAATCCCTCGATGCTCTCTTTTTGACACATCCCCATGAAGATCATATAGGTGGAATGAATGATTTAAGGTCTTACTCCTTTTTGAATCAAAATAAAAAGATCCCTTTAGTTTTGTCGGAAGTGACTTTGAAGGTATTGAACATCCGGTTTGATTATCTCATGGATCGATTTTTGATTGAGGAGTTGAAAGAAAAGAGGGGTCAGGCTTTTATTAGCGGAGTAGAGGTTAGATATTTTAGTTACAGTCAGCAAGGGCTTCAGGTCAATGGATTTCGGTTTGGTACATTCGCGTATGTGACGGATATTAAAGATTATGAAGAGGCGATTTTTGCCGATTTAGAGGGGGTGGAGACGCTGGTTTTGGGTGCAATTAATGAAAAAGAGTCCCGCATGCATTTTTCGATTCAAGAGGCCTCAGAGTTTAAGAAGAAAAACCCGAGTGTAAAGAGGTGTTATTTGACACATCTTTCTCATGAGGTTGATTATGAAACAATTAGCAAAGCCCTTCCAGAAGGTGTAATGCTTGCTTACGATGGGTTGGAATTAGATGTCTGAAATAGAACAAAATCAACAAGATAGATACGATTTATCCGAAGTGAAAAAAGTTGCCCTTGTAGGGGTCTTTTTCTCAGGGAAAAGTCCCGATTTTTGTAACGAGTGCTTAGACGAGCTTAAGTCGCTTTCAGAGACCTATGGGTTTGAAGTGAAAAAGATTGTAAGTTGTCCCATCAAAAAATATACTTCAGCAACTTATATCGGCAAAGGGAAGGCTGATGAAATCGGAAAAATGATGGCTTTGGAGGGAATTGATGCCGTTATTTTTGATGATGAAATTACTCCGAACCAACAGAGAAATCTAGAAGAGATCATAAAAAAACCTGTCCTTGATCGGACAGAGCTTATTTTAGAGGTCTTTGCTGCAAGAGCCGAGACAAAAGAGGCGATGCTTCAAATTGAGCTTGCAAAAGTTAGATACCAATTGCCTAGACTTGCAGGGATGTGGACCCACTTATCTAGACAAAAATCAAGTGGAAGCGGCGCTGGAGGAGGCGCTGGCGGAGGAAGCGCGCAAAGGGGAGAGGGGGAGAAGCAAATTGAGATCGATAGACGCCTTTTAAAAGATCGAGTCTGTATTTTAGAAAAGGAGATCGAAGAAATTCGAGCGCAGCGTGAGGTGATCCGAAGGGGGAGAATTCGTACAAGTATCCCGACCTTTGCAATCGTCGGCTACACAAATGCGGGAAAATCGACCCTCTTAAACGCACTCACAGGTGCGGATGTTCTTGTAGAAGATAAATTGTTTGCAACTCTTGACCCTACAGCAAGGAAATTTACCCTCCCTAACAAACAAAATATCGTTTTAGTAGACACCGTTGGTTTTATTCGAAAATTGCCTCACACCCTTGTAAAAGCGTTTAAAAGTACGCTCGAAGAGGCTTCATTTACAGATATCTTGCTCCATGTAGTCGATGTCTCTCACCCTGCAGCTATTGACCAAGCAGCAACAACGATTAAGGTGTTAGGGGAGATTGGAGTTAAAGATAAGCCGATTATTACACTCCTTAATAAAATTGATAAGTGTGAATCTGATGAGGCGATGATTAAACTCCGTCTTCAATATCCTAAAACGGTTAAAATCTCTGCAACAGCTCGAACCGGGTTTGATGAACTCATCGAAATCATGCTTTCGGAAATTGCAAAGCTTCGTAAGGTTGTGAAACTCAGGATTCCTCAAAGTCAATACGCCCTTACAAGTGAATTGATGCGAGAAGGGAGGGTAATTTCCTCTGACTATGAAGAGAATGATATTTTATTAGAAATAGAAATCCCCGCAATTTTAGATCATAAAGTGATCCCATTTTACGAGTAGCCTATGATGAAGATCCCCCTGGAAGAGAGACCAAGAGAGCGTCTTTTAGAATGGGGAGTCGCTTCGCTTAAAGTGAGTGAGCTTTTGGCGATTATTTTAGGAAATGGGGTTAGAGGCGTCTCAGCAGTTGACCTTGCCGAAAAGCTTCTTGTCGAATTTGGAGGGCTAGAGAGACTTGTAGATGCATCGATTCCAGAACTTGTTCAAGTGAAAGGGATAGGAAGGGCAAAAGCTATTCAGTTAAAGGCAGTTTTTGGTTTAGCGAAAAAACTGCTAGCAACCACAAAAAGTGAGCTCTGCCCGATCATCTCTTCAAAAGAGGCCCATCGAGCTCTAATCGATCTCTTTTATGCAGAAAAGCAAGAGATCCTTGCAGTTCTCCTGTTAGATCCGAAATTAAAACCAATTCATAGAGAGGTAATTAGTAAAGGTATACTCACACAGGTTCTTGTTCATCCTAGAGAGGTCTTTGCTCCCGCCCTTCAGCATAGAGCTCACTCCTTGATTATAGCTCACAACCACCCCTCGGGAGATCCCACCCCTTCAACGGAAGATATTCGTCTTACAAGAGTTCTTAAAGCATCTGGCGAAATCTTAAATATCAAGCTTGCCGATCATCTTATCTTTGGAGGGCAGTCGTATTTCTCTTTAAAGGATCACAACCTTTTATAGACGGGCGTTTGCTATCGCGTAAATTCTCGCCGCAGCAACAGGGTGGACATCCTTTAAAATTTTTCCAGGTTCAAACTCTTCCATTCCGCACAGAAATCCTCCCACTTTAATGTCGTGGTAGGCTGGAAAGTGAGCCGCTAGCGCATTTTTTACAATCTCAGTTAGATCAGCGACTTGAGAATTTTCATCGCAAGCTACTTCAAGCTCGTGATTTTGCATAGCGCCATTTACAATAACTGCTAGAGTAATAGGAATATTCTGCATTTTAACCCCCTGCTTTATAGAGTGAGCATAAAAACACCCCTATTATTTGCAACACTTTCCCCTAATTTAGAGGAAAGTCCGTAAGCTAATATTGCAATACTCTGTTTATAAGCACCTTATCATTTGAGGGTCAGACGTGAAATCCTGTATCATTTGAGGGTCAGACGTGAAATCCTGAAAAACTCTTAACAAATCATGGAGCAATG
>CALKUQ010000038.1 GCA_937996705.1 uncultured Chlamydiae bacterium
GCTGGTGCTGGTGCTGGTGCTGGTGCTGGTGCTGGTGCTGGTGCTGTTATAAGTGGTCCTTCTCCGATTAGAACTTCACCTGTCGGGCCAATAGCGGCTGCGGGTGTAGTTGGGGGGTCTAGCGCAACTCCCATCCTTAGGTTTGGGGAAGGAAGAGATGGATTAACAGGAGATCAGATCTACTAACCTGAATTTTGTTGGTCGGAGGCTCTTTGGATGGTAGGGGAGGATCTGCCTTCGATGCAAGCTTTGTCGAGGGTAATTTCTGTGATGTCGGGGTCTGAAGGGGCTTCAAACATGAGGTCGATGAGACGGTTTTCGACGATCATGCGGAGGGCTCTGGCTCCAGTACCTGCCTCTTTGGCTTTGACTGCCATTGCCTCGAGAGCGTCGTCTGTAAAATGGAGTTCTACACCATCCTCTCTAAAGAGGTTTTGGTATTGCTTGATCAGGGCATTTTTCGGTTTGGTGAGAATTTCGATAAGGTCTTGAACAGAGAGTTCGTTACAGTTAACGATATTGGGAAATCTTCCTACAAACTCTGGAATGAGGCCGTATTTAATAAGGTCTTCTGTCTCAACTTTGCCGAGAAGGTAGTTTACTTCATTGAGGTCGCGGTGTTGTTTTTCGGCTTCATCGGTAAATCCGATCACCCTTCTTCCAAGCCTATTAGAAATGATATCAGGGAGGTGTGTGAATGCTCCCCCTACGATAAACAAAATATTTTCTGTATTTACTTTAATGTATTCTTGGTTCGGGTGCTTCCTTCCCCCTTTAGGAGGGATATTCGAGACGGTCCCCTCGACAATTTTTAAAAGGGCTTGCTGCACCCCTTCGCCAGAAACGTCTCTTGTGATAGAGACATTTGAGGTGGTCTTTGCAATTTTATCGATCTCGTCGACGTAAATAATCCCTTGTTCGGCCCTAGCAATGTCGTAGTCGGCATTTTGTACGAGTCTTAGAATGATGTTTTCGACATCTTCTCCCACGTAGCCAGCCTCTGTGAGGGTCGTAGCATCGGCAATTGCGAAGGGGACGTCGAGTAAATTTGCAAGAGTTCTGGCAAGCAGAGTTTTCCCAGACCCAGTAGGTCCTAAGAGGAGAACGTTTGCTTTGCTGTATTCAACTTCAGTTTTTTCATTCGACAGAGCTCTAATTCTCTTGTAGTGGTTGTAAACAGCCACTGCAAGAGTTCTTTTTGCCCGATCTTGACCTATAATATACTCGCCCAACTTGTCGAAAATTTCTTTTGGTTTGAGAAATTTTAGTTCGTGCTGAGCAGGCTTTTTTGAGATAATATCAACGCACAGCTTGACGCACTTGTCGCAAATGTATGCGCTTGGACCAGAGATCAGCTTTTCTACACTGTCTTCTGGTCTTGAGCAAAAGGAACATTTAGCAATTTCTTCGTCAGTTGTGCTCATAATTATCCTTTAGCGCCAGCCGGTTGTATAAGAGGGGATTTAGGTTGAATCACATGGTCGATCAACCCATATTCTTTTGCTTCTAAGGCGTTTAGGTAGAAATCTCTCTCAGAATCTTCGATGATTTTTTCTAGAGATTGCCCCGTCATTTCAGAAAAAAGATTGGCTAGAATTTTTTTGTAGTAGAGCACCTCTTTTGCCTGAATTTCAATATCTTTAGAGGTTCCCCCTATAGCGCCACTCGGTTGGTGGAGCATCATTCTGCTGTGCGGCAACGCGTAACGCTTCCCTTTTGTCCCAGCAACTAATAAGAGAGCAGCCATGGAAGCTGAAAGTCCTATGCAGTACGTGTTGATTTCGCATTCTAGGTAGCGCATCGTATCGAAAATAGCAAGTCCCGCTGCGATACTTCCACCTGGAGAGTTGAGGTAAACATTTACAGGTTTTTTTGGGTCATTTGCCCTGAGAAAAACCATTTGAGCAATGACGTTATTAGCCACTTGGTCGTCGATGGGGCTGCCAATAAAAACAATACGGTCGGCAAGAAGTCTTGAATAAATATCCATAGACCGCTCTCCCCGAGCCGTATCTTCGGTAACATAAGGAACAAAAACCATACTATCTCCTAAAGATCTCGATATGACTAGATTTATATCTTGGATGGTCGTATTTTTGCAATGATGAAATCTTGAGCTTTCGACATCATGTATTTTGAAAATTCGACAGCTTGCGTCTCTCTTGATTGGTTTTTGTAGTTAACTAGATTAGGATCAGCAAACATCATCTCTAAAATGGTGTTGTAGTTCGGTTGCAAATCATCTTCCGAAATTTGTACATTATTTTCCGTTAAAATTGTTCTGCAGATATAAAAAAGGCGAATCGCTTGTTCTGCTTGGCTAATTACCTCTTGTTTTTTAGCCTCTTTTTCCTCTTCACTCATCTCGCTTTTCCATTTTTTTAGGAAATCGGGCTGTTTGAAGAGATTTGACATGCGGTAATTTGCCTCTTTCTCAAGCATAGATGCAGGTACTTCGAATCTGATTTTTTCCAAAATTTGGTCTGCGATCTCTTCACGGAGTTCAGTCTGGTAGTTGTCTGAGCTCTGTTTTGTCAAAAGGTTTGTAAGTTGAGCGCGTAAAGTGGCAACATCGGGTGCGCCTACTTTTTTCGTAAAATCGTCTGTCAATTCAGGTAGAATGGCCTCTTCGATCCCTTTTATTGTGATTTTTACTTTTTTGGCTTTGAATTGAGCTTTCACCTCTTCAGATTCCGTTGCATCTGGAGCGCTTACAGCTTCAAAGCTCTCATTGAGATTTTTTCCTACTACAGCTTCGAGCATCCAATCTGCCATTTTCTTCTTAGCCACTTCGAATCGAGAGTGGGAAAATGCTTGTACCGGAGGGTCTTGATCGATATCGTCGATATCCAAGACAACAAAATCACCCTCAGTAACAGCTCTGTCAGTAACCTGGTTCCATCTGGCATAAAACATTTGAATGCCTTTAATCGTGTTGTCGATATCGGTGTCAGTTACAGGTTTTGGAGCTCCCTCTTTTAAAGAAAAAGTGGAGTAGTCGATTAGAGGAAACTCAGGCTCACGCTCGAATTGAAAGGAGATTTCCCCTGCATCCTCATTTAAAGAGACAACTTTATAGGTGATGTTTGAGGAGTTGTTTAATACAGGAACTTTTGCAAGTTCTTGAGAATCTTTAAAAGCAACATCGGCAAAAGATCTGTCCCAAGCTTGGTTGATAGCTCCTGGATATTTGCTCTCGATAATTGCTGCAGGTGCTTTCCCTTTGCGGAAGCCAGGTATAGAAACTTCTTTAGAAACTTGTTTAATTGCGTCTAATTTGGCCTCTTTTAAAACGGCAGGCTTTGCTTTTACTGTTAGCGTAACGCGGCACTTAGGTTCAGTTTTCACTTCAAGATCGATCCGATCTGACTGAAGATTTACGATAGTTGCTGGTTCGACTTCTACTGTTTTTGCTTGATCTGTCATAGTTTTCTAGTCCCTAAAAAATTTAGCGGGTGATGAGATTCGAACTCACGACCCTCACGTTGGCAACGTGATGCTCTACCACTGAGCTACACCCGCATACTCGAAGATCAAAACACTATACAGTAGCCTCTATTTTTTAGCAAAACGGATTTTGCAAAGATGTAAAAAAATATCATTTATACCTCTTCCAAATGAATCTTACCCATCTTTCCTTACCTGCATCTTCATCTGTAAATTTGCCTCGGGCTTACCTAGTTTTCAAATAGAGCGCGCCCTCGGCATCAACTAACGTCTAATTTACATATGAAGCGCATGTAAAGAAATCTGAGTAACATTCATTTGGAAGCGGTATATAAAATATTTAAAAAAATTGTTATGGATGCAAAAAATCGGGATGAGGGTAGAATCGTGGAATACTTGCGAAAATAGATCTGTTTTGGCTCCGTTCTTTTCCTGTTTTTGAATTTTTTTCTTGCGTATGTGAGAGAAAAGATGTAAAACGGGACGTTAGTTTAACTTTTAGGGCTCCCATGTTAAATGTTAGAAAACTGAAGCAAGATTTTTCCCAGAACGTGCTCCGCGAAGGAAAGCAGCTCTTTGACGAGAAAAAAGTGTTTTCAGCAAAGATCATTCATATTGATGGAACAACGGTTCGAATTAGCGCAAAAGTGGGTGGTCAATACGACAATACCTACCAAAGTGAGATTGAGATTGATAGAGATGCCTGTGAGACTATTGATTCTGACTGTGATTGTCCCTACCATTATGATTGTCAGCATTTAGCAGCTCTCCTTTTTTACCTTGAGCAAAATTTAGATGAGATTTTAGTTAAATACTCTAAAGACACTGATATTAAAGATTTGGCAGAAACTTCTGGCTTTGATGAAGAGCAGAAAGAGGAGCTTTTCGAAGCTGTAAAAGAGGCTGTGACGAAAGAGGAGAAGCGGCAAGATGAAAAATATAGTAAAGAACTTCTTCAAGAGTATGTCCAATCCTCAAAAATTTTGTCGAGATCTCCTTTTTTTCTCCCTAAAGAACAACGTCCTATAGATCGCGCTGAAATTGCGATGATCTTTTTCTTGCCTGACCAAAATTCTGGCCTTCGACCTGTGATTGAATTGCAACTTGCCCTTAGGCTTCCCTCAAGGTCCAAGCCCCTTCACATCCCGTTTGCAAAAGATTTTCTAGATAGTATTCGTCATGAGGAGATGCTCTTAATTGCAGGGAAAAAGTACCTCTTTACCTTAGAGTCCTTTCGAGAAGAGTCGAGGGAAATGGTGCGTATGTTGATTGATTATGCTAGAGTTCATGATAAACCAACGACTGAGAGGGGGCAAAGAAGTGCTTTCATGGAGATTAAGGCGTTTGGATTGATTTTGGCCAATGCCTATGATGTTGCCATGAAGAAATTTTCTTCTAAGTCCGCAAGTGAAGATGAAGAATTGCCTGTATTGCCAGGTCTTTACGAAGGGAGCTTGGAAACCCCGATCAATTTTTCCAAAACCTTTGCTCAGATTAACATGGCCCTTGAATATATTGTTCCGCCAGCCTCGAAAATTTTGATTAATCCGACGATCCTTTTGGATGCAAAAAATGTACAGTTAGAGGAAGTTCGTTTTTTTGAATGCGCCCTTCCTGGGATGATTTATTCACATGTCTACTATAGATTTCCCCCTTCAATCACAAGGCAGCACGTGATGCAGCTGGCTGAAATGAGAGAGATTACGATTCCAGAGCCCCTATTCGGGACATTTATTGAGGCCTCTTTACCAGAACTTGCCAAATTTGCGACCATATCCAATGCCTCTTGCGTCAATAAATTTAATACGATTCCTTTTACTCATGAAGTTAGAGGGATTTGTGATATCACGTTTCTGGATGGAGAGCTCGATGCCCTTGTTAAATTTATCTATGACGGAAAGGAAGTTCCTGCGATTCCTGAGTATTTGACAAAAGAGCACCTTCAAATTTTTACCCAAGATAATGGAATTTTAGAGAGAAATCTTGTAGAAGAGAGAAAAATCATAGAAGATCTTTTCCAAGATTTTGTCTATCAAGAAGAAACAGGCGCGTTTGTAGCGAGAACCGAAAAGAAAATTGTCGAATTTATGACAGAATCGATCCCGTTTTATCAAGATAGGATACAGTTTAATTGCCCCCAAAATTTACTCGATCAATTCATTTATGATAAATCGGAATTTCATCTCCATCTCTCGCACGCAAATGATAGAATGGATGTGTATGAAATCGAAGTTAAAGTGGATGGAGATTTGCTTGGTGTTCGTTTGGATAGACTTTGGGAGTGTGTTCTTGGAAAGAGAGCCTACCTAGAGCTTGATGCAAAAAAATCTAAACAGAAAAAAGAGAGTGCTAAAGCGTATAAAATTCTTGTCCTGGATCTAGTAAAAATGGGGCAAATTGTGCAGCTGTTTGACGAACTTGGGATAGAGAAGCTGGAAAATCACAAATTAAAAAGACCGCTTTGGAGCATTGCAAATATTGATGCAAGTCATTTTGAAGGATTACCAGTCTCTTTTTCCATCACAGAGAAATTAATCGATATTAGAGCCCAAATGTTAGGAGAAAAGCCTTTTGTCTTCTCTCCTATGCCTAAAGAGGTAAAAGCGGAATTAAGACCGTATCAAATGGAAGGGGTTCAGTGGCTGGAAAGGTTGAGACTTATGTATCTCAACGGGATTCTTGCCGATGATATGGGGCTTGGAAAGACTCTCCAAACGATTGTAGCCCTTACCCAGCATCACAAAACGCAGGATAAGCCCTCTCTTGTGATTTGTCCTACCTCCCTTCTCTATAACTGGAAAGAGGAGCTTCACAAGTTTCATCCTAAATTCAAAACGATTGTGATAGATGGCATCCCCACTCAAAGAAAGAAGATGATTGCCAATTTAAAAGGGTATGATGTTGTGATTACCTCTTACAGCTTGTTGCAGAAAGATGTTGATCAATACCTGGAAAATGTCTTTAACTACGTCATACTCGATGAGGCGCAACACATTAAAAACCGTGGTACCCGAAACGCAAAATCTGTAAAATTATTAAAATCTGACTATAGACTGATTTTGAGCGGAACGCCGATAGAGAACTCACTTGATGAGCTTTGGAGCTTGTTTGACTTCCTAATGCCAGGATTTTTAAATACATACGATAGATTTGTGGAAAAATACATTCGCGTTGCAGGTGCAGAGCAACAAAAAAATCTCGAATACCTCCGGAAAAAAGTAGCGCCCTTTATTTTGAGAAGGATGAAGGCTGATGTCTTGAAAGATCTTCCCCCAATCTCAGAACTTGTCTATCACTGTAAGCTCTCGGATGTCCAAAGCGACCTTTATAAATCGTATGCAGCTTCGGCAAGAGATGAGCTTACAAAACTTGTTGCTCGAGATGGCTTTGATAAGGTTCAAATCCATGTTCTTGCAACACTTACAAGGCTTAAGCAAATTTGTTGTCACCCAGCAATTTTTGCCAAAGAGACAGCAGAAATGGGAGATTCTACAAAATACGACATGCTCGTTGAGATGCTACAAACATTGATTCAGAGCAAGCATAAGACCGTCATTTTCTCTCAGTACACAAAAATGCTCCAAATCATGAAAAGCGATTTTGAGGAGAGGGGGATTAGATTTTCCTACCTCGATGGAACGAGCAAAAATAGGCTGGAAATCGTCAACGAGTTTAACGAAAATCCCGAAATTCCTGTTTTCTTAGTTTCGCTAAAAGCAGGGGGTACGGGATTAAATCTTGTAGGGGCAGATACAGTCATTCACTACGATATGTGGTGGAATCCGGCGGTAGAGAGCCAAGCAACTGACAGGGTTTACCGAATGGGGCAGACGCAAAATGTTTCTGTTTATAAATTGGTCACTTTGAATACTATTGAAGAGAAAATTGTAGAAATGCAGAAACGGAAGCAGGGAATTGTTAAAAAAATCGTCACTTCCGATGATGAAATTATGTCGCGCTTGACATGGGAAGATGTTCTTGAATTATTGCAGGCGTAAAAATATCTAGATAGGTAGAATAAAACGATGAAAGATGCAGAGACGCTAAAGAAAAATTTATTGAAGTTTAGGAAAGCTGCTATTGGAAAATGGCGCGATGTTACCGGGTTATTTAGCAACGATATCGGAATTGACTTAGGGACAGCAAACACACTTGTTTATGTTAGAGGGAAAGGGATTGTCCTTGCCGAGCCATCGGTTGTAGCGGTTGATGCTCTGACAAATGAAGTGCTTGCAGTGGGACATAAAGCCAAAGCGATGCTTGGAAAGACTCCGAGAAGAATTCACGCAGTTCGGCCGATGAAAGATGGAGTCATTGCAGATTTTGAAATTGCAGAGGGGATGTTAAAAGAGCTGATTCGGAGGGTGACCCCTGCAAGAAGTATTTTCAGACCTAAAATTTTGATAGCGGTTCCTTCCGGGATTACAGGGGTAGAAAAAAGGGCTGTGGAAGATTCAGCGATGAGGGCGGGAGCGCAAGAGGTGATTTTAATTGAAGAGCCTATGGCTGCTGCAATTGGAGTCGATTTGCCCGTGCATGAGCCAGCAGCAAGTATGATTGTTGATATTGGGGGCGGAACGACTGAAATTGCTATTATTTCACTCGGCGGTATTGTTGAGTCAAGATCTTTAAGAATTGCCGGAGATGAGTTTGATGAGTGCATTATTAATTACATGAGACGCACGTATAATCTCATGATCGGTCCTAGAACTGCAGAAGAGATTAAAATTACAATTGGTTCCGCCTATCCTCTTGGCGATAATGAACTAGAAATGGAAGTGCGGGGAAGGGATCAGGTTGCAGGCCTCCCTATTACCAAGAGAATTAATTCAGTAGAGATACGAGAGTGTTTAAGCGAGCCTATTCAGCAAATTATTGAGAGTGTAAAGTTAACTCTTGAGAAGTGCCCTCCTGAATTGGCTGCCGACTTGGTAGACAGGGGGATTGTCCTTGCAGGGGGAGGCGCGCTGATTCGTGGCTTAGATAAGGCTATTATTAAATCTTGTGGCCTTCCTGTGATTATTGCGCCGAGTCCGTTGCTTGCTGTTTGCTTAGGGACAGGAAAAGCGCTTGAGTACCTAGACCACTTTAAAAAACGTAAGTCGTTTGCCCGGTGATAGAGACCATAAGAGAATTATGTCAGCCCGATAGCATTCAGATCTGCGACGGATCAGAGCTCGAATTTCAAGAGCTTGCAAAAGTTTTAGAAAAGTGTGGCACTTGGCAAAAATTAACAAAGCGTCCAGGCTCGTGGGTTGCAAGATCAGATCCTAGCGATGTAGCTAGAGTTGAGAGCTCCACCTATATTTGTTCTGCAAAAAAAGAGGATGCAGGCCCCACAAATAATTGGAAAGATCCTATAGAAATGAGATCTATTTTAATGGGCCTGTTTAAAAATTGCATGAAGGGGAGAGTGATGTATGTGATCCCTTATGCAATGGGGCCCAAAGACTCTCCTTATACAAAGTTTGGAATAGAAATTACCGATTCCCCCTATGTTGTCTGCAACATGAGAATTATGGCGCGGATAGTCCCCTTGGATGAGGTAAAAGGGGCAGTCTTTGGGATTCACTCTGTAGGAATGCCTCTAGAGAGGGGGCAAAAAGATGTTTCCTGGCCGTGCAATCCTGAAAAATACATCGTCCATTTTCCAGAGATTAGAGAAATTTGGTCTTATGGGAGTGGCTACGGGGGCAATGCGCTCCTGGGAAAAAAATGCTTTGCCCTCAGAATTGGTTCAACGATTGCAAGAGATGAGGGGTGGCTTGCAGAGCACATGCTCATCATGGGGCTGACAAGTCCAGAGGGGGAGAAAAAATACATAACCGCCGCATTTCCAAGTTCTTGCGGAAAAACAAATTTAGCGATGATCGAGCCTGCTCTCCCAGGTTGGAAGGTGGAGTGTGTCGGGGATGATATCGCCTGGATGCACTTTCTAGAGGATGGAAGGCTCTATGCAATTAATCCTGAAAACGGATTTTTTGGGGTAGCTCCAGGCACATCCTGGAAGACAAATCCTAACGCTATGAAGACGATACAAAAAAACACCATTTTTACCAACGTTGCCACAACCCCTGATGGAGATGTTTGGTGGGAGGGGCTAACCGATGAGCCCCCCGAAGAACTTATTGATTGGAAGGGTCGCCCTTGGAAAAGGGGATCAAAAGAAAAAGCTGCCCATCCCAATGCAAGATTTACCGTTTCCAAGCATCAGTGCCCCATCTATGACCCCGCAGGCGATGAGCCCCACGGTGTCCCCATAGAGGCAATTCTCTTTGGCGGCAGGCGCTCAAATTACCTCCCCCTCGTGGCAGAATCAAAAAACTGGACCGAAGGGGTCTTTATGGGCGCCTCCATATCCTCTGAAATCACCGCCGCCTCCGAAGGGGCAGCAGGCCAGCTCCGCCACGACCCCTTCGCAATGCTCCCCTTTTGCGGCTACCACATGGGCGACTACTTTGCCCACTGGCTCTCCCTCGAAACACCCCAAAGAAAAATGCCGAAAATCTACGCAGTCAACTGGTTTCGTAAAAACTCGCAAGGTCACTACCTCTGGCCCGGCTACTCCGAAAACATCCGCGTCCTCAAATGGATCTTCAATAGACTCCAAGGCCACCCCTCGGACCTCGACCTAACAAACCTCTCAATAAAAAAGGAAGAGCTCAAAGAGCTCTTCCACCAAGATCTCTCAGACCTCTCATTCGAGAAGGCCGAGCTAAAAAATTACTTCCTCACTACCTTCGGAGACAAATTCCCTAAGGCACTTTACTAAGGTTTTTCTAGCTCTTCAGGAGTTCCGCTCAAAAACAACTGGACCAGAGTCAATTTTTTAGCACTGCATCAACTTCTTTTTAGCACTGCATCAACCTCTGCAAGCACTTTTTCCATTTCTGCCGGAGTTAATGTTAATGGGGTTGAATTACCTTGGTGCCCAGTGATTCTATCAACTTCAGTACACAGAGCTTCGGTTTCATCGAAACTGGCGGGGGGGCTTTTCTCGGAGTATACAATATCCTTACTGGCGGGGGGGCTTTTCTCGGAGTATACAATATCCTTATGAGTAATCGTTGCTCCAGGAAAGTGCGTTGATAGAATTCCAAATACCGGGACGACGTTCTTAGAAGGTGTTCCGCTTTGGATTCTAAAACCCTTTAGATATTCCCCTAGCTCTTTTAAAAGATCCCTTAAGAAATTTAATAAGTTAGTCGGTAATAAACGAGGTTGGCTCAGATGAAGATCAGCATGTCCGAGACGGTTACACTCTCCGAGAGAGGTCCAATCGCTTTGATTTTTAGTTGGATGCATGGATAACTCCTTTTTTGATTATCAAATTAAATTAATTTTTTCTGAAGCTTTATCCTAAGTCAAGCGGCGAAAAATTTCCTTAACCCTTTACTAAGGATGTTTTAGCCGGTCTACTCTTCGTAACTTCCGATCCCAAAATGAGATTGATTTCCATTAGAAAGTGTGTCACTGCTAAGCCTTTCTGTAGAAGAGTTATGAACTAAACCTCTTAAGAATCCTCCTAACTTTGAAAATAATTTCTTAATCGGACTTAATCGTGGGGTTGACAGTGGAGTCAAATTTCCCTCTTGAGAAGAGGTCGTAGTGTTCATTAAGGTGGCTGGACCTTGAGGCATTTGATTGCTTTGTTTATGAGAACCAAGTGGCTCAAATGGATCATCTGGATCATCTGAATAAACTGTGCCGAGTCCTTCATGTTCATTTCGCTTATGAGTTTGTCCAGGAGAAAACTCTGGTAGGTGATGAGCCATTTTCAAACCTCCGGAAGGGGATCCAATCTGGTGGATTGCAACTACGACTTTGGCGCAATGTTTTGTTATCCAGGCGCCTAAGCTTTGTAAAAGTTCTCTTATTTGATCTAAAAAGCTCGTGGATAATGAAGTAGAATCTTCGCTTCCGTTTGTTCCGTCAGTTTCCACGGTTAGATCCATTGTGTTTGCACCTCCGTAAATCTCAATGCTAAGATCGATCTGCATAATAAACTCCTTTTTATTGTTAAATTAATTATAACAATTATATCATAATATTTTTTTAAAATCAATTTAATTGCTGTATAATTATGATTTGATTGGAGGGGGAATTAGATTAACTTGTTTATTATTAGAGATTTGTGGATATTTTTGGGGAATTGAAGGGAGGCGCATTTCTTGGCTTGGCCGGGGGAAATGCGCGCTGGGGGAGGAGAATTAGTGTGAGCAGGAGCAGCTAGAGCAGGATCTTGAGTAGATCGACTCTTTAGGGAAGAAGAAGGCGATTTCGGTTTTGGCGTTTTCTA
>CALKUQ010000039.1 GCA_937996705.1 uncultured Chlamydiae bacterium
GAAGCCCTAAGCCTCCTTCTAATTCATTAGCTCCTAACAAAGGCTCATCATGTTGTAGGTTCCAGTTGAAATACCCTCTTTTTCGTTGCAGAATCTTTTTATTTCAATCCCGCCTGATCAAGCCTGGTTTTAAACAGATCAGTCTTCAGCGGACCACTTCGCCTAATTGAACTAAAATGATTTTGCAACGAAAAATCCGGGTCTTTCAACGGGAACTGCTATATGCTGCTTCGAGTTTTAACGCCCTTATTATTAATGAATATCCTAAATTCCCTGAATGCCTATATTTAATTAAAACTATTATTAATTAAAACGGCGGTATAAGTATGAAGAAATTTCAGGATAATTTTATTTGGGCAGCGGGCGGTGCAGCCTTTCAAATTGAAGGCGCTACCTCTGAGGGGGGAAGAGAGCCTTCTATTTGGGACACATTTTGTATTACACATCAAGGGGTGGAGTGTGCAGACGTTGCAGATCTATCTTATTATCTTTTCCCAGTAGATGTGCAAAAGGCTGTGGAGCTTAACCTAAAAGCGTATAGATTTTCGATCTCCTGGTCACGAGTGATGAAATGGGATGCGGCTCAAAATAAAATGGTTCCCAATGAGGAGGGGCTCCATTATTACGAAACCCTTTTAAGATATTTAAAAAATGCCAATATCGAGGCAATTGTAACAATGTACCATTGGGATTTACCACAGTCGCTTGTTGATAATTTAGGTGGATATGCTCATGGGGGATGGCTTTCAGAAAAAATTATCGGCCATTTTAGAGAGTACTCAGAACTTCTTTTTACAAGATTTGGCAAAAGTGTTTCGATGTGGATTACACTCAATGAGCCGTGGACATTCCTTTGGCAAGGGTATAGTGATTCAGGAGTGTATGCTCCAGGTTTGTCTGGATCAGGAGTTTATGAATACATTGGAGCAAAAAACGCCCTCTTAGCTCACGCAGAATCTGTTCAGCTGTTTAAAAGAATGCGAGTGAAGGGCTTAATCAAAGAAAATGCCCGTATTACCATTTCTCTCAATATCAATACACAGCTCCCGCTAGATCCTAAAAATCCCAAAGATGTTGAGGCCGCAGATCGGATGTATGAATTTTTTCTAGGATGGTTTTTAAGACCTCTTGTAACAGGCGATTGGCCGCTAGTTATGAAAGAGATCGTAGGGGAGAGACTCCCATCTTTTACCCAAGCCGAATCGGCCCTTATTAAAAACTCTTTAGACGGAGTCATAGGGATCAATTATTATACGACTCAGCTTTGTACAACACCGCCAGCTCCAACAACGAATTCACCAGGCTGGGGTGATGATGTAAATGTGAATAATGGCTATTTTCCAAAAGATGCTATCCCCGGAGGAACAGACATCAACGGAAAACCGTTATGTGGATGGTACGTTGGATATCCTCCAGGCATTCGTCCTTGTTTGAAAAAAATTACCCAAATGGCCCCTGGGATTGACATTATTATCACAGAAAATGGATTTCCCTCTTCAGTAGCTACAAAAGAAGAGAGAGCCCTTTCTGAAGCAAACATGCTCAAAGTTCTTAAGGGTACGATTGAAGAGTTGTACAATGCGATTACTTTGGATAAAATCCCCCTCATTGGCTATGCAGCTTGGTCGTTGATGGATAACTACGAGTGGGGTAGATATACGCCACGCTTCGGTCTTTATAGCGTTGATAGAGATAGCGTAGATCTTACAAGAACGCCTAAGCCAGCAGCTCTATGGTATGCCAAAGTTGCTAAAAATAACGGGATTGAGTAATCAATATCGGGCTGCAGCAACAGCTGCAGCCCCTTATGCTAGCTGTTTTGTTAATTATTTTTTAAATTAGCTAGTCTTGGTATACTCATGACAGTTGAAAGACCCGGATTTTTCGCAGCAAAATCGTTTTAGTTC
>CALKUQ010000040.1 GCA_937996705.1 uncultured Chlamydiae bacterium
GAGCTTCTTTCCTTAGAAAAGGCATTAGGAATAGAAAGGTCTTCTTCGGGTTTAATGAAGTATAACTTAAGTTCTTGGAGGTAAGAGTTATTAACCCAAGGAATTTCCGGGAAGTCAGTTAGATTTTCCAGGAAGAGAGGGATAAGATCCCTCATGTAAGGAAGCTTAGAGGAAATTACTTCAGAGTCGTTCAAAGTAAGAATGGATTTGTATTGTTTAATCTTTTCAGATAATCGGGATTGCTCACTTTTAAGCTTCGCATATTGGGGGGTCACTTTTAAACTTGGCTTTGCCAAGTTTATATGTTTCTGCTTTGCAGAAACAAAGTTAGGTAATCTGTTGGAATTAAGTTCCGTCATTTTACTATTCATGTACAAATCGAATTCGTGCATGTATATGTTGAACAAAATAGGGCTGGCGATTCCTCCTTGGGGAACTCCGACAAAGGAGTCTGTGTAGATGAGATCTAAGAGGATGCCTGCTTTGAGACCGGACCAAATGAGGTCAAGGAATTTCTTATCCTTGATTCTTCGCGATAAAAGCTTTATAAGGATTGAGTGGTCGACATTATCATAGGCGCCTTTAATGTCGCCCTCGATTGCCAGGGAGGAGAATTGAGCGCCTCGCTTGATTCTACGGATAGCAGTTGCGCAATCACGTTTAGGTCTAAAACCGGAATTAAGTTCGTAATGGGCGAAAGCGGGTTCAAAGATTGATTCGAGAACCATTCTGATGGCTTCCTGAACGATCTTATCATCGAAATCGGGAAGGCCGAGAGGTCTCAGGACGGATTTTCCGGGTTTAGGAACAAGAACCCTTTTAACTGGACTCCACTTGTAGTTTCCAGCTTTGAGTTCAGAAGAGATCTTTTGGATGGTGTTTTCAGACATAGAGTCTGATGTAACACCTTTAGATCCGGGAGTTAAAGAACCCTTGTTTTTAGAAAGTTTGTTATAAGCAATTCTAAGAATGTCGGGATCAGAAGCGATCTTAATTAGGTCCCCGTGTTTAGGAGGATCCTGATTTGCTGAATAGTGGAATTCAACAGATCGATAAATTCGTTCAAGGAGCAAAACAGCTTTAGAGATAGCTCCTTGTGCATTTTGGGCGATGGATAGAGAAACATCCTCTTCCTTTTTAAGTGAAGAGGTCTTGGCTTTAATGATATTATCCCATGACTGGGAAGAATTGTTTTCTTTATTATTCATGATTGGTTTGGGACCCTTGGGAGGGACCGCACTGTAATAGGTTTCCTGGTTTTGTTATTTTGTCTTTAGCTTCCTAGGCTATGGTGACCCTGCAATTCCGGGCCCATTATAAGCTTCGTCGGCCAAGTCTGGCTGCCTTTCCTTTCCATCATGTGGGATATTACGTCCCTGGAATTAAAAGGCTCTTCTGACATGGGTTGAAAGAACCTTTAGTCAGCATAGTAGTTTTTTTAAGCGAATCCTAGTGTCCGTTTAGGGAGCCTGTTATGTTAAGTGCTCTTCTCTTTGATGGCCTGCCGGAGAGTAAGAAAACCCTTTACTTCCGAAGAGAACACGGGGCGGAGAATACCCAAGCTAACGCAGGTTAGGTCTAAAACTTCATCCCTATAGATGTTTAAGTTGGTAAAGGAGGTGAATCTGATGGACATACCCCTCGCGGAAAGCAAATCCCGCTTTTATCTCATGCTATTGTCCCCTAGACTTTCGTCTTATTTCGATTTAAGGAAAAGGAATTGGATTTTAGATATAATTTTAGTTCAGGTAAGAGATATGGGTTAAACCGAGGCCGGTCGGTTTGAAGGATTAAGGAGGCCTTCTGATAAGCTTAATATCCTACTCGCACGTTTTCTTCTCCAGGCACTGGTTCTAGGTCATAACAACGTCCTTTGTAACGGTCAAGACTAGTTAAACCGTCAGTCCATACAGTTGTCCAAGTACCTGTTGAAGATTCTGCAGCTACAGCAGCACCACATTCTTCTGGTGGAACACCTGGTTGTGGAGTCATACGGAAAGCAGCTAAAATGTCAGTATCGCGAACAATGTAGTCTGGAGTGTAGTAAGTTAAACGGTAGTCTTTTACCCCTGCTTTAAATCCAGCACCTGCTTTAGTTTCTGTTTGTGGAACCATAAGTTTTAATTAATTTTTTTCAATTTTGGCGATCCTAGCATATTCTAACCGATATTAATGGGGAAAGAGGGACTTGAACCCTCACGACTTTCACAAGTCAACGGATTTTAAGTCCGTAGCGTCTACCATTCCGCCATATCCCCTTGATTCTTGATTTTCTTAAAAACTTTAAGTCTATATTATCAAATCCAACATCAATTGACAAGGGAAAAAACTACACGAAATGTTTGTTTATATGAAACTTATTTAGCAGAGCTAAACATAACTTTAGCTCTGCTAAAGTTCTAGATAGAGAAACTTCTAAACTTTAACCCTTTTATATTTAGCTTTGCTAAATAACTTTAGAATCAAAAATAAAGACTAAAAAAGGCTTAGCTACTAAACTTATTTAGCTTTGCTAAATAACTTTATAAGCTTTCTAACAACCTTCTGGTACCTAAAGGTACCAGAAAGTTGAATGGAAGAATGCTTATTTGAGAAGTCAAAAAATTTTATAAATGAAATATTTTTATCTAATTTTACATTTTTTATAGATAATTTTATTTATTTTTTTATTTTATATTGCTTTAAACTTGGCTTTGCCAAGCAACTTTCTGGTACCTAAAAGGTACCAGAAGGTTGTATATCGTTTAAAAAATACAGCTTAAAAATTGAAACTTTTAAACTTATTTAGCAAAGCTAAATAAGTTTATAAGCTTTTTAGCTTAGCTAAAAAGCTTAGTTTCTGCTCTGCAGAAACTGCATTTTGTACTAGGTCAAAATCTAGCGGTCATTAGTGTGTCTCCACTGAAATCATTACTGACCTTACATGTAACACCTATCTTAGCATCCCAAGGGATACAATACAGCTTGTCTTGCTGTGACCTTTCATTAGAGAGTACTCATCTTGAGGTAGGATTCACACTTATATGCTTTCAGCGTTTATCCCT
>CALKUQ010000041.1 GCA_937996705.1 uncultured Chlamydiae bacterium
TAGAAAGCTTACTACTAGGAAGCTGTAAATCATAAGCCCGAGAAATCCTCCGCCAAGGGGAAGTTTTGCAACATTTGAAGCCACCCACAAAAGAAATAATAAGCCGCTGCTGGCTAGTGCACAAAGAAGCGAGATTTGTGAAATATCTGGAATGCTTAAAACGAGCAGCCATTGGGCAATTACGGCCATGAAGGCAAGTTTTAAATAGGGAGAAACTTTTTTTTTGCTCATCTTGAAGTAATGTTTTTTAAGGTCTCCGGCTGGTGGGATCGAACCACCGACCAATAGATTAACAGTCTACTGCTCTGCCGCTGAGCTAAGCCGGAATGTTTAGAAGGTGTTATTGTGCACTAAATGGGATTTTAGTTACAATAGAATTTATGATAAATTTGTTGTTAGACCCGCTGACGCGGATTAGGGAGTTTTGCGAGGGGGGGGAATTTCGGCGTTTGGGATTGCCAGGGTGTTTGATTCCTAAGGGCCACTCTCATTTGCCGTGTGTGGATGGGGAGGTAAAAAAGAATTTTAGCGATTACGAAGAGGTAGCTAGATGTTGGCTTGAGGGGGCACTTCTATATAAATATAGCGATGTCATGCTGCCTGAGGGGGCATCTGTTGCTCTATTTACCTGGGTAATGCCTGGGGGGCTGGGTGATTGGACTGCGCAGCATGTGGCGGCTAGCTTGCTGAGAAAAGCGATGCCCGATTTAAAAATTGAATTGATCACCCTTGTCGATATTAGTGAGAAGAGGATTCTTTCCCACCCTGATTTCCCTTGTCACATGCTTACTTACAACAATAAAGGCCCTGCAACTTTTTCGCCCCAACTTTTGCGAAAACTGGCTAATTTTTCTTTAATTCTCCAATTACCTACGTTCTACCCCCATTTTGAAGTACTTTTGGGCGATATTGCAAAATATTCTTTTGCAAAAATGCCGAGCTTCACGCATGTAGGTGAATATGGTTTTATCGACTCGAAGTGGGCACACCCTGGAAGTGGCAATTTATGCATGGGCTTAAATCCTCTGGAAAAAGGGCTATTGCTTCAGACAGAGCTTACCTTGGTAGACTTGTTGCAGACGCCCCCCTTTTATTTCGCCTATTTAGTAACAAAACGGGGTGCAGCGATCTACATTCATGCTCTTTTAAAGCATCTCTCTCTTAAAACGTTTGATATTACCCTTGTCCTTTGCAACCCCCTCCCCTTTTTACAAGTGATAAGCGAAGATAGTTGGTCATCTTATGGTTTAAAAGAAATTATTGTTATTGATAAAAACCATAAAACAATTCTTCCGATCTCCGAAACAGGAAAAAAACTGATCCTTGATTGCAAAGAAAATCTATCCTCACGTGAAGTTCAGAGGCTCTTTCTCTCCGCTCAAAATTTTGTCGGTTGCAGAGGGGACAGATCGTTTTCTGAAGTTGTCTCTCTAGAGCGGTTTTTCTTTTATGACCCCCTTCCCCACTCTCTCCCCTTCTTACAAGACCTCTATGAACTAGCCAAATATTACTTACTTGCCTACCCGACCCTTCACACCTATCTTAAACTCCTTCGTGACCAAACAAGCTCTCCAAAAGCTATTGGAGCAGAAATCGCAGAACTGCTACTAGATCCCTCTTTATTAATTGGCATGCAAAGACTTCTATCATTTTTGAAAACCGAATGCCTTTTTAATCCGACCTTAATTAACCTAGTTAAAGCAAAAATTATCCACCACTTTTACCCTCAAAGAAAAGTTCAAGAAGAAACCCTTTTCAAAGAATTCCTCAGTGGTGCACACTCTTTAGAGGAGATCATGTGGAAGAAGAACTTACCGGAATTATAGAAAGAGTTGTCTTTGCAAATGACGAAAATGGCTACTCGGTAGTTAAACTTAAAGGTAAACTCCAAGACGATATTCAAATTGTAGGCCATTTTAGCTCGATTCAACTAGGAGAGACCATCTCGTGCAAGGGAAAATGGAAATTTCATCCCAAATATGGCAAGCAATTTGACGTAGCCTCCTACACCCTTACCATCCCTAATGATGCAGCTAGCATCCAAAAATACTTAGAAGCGGGCAACATACGTGGAATAGGGGCTGTCAATGCAAAACGAATCGTAGATCATTTTGGGGATAAAGCGTTAGAAATTATCGACAAAGACCCCTCAAGGCTTAGAGAAATCGAAGGGATTGGGGAAAAAAAACTTGAGGGTATCAAAAAACATTGGGGGGAGCACAAAGGGAGCAGAGACATCATGGTCTTTTTGCAAGGACACGGAATTGGCCCCTCTATGTCAAAAAAAATCTTTAGACGCTACGGCGAGAAGTGTCTTGAAACGGTAAAAACAAACCCGTATGTAATGACCTATGATGTTGATGGAATAGGGTTTAAAACCGCTGACACCATTGCAAAAAATTTTGGGATTAGCGCAAACGATCCCATGCGAGTGGAAGCAGGAATTGAATACGTCCTTCAAGAACTCTCTGACGACGGTCATGTCTGCTACCCAGAAGTAGAAATTATCGCCCTTGCTGGAGAAAAACTCGGGGTTGACGGAGCTGATCTAAATAGAGCCCTAACCTCTCTTGAGGAAAAAAAACGGATTATCCGGAAACCACTTCCAACCACAGAGGAGGAAGAGCTTTTTGTCTGGCTTCGCCCCCTGTTTTTTGCTGAACTTGGAATTGCAAAACAGATCAAGCGTCTACGGAGAGCTGCATCTGCGATCCGTGAAATTAAAATAGAGAAAGCTGCGGATTGGGTTCAAGAAAAGCTCGGCATTACCTTTGCTCCAGGGCAAATTACAGCCCTTGAGACCAGTTTTCGGGAAAAAGTACATATTGTTACTGGAGGGCCAGGAACAGGTAAAAGTACGATCACGAGGGCGATTCTCTCGGTTCATGAAAAACTTACAAAAGAGATTATCCTTTGCGCGCCCACAGGAAAAGCTGCAAAAAGACTCTCTGAAATCACACAAAAAAAAGCATCGACAATCCATGTTATTTTAGAGTACGACCCGACCACAGGCCTTTTTAAAAAAAATATGACGAATCAACTCAATTGCGACCTAATGATTATCGATGAGGCAAGCATGATCGACACCCTCCTCTTTTTTTCTCTCCTAAAAGCCCTTCCAGACGGAGCAAAAGTTGTCTGTATTGGAGATATAGACCAGTTACCCAGCGTCGGAGCAGGTTGCGTTCTTAAAGATATCATTGAATCAAGAGCGATCCCGGTCTCAAGACTCTCCCAAATTTTTAGACAAGAAAAGGGGTCTAGAATCGTGATCAATGCTCATGACATCAATAAGGGAGTTTTTCCCGAGCTTGAGATCCATGAAGAAAAATCGGATTTTCTTTTTTACCAAATTGAATCTCCAGAAGAACTGAAAGAAAAATTGATTTCACTTGTTGCTCAAGAGGTCCCCTCAATCTACGGATTCAACCCCTTAACTGACATTCAAGTTCTCGCTCCCATGCGCAAAGGGATCATCGGCGTTGAGCAGCTTAACCATGCACTCCAAGAGAGACTCAATCCGAATCCTACTCTTGTCAACAGACTCGGCCAACCCTTTAAAGTTGGTGATAAAGTGATGCAAATTAAAAATAACTACAACAAACAAATCTTCAATGGAGACGTGGGCTTTATCGAAGAAATCCATGTAGATCTTATGTATCTCATGATTCAATTTGATTCAAAACCGGTAAAATACGAATTTTCCGAACTCAATCAAATTGTTTTAGCCTATGCCGCCTCAGTCCACAAATTTCAAGGAAGTGAGTCCCCTTGCATTGTTATGCCCATTCATAGCTCTCACTACATGCTCCTTCAACGAAACCTTCTCTACACTGGAATTACAAGGGCTAAAAAACTTGTCGTCCTTTTAGGGACAAAACAAGCGATCGCCCTTGCAATTAAAAACGACAAGGTAGAAAAGCGTCACACTGGCCTCTCTTACTTTTTAAGCAGCTCCTGACAAACTCTGAATCACCCGCATAACATCAGTTGTCTTATCCTCTGTAGAAACGTACTCCCCAGGAAATAATGCAGCACAAACCTCGAACATAGAGCTCCATCTTGCAACATGTCTTTTTGTAAGAGGATGAAATTCAGAAACTCCAAACCTAGGACGTTCATCACCTAAAAGGGCGATATAAGGAGGCGCCTCAAGATGCCCCTCTTTTTTTAAACCCGCTTTTGCGTAAAGACATTGTAATTCAGGAACTCTCCCTGTTTTAGCGCAACGTTCATCAAACACCCCCTCATCAGAAACTCCCCGCTTGCTCATCTGCCACCCAAGCTTTACCCTAACCCCTTGGTTGTATAAAAAAATCGTATTCGCCGTTTGACTTAAAAAATATTGTTGTTTCTCTAGAGGCAAATCTGTAAATTCCCCCTCTAACGATCTAACAAGAGCTTGATATTCTTCGCTCCTTTCGATCTCAGAAGAGAGAATTACTTCCAAAGAAAGTCTTAATTTACCACTCCAAAAGGCCAGCGCCCTTTTCGCTAATTCTACAATTTCACCCACTTTAGTAAGATCTGCACCCTCTCTCAGAGCCATGCTATCAGCAACTAAAACAATGACCTTTGTTGTAAAGCGACCCCCTCTCTGCCTCAATCACTTTTGCAGGTAAGAGCATATTTATAACATCTACTGGCAACCCAGCGCTTAACTTCCCACACCCCGCCCAAAGACCTAAACCCATGTAAATATTCAGGTTATCCTCTTTTGGAATCCTAAAAAGATCAGAATGCAACGTAATAGACGATAACATCTCAATTTCTCCCAATTAAAATAATTTTTATTTGATTTAACTGCGGTTCTTAAATACGATAAAGCTGGGGAGAGACCCCATAAGAGCTTAGATATCTACATGATCTATGAAATGACTTTTGATCCATACTACTGATTATACAATAGTAAGAAATTTAAAAAAATAGATTTTATCCGATTTCAGAACCAACAGGGGCGCTTGTCAAACCAGGAAGTTCCAAAACAGTCCCATCGCTTGCCGAAAGAATCATCCCGCGACTTTCAATACCCATAAGCTTGGCAGGCTTCAAGTTAATGATCGCCATCACCTTTTTATTCAAAAGGGCCTCTGGAGAGTAATGCTTAGCAATTCCAGAAACGATCACCCTTTTTTCAAACCCAAAGTCGACTTCTAGCTTAAGGAGCTTACTACTTTTTGGAACAGGCTCTGCTGAAAGAATTTGACCCACACGAATGTCTACTTTATCAAAGTCTCCATATTCAATTTCCCCCTTTCCTGCTGAGGGGGCATTTTCGGTAGTTTTAAGTTTTGCTATCTCCTCTTGAATGGTGGCATCTTCGATTTTTGCAAAGAGTGTCTCAGGTTGATTAATCATTGTTCCAGGTTCTAATTCTTCTTTCATAAGATCATTCCATGTAGTTTGTTTAGAGCCAATAAGATCGCGAATTTTCTCAGCCGTCTTTGGCATAATCGGATAACAAATTAAAGAGAGCAATTGAATTGCTTTCAAGCAGCAATAGATAGTTGTCTCTAATTCTTCTGAATTCTCCTTGTTTCGAAGGAGAATCCAAGGCTTTTTCTGATCAAAATAGACATTAGCAAGACCTGCAAGCTCCATCACATGTCCTGCTGCTTTACGAAGTCGGAAACTTTCATAAGCACGGTGAGACTCTTGGGCGATCCCCTCAATGCTTGCCAAAAATTGATTGTCTACTTCACTTAAATTGTGACATTTCGGTATTTTTCTATCGAGTCTATCCCAAATAAAGGATAGGGTTCTGTGAATGAAATTTCCGAATTTACCCACCAATTCGGAATTTACTCTCATCTGAAAATCTTTGAAGGTGAATTCTGCATCTTGCGCCTCTGGTGCATTCGCAGCAAGGGTGTACCGAATCACCTCTGCAGGATATCTCTTTAAAAAATCTGCAAGGTCTATATACCAACCCGATGACTTACTAAATTTTTTCCCTTCTAGATTAAGAAACTCATTTGCAGGCAACTCATCCACAAGCTTATACGGGAGGTCTTGCCCCATAATCATCGCGGGGAAAATTACAGCATGAAATACAATATTATCCTTTCCAATAAATTGGACATACTTGGTCTCTTTATCAAACCAAAAATCTTTCCATTCCTCTGGATTTTTTGTATTAGAAAAATACTCTTTTGTTGCCGAAATGTAGCCTATTGGGGCATCAAACCATACATAAAGAACTTTGCCTGCGGTGTTTGGAAGGGGTATTGGGACTCCCCAGGTCATATCTCTTGTGATCGCCCTCGGCCGGAGGTCTTGAATGTAAGGCTCAATAAAGTTTTTTACGTTCGGTTTCCAATCTAACTTTTTTAGCCAATCGGTCAATCTCTCTTTAAAAAGATCACACCTTAAAAACCAGTGCATGGTCTCTTTTAAAACCAGCGGTGATCCCGATATCTTAGACCTTGGCGCTTTTAACTCGGTTGACTCATAACTTGCACCACATTTTGTGCATTCATCCCCCCTAGCTTCTGCAAATCCACACTTGGGGCAAGTTCCTACAACAAATCTGTCTGCTAAAAAACGATTTTCCCCCTCTGAGTAGAGCTGCAGGGTCACTTTTGTCTCAATAAACCCGTTTTTCAAAAGCTGTAAAAAAAATTCTTGAACAATCGGAGCATGATGCTCTGAGGTTGTTCTAGAATAGTGATCAAATTGTATCCCAAGATCTTGAAATAGCTTAGTGTTAATCCCGTGATAAAGATCTACTTGCTCCTTTGGGGTTCTCTTTGCAAGCTCTGCACCGTGGACAATTGCCGTTCCATACTCATCAGAGCCGCAAATAAAAAGAGTCTCTTTCCCGGTAAGTCTACAAAATCTTGCATAACAATCTGCAGGCAAATAAGCGCCCGCTAAATGGCCTAGATGAATAGAACCATTAGCATAAGGCAATGCAGCTGTTATTAAAACTTTCTTACTCATACCTGCGAATGGGACCACTTACCGAGAGTTTCAAAAATTTCACCCAGCTTCACATCTTTTCCTGCTAGAATTTGTGACTTGGCATACTCCATCGCTGTAAGCGCGAGCGAAAAATTATCCGCATACGATTTCATTAAATATTCGTTAGTTAAATAGTGTCTTTGCTTATCCATTTCTTGTACTCCTAAAACTTTCTGCGATAATAATACTCTTAATTATTTCTACTGCAACACTAAAATCATCATTGACTAGATGATAGTCGTAAAAACTTGCTTTTGCCAACTCAGTATCGGCGTGAAGAATTCTCTTATTCATCTCATCCTCTGAATCTTGCATCCTGCTTCTCATTCTCCGTTCCAGCTCTTGTAGAGTTGGAGGGGAAATAAAAATTGTTACGCAATCAAGCTCTTTCATAATAGAAAGGGCCCCCTTCACATCAATCACTAAAAAAACATGCCCATCTCTCTTTAAATCTTCTACACTTTTTTTCAATGTACCATAAGAGTGATCATATGTCCTTGTACTTTCTAAAAACTCTCCATTAAGCCTCTTCTTTTCAAACTCAGCCTCACTTAAAAAAAGATAGTCCTTTCCCTCAATCTCCCCTGATCTCGGCTCACGTGTTGTACAAGTAACAACCCTCGAAATCTCGTTTTGAAAAGTTGAAAGGACCTCACTCACAAGTGTCGTCTTTCCTGCCCCTGACGGCGCGCTTACAACAAATACAATTCCTTTCCTAGGCCCTAAAATCATTCTATATTACTTCCCTGCTGGCGAATTTTTTCAATTTCACCCTTAATAAAAATCACCTGATTCATTGAATCGACTCCAGGCACTTTTGATCCCATAGTATTTGCTTCCCGCATCATCTCTTGAACAAGAAAATCAATGGTCCTTCCAATAGGTTCTTTTGCACCCTTTAAAAGAGACTCTAATTGTGAAATATGAGAGCGCATCCGGACAACCTCTTCTGTAATATCTGCTTTTTCAGCATACAAAATCACCTCTCTAAGAACTCTCTCTTTATCATCTTCACTACTCGTCTTTAAACTTTCCAGTTTTTCCAAGATTTTTTTGCGAAAGATCTCAGGAGCTAACCGATTCTCCGTTTCAACAAAATCAACGGCTTTTAGAATCGCCTCCAATCTCATGGAAATGTCTTTAGCTAAGGCCAATCCTTCATTTTGCTTCATGTGAGTAAGCTGAGTCCATAATTCCGTAAGCCCTTTTTCCCACACCGCCTCTTCCTCTTTTTGAGGGATATCAAACCCTCCTGCGAGACTAAGGACCGTTTCAAAGGAGACTTTGTAACTAGGGTCAAGAGAGCTTGCAATATCCACTAAATAAGCATGAACTGCAAAACACGACTCTTTTGTAATTTTCAGACCAGAGATCTTTTCTGAGTAGACCTTGATAAAAGCTTGCCCTCTAACCAAAAGAGCGCCTAATTTTTTTCGAATAAAACTCTCTAACTGACCCAGCTCTTTAGGCAAAGACAAGTGCAACTCTGCACCTTTTTTATTTGTCGCTTGAACTTCTACTATGTAGTCAGAAATTTTAACTCGAGCAAAGCCCGTCATACTAGAAACAGATTGTTTTTCAAACATGAATCAGCTCCCTTACAGGCCCAAAACTTTTCCTATGAACCGGGGAGGGGCCATACTTTCTTAAAGCCTCTAAATGCTCCGCTGTCGGATAGCCCTTATGCTTTGCAAAATTATATTGGGGGTAAAGTAGGTGCAGTTCATCCATCAAATCATCCCGATATTCCTTAGCTAGAATCGAAGCCGCTGCAATCGAGCGAACTCTTCTATCTCCTTTCACAATACACTTTTTTTGAATCTCAATCAAGGGAGCTCTATTCCCATCAATTAAAAGAAAATCGGGCCTCTTCTCCAACTTGTTTACAGCCTCGATCATACTGACAAACGTCGCCTGTAAAATATTAATCTTGTCGATCTCCTCAGGGTGGCTAACACCAATCCCAAAATCAATCTCTTTTGCCTGAAGAAGAAGTTCGTAAAGAGCCCTCCGTTTTTTTGGAGTAAGCTCTTTACTATCCGCGATACCGTCAATTTGAACATGCTCAGGAATATAAATGGCAGCAGAAATTACAGGGCCAGCTAAAGGCCCTCTACCCGCTTCATCAATTCCAACTGGATAGGAAAAACCTGCAGCCAGAGCTTCTTTTTCAAATTCTTCCCACAAATTAGTTGCCCTTTTAAAAACGTTACTCTTGAGTCGTCTCTTTAGCTTCAATTTCCGGATGTGCTTCGATTTGAGAAAAAATTCCCTCAACCTTTGCAGCTTTACCAAGTTTTCCACGGATGTAGGTTAACTTAGACTTTCTTACTTTTCCTCTACGAACCACTTCAATTTTTGTTACGTTCGGGCTATAAGTTGGAAATGTCTTTTCATTTGCATAACCAAAGGCTACTCTGCTCACTGAAAATGTTGATGACAATCCAGATCCGTGTTTTCCAATTACAAGGCCGCTGTAGATCTGAACTCTATGCTTGTCCCCTTCAATAATTTTGATGTGAACATTCACTGTATCTCCAATTTCAAACGGAGCTAATTCTTTTTTAATGTGCTTTTCTTCAATTTTTTTCACTAATGGATTCATTTTTTCTCCTACTCAAAACTTAAAGCTTTTATTTTTCCCTGTGCGTCACGCCACTTTTCAATTTCTTTGTGGTTACCGTTCACTAACACCTCGGGCACCCTCTTCCCATCATATTCAAAAGGTCTTGTATACTGCGGCCCTTCAAAAACTTCGCTTACATGAAACGAATCTTTATAAGCTGCCTCAGGATGACCTATTACCCCTGGAATAAACCTACACACAGCATCTACAAACACAATCGCCGCAGGAGATCCACTCGTTAACACGTAATTTCCGATACTCAGCTCTTCATCAACCTCAGAATCAATTATTCTTTGATCAATCCCTTCGTAGTGTCCGCAAAGCAAAATAACATGCTCATACTGCTTTGCAAATCCTTCCGCAAGACCTGCTTTTAGCACTCTTCCCTGAGGACTTAAATAGACAACATGCGAATTCTCTCTTTTTACACTTCGAATCGCTTTTATTGTCGGTTCCGGCTTCATCACCATTCCAGGACCTCCGCCATAAGGGCGATCATCCACAGTCTGGTGTTTATCTTCCGCAAAATCTCTAATATTGATGCACCTGATATTTAATAACCCTTTTTCCCTTGCTCGCTTAATCATGCTACACGCAAATGGCGAGTCGAAATACTCCGGAAAAAGGCTTAAAATATCTATGTCCATTTATTTTTTTAAAACTTTCAATACATCAGGGCAATTTCTTTTAAAAGCTTGCTCAGCTCTTTCAGTCGGCATAGCGCCCACTTTTAGCCAACGCTCAACTTCTTCTTTTACAATCACTAATTCTTCTAACTTAGGATTATAATGTCCTAAATTCGCAATGTACTTACCATCACGTCTTGATTTTTTCTCAGCAACAACTAAACGAAATGTTCTTTTGTTTTTGCAACCTTGCTGACGAAATCTTATAACCAAACTCATAACACTCCTTCCAAATAAAATTAGCCTAAAGTCTATCAAAATAAAGAAAATTTAGCAAGGAGGGAAGATTATTAGCTCAAAAAAGAGGGTTAAAAAATATTTTACTTGTATTGTGATTTGAACAAGGAGGTCGCTTCCTCTCTTGAAACCTTATTTTTGAGACCGGGAAGGTGCTTTGCAAATTTAAGAAGTTGTTTAAATCCTTTAATAAGCCGATTCACATCATCTATCGTAGTTCCACTACCCCTGGCGATTCGACGTCTGCGGGAGGGGACAAGCTCATCCTTCCCCACTCTCTCCCCCTCCGTCATCGACAAGATCATCGCCTCGTTTTTAGCGAATTCCTTTTCAGATTGATCTAGAT
This sequence comes from uncultured Chlamydiae bacterium, assembly GCA_937996705.1. Lineage (GTDB taxonomy): Bacteria > Chlamydiota > Chlamydiia > Chlamydiales > 2-12-FULL-49-11 > VGMD01. The sequence goes on from CALKUQ010000041.1 coordinate 10,859, forward strand.
CGGGAAGCTCTCCCATCCCAGGCATCATTTTTAATAATCCTTTGATAGATCCCATGTTACGAATAGCTTTTAGTTGCTTTAGATAGTCCTCAAATGTAAAGGTCGCCTTACGTAATTTTTTTTCTAACTCCTCATTCTCTTCTTCGTTAAACTGATCTTTTGCCTGCTTAACAAGGTTGATAATATCTCCCATTCCTAAGATCCGGTCAGCCATAGAAATCGGATTAAATACCCTAAAATCACCTAATTTCTCTCCAACACCTTCAAATAAGAGGGGTTTTTTTGTAATTTCACGAATCGAAAGGGCTGCTCCGGCCCTTGTTGTGCCGTCAAGCATTGTTAAAATCGAACCGGTAATTCCAATTTTTTCGTCAAATTCTTTAGCGATTTTTACAGCATCTTGCCCCGAGGCGCTATTGGCAACAAAAAAAACTTCATGAGGGTCAATTATTTTTTTTAGGCTTAACAACTCTTCCATTAAACTCTCATCAATGTGCAATCTTCCCGCTGTGTCAAAGATTAAAACATCGCAATCATTTCGTTTAAGAGCTTCTCTTGCAATTACAATCGGGTTTTTTTCGTTCGGGATTGAGAACACTGGAACATCTATTTGTTTTGCTAGAGTTTCTAATTGTAAAATTGCAGCAGGTCTTTGCAAATCAAGAGCAACTAGGAGGGGCCTTTTTGAGAATTTTTCTTTCAACAACTTAGCTAATTTTGCAGCATGGGTTGTCTTACCCGCCCCCTGCAACCCACAAAGGAGAATTTTAGCAATCGGCTTTTTCAATTCCAGAGTCGATTCGCTTGCTCCCATTAAACTAACCAGCTCTTCATGGACGATTCGAATAAACTGATCCCCAGCCGATACCCCTTTAAGAGATTCCGTCCCAAGCGCCTTAATCTTAACTTTTTTAATAAACTCGCTCACAACGCTGTATCCAACATCGGCATCTAAAAGAGCCAATCTAACCGATCGGACAGCTTCTGTAATATTGGCTTCCGTTAAAACTTTCTCACGAGAAAGTGCTTGAGTGAGTTCTTGAAATTTTTTTGTAAGAGCGCCAAACATGGGTTAATTATCCACAAAACAGAACTCGTAGTCAATACCAAAAGACAAAAGAAAATTATACAGAAACTATTTAACGAATTGTGACTTTTTAAAGCCGATTCGTTCCGATTTAAACCCGACCCTCTACTTATTCGCCCTTAGTGCGGAGAAAAACAATCAAGCTACGAGCAAAACGATGAGTTAAGTTTTTTTACCTTACCGAGGAGATCTGTGAACTAGATTGGTTACTGCAGCCGGAGCTTAAGGCCGGTAAGTAGAGAACCAGGTTATAAATTAAAATAATATTAAGGTATTTCTAAACAATCGAGAATTGTGTATACTACTTAGAAATTTTAAACCATTTATCTAAAAGGAGTTAATTCATGCAATTCTCACCACTTACAATATCCCCTGCAGTTCAAGATCTTTTACTAACCTCTCCAGCATCACCGACAGCAGTAATTGCAGTTGTAGCAGCAGCGTCAGGTCTTTCAGGTTATTTTATTGGAAAAATTTCACAAGTAGTAGTAGGTTTTTTTGTTTGCGCGGTGAGCTGCCTTACCTGCTGTCTATGCATGCCTTGTGCAGCAGTTTTACACCCTGTAGCATCGATCGGACTCTGTGCTGCAATTACATTTATAGCACTTCCCCAGCTAGCTACCGTATCCCTTTTTGTGCAAACCACTTTTTTTATCGGAACCCTCATTGCCCACATCCCCTCAAAGAAAAGTGAAGTAGAACAAGCTCAACTTACACCTAATTAAAACCCGGCCTGCTACTTATTCGACCTTAGTAACGAGGGAAACAATCAAGATACGAGCTAACCGATGAGTTAAGCTTTTTTTGCCTTAACTCATTGAGCAGCAAAGTAGATTGGTTTTTGCAGCCGGCCCTTAGGGCATAAGAATTGGGGTGAATTTATTTATCCTATATAGTACTTTCAACTGTCCTGAGTATATTTAAAGCCTAGTAACCTGAAACCCGTTTTCCTTTAGTAGCGTAATACACCCTTTGCCGCACCCTGCATCAAATAAATGCAAGGCCCCAACGCAAATGGCTACTGGTTTACTTGTAACATGATTTAGAGCCCCTACCATTCTTGGCATCCATTTACTTGTTCGCGCAAAGACCAGAGATTCCATTTCATTAGGCGCGACCTGAGAATATTTCTTTAATACCTCTTCGACCCCTTTTTGCTTTCCTAACCACCACGCTTTAGTCTGAGAGGCAACTTCGTTACAATTTGCAGCTTGCATGGCCATAACGAATTGAACATAAAGAAGGGCGCGATTTTCATACTCTTCTAAGCCCAGAACTCTCCGATTTTCACCGATTTTGGATTCAAAACCGGAACGACCCCTTAACTGTTGAGGATTAAGTTCAATCTCAAGATAAACAGTGTCACATTTGCTGATTGCAACTTCTAACTTAGCGGTTATTTGAAACCCTTCCGGCAAGTCGTGTTGACTTCCAAACAAATACCCACAGAGACGCCCCTCACGCTCGATTTTGTAAGCAAGTCCTTGTATTGGGGTTTTAGGATTAACCCACTCTGAATCAAGATTAAAAGAATCTATATTATTTTTAAAATCATAGATAATAATAACAATATTTCCCACAAGCGGAACTAATAAAACTAGACTTCTCAAAACAGATTTCTCTTGCAAGTGGACAAAATAGTAATTCTTCTCTTCTGAACGTGGCATGCAAATATATTTTTGAAACAAGTCAATTAAATTAGTCACAGTGCTTACAATAGGAATGTAGTCACAAACATGATCTATTCTTTGTAAAGGTAAAACAGAAAGCATAATTAACCATAATAACCTGACAGCACTAGGTTAGTCAATTGAAAATAGGTTATTTTCTAAGCTATTGAGAGTGTTTATAAAATTGGGTTTCACCCCTTAAACCGTTAAAAAATGTTTTGAAATTTTATCCACTATTTTAAAGAATCTGATTAATTGGAAAGAACTATTCTTAAACTCTTTTAATTTTATAATATGCACATCCAGTACAGTAAACAACGCCTCCATTTGAATGATTGTCTCATTTGTTTTTTTAATTTCTCTATACCTTTTAAATGCGCTCCAATTGGCATAAGCAAACGAAAATCCGAAATAAAGCGTTAGCACAACAGAAATACTAAATTCTGCCATTTTTACTTTTGGGCTCATTAAGAGATAAAATGATTTTTCATACCCAAAATTTTTCAAAATCAATGGAATTCCACCCAAATAGACACAAAGGGAACTAAAGCTACCTAAAAGCGTTGGAGCCAATCCTAACATGAGTGATCTAAGATTCCCTTGGATCCAAGAAATGGAATTGCCCGACTTTTTTGGAGTCCTTGAAATCAACTTTTTTAAAGAAGAATCAACTCTCTCTTCTTGTTTATTAACAGATTCATCATGTATGACTTCCAATTCCCCCTTTTCTTCGAAAAATGCAATCGCGGTTCGTCTTAATTCTTCCTGAATTTCGATCCATTCAAGAATGCACTCACTTGAAATCTCCCCTCTAAAGCAACTCTCTAATTTCCACTTACCCATCTCCTCTACTTGTAAAGCCCAATCAGAAATTTCCCGCTTAGATTTTCCTAATAAATTCAGAACAGAGAGTTTATCCTTAAAAGATGTCCCCTTGCTTAGTTTTAAAAACAGACCCTCTACCTCTGCAATAATGCCAGCAACCTCCTCCCTCCTTTTTTGATCTAGTTTTTTCAATATTTCAATTTGCAGCAAATTAATCCTTTGTTTGTTGGTCGCTTCCAGCGATTGCTGTTTCGTGGCGCGTATACTCTGATATCCAATAAAAACCCCCACACTAGCTGCGATAGCAATAATCATACTAAAAATCCAAAATGAGGCTAAACTAAGACCCCAGAAAGCAGAATACCCAATCCAAGCTCCAAAAGTAGCTGTGAAAATAGTATTGAGGACAAGGGATAAATTCCCTGAAATTTCCGTATTACTTTTCCCGATTTTAGCTATTTGCATCTGGCTTAAAGAAAGTGCGCCTAACAATCTCTCCACCTCGCTTTTAGTAAGTTGTTGTTTCAAATGGGGCATTCCTAATTTTAGATGCTCTTCTAAAATTATGAGCTCCGCTGGAGTAAGGAAATTAAATTGAGAGAGGATCATAAAAATCCTTGGATGTTGAATGTTAAAGATCTTATGCTAGAAGAACTTGAATTAAAGAGATACCTTTATATATTTAAAGAACTCTTAAATTTATTTGAAAAGAAAGAGCTCGACAAACTATTAGTTAAACAGCATGATGCATAAACGAGACAACCTCAAAATAGTTGAATTTTGAAGTAGACTCAATCAATCAAATAAAGCGTCAACCAACAGGTAAACCGCTCTTTATTCGAAGTTCTTTTACTATACGATGTTTTCTTAAATAATAAAAAAAGGTAGTTATGAAAATTAATTTAAATAAAAAAATATGTGCTTTTGTCGCTGTAATCCCGTTTTTATCTAGCGGAACACTTTTTGCAAAAGAAAAAACTACAGGCGAAAAAATTGACCACGCAATCCATAAGACTGAAGAGTTTGCAGAATCTGCAAAACATAAAATTGAAGAAGCAGCAAAAGAAGTCTCTGATAAAGCAAAAGAAATCGCACACGACATAGAAGCTAAAGCTGCAGAAGCCTCTGAAAAAGCAAAAGAAAAAGCTCATGAAGCCAACGAAAAAATCAAAGAAACAGCTCACGATGCGAACGAAAAAATCAAAGAGAAAGCGCACCAAGTGGCAGATAATCTCTAAGAATATTTTTTAAAAGCCACTACATCCTTACTTAGGAATGTCTTTAAATTCTAAAAAAACAAACCGGTCATGGCTAGACCAATCTTTAATAACCTCTCTTCTGCTCCAAATAGGGGCAGAAAAGAGCGCTGAAACTTTCTCTCCCTGATCCTTTCCGATTTCGAAAAAAACTTTCGCCCCATTATTTAAATGCATAGGAAGTTTTTGTGATAGAGCAGAATAAAAATCGAGCCCCTCAGGACCTCCCACAAGAGCAATCTTGGGCTCAAAATCTCGGACACTTGGCTCTAAATCCTTATATTCGGCGTCAGTAACATAAGGGGGATTACAGAGAAGATAGTCGATTTTTCTCTCTTCCAAAGGCTCTAAGAGATCTCCACATAAAATTTCCACATCTAGACTGTTCAGCGCCGCATTTTTTTTTGCGCATTCAAGGGCCAGCGGGGAGATATCAGAAAGGATGACATGAATATCGGGGCGTGCCTTTTTTATAGCTAGGCCAAGACATCCACTGCCCGTACAAAGATCGAGCAAAACACCACCTGTCGATGTTTTTAATCTTTCCAACGTATAAAGGATTAAAATTTCACTCTCTTGCCTAGGTATCAAGACATTTTGATTCAGCTGAATTCTACAATCATAGAACTCTACCTCACCATCGATGTAGGCTTGTGGTTTATTTTTCATTCACTTCAAAATTTTTCTGATAAAAAAAGGTGACAAGAGCATTAATTAAAGTGTCTAAAGCCCCTTCCATTACCTTGTCTAAACTATAGAGGGTCATATCGATACGATGGTCTGTAACCCGATTCTGAGCAAAATTATAAGTTCGAATTCGCTCCGATCTCTCGCCAGTACCCACTTGAGCCAATCTTGCAGAAGCAAAATCTTCCTCTCTTTTTCTTCTTCGATCATCAGCTATTCTAGCCTTTAAAAGCCGAAGAGCTTTTTCACGGTTCTTGATTTGCGATCTTTCTTGCTGGCAATATGCGACTGCCCCTGTCGGAATGTGTGTAATACGGACAGCAGAATCCGTTGTATTAATGTGCTGACCGCCAGCTCCTGATGCTCTATAAGTATCTACACGAAGATCTTTTTCCTCTAAGTGCACTTCCTCTTCTTCGTCGGGCTCTATCATGATTGCAACAGTGATTGTAGATGTATGAACCCTACCTTGCGCTTCTGTCTCAGGGACTCTCTGAACTCGATGTGTACCACCCTCATACTTCATCATACGATAGACATTATCGCCTGAAAGTCCGAACTGGTACTCCTTAAATCCACCCATATCTGAGGGGGTGGCTGAAAGAAACTCTAATTTCCATCCTCGACTTTCTGCAAAATAGGTATACATTCGAGCACAATCGCCGACAAAAAGCGCAGCCTCATCGCCACCTGTACCAGCCCTAAGCTCTACGATCAAATCTTTACTGTCATTGGGGTCGGGAGGAACAAGAAGGGTCTCAAGCTCTTTACTAAGTTTTTCGAGCTTTGGCTCTAACTGAGTAATCTCTTCTTCTAGAAACTGGAGAACTTCGGGGTCATGCTCCCCTTTTTTCATCTCTTTTGCTTCATTTAAGTCTTTAGAGCACTTCTCTGTGTTTTCCCAATACTCTTTTACCTGCATGAGATATTTATGCTTAGACGTTAAGTCCCGATACTTTTTTTTATCGGACATAACATCTGGCATACTCAAGTCAGATTCTATCTTGGGTAAATCAGACAAGAGCTCTAAAACTTTATTTTTCATCTACAGCTTACGCTTATTTTGCTTTAACAGCAGGCTTTTTTGCCTTAGCTGGTGCAGCTTCTTTTTTCTTCTTAGCAGGAGCTTCAGGCTCTACAGCAGCTACCACAGGCGCAACCACAGGTTTTGCAGCGTAACGTTTTTTGAATTTGTCAACTCTACCTTCTGTATCGACAATCCCTTGGTCACCTGTATAAAACGGGTGTGACTTTGAGGAAATAGAAACTTTAAATAGCGGATAAGTCGCACCTTCAAACTCAACAGTGTCATGAGTTTGAGCGCTACTTCTACATAAAAACTTCTCGCCTGTACCTGTGTCTAGGAAAACAACTTCCTTATATTCTGGATGGATATCCTTTTTCATTCTAAGATCCCTTTTTGAATCATTTTCCGCAAATTTTACCCCAAAACTCCCTTTTTAAACAAGATATTTCAGGTTAAATATAGCTATCTATTTAAGGACTCTACCCTACATGCCATTTCAGCCGCTAATAAACCCTGCAAAAACCCCTCCTCAAACCTAAAGTCTGGATGTGATTCAAGCTCGGGGAAGTCAAATGGCTGCATAAGATCATCCTCTATAATATGAGGAATAATCTCTTTTGCAAGTTTTAAAAGTTTTTTTCTCTGATGACAAATCATCTCTTCAAAAAGATTTGGGTCTAATTCTATTTTCACTTCGGCGCTCCTTAAAAAATTTTTGAATTAAAGACCTTGATTCGTCAGCCATTAACCCCGATAAAATTTGAACTTGATGAATAGGGTGTTTTAAAAAAGAGAGATCAATTAGCCCTCCAAGAGCGCCATGTCTTTTATCAGAACAACCCCAAACGATCGTGCCAACCCTGGATAAGATCGAGGCCCCTAAACACATAATACAAGGCTCAAGAGTTACATAAAGAGTTGTCTCCACAAGCCTGAAGTCGCCTAAAATTTTTGCTGCCTCCTTAATGCAAAAAATTTCTGCATGACAAGTAGCATCTTTAAAGGCTTCAACTTTATTGTGGGCTTTTGCTAAAACTCTTTTTTCATGAACCATTACCGCTCCAATTGGCACCTCTTTTTCTTCAAAAGCTAGGTTTGCTTCTTCGAGCGCAAGACTCATAAAGAGTTTATCATCATCTGTAAATTCTCTCATGTTGATTTATTCTATGATATATGGTAAAATCTTGCTAAACATTTTAAACCGGAGTCACCCACATGTCATTAGATAAAAGCACAAAAGAAGAAGTCACTAAAAAGTTTCAGTTACATGATAAAGATACTGGATCTGCGGACGTTCAAATTGCCCTTTTAACTGAAAGAATTGCTGATATCCAAGAGCATCTTAAAAGAAGCCCTAAGGATCACGCTACTAGACTAACTCTTTTAAAAGTAGTTGGCCATAGAAGAAAACTTTTAAGCTATTTAAACTCGACCGACACGCATCGTTATCAACAATTAGTTAACAAACTAGGTCTACGTAAATAGACCCATAAAGGAAATTTTAAACTATGAATAAAAATAAGCTGACAATTACTGTCGCAGGCAAGGAAATTGTTTTTGAGACAGGTAAAATCGCAAGACAGGCAAATGGATCTGTTATAGTAACTTGTAAAGATACAACCATACTTGCAACAGCTTGTGCTAATAAGACTGCCTCTCCTGACATCGATTTCTTCCCTTTAAGGGTAGACTACCAAGAAAAATTCTCAGCTGCTGGGAAAACACTCGGTGGCTTTATTAAAAGAGAGGGAAAGGCGACTGAAAAAGATGTACTTACATCAAGATTGATCGACAGACCACTCAGACCTCTATTTCCTGAGGGATTTTTCAATGAAGTTCAAATTCTAACTTATGTCCTTTCCTATGACCCAAACGCCCAGCCCGATCCTTTGGCACTTTGTGCGGCATCTGCAGCTCTTACAGTCTCAGATATCCCGTTCCCAAAACCAGTTGGCGGCGTTAGAGTAGGAAGAGTCAACAAAGAATTTGTCATCAACCCAACACTTGATGAGATGGGAAAATCAGATCTTGACCTTCTTATTGCAGGAACAGATGATGCCATCCTTATGATTGAAGGGTATTGCGACTTTCTAACAGAGGAAGAAGTAATTCAAGCAATTGATGAAGGGCACAAAGCGATCAAACAAATTTGCAAAGGACTCTCTGACTGGCGTAATCTTGTTGGGAAGGAAAAATTTGTTGCACCGCTTATTCTCCCTCCAGAAGAGCTGCAGGCAGAAATTGAAGCAATGATCCAAGGTAAATTCGAAAAAGCATTCTCAATTTCTGATAAATTAGAAAGAGAGAGTGCCTTTGAAGCAATTGATGGTGAAGTTTACGCTCACTACGCTCCTGAATCAGGAGAGGTAAAGCACTCTCCAAAAGTTGTAAAAAGAGCGCTCAAGTATGTCTCTTCAAAATTGATGAGAAAGCAAATTATCGAAAGCAAGAAACGCTGTGACGGAAGAGGTCTTACCGACATTAGGCAGATTTCTATAGAAAATACTCTTTTACCAAGAACTCACGGTAGCTCTCTTTTTACAAGAGGCGAAACGCAAGCACTCGCTGTTTGCACACTCGGCGGAGCCTCTATGGGACAGAGATATGAAGACCTAGATAATAAGGATGCTCTTCGAAAATTCTACCTTCAATACAGCTTCCCCCCTTTCTCAGTGGGAGAAGTTGGAGCTCTTAGAGCTCCTGGTAGAAGAGAAGTGGGTCACGGAAAACTCGCGGAAAAATCTCTACAAGCGATCTTACCCGACCATGAGAGTTTCCCTTATACAATTCGTTTGGAATCTAATATTACTGAATCAAATGGCTCATCTTCAATGGCTTCAGTTTGCGGTGGGTGCTTAGCTCTTATGGATGCAGGCGTTCCCATCAAAAAGCCGATTGCTGGTATTGCTATGGGACTCTTATTGGAAAAATCAAACTTTGCAATTCTTTCTGATATTCTTGGAATGGAAGATGCTCTGGGCGATATGGACTTTAAAGTCTCAGGAGACGGGAAAGGGATCACAGCATTTCAAATGGATATCAAAGTTGAGGGAATCACACTAGAAATCATGAAAGCTGCTCTCCACCAAGCAAAAGAGGGGAGAATTCACATTTTGTCTAAAATGTTAGAAGCTTGCCCAAAAACTAGCGCGCATCTATCAGCTTTTGCCCCTAGAATCGAATCAATCACTGTTAAGCCAAGTAAAATTGCTACAGTTATTGGTCCCGGAGGTAAAATGATTCGATCCATCATCGAAGAATCTGGTGCAGAAATTGACATCAATGACGCTGGCGTTATTAACATTGCGGCAACAAGTGCAGAGAGTCTTAATAAGGCAAAAGCCCTTATTCTCAATCTCGTTGCTGAAGTTGAAGTTGGCAAAACCTACAAAGGCCCAATCATGTCAATCCAGCCCTTTGGCGTTTTTGTGCGCCTCCCCGGAGCAAAAGATGGCCTCTGCCACATCTCCGAATTCAGCCACGAGCGGATCCAAAATATGGAAGATCACGCGAAAGAGGGTGATGAAATCGAGGTCAAAGTTCTTGAGATCAATGATCGCGGTCAAATCAAACTTAGCCGAAAAGTTCTTCTAGCAACTGCAGCTAAATAAAATTAGTCTAGCCTCATTCTTAAAAAATGAGGCTTTTTTCTTTACATAATCTAAATTGTCGATTAAAATGTTTGCATGAGTTTAGCTCCTGTTTCATTAGCAGCTTACACAGCGTTTAACGCCTCCTACACTTTTTTAGAGCACAAAAGGTTAAGCTCCCCCTCCCTTCATGCAACTCTCGAAAAAGTGAAACTCTATTTTCAAGTAATCAAAGGCGCTCTTTTATTCCCTCTTGTTACAGGTCTAATTGTCATCTCTTTCGTAGCCTTTCCCCTACTATTAACAACGCTGTGGCCATCAATCCCCGAATTGGTTCTACTCTGCGGAATCATCGTAGGAAGTGTAGCTGGACTGTTTTTTAGCTTTCTATTTGATGAGTATGTTATTAAAAAAATCTTGTCTTATACTTCGAATTTATTTAAACCTCCCGTAAAAGAAGACTCGCAGATCAACTGGTCAGACTCTCCCAGTAAAACAACGAGGCAATACTTTGCTCTTGCCGAAATTGTCAATAATATTGCCCTTGCCTTCTTGACGCCGTATGCCTTAATATTCGCATCAAATGCCGTCATGAATCTTGGATGTTTCTTTTTTGCATCGATGCAAAAAGACCTGCTTGTCTCCCGAAACTATATTCCTCAAGCTCTCGATCCAACCAACGGACCTCAAGATTACTTAGTAAACCTTCATCTAACTTGCATTAAATCGCCTCAAATTCGTGAAGATGACGGTTGTCCCATTTGCCTAGAACAAGACGAGGTACCAGAAGTTCAATTTTGCGACCAAAACCACTCCTTCCACGCAAAGTGCCTCCCGGAGTATCTAAACACTACTCTAAGAGATAATCTCTTAGCAAACGTTCCTATTCAGAGAGACGTTCATATAATCCGCAATAGCAATGGGGGGACTTCTACTGAGGTTCACTACACCATTACCCTCCCCCAAACTAGCTTACCAACCTGCCCTCTTTGCAGACAACCCTCACTCTCGACCTCTCTTGAAATCATTGTTCGTGATATTTATCGAGGGGTAACTCGGGGAGTTTCTGCAAATGTTGTGTATGTCTAACTGACTAAAAAAAGGCCAATTCTGAGATTGCCTAAACAAAATTCTTTTTACTTTCTTAATAGCTTTCAGTATGACATACTCATAGTGCAATTATTTTAAAGGAGATAAATATGGAGCCACCTAGAGTTCAAGTTAGCATCGCATTTGAAGGGAGCGCTAATTGCTGGAAGGATGCACATGCTTGTGCAATTGATGTCAGCGGACCAAAAACAGAGCTATACGCACAATCGGTGGGAAAAAGCGATTCAAAACTCTATGAGGGCCCTTTGAAATGGAGCGTTCCAAATACAGATAAGATCCGACCTTTTTTTCAGACACGAAAAGATGTAGATGTCATTTCTTTGCCTTCAGCGGTTGTAAAAACTATGACTCTTTCAGCCAGAGTAATTGAAACCTATGAAAATCACCGTCATTTGACCGTTCATCCCGATGGAACAACTACCCCTGAATTGAGAGCGAGAAGACATAATGTTCCTATCACAATTGCGAACCAATCCGATGTAGAGGCTGGCAAGAGCTACTTAATTAAAATTATAAATATAGGAGCTCGCACCTTAAAGGCTGAATTCATCAAGCGCGACCCTTGCTTACCAACAGAACCAAAACCTCTTGCTCCCCCTCCTCCAGAAGAGTCTGTAGAAGAGATGGTGAGAAGAAACTTTCTTGGCACTCACGCGTCAGAAAAAACGATTTCTGCCGTCGCAAAAAAAACAGCTTCTCTCCTTTCATCCCTAAAAGCAATTAGCGCAGAATCACTACGTGGAGTACCTATGAGAGCTCCTGATTCAGCAGCTCAGGCCACTGCCTCTCATCCAACTACTCCCTCTGCCGCCCCCTCTGTTGCTGCAAGAGCCGCTGATTCTTTTACAGAATTGGGTGCTGCTTTCTCAGGGCTTTTATCCATGAAAGAAAAATTTGTCAGCTCGCATGCAGATGGCGCTCCTGAATTAGATGATTTAAGCGCCGAGGAACTCAAGAGGCTCTTTGAAGCAAAAAAAAATGAATTTATCAAAGCAAGAACTGCCTTTGATAGAGCCTGCTCTGATGGAGATCCATTTTCTGCACTTGCGCATAAGCAAGAAGTTTCTAAGGATCTTATTGCTTTAGAAGCAGCTCTCAATCGAAAAGGGGTCTTTTTCTCAAGTCCGCTCTAATCTTATAGAGCTTGAGGGTCAGACGTGAAATACTGAAAAAATCTTAATATTTCAAAATTTCAGGCATGACCCCTAAGTCTATTTGTTAAGATTTTTTCAGTATTTCACGTCTGACCCTCAAGCTCCTGAGTATTTTCAGTTAATTAAAATATCTAAATGATTGAGTAGGCTTAAGGCCTCAGGCATTGAAAACTTGGCCTTTGATAATTTATTTGTAAGAGGATTGATCGAATAAAGAGTCGCTTCTTGAAAGTTTGCCTTACTCAAATTGGTGCTATGAAAAAGGGTTCCTGGCAGTTCCGATTTAGAAAAATTAGCGCCGGTTAAATTTGCATGAGTAAAATAGACATTACGAATGACACATTCCTCAAAAGAGGTATTTTTTAAATCTAACTCAGAAAAATTAGATGTATCTAAAAGACATTTCCTAAATTTTAGACTTAAAAACATCTTATCGGATTGGGTAAAATCAGTTCCGACTAATTTACAACCTTCAAATTCCACCCCTTGAAATCTGCATCCGTCTAACTTTGCTAAGCTAAAATTACAGCCTTTGAGCTTGCAATCGACAAACTTACTATTTCTTAAGTCAGCCTCACTAAAATCGCAATTCTCAAACAGGATTTGCATAAACTCTTTATGTTTAATATTATCATCTTTGAGCGATCTGTTTTTTATCACTTGCAAGTAAGCCTCCCCTTCTTAGTCTGCTAAGAAGCCGTACTAACACCTCTAAAAATAATCAGTTCGGCTACTTTGAGACAATTATAAACTCGTTCCTATTGAAAGTACAAGTTTTTCGAGGGGCTCTCTAACCTTATGTGGCTTCAAGGGGCGCCTCTTTGGAGAAGGCTCCGAGCTTTTTGGCGGAGATGAGGATACCGATCATGCAGAGGATGGAAATGCAGCCGATGAGTGATGTGTAGGCGCCTGAGGTTGCAAAGAGGATGAGGAGGAGTTGCTGGAAGAGTGATGAGCCTGATTTGCCGATACGCGATCCTACACTATCAATGATCGATTTTGCTTTGATACGCTCTTCGGGGTTAATTGCAAGGAAGGCAATCTCTTTGGATGTGTCAAAGAGGGAATATTTTGCACTGAGTGTAAGAATGTAGTGAATTGATCCAAAGAGAACGATAAAGTTTGCATAGGGCATTTGAAAAAATTTGGCAGCTGCGGGAACCTCTAGAAAGGTAAAAAAGAGGGAACCTGTGATGAGAAGGGCTATAGGAGTCATTAGCAAAATCGAAGACTGCTTAAGAAACTTGAATAAATACTGCATTAGAAAGGAAAAGACGAGCGAGAGCAAGCCGATCATCGTCGTAATTTGATTCATATAACTATTATAGTCTGAAGGAGTGGCATAGACAGCTTTTATGCTATTCTTCCAAACCACTTCAAATAAATTACTTGTGAAAGCAAACCCGACCACCAAAACAACAATACAGAGAAGCTGTGGTCTTCGTAAGACATTCTGCAAACTTTCTAAAAATGCAACTTTCTCTTTTTTCTCTCTCTTTTTAATTAGCTCTGGCACCCCATGAAAGACTCGGTAGTGGTTGTGTATCATAATGAGGGCGGCTGCTAAAACGGCAAGAATCATCATTTGCATCGACTCTTCCCACGTCTTATTTTTGCAAAGGTAGTGCCCTATAAAATAGGAAATTTGCCCTGATACAACCCCAGCAATATTTCCCATCATAATACATGTGGGGAAGAAATATTTTGCTACATTGGTTGGAGTAATCTCATTGATTGTAGACCAAAAAAGAACAGAGATGACAAGGATGGACCACATCTCAGCAAAGGAATAGAAGAGGGAAAAGCTCCAAAATCTAATCATATTGGTCAGTCCGCTAAAAGATGGAGGCAATAAGCTCTCAAGCCAGCCTGTAAGCTGACTCAGGTGAAGAGATTCCCGATTAGGATAGAGACAGAAGGCAAATAGTAAGTAAAACGCAACCAGCGATCCCACTAGAATATAAAAGGTCTTATCCCTTCCAAACTTATGGTACAATTTTTGAAAGATGTAGCTGCACAGAAAGGCAAAGGGCAGCATAAACCAAATTTTAATAAAGGGAATCATCTTTGCCCCTGCTTCGCAAGAGGTTACAATTAAAGTATCTTTGAGATCCCTTAAGATGTGATAGGAAAAAATAATCAGAAAGAAGTTCACAAGCAGGAAAATCTTTTTCCCCTTGTTTAAGAAGGTCTTCTGTAAAGCTATATTTTGATTTTCTTGACGATTCACGGGCTTTTTTTTTACCAAAAAACCGTATCGGCTTTTTTTGGTAAAAATGTGTGCTCGGAGTTTATAAATTACTTAAATTATGCCAGATTTCAAGGATTTAGGTCAATTTTTCAGCTAAAACTTTTGCTTTTTTGACCAGTTTGCTATTCTTATCCTCATGAAACCTATAATTTCTAGCCTACTAGAGACTCATTCAAAAATTTCCTCCTTTCTTTTAGTCAGACACGGACAGACAGACTGGAACGTTGCAAAAAAATTACAAGGCCATACAGACATTCCTTTAAATGAGACGGGAAGGGCTCAAGCAGAGGAAGCAGGAAAAATTTTAATTGATCACCCTTTTGACCTCTGCATCTCTTCAGATCTTCAAAGGGCCTATGTAACTGCCTCCTATTTAACAAAGCTAGAGATCCAAACCGATGTTAGGCTGCGAGAACGCTCGTTTGGGATTGACGAGGGCTCCTCCTACAAATCGTATCATGAAGCCACCTTTCATGGCGAAGGCCATCTAAATACTCTCAAGCGGATTTATGGCTGTTTGGAAGAAAAGGCGCTCAAACACCCAAAAAAACAAATTTTAGTAACCACCCATGGAGGGGTTTTAAAATCGATTTTAATCGACCTCCTCTCAATTAACTCTCACCCTAGCGAGATTATCATCAATAACTTAGCCGCAATTCATATTAGCTATAATGAGGGAATCTGGAAATTAGAAGATACAACAGGATGTAAATTTTGAAAGCCCTTATTTTTAGCCTACTCATTATGCAAGCACATGCAACTACCTTTTTACTTGTTCGTCACGGCGAGACCGATTGGAACAGAGATAAAATTTGGCAAGGTGATAGCGACCTCCCTCTAAATGAGACCGGCAAGTCCCAGATTATTGAATTAGCTAACGCTCTTAAAGATGTTCCCTTTGATCACTGCATCACTTCTAGTTACAAACGGGCAAAAGAGACGGCCTCAATTTTAACAAAGCTTGATCCTAAGATAGATCCAAGACTTCGAGAGAGGGGTTCTAGAAATTTTGAGGGGGTCTTAATTGGCACTCACGGAAACGAGGTAAAAAAAGAGTATGAAGATTCCGCATTAGTAAGTGAGAGGGTCTTTGCCGCTCTTGACGAAGCTGCAACAGCTTATCCAGATACAAAGATTCTTGTAACTACCCATGGAGGGATCATCAAGCAAACCCTCGTCGATATTCTAAATCTCGATTGTCCTGTCAAAGAGATTAAAGTACCCAACGCAAGCGCCATTCAAATCAGCCACAAAAATGGCAAATGGCAGGTAGATCATCTTTACGGTGTCACCCTACCTTAAGTGCACCCAAACCCTTACCCTGCATATAGCAGTTCCAATTGAATCTTACCCATCTTTCATTTGGAAGCGCTATACTTACAACTTGAGAGCATTTCTTGGGCTGTGGGGCTACCCCCTTTGAAGACAAGTCCAAGGGTCGGCTCGAGACGAATTTCAGAGCCTTCTTTAAGAAGAGTGGTGGCAGCATCAGCGCGCGCGATGTAGGGAATGTTGTGAAGTTCGAAGAGTTTCTCAAGGTGGGTCTCAGAGTGTTTATCGAGAGGGTGATTTTGAAGAATGATCGCTTTGGCTCTAGCAAAAAGGGGAAGTTGACTCTCTTGGATTTTAGTTGTGACAACGATTTTACCTGCAAGCTCTTTTTCTTCCGCAGGAAAGAAGATAGTCACTTCACCAACGATAGGTGCAACATTCAATTTGAATTTTTCTCCACGAACAAGGACTTTACCTATGCTTTCCACAAAAAGTGTATTTGTAGTAAAACTGATTCCATACGGTTTGCCCATGGTAACAACGACAAGGTCCCCATAATTGACCCATCCGTGTTTCAGAGCGTGGCAAGCAAGATCATCAAATCCTTTTTCGATATCTGTATGTTTTTCAAGATAGCCTTCTGCGCCCCACATTACAGAAGTTTGATAGTAGGTAAGAAGGGATGGGGTCACTGCAATAATCCTGGCTTTAGGTCGGTAACAACAAATGCGGCGTATTGTACTGCCACTATTGGAGCAGGCGATAATTGCGCTCGCTTTAATATTATAACAGGTATTCACAGCAGCTCTTGCAACACCAGAGGGCACATCGTAGAGTTCCACCTCCATCTTTTTATGAAAAAATCCTTGATAATCAAAATCTCTCTCCGCTTCGCTCGCAATTTCATGCATCATTTTGACAGCTTGAACCGGGTATGCTCCCATAGCAGTCTCCCCAGAAAGCATAACAGCCGAAGCTGCATCGTAAATTGCATTAGCAACGTCTGAGGCTTCAGCGCGTGTCGGCATAGGATTTTTAATCATAGACTCAAGCATTTGAGTTGCAATAATAACTGGTTTTGCTCGGAGATTACACTCTCGAATCATCTTTTTCTGGAGCGGGGGTAAATGGGTGACAGAGATCTCTATCCCTAAGTCCCCTCTTGCCACCATAATTCCATCTGCAACTTGAACGATTTCCTCAAAATTTTTAACTCCCTCTCGATTTTCAATTTTTGCAATCACAAGAAGGTGAGGCGCTTTTTCTTTTGTTATAAGCTCTTTAATTGCAATAACCTGTTTTGCGCTCCTGATAAAGGAGGCGGCGATCATATCGACACCCTCTTTACATCCAAACCGAATGTCCTCGATATCCTTTTCAGTAAGATCAGGTAAATCAAAAATTTGTTCGGGAATATTTACCCCTTTATTCTGTTGCAAAACTCCCCTATTCAAAATTTCTACTTCGGCATACCCCTCTCCCTTTCCAACCACTTTCCCATGGACATACCCATCATCAAAGTAAATATTTACACCGACTCTAACCTCGTCCACAATAAATGGGGGAAAAATGGGGATCTCCTCCCCTATCCGAATGATATCTTTGGGGGCCACTTCCCGCCTCTCAATCTTCCCGATTCTTATCTCAGGCCCTTTAGTATCAAGGAGAATTCCTATAGGTTTCCCCAGCTCTTTTCTAACCTCTTTTAAGGTCTGAATTACCTTTCGATGCTCTTCATAGCTCCCATGGCTAAAATTTAACCTAGCTACATTCATGCCATGTTCTACTAACTTAAGCATCATATCTTTAGAATTCGATGCCGGCCCAATTGTACAAATAATTTTCGTCCTTCTCATACTTCTCAGACTACGTCACCCGCTCTATTTTCCACATCAAAATAAAATTACGGAGGCTCTTTGCCCATATAAATTTAAAGTTTTGCATAAAGTAAGAATGATTTATACTCCTCCCCTATGATTGAGCTAAAAGGTGTCAAAGTCCACAATTTAAAGGACGTCTCCCTAAAACTAAAACAGGGAGAACTGATTGTATTCACGGGGGTTTCTGGATCGGGAAAATCCTCTTTAGCCTTTGACACAATTTACACAGAGGGACAAAGGCGCTACATAGACTCCCTCTCTGCCCATGCAAAACGGTACTTAGGAAATTTACCAAAGCCTGATGCCACCTCCCTTGAAGGGATTCCTCCAACGATTGCTATTGAACAAAAAACCTCTTCCAATAATCCTAGATCGACTGTGGGTACAGTTACAGCTATTTACGACTATCTACGAGTTTTATTTGCAAGGCTGGGTGAAGCTTATTGTCCGATTAGTGGTGAAAAGGTTGAGCCAATTTCAAAAGCGGAAATTGCTCGGGTAATTTTAGCAAAACCCAAAGATACCAAAGTAATTTTTTTATCCCCCGTCATTCGATCGAGCAAAGGGGAGCATAAAGAAGTTTTTATCGACCTCATGAAAAAGGGGTTTTTGAGAGTTCGGGTCGATAGAGAATTTTACCACCTATCCGAGACAATTCCCTCTTTAGACAAAAGTAAAGTTCACGACATCGAAGTTGTGATTGATCGACTGGAAATTAGCCAAGAGAGCCGAATTCTAGAGGCAATTCAGATGGGTCTTGAAGTTGGCAAAGGGCTCCTCTACACATCTGACCCTAATACCCAAGAAGATACGCTTTTCTCCGAATTTGGATTCAGCGAAAAATCGGGACAATACTATAAACCGCTTGAACCAGAAGATTTTTCCTTCAATCATCCCAAAGGGATGTGCGAAGTGTGCAGCGGCCTTGGCTATATTCACGACTACGATTTAAACCTCATTATTGACCCCGAAAAAAGCATCCGCGACGACTGCTGCCTTGTTGCAGGCTCCTGCAATACCGTAAAGTGGGGCAATATTTACGCCAATTTAGCCCAACTCTATAAATTTAAGTTAGAGACTCCCTGGAAAAAACTTTCGGAAGAGGCGAAAAAAGTCTTTCTTTATGGAACAGAAGAAAAGTGGACGAAAATGTCTTTCACACACCCCGAGACAAAAGCGAAATGGGTCGATTATGTTGCCTGGCGTGGAGTTCTTTTTGAGGCAAAAAAACGGTACAATGAGGCCTCCTCAGACGTCTATCTAGAAAAAATGGGCGAGCTTATGCACAAAGCAACTTGCCACAAGTGCCTTGGAGCTAAAATTAAAGATTATCCAAGGCACGCTCAATTTAAGGGAAAAACGATTTTTGAAGTGACTGAAATGCCTGTTAAAGAATCTCTTAACTTTTTTCAAGGGATAACTCTTAGCCCGAAAGAGACTCTTATTGGAGCTGACCTCCTTCAAGAAGTTATAGGTCGTCTCACCTTCTTACACAACGTTGGCCTCGACTACTTAACCCTTTCCAGGTCGTCCCCCTCCCTCTCTGGTGGAGAGTCTCAAAGGGTTAGACTTGCCTCTCAAATCGGGTTTGGCCTTGTCAAAGTGGCCTATATTCTTGATGAACCCTCGATTGGACTCCATCCAAGAGACAATGAAATGTTAATTAACACCCTCCTCCTTCTTCGAGATAAAGGGAATACAGTGATTGTGGTTGAGCATGATGAAGAGACAATCAGAGCCGCTGATACGATTGTGGATGTGGGACCTCTTGCAGGGGTGCAAGGGGGGGAGATTCTTGTAAACGGATCACTAGAGGACCTTCTCCATTCACCTACCTCTATCACTGGAGCCTATCTTTCCGGAAGAGAAGAGATCGAAGTTACAAAAAAACGAAACATTTCAAAAGAGCATAAGATTACTATCACTGGGGCGGCCCACCACAATTTAAAAGGGATTGATGTCACCATTCCTTTAGGGGTTTTTACAGCAATTACGGGGGTTTCAGGATCGGGAAAATCGTCCCTAATTACCGATATTCTCTTCCCTGCACTCTCTAATAAAGCAAATCACTCAAAACTACCCATCGGCAAGCACACCTCAATTCAAGGTCTGGAAAAAATTGAAAAGGTAATTGCAATTGATCAATCTCCCATCGGCAGAACTCCTAGATCCAATCCAGCAACCTATGTAAAATTCTTCGATGACATTCGGAATCTATTTGCAGAACTTTCTGAAAGCAAAGCATTTGGATACACTGCAGGCCATTTTAGCTTCAATGTTCGAGAGGGCTCGTGCTACCAGTGCGGCGGGATGGGAATGGTCAAAATCGACATGGACTTTTTGGAAGATGAGTGGATCACCTGTTCTAATTGCAAAGGTGAGCGATTTGACCAAAAAACATTGAGCATTCGGTATAAAGGAAAAAACATATTCGACGTCCTGGAAATGTCTATCGATGAAGCCTCCGAATTTTTCTCCGAGATCCCCTCGATACACAAAAAATTAAGCCTCCTAAAACGGGTAGGCCTCGGCTACATTAAGCTCGGACAGTCGGCAACCACCCTCTCTGGTGGAGAGGCGCAGCGGATTAAATTAGCAAAAGAGCTGATCCGCCCTCCCAAAGGTGAGACCATTTACATTCTCGATGAACCCACCACTGGTCTTCACTTCCACGACATCCGAAAACTAATCCACATTTTGCAAGAGCTTGTTTCTGCTAAAAACACAGTTCTGGTCATCGAACACAATCTCGACTTAATCAAATGCGCAGACTGGATCATTGAGCTAGGCCCTGAAGGGGGAGAAGGGGGTGGCTATCTTGTTGCCGAAGGGACTCCTGAAAAAATTTGTAAACTAAAAAGTGCAACCGGAGTTTTTTTAAAAAGACACCTGGAGAAAAAATTCCTTCAAATCTCTAACAGCAAGTCTAATAAACCACTGACTGAGATCACAATAAAAGGGGCTCATCAAAACAATCTGAAACAGGTCTCACTCACAATTCCTCACAACTCGATGTCTGTCTTTACAGGGCCATCTGGCTCCGGAAAAACAACCCTCGCCTTTGAGACTATCTACGCAGAGGGGCAAAGACGCTATATTGAAAGTTTATCGACCTACGCAAAGCGATTTGTTACCAAAATGCCTAAAGCGCAAGTCGAAGAAATTGAAGGACTCTCCCCTGCTATTGCGATCGAGCACCATGCACAAAATGTCAATCCAAGGAGCACCCTCGGAACCATCACAGAAATTTATGACTACCTCCGAATTATTTATGCAAGGATGGGAATCCCCTATTGCCCTGAGAGTGGTGAAGAGATTAAACAAATTACACCCGAGCGAATTTTAAAAACACTTTTAACCTATCCAGAAGGGACAAAATTTCAAGTTCTTGCGCAGATTTCCTTTTCTAAAAATGAAGAGTTTTCTAAAGTGCAAAGCTCTTGGCAAAAAAGTGGCTATGTCAGAATCCGCCTCAACGGAGCCTACTTTGAATTAGAAGAGAGCATCGTCTACGACAAACAGCTTAAAAATAGACTCGAACTAGTCATTGATAGAATTGTCTTAAAAAAGGGGATTGAAAAAAGGCTTCTTGATGCTATCACTGCAGCTGCAAACCTCTCAAAAAACCTTGTCACAATTGCCCTTGAAGAGAAAGATCTTTTTTTCAATCTAGCATTTGCGGTAGAGCGAACAGGCAAATCTTACCCCTCAATTACCCACCACACCTTTTCGTTCAATTCTGCAGAGGGGATGTGTAATGAATGTAGTGGACTTGGTTTTAAATGGGGCGGCTCCCTCTCCGATGACAAGAGCTTAATGAAGCAGACAATCACCGACATCTTATTTCGCCTTTTGAAAGAGTTTGGGACAGAAGAGGCCTTCAATCTCTTTGACTCCTATTTTAAAGAACTGAAAATTTCCATCGATACCCCCATAAAAGAGTTATCTGATCACGAGAAAACCCTCTTTTTTGAAGGGGCGACTGCAACTCACCAATCCTTAAGATGGATCGGATTGAACAAACTATTTGTCCAGCTTGCAAAAATGGGCAGGTCGCAAATTCGAGAAGAGGTGGCCCCCTTTCTCCAGAAGACTTTTTGCACCAGTTGCAATGGATCCAGACTTAATCCTCTTGCGAGAAATGTAAAAATTCAAGGCACTTCCCTTCCAGATCTTTGTGAAATGCCACTCGGCGATGCCCTCTCCTTTATCCAAACGATCGAGGGGGAACATGTCCTGAAAGAGGCTTTGAATGTTACCAGATCAAGACTAGAACTGTTATGCAACATGGGACTCCACTACCTCTCGCTAGGAAGGGGCTCTGATACACTTTCTGGTGGTGAGGTGCAAAGGACAAGACTTGCAAAGCAACTAGGACTTGGTTTGACAGGGGTCCTTTATGTCCTTGACGAACCCACTGTGGGTCTCCACCCCCACAATAATCACCTCTTAAATAAAGCTCTTAAAGAGCTTCAAAAACTGAAAAACACCCTGATTTTAGTGGAGCATGATCCTCTTACAATTCGACAGGCCGATTATATCTACGACTTTGGCCCTGGGAGTGGAAATCTTGGAGGGGAAATTATTGCAAGGGGGAGCCCAAAAGAGCTGATGAAAAACCCAGACTCCCTCACAGGGCTCTATTTATCAGGGAAAAAGAGCGTTCCCCTCCCCAAAAAACGGCGAGAGCCTTCAAAATGGTTTGAAGTAAGTGGAGCTACCAAACACAACCTTATAAATGTTTCGATTAACTTTCCCAAGCAAGTACTCACTTGTGTAACCGGCGTTTCAGGATCGGGTAAATCGACACTGATGCACGACATTGTCATCCCTGGAATTCATCAAAACCTTCAAAAAAGGACACCCCAAGAGAGTTTTGTTTTTGAGGGGACCACCTTTAATGGAATGAAGGATTTTGACCGGCTTATTACTATTGATCAAGGGATGCAAAAAGTTACAAGTAGATCAGACCTCCTCACCTATACAGATCTCCTAACAACGCTGAGAACATTTTTTGCCTCCCTCCCTGAAGCAAGGACAAAAGGACTGCAACCCAAGCATTTTAGCTATAACCACCCTAGTGGTATGTGCAAAAAATGCCGAGGTCTTGGTCACCAAATTATCGAGCTTGAATTTTTAGCCCCCGCAAAAATCGAATGCGATAGCTGTCATGGGGCGCGACTAAATCCTATGAGTTTAAGTATTAGCTATAAAGGACTGAACTTTGGAAAACTCCTTAAACTCACAGTGGCTGGAGCAAAAGAGGCTCTCCCCGAAATTCCGAAAATTCATCGAATTTTAAACAGACTGGAGCTTGTAGGTCTCAGCTACCTCACGTTAGGACAAGAGACTCAAACACTTTCCACAGGAGAATTTGCAAGACTTCGACTCTCTTTTGAACTGGCAAAATCGACAAAAGATCACCCGATTTATATTTTTGATGAACCCACCTCCGGCCTCCACTTTGATGATATCGCCAAAATCATCCCCATCTTCCACTCCCTTGTCGCAAAAGGTGCTACAGTTATTATCATCGAACACAACCTAGACATTATAGCGAATGCAGACTACATCGTCGATCTTGGCCCCGATGCAGGGCAATTTGGGGGGAAAATCACAGCAGCAGCCCCTTTTGAAACCTTCCTTAAAACAAATAATTCTTACACCGCCAAATACTTGCGCGAATACCTCAAAATAGAGTAAACTCAACTCTTCTCGCTGGGGACCCCCGGGATAAAAATTGCCACGAACCAGGTCAGGACCGGAAGGTAGCAGCCTTAAGAGGCTAATTTTTGGCCCGGGTACGTCTCCAGCCCTTTTTTTCAAGCAGAGGGTTTTTTTGTAAAAAATTGACCCGTATAATCAATTTGCTTGCTAGGTTCTCTGATTTTAAAATTTTTAAAACCCTCCTCCAGTTCCGATACTGTTTTAAATACTCCATTTCGAAAGAAAAAATCAAATTTACCAGCTAAGTATGAACTCTCTTTTATTGAGTAATAACAAAAGTTTTGTGCAAGTAATCGCAAGAGTTCTGGCGTTGCGTTGTGAATAATGTACTCAACGACTTCAATAAGCAACTCTTCAGGCTCAATTAGATAACTTCCCAAATGTATAATAATTGCTTCAGTTACTTTAAACTCTCTCCTGTCTATAAATGTCCGAACAATTCCAATCCTTTGCTCGACATCTTCAATCGCAAATGCATCGATGTTACTTGCAAGCATTTCAATATTAATTGAGTCACCACTTTCAATTAGGAAAGAAAAAGCAAATAACCGAAATTTTTCATCTTCGATACTAAACAGATTAAAATTTTCTGCTAATTCATTTAGGCAAATTTTTTCACTTAGAATTTTTATTAAAATTGATTTTTTACTTTCTTGATTTTCAATTTGAAAATTTTCAAAATTTTCTATAATTAATTGCCAGAGAGACAAATCCCCTTCTAACCCTCGTTTTCTTTCAGCAAACATAATTAAATTTTCTAAAATTCTCGCTCTTTTGTCACCGCTACGTATTTGAAAATACTCAAATACTTTAATCACTTCTGAAAATTTTTGTTTTTTCAGAAGTATGTTTAAAAACCAGATTCTTTGTCTTTCCTTAGTTACGCCGAAATGTTCAAAATTTATAGCAATGTCGTCTCCATAACCTTTATCTATTAAAAAATCCATAACTTGGCCTCGATTCGCCTCTGTAATATCAAATTCGGAGAAGTACTCTATTATTTCCTCCATAAGATCTGTTTTAGTACACAGATATTTAAATGCTTCAATTCTATTTGATTCTGTAGAAATTGCAAAATCTTTAAAAAATTGGGCGACGTAAAAATCCTCGCCACGATCTATCAAAATTTTTATAAGGATCAATTTCTGACCTTCATCTCTAATATCAAATTCGCGAATGTGATTCACTACAAAACTGTAATGACCTAAGTGAAGAAATGACTGAACTAATTGCCAACGCGCTTCATCGCTATCAGAGTACAGCGTGGAAATTATTTTTTGAAATTCAATTTTTGGTTCGCAAACCCTTAGTTCGTATTCAGTGTAAAACTCATGATTTCCAAAGAACTTTTGGATCAGAGTTACTAGTTCTATCTGAACTTCTTCCTCTGTCTCCTTAATTAACCGAAGACTTACTAGAAGGGGAAAATAGACATCCTCAAACACCATTCTATCTTTATACAATTTAAGATGAGTAACCTCCCATTTCATTTGACGGATTGCTAAATCATAAAATGGAGCTTGAATCCTCGATAGGATAAAATTTTTCCCTCTGTGGTAAATTTTTAATAAACACATAGGATTATCAAAAATTTTGGCCATTATCGTTTCATCATCAACGATATTTTTTCTATACTCGCACACCCTAACTCCAAGACAAATGTAATCTCTATCTTCTTTAGGTAGTAGCCTAATTAAATGATTAATTTCCTCTTTTGTACGAATGCCACTCTCTAATGCATCTATTATATGAATCAGTCTTGATTGAGATTCGGTAACAAGTGCCCCTCTGGCTATATAGGCACAATGATTTTCATGAATTTTTCCAAGCTGTAGAGAAAGCATAATTTAAACCTCATTTTTTAAAATATGCCGGCTAGTCTATAAGAATAAATTATTTAGTTCATCAGAATTCTCTTTTTGAGATAATGCTAAGTTCTTTGAATGTGTGTTACCAATAAAAGCCAATAGAGGCGTAGAGGGCTTGAAAGTTGACGTAACTGTGCGTGTAGATGTTGTGGACTGATTTGGGGAATTTGGGCTGCGTTGGCGCTAACACAGGATTGAAGAGGATCGACCGATCATACGCAATTTTGAAATAGATAGGATTGAGCCTGTAGAGAATGTAGGGGATCAATTCTAGAGTATAGGATTTCTCTACTTTACTCGGGTGTGAACTAACTAGAAGCTCAGAGCCGTCTAGATCATAGAAGACTGTTTTCTTTTGAGCAAAGTTGGCGTAAGCGCCCCCCTTTACTTGAACTGCCCAGGTGAGTCTACTTGTCGCATTTGCTTGAAATTCGAGTCCGACTTGGGCTCCACCCATTTGATTAATTGCATGTACGTGGGCATTATCACCACTTGTCCCACTGCCGTTACTCATTTTTAAGGTGTCGCGTAAATCTATGTATCTGAGACCTAACAGCCAAGAAAAAGAAAAGTAGTCGACATAGCGAGGGGTCACATGCCTCCAATAGGAGAGCTCCCCTGAATTTAACTCCGAATGATAGCTGTAGTGAAAGTAGTCAAAATCGGTCCAATCGACATTCGTATAGGGAGTTGTTGGGACCGAAAAATTCGAGGTAGCAGAAGTGCGCGACTCAGAACTGCGCCAATGAAATAGCCCGGAATAAATCAGCTCTAACGAATTTTTTTGCCCGCCCATAAACTCTAATTGAGCCCTTCCCCCTGAGGTATAGTCGTAAGGAATCCGCGTAATAACAGGGTTATCGATTAAAATTCCATCTCCCACAAATAAAAAATCGAGATGCTTCAAAGGAGATCTCCAAAGCCCCACATATCCGATCTCAAAAGCGAAAGTTTTCTTTGCCTCCGTCGTCCCCTCATACCCAAAAAGGATTCCGGTTGTTCCAAAGAAAATAGAGAGTGCCACTATTTTTTTCATCATAGCCCTCAGACTAACCGATGTCCAAAGATTTCGTCCAGACAGAAAAAAAATTAATTCAAAATCTTATTGAGATCTTTTTAAAGATCGCGTACTCTTTTTTCTTAATAACTATTTTTTGAGGTTGTATGGAAGGGCTGGCATTCGGTTATGATTATAGAGACCACCGACCTAATACTCAAATTGATACCCCAGCTCAAAGCCCCCAAGATGCATTGTTTGGAATGGGAGCACAAATGAGCCGGGCCCTCACCTATTTCACCACACATCCAACAACAGAAACAAACCTGAGAACTATTACAAAAATCGCTGTAAGTAGCATCACTAGCGGCACTCTAGCCAGTTATAGACTAAAAGCTCATCCAAAATTACTTAAACTCACACAAATTCTCATAACTCTTCATAATGCATTAACTGAGGCCTCTGATAAACGGGGCATCCTACAAGCCCTTGATGAATCGATCCACTCTCTCAAGATCATCTCAAAACTATCCCCACCAAATTTCGATAGAATTTTCTTAGTACGTTCCGAAGCAGGTATCTTTGCTCCGATTCAAAATCCTCAAAGAGCAGAGCTTATAGAAGAAGTCACTGCCGTAACAGGAGCGCTTGTAACCTATCAAAGGGTTCTCACTGGGGAAGAAAAGAGCCCTAAAACTATCGAAGAACTTACTACCCTTAGAGAGGGGGTAATCAGAGTGCTTGCGGGGAACCCTAATTATACCGAGTACGATGAGTATGCAGCAAATCTTACCCTACCAGAAGCCCCCGTAGGATTTTTGACCAAACTTTTAAAATACATTGCCGATCGGGAAGGGGTCATCGCAACCGGAGTCCGCGAGTCTGTAAATAATTTTATTGAATCTTTGATTGGAAGGGTTACATCCCCCTTCCACTCCCCCCATGACAATGTCGACCTCCCCCCCTATCAATTATTAAATGGGAGGGAAGTTAGAAATTTCTCTATATCCTCCCGAGCTATATTGGCTATCAAAGAGTTATGGAATAAGATACGAGCCCTTATAGCCTAAGTAAAAGACTGTCTTGCCTCTAAGTTTAATAATTAAAAACCTAATTACACATAATATATTTTTTAATTCAATCTAGATTGATATTATTGATGCTGTTTTTTCCAAATTTTCGTATAATAAATCTGATAAAATTATTAAATAATTATAGGATGTGTTTTTATGGCGTCAGCTTTGTATTCATTTTTTTCAAGCGTTGTCCCCTCTGGTCCCGTTTTGGCTCCTGGAGCTGCTACCCAACCTTTCGTTGCTGGAGCTATTCGAAGCGGGGTAACTACCGCGGTAGAATCAGCTATTTCTAACCTTGCCACTGCTGAAAATCGCCAAGCACTTGGAAATGCTGGTGGATCTATTGCAACAAGAACTCTTACTAGAACTTTAAGAAGCGGTCAATTACGAAGAGACCTAAGAGGCTTTCTCAGACATACAATCACCAACGCTGCCAACGAAGCAACAACTGCCTTCGCAGCTCCCGCTCGTCGCACTCAACTAGCTCATTCAATTCAATCAATTGCTACTAGAGCAATACGGGGGACATTAAGAGCACAAACCATCAGAAATAATGTTGCTTTAGCTATCACTAGAGCCATCACTACAGCTGAAGCAAGAGCCGCTGCTGCACTTACAAGCCCTGCTATTCAAGAATCATTAACAGCAACTACTGCTCATGTAGCAACAGCCACTCTAGCAGATGCTGCTTTGCAAGCTCAATTAGCCGCTACAATCGAAACTGCTACAGCTAGCGCTAGAACTAGACTTACAGCAGAACTTGGAAATCCTGATTTGGCAGCTCAACTCAGAGCAACCACTGAAGGTGTTGTAGACGCTGCGGCTGCTCGCTTTGGTGAAGCTCTCACAAGCGCGCCTGTTGAAGGGAGGATTGAGGCTGCAACTAATCGAGCTATCGACATAGCAACTGATCGAGCGATTCAGAATATCACAAGTGAACCCTTTATAGCAGCTGCAACTGCTGCTATGACGCAAGCAGGAGCAAGGGCTTTTAGAGAGTTAAGCCAAAGCGCCCATCCTTCTCTAGTAGAAGCTTCAGACGCTTTAGAGAGCCTCTATTCCGCCCTTCTAACAAGAGATCGAAAAGCCCTAATTGAAGCTCTTGATGCCTCGATTAAAGTCCTTGATTCTCTTCAAGGGGAACACGACGACACTTTGGGTGAAATTTTTCTTCAGCGAGGAGACGATAATCTTTATTCTGCCATCACACCTGAAGTTAGAACTGCACTTAGAGCGGAGATAATAACTCTTCAGACAAGCCTTTCTGACTACCTTCAGATTTTAAACGGAAGTGATACAACTGCTAGAACTCAGGAAGATCTTAGCCAGACTAGAACTGCTATCATAACAAGTCTTGTAGACTCAAGAGGGACCTATGTTCAAATAAAACAGAACAACACATTTCCAGCAGAGCCTCAGGGACTTTTAGTTAAACTCCTAAAATACCGAAACCTCCAGGAAGGGGCGCTTACATGCGCAATTTTCAAAACACATAAGACTGCTATTAACTTGTTTAACCTCCCTTGGTTTAAAAGAAAGCCCCGTCAAGATCAAATCGACCTTCCCCACTTCCAACGTTTAGATAATAGCAAAATTCGATGGAACAATCTCTCCTGGTTTAGGATGATTGCTCTTACGATTCAAGGTGTTGGAGCAAGGATGAGCGCGTTAACACATCGTGTATTGCGCGCTGTACATCTTCAATAGAGATCAACTTCATCGCCCCTTTGTGGTAGATGCGGATGTTCCAGTCCAACTTCAATTCTTTTGGGGTTGCATACTTGGACAGAACTTCCGCATGTTTATCAACGAGAAACTCCCTGGAAAAATAGGGCCCCGTCATTTTTGATGATGTCGGAGCAAAAAGCCCTACGACCGGGGTCCCAAGAGCGCTTGCGATGTGGGCAGGTCCGGTATCGGGCGAAAGCAAAAACCTAGCATCTTTTATGAGGGCTGCTAACTCTATCAAAGAGGTCTTTCCACACAAATTGAGGGCGCCCCCCTCCTTTTCTAAATAGTCGCAAACTGCAAAATCTGCTGGAGAGCCTACTAAAATAGGGGTTATCTGGTAATTCTCTTTTACCCAAGCAATAATAGAGATGTAATTAGAGTAATCCCAATCTTTCTCTTTTTTACTGCTGCAAGGATTAATCACAAAATAGGGAAAATCATAACCCCTTTTCGTTTCTGGCAAAGGGATGCTCCCATCATAAGAGATCCGTTCCGCTCCGATTGTTTTTGCAAATCTTAAAAAGCCCTCAACTGTATGCTCTTTATGCGATTCAATTCGTTCATCAATAAAAAGGGGGTGCAAATCTTTACTTCTTAAACGGTCATACCCAATTTTCCGTTTAGCATCGATTAAGGTATAGACTAGATGGGCAGAAAAACTTGCTTGGGTTGCAAGAAGAACATCAAATTGATAAGGGGCCAGTTTTTTGTGCGCTCGAATGTAATCTTTCCACGATCGGATCTTAGCTAAAGGAATGAAGTGAACCCCCTCCACTTTTTCAAAAAGAGGATAAAAAGTCTCTCCTATAATCCAACTAATTTCGGCATGGGGAAAACTTTTTTGCAACGTCCGAATCAAGGGCAGACACATCACAATGTCGCCCAGAGCGGAGAGCCTAAGTATACAAATGCGCATTAAAGATCTCTAGAAAGTCCTTAGGGACTGATGCGGTGATCTTCACATCCTTGGACGTCATTGGATGAATAAACTCGACTCTATAGGCGTGCAAGAAAATCCTCTTTGCATCTGATCTATCCCTCTTTCCATAGACATGATCCCCCAATATAGGGAGTCCGATACTTGCTAAATGGATCCGAATTTGATGGGTTCTCCCTGTTTTAGGAAAACATTTAATCAAGCAGAGCCCATTTTTTCTCGCAATACACTTCCATTCAGTTTCCGCACTTTTTTTCTCTCCATGTTTCTCTATCGGTTTAGTAATCACCCCAGAATTTAATTTAGGAGAGCCTTCACAGATTGCGTAATAGGTTTTTTGAATTTCCCGATTTCTAAACAAATCAGAAAATGCCTCTTCTTTTGAATTAAGCAATACCCCTGAGGTCTCTTTATCCAATCTGTGGAGAAAAAACTTTTTATTCGAGACTACAAAAAATGGAGGTTTATAACAGGCTGTCATAAAATCGTCTTGATACAAAGAGATCAACTGCTCTGGTTTTTCTTCCTTATTGAATAAAACCACATCCCCTTTTTGCAATCGATAGGTAGAAAATCTCTCCACAAGACCGTTTACAAAACAGGATTTAGCGTCAATCGAACGTTTGACCTCTTTGCCTGAAAAACCAGACTTCTCTTTTAAAAATTGTAACAGAGAAGTTCCGGCTTCATCTCCTTGAACTTTAAAATGGAATTTCTTCATCAGATAGCGCTGGCTCGTCTTGCATTGGTTTTGAGAAATCTCTTCCCCCCTCTGGTTTATCGCCCTCTTTTTTACCAAACGGACTGAAAGCTAAATGGTGGGCTGTAATTCCCATAGAGACTTGTGGCTTTCCCTCTTTGTCTGTGTAAATTTCTGGCTTGGCTACTTCGCCCTGAACAATAATAGAACTTCCCTTTTTAAAATAAGGCATGATTTTATCGTATTGGTCACCCCAAACTGTAATTCTCCACCAAATTGTCTCGTCTTTTCTACTTCTACACCCTACTCGAAATGTCGTTACTTTTTGACCATTTGAAGTAAATCTTGTCTCTGGATCTGATCCGAGATGACCTGCAATCATACCGTGATTCATAAAAACTCCCTTTTTTTCAAAGTATACCACGAGATCCAGATCCAACAAAAGAAAAAAAGGAGCGCCCTCTTAAAATTCATTCTCGACGCAATTAAAAAAAATTTTAATAAATGTTAGACAAAAATGGCACCAATGATATAGAACGAGGAATATATGCTAAAAAAACATGATAATAATGATTTTACTGCCGATGAACCAATGGGAAAGAACTCTTCCAATAGAGAAGAAGAGTTAAAAGCTCACGCCTTTTTATTCCCTATAGATGAAACAGAAGAATTTCACGACCCCTTCTCAGATCTCTCCCTATTTTTAGCAAAAAAAATCAAACAAGAAATTTCTAGAAGCTCCTCGTTAAAGAAATGGTCGAGAAATATTCAGACTGATTTGTTAAAATCTATCCTCCCCGATTTTAATAAAAAATTTCCTAAATACCGCTTAGGGGGTAACGCTCTTAAAAAAACGTGGGATAAAGTTCTTTACTACGTCCAATTCATTCAAAAGCAAAAAGAATCTCTTTCGGCAGACGGAAAATTAAATATCTCCTACCTAATCCAGCAAAATTTAAAAAATCTTTTGCAAAACCCTAATTCCTCTGATCTTCACCCTTACACCACTGCTCACAATTTAGCCGTAAAAATTTCTGAGTGTGTTGCAACAATTGATGGAGAAAGGGCGAATTTAGAATCTCTTACAAAGACAATTTGGGCAATTCAAAGACACATCATCCCAAAACCTTCGACCCCCTCCCCTTTTGACCGCTACGACCAAATCGATAAATTCATCGTAAGATTTCAGTTAGAAGAGATAGCAAAACATCGCGATTCCACACCAGATCAAGTGAGCAATTCTACAATCAAAAAGATTGAAACTTTAAAACTCTTGCAAAGACTAAAAAATAGCGACGATTTGATTGCAGCCGTCTCTTTTGTTTTAGCAGAAAACCTCTATCCCAATCTAAAACTCCATAAGAAAATCCCCTCCGACCAAATTACCCAACTTTCTAATTTCGTCAAAAACCAACTGATGGAACAAAAAGCTTCAGGGAATCTTAAGGAAGAAAAAGATTGTATTCATGCAGCTCAAAAAATATTTTTCTTATACAAACTTGCCTCTCAATTATCCCCTTCAGAAACCAAACACAACCTTGAAACCGCAGTCGAGTACGTCTACAATCTATCTCAAGGACCATTTTCTCCCAATTGCCCCGTTCTCCGACCAGAAGTTTTCACCTTTATTAATGCAGAAATTTCCAATCTCAAAGAGCGCAAAGTTGAGAATCCCTTAGAGAGCGTCCTCAATACTTTAATGAAATGTTTTAGTGAGGCAAAAAATCTCCCCAAATTAGACCCCGAGCACTTTGATGAAGTTGAAATTGTAATTTGGAAAATTCTCTCCGAAGTCTATGCACCTCAAGAAAAAATGCCCCCCTTTGTAAAAGAGACCTTGTCTTACGAACTTGCTAACATCTACATCGATCACCCTAAAGAATCGTTTCAAAAAATTCTCACCGTCTCTCTTGGCTATTTTAGAAAACTTCAGACAATCGACACATCCCATCTTGATCGAAAGGCAAATTTTTGGGCCCTCCAAAACGACATGATTTGCAACTTCCTTCACTTTGATGAGACTACCCCTCTCCTTAAACTGATCTCTAGAGTTTGGAAAAGTGAATCGTCAACCCCTTTAAGTCATACCGCTTTTATCGAGAAAGTGCTTGCGATCTATCTTAAAAACAACTCTTCGATCACTGAGTGGAAATCGGTTCTCCATACAAGAATCACAATCATGTATAAATATTTTTGGTATAACAACTTAAAAAAAGAGCGAGAGACTGCCTACGACCGCTTCTTACACTGGCATCTCCACGACCTTCTCTCCAGCACCCAAAAAGAATTCCCCGAAACCCTCCTCATCCGCCTTGAAGAAAAGACTAAATCTCTCATCCCCCTTGCCCCTTTTATCCCTAAACATGCCGCCTCGTTCCTCGGAAAAAATTATTAACCTGAGTTGCGGGTTTATCTAATTTACTTTCAATTTCACAAATACAAAAAGAAAAAATATCGCCGATTTCTCGCTTTGATAATCGGCTGTGGACTGCCCTGCCCTTTGGGCAACGGCAGTGTGAGCTTGAGGGTCAGACGTGAGCTTGAGGGTCAGACGTGAAATTCTGAAAAAATCTTAATATTTCAAAATTTCAAGTATGATCCCTAAGTCTATTTGTTAAGATTTTTTCACGATTTCACGTCTGACCCTCAGAATTTGACCCTCAGAATTTCATAGAAAAAGGTCAATTCTTGCTGCGATGATCCCTTTGCTAGCCAACTAGACTAGCTCTTGGAGCAGCCCTTTATGGCGAATAAGTAGGGAGCCGGGGTTAGACTAAAATTTGACAAATTAAAATATTAGATTGTATCTTGGTGGAATGTATTATATTCCTCTTCTATTAGCTTTAGGATCACTTTATGGAAGCGACCTTGCAAATGATTTCAAAGCTCGTGGCTATTCAGAAATTTGCGACAAAGACTATACAACCTCAACCTTTGACTCCCTGTATGAAAGTTTTGAGGAATTGATACAATTTCTTCAGACAAATAGAGGGTGGGCACAAAAATTGATGATCGCAAAAGAACAATTTATCCGCTCCAGCGATCGAAACTATTACGGAACCGATTTTTTCGGTTTTTATGATGAATCAAACCGAAAAGGAAGAGATCAGATATCCTTTTACTATTCGGCCCATTTTCACCAATTTGTATCGTCTCACTTTCCAGAATTTAATGAAGTGCCTGAAATCTCCTCATTTTTAGAATCTTGTTTTAGAATTCAAAAAACTTACGGTCATTTGTTTATTGAGGCAGCTTTCGATTTAAATTTAGAAACCCTTTTTATGTTACACTCTGAAAATCTCCCCCCTCTTCTTTTTAAAGTAATCAAATACCTACCCTCATACATTCCAACAAGACCCCACTATGATGGGAGTGCATTGACCCTCTTTCTCCATAGCACAGACAATCAATCCCTCCTTCTTTCCCCTTATAAATCCTCATTTACAATCGCAGATTTTTCTTCCCCTTCTAGAAAGAGTCTTAACCAATTTGGTGAACCTGCAATGGTACTAATTCCTGGAAGCCATCTCACCGAATTTTCTCTCTTCCCAACGCCTCACATTGTTGTGCAAAGCAACAAAACTCGATACGCAACAGTCGCATTTGCTATGAGAGCTGATTATAAAGTTCCAAAAACTAAGTTTTCTCTCCTTCCAAAATTTACCCATAACTAGGTGTTTCATGTTTAAATTTTTGCTTTTTTTCCTCCCCGCCTATTCTTTATTTGCCATAACCACCCTTACTGTAACTCTAAGCTCTGATAACAATCCGGGCGGGATTGGAGATGTAGGAGATACACCAGATAGAGGAGATCTGAGATACTGTTTGAATACGATGAATGCAAATCTAAATGCATCGCTTGATGATTATTATCAGATTGCCTTTGCATTTCCTATGACAATCCAACTTAATGGAATTCTCCCTATAATTAATAACTCATCAAACCTAGCAAATATTACAATCGGAAATTCAGACCCGAGCTACAGAGTTGTAATCGATGGGAATGATGGCGCTTACAGAGGTTTTTTCATCCCAAAGGGCATAGTGACGATTCAAAATATTGTCTTTCAAAACATGTGCGCTCAAGGGGGAACTGGAGGAGATGGCATTTCAGGCGGGGGTGGTGGGATGGGAGCTGGGGGAGCCATTTACGCACCTCAA
This sequence comes from uncultured Chlamydiae bacterium, assembly GCA_937996705.1. Lineage (GTDB taxonomy): Bacteria > Chlamydiota > Chlamydiia > Chlamydiales > 2-12-FULL-49-11 > VGMD01. The sequence goes on from CALKUQ010000041.1 coordinate 45,865, forward strand.
TTATTTTTAAACGGCTCATCCCCTTCTATTAGATTAATGAATGTCTTGATAAATTCCTGTTCTGCTATTGGAGGAGCTGGAGGAAATTATTCAGCTGACTCTATCACAGGGAATGAGGGTGGCGGAGGGGGCGGTGGCTTTAGCGGAAATGGAGGCTCTGTCACCACAAGTGGAGTTACAGGGGGAGCCGGTGGCGGTGGTTTTGGTGGGGATGGGGGAAATGTTACCCTTTCTACGGAATCTATTTCTGGAGGTGGGGGCGGCGGTGGCGGAGGAATAGGGTCAAAAGCTAATACGGAGACGCCTACAAACCTAGGAAACGGAGGATCCGATGTTGCTTCAGGGACTCCAGGCAGCGGCTATAACCTATCGGCTATTGGTGGCTCTGGCGGAGGGGGGAATTTAGGTGGATCCTACGCTGGTGGAGGGGGCGGAGGAAGCCCTACACCAATAATTACATATCCAGGTGGGGGTGGCGGAGGAAGTTCTGGTTCAAACGGAACTAAAGCTTACGGGACAATAGCTCCAGGAGGAGAGATTAGCCAGTCAGGGGGAAATGGAGGAGATGGAGGAGGGGGCGGCGGTGCTGGAGTTGTCTTTACTGCCCCTTCCTCAAGTGATACTGATGGAAAAGGGGGAGATGGTGGGTATGGTGGAGGCGGAGGTGGCGGTGCAGGAACTGGCGCGTATGATAGAGGCTACTCTGTTGCTGGAGGGAAAGGTGGAGTTGGTGGGGGCGGCGGTGGGGGCGGCGTTGACCAATCTGGGACGACACCTTCATCTGGAGGAAATTCCCTTGGGGGCGGTGGAGGCGGTGGTGGAGGCCCTTCGAGCGTAACCTCTACTGAGGGCGGGCATGACAAAGGCTATCTTGGCGGCGGATCTGGAGGATCTGGCGCTAATTCTGGTGAAAGCGGCATCGGTGGTGGAGGGGGCGGAGGGGGAAGTGGCCTCGGAGGGGCAATTTTTGTCGACTCGGGCTTGAACTTCACCATTCAAGCTCTTCCGGGAGTGCCGACGAATTTTGACACAACAAACACGTCAACAACAGCTGGGAACCCTGGTGTTGGGGCTCCAGGAGCGGCTGATGGCTCTCGTGGCTTTGCTCTGGGAAATAGTATTTTTCTACGTTCAACCTCAACACTTACCCTCCTTGCAGAAAATGAGGACGATCTTTTAATACTTGGGGAAGGGGTCTCTTTCGTTGATGACACCGAGTTTATCCTAGAAGGAACAACTGTTGAAGTGACAGGAAACGGTACTATTATCTACAATGGGGCCACTACTTATTCGGGAACTCTGCATATCAATAATGCAAATTTCAAACTCAATGGAATAATTAATGACACATCCGTCTCTGTCTCTAGAGATATAAGCTATAGCGCTCAAAGGGGGAAATTAAGTGGCAGAGGAACTTTGACAGGCAGTGTGAAAGTAAATTCGGGCATTATTTCTCCTGACGCAAACCAGACCCTCACCCTTGGCAGTTTAATCCTAAATTCAGCAAACCCCGATACGAACACTCTAGAAAGTATAGTCCATGCGGAAATTAATAGTGCTGGGACATCTCTAATCTCTGTTACAGGAGCTGTAGCGCTTGCAGGGACCTTAGAAATCGATTTGGATCGAACGGCACTTCCAGGAACCTATATTTTACTTACTTCCAGTGGCATTACAAATACTTTCGATTCTATTTCATTTGTTGGACCTACACCAAACTACTCGATCTCTTATCTTCCCCGCGAGAATCCTACCTTCATACAATTTGAGTTAAAAGCTCCTCCCCTTTTAAATCTCCAAGGAGCTCAAATGAAAAACACCTTCGCTTTCGAATACGAACTTTATAATGAACTCACTTGGGGCCCAAGCCTTTCAAATCAAACTATCGGCTATTTCATATTCCGCGATGGAGAAAAAATCGCAACTCTAGATGCTCAGACTACCACCTACCTCGATCACAATAGAAAAAAGAATCTCTCCTACACCTACTCCATCACCTCATTTGACGCCTCTGGAAACGAAAGCATCCCAGAAACAATTACCATCAATCCCTAATCGCTCCCGATTTAAGAAATCATCTCTCTTGCTTTGATTCCTAAAATTTGAAATGCTATGGAAAACGAAAATGAGGTGAACCCATGAGATTGTTTAAAATTTTTATTTTGTTTATCGGATGTTTCTTAATTGCAGTCTTCGTCCCCTTGCTTGCTAAAGAAAAAAATGTCCCCTCTTTTCGAAAAAATAAAGGGAACTTTTCAAAACAGAAACAGACTCATGTCTCAGGAAAAGTGATTATTTGTGGCGTCTGTAAGGATGTTGAGAAAGCTATCCCGTATTCGATTAAAAATCTCGAAACTTTAGGAGCCCTTTTTGATGATTACGCGATCTTCATCTATGAAAACAATTCTAGTGATCGGACGGCTGAACTGTTAAAGGACTGGGAGACAAAAAATAAGAAAATTACCATCACCTCTGAAATAGTGGATGATGAGATTCTCTCGGAAACGTGCTTTAATAAGACCATTCAAAACGAATTCTATAGACCTGAAAGAATTGCTAGAGCTAGAAACATTGTCCTTGCTCAAGCAATGAACCCAGAACTTGATTCCTTTCAATATGTAATTTGGGTCGATCTAGATTTCGAACACCCCTTCCCCTTTCAAGCAATTATAGACACATTTTACTCTCAAATTAAATGGGATGCAGTATTTGCAAACGGGATCGACGACAAAGGAAATCTCTATGACACTTACGCTTTGCGTGACTATTCCCTCCCTATTGGCGCAGAACTGATTGGGAATCAATGGTGGGACATGCGAGGAAAGCTTAAATTAAAGTTAGATAAAAAGGGGACTTGGTATCCCGTGTTTTCTGCATTTGGGGGAATGGGGATTTACAAAAGAGATGCTTTAAAGGGGTGTAAATATTCTGCTTTGGTTACAAAAGATTTAGAATCGTTTGAAAAAAACCTGATTTTTAGTGAAGAGTGGTCAAACCACCGAGAAATTCAATTGTATTTTACAGAGCTAAAAAAATGCACCTCTGTTGTGGAACTTCCCATTTCACCTCATAAAGAAATGCCCTATTACAGCAGAGATTACCTCGGTGAAGGTTTCACCTTAGGAGAAAAAGAGGAAAATGGGCTAATTTTCAGAATGAACTCAGGCGTCGGTCAATACCCCTCTATTTGCGAACACGTCCCCCTCCATGCTTCGATGAGTCTTCATGGGCACAAAAAGCTCTTTGTAAACCCAGCACTCGTCCTACACTACTTCGGCAGATCGTAATATACTTGTTCCACTGAATCTAATGAAGGCCGGGCTTAAACCCGGCAACACCTTATTTAGAGGACAGCAGCAGCGATGGCGGCAAGCTTAGAGCGCTCTGTTGATTGGAAGTAAATGCTACCAAAGACATCGTGCTTTTTCATTCTGCCGATCAGATAGATAAGCCCATTGGAATCTGCGTCGAGGTACGGGTTATCAATTTGAGAGGGATCTCCCAGAACGATGATTTTAGTGTTATCCCCAACCCTGGAAATAATCGTTTTCATTTCATGGGGCGTTAAGTTTTGAGCCTCATCAATAATAACATAGGTGTTTGTAAATGAGCGACCTCTCATGTAGGTGATCGCCTCTACTTGAAATTTTTCACTCTCTAAAATCCACTGTTTAGTCTCCCCTGCATTGTCAGAACCAGAGGCAGAACAAATATACTCTAAATTATCAAAAAATGGTGCAAGCCAAGCGCGAAGCTTCTCCTCTTTACTCCCAGGCAAGAAGCCTATATCCCTACCTACCGGTATAATAGATCTTGCAATCATGATTCTTGTGTAGACCCCCTCGTCAAACACTTTTCTGAGACCTGCTGCTAAAGCAAGCAGCGTCTTTCCTGTACCAGCACCCCCAGTAAAGACAACCAATTTCACATCATCTTTTAAAAGAAGGTCCATGGCACATTTTTGCTCGACATTTCGAGGTTTAATTCCCCAGATGTCTTGGGAAGACTTTGTCAAAGGAACGACTGTTTTGGTCTTAGCGTCAACTCTACCAATTGCTGAAGAGCCCTCTTCGCTTTTCATAATGAGATACTCATTGGGGCAGTGCTCCCCTTCTGGAATAGGAGTACTCCCATCCAGGTAAAATTTATCGATTTTGCTCTTGGACATGTCTATATATTTTAGACCTTTATGCATTGTTTCATAATTTTCACGCGCCGTTCTGTAGTTTTGCGTTTCAATCCCCGCTGTCTCAGCAAGAATTTTAGTCACAGGGTCTTTTGAAAGGAGAAGGACTTTTGAACCCTCCTCTTGTATTTGAAAGGCGGTTGCTAAAAGTCTATGTCTATTTCGATCAGGGGTGAATGAGCTAGAACCCGATTTTTTCTTTTTATGGTCTTCGTCGAGCAAAATTCTTACCTGAGAGCCATTTTCTAGAACAATCCCTTGGCTAATGCTCCCCGTTTTCGACAACACCTCTATCCAACGCATGATAAATCTGGCGTGTTTGCCCATTTCATTATTTAGATGCTTTTTCTGGTCTAGCTCTTCAATCACAACACTTGGTAAAACAATCATTTCGTTGGGATAATGATTGATCGAATCAGGATCGTGAAGCAAAACACTTGCATCAAAAATAAGGGATCTTTTAGCCATGAACACTCCAATTTATTATTTGAATCTATTTTTTGTCTTATGAACCATGTCAAATATCCGATACAACCTTTTTCTAAAAAAAATTTAATAGATTTTATTAACTCATTTGTAATTAGGCGATTAAGAAATATATTCAGCAGATAGACTTATTGAGTGCTAATTTTGTTGACTAAAGCACTACCCTTTTTTATAATGATAGGTAGAAACATCCTTTGAAGGTGCTATGAAAATCAACTCTAAAATATTTAGCCTCCCCCCTTATATATCAACTGCCTGGGAAAACGTCATCTCCCTTCAACTCGAAGAAGGGACGGGTAAACTTATTGTTTTTTTGAAAAATAACGGGATTGTTTCCATCCCTCATTTAACTGCTCAAATGGTGGAAGAGATTTTTATTGCTCACAGAGAGTTTATCGAATCACAATCCAAGCCACAGTTCCCCCCAGGCCCTCAAGGGGGAATTAATATTGGAATGATCCCCCCGAACATGATGCAAGATGCAATTGGCCCAATTATGCAACACGATCCGAGACAAAAAGAGAGCCCTGATTTACCCTCTGAAGTCCTAACTAAAGTGGCAAATGTCGCAAAAGCTTTAAATGTCGATCTCGATGCATTTAACGCTCCTAAAGATGAACCCCATTGCAACTGCCCCTATTGCCAACTTTCAAGAGCAATTCAAGGAAAACCCAATCCCAATAGAATTCCCGATTTCGACAACACGCTAAAAGAGACAGAAATCGACGACAGCGATCTAAAATTTCGCGAATGGGACATAAAACAGGTCGAAAAAAAGCTCTATGATGTAACAAATCCGATTGATCCGGCAGAGCACTACCAAGTCTTTCTAGGCCGTCCTATTGGGTGCACGTGTGGAAAATCAAACTGCGAACACATTGCAGCTGTTTTGAAATCATAAATAACAGATAAGAGTTGCTAAGAAAATAATAAATTCCTAAAATACCGTTTTCATATCTGTAGGACGGAGAGGAGTTTTTTTATGTTTTCTAAACGCTTAAGCTGCACTTTATTTCTTCTAACTATCAGCCTTGCAGCAGCTGACGATAAAGTACACACAAGTGGAGTTTCGATTGCAAAAGAGAATCACATTCCGCAAACAGCTCCAACTAAACCAAATCTTGTGAAAGCAAGTGACCCGGTAACAGCCAATACAGAAGCTGAATCAGGCTATAAGGCGTTCACTGGAAAAGTAGTTGGTGGAAATGTGAGAATGCGCCTCCATCCAGATGTCGACAGCTCTATTGTAAAAGAACTTCCTAAAGGGGACCTCATTGTTGTTCGCGGAGAAAAATCTGATTTCTACGCTGTAGAAGCGCCCGCTGATTTAAAAGTCTACATCTTCAGAAGCTTTGTTTTAGACAATGTGGTAGAAGGGAATCGAGTCCACGTAAGGCTCTCCCCTGAGCTAACAGCCCCTGTAGTGGCAGTTATGAATAGCGGAGACAAAGTAAATGGAACTATTAGCAACAAAAATCATAAATGGCTAGAAATTGCACCCCCAAAAAATGTCCGCTTCTTTGTAGCAAAAGAGTTCATCGAAAAAATTGGTGGCCCAGAGCTCAAAGCCCTTCGCGACAAAAAGCAAAACACCGTACTCCAACTTATGGATTCAGCCGATTTACTCAGCCAATCTGAAATGATGAAACCGTTTGAAGAGATCGATTTTGAGCGCGTATCAAACGCATTTGCCACAATCACTAGAGACTATAGCGACTTTACCGAATATTCAGAAAAAGCAAAATCTAAATTAGCTAGACTTCAAGAGACCTACCTCCAGAAAAAAATTGCATACCTGGAAGCCAAAACTTCTAAAATGAGCAAAGAGAAATCTGCCAGAGCTGATATCCACGCAACAGCAGAGACTGGCGAAGAGGCTCTATCCCCCAAAGAGAGAATGAAAATTTGGGAGAGAGTCGAAGAGGCCCTCTACTCAAGCTGGTCCATTAGCCACCACAAAAAGTCTATGGACGATTTCTACGAAGACCAAAAACTCAAAACCATTCGGATCTCAGGGATTGTTGAGTCGTATGCTGACATCGTAAAAAACAAGCCCGGCAACTTCGTCCTCCGCGACAGAGACATGCCAAGAGCCTACCTCTACAGCACCTTCTTTGACCTCCAAAACTACGTAGGTAAATACGTAACACTCACTGCCGTCACAAGACCCAACAACAACTTCGCCTTCCCCGCCTACTTCGTCTTCGACGTAGAAAAATAGTCTCTCACTCCCCCACCTCCGGCGGTACATACGGAGGTGGCGGAGGATAATCCTCTAACCTCCCCCGCAACGGCTCAATCCTCGGCAATTCCAGACGCGGATCCAAAAAAAACTCCTCCGGATCTGGCAAATACCTTCTAGCCTCCGGATACCTCTCTGTCACATCATACAAAAACTCCCTCGCCACCCATCTAATTGCCAAAGGGTTCTTACCAACTTCCTCCAAACACAGCTCTCTTGTTTGGAATTGAATTGGCAGATCCTCTAAAACACTGTATTCTCCTGGAACGTATCTATCTGCAAGAGTGCTTGTAGCTTTCAACAAAAGGCCTATCATTTTTCGAGTCTCGTCACTAAAAGCAACTGATTCATCGACCCGTAGAAAGGCTAGACTTAAAGAATCCTCCTTTGGCTTAGCTGAACTAAGTTTACATTTAAATCCTTCACCTACTAAGCCTGCAAGTCTACTTAATTGATTCCACCGATTCAATTCATTATGACCATAAATAAAAATATTTATATTCATTGATCTCTTGCTCTTTTCATAATTAAAAACTAAAACAGCACTATGACACCTTAATCGGGCAGGTATTTCTATCTGAATTGAACCTCCAAAAACCTGAATCGAAGAAATTTGATTGTTAAACTCTCCTATTTTTAGATATTTCCTAGAAAATTCTAATAAATTTAAAGGTAAAATTTTTTCAGAAAAACCGTTTTTAAAAGCAATCTCACTTAATTTTTTCATAATGCTTTGATGAAATAGTGTAAATTTTGCCTCAAGATTATCATTTAAATTAGAGTCATGAACATCTGACAATTGGGTAACACCTTGAATAATTTCACCGACATCAAAATCTGGAGGAATTTCCATTAACTCCCTAGCTTGCTCTTCTGAAATTCCCCGCAAATTTTTCAATAATTTAAAATCTTCCGAATTATCATTTAAAGGCTTTCCTGATATCCTAAAAACCAATTTCACCATTTCCTTATAAGGGTGAAGGAGTTTCAAGAAATCAGATGCTTTATCTTTATAGCAAGTGTGTTTTGAAGGTCCAGTACACTGTTTAATTAAATCATCATAGCACCCTACAACTTCTCGAATTCCGCTAATTAAAATTAATCGACTTGCTCTGATTGGAATTATTTTTTTCATATCCTCTTTTGAACGAAATAGGGTTACGATCTCACTAGCCGCAGGAGAAAAGCCCAATTCCACCAGGTGCATCTTAACTCTCTCAAAGTTTTTAGCGATGTGTTCTGGATCTGACCAGGCGGTTAGATTGGCCCGTTCTGAAAGAACAAACTCATGCATGGAGAGGGCTCGGCCTATTAGTGGCTCGAGTTCGTGTGCAATTGCTCGAATTTCACTAAATAGAGCTCTAATGTCACCTCGATGCTTTTTCATTAGTTCTACAAGGGTGACGTTTGCGAATTCTGTGGAGGCACCGACGGCATCGATGTTGAGGAATAGATCTCTTGCGACTGCTTTATCTTCTTCGGAAACTTCCTCTAGGTGTTTAATCATTTCTCCCCAGAGGGCTTGATCCTCCTCTTTGAGAATCATGAGCTTCATTTTTACAAAAGGGATATCGTGAAAGTTCTCTTCGAGGTGAGGTTTCCCTAGGGACCTAGTGCCGAGGCGTTGCATTTTAATCGATCTTAGACAGCGAGTGAAAGAGAAGCCGCCAATCATCCCTTTCCCTGTCTGAAAGAGGGAAGCCTCTATGAGTCTTGCGGTATAGAGGCGATCAAGAGTCATTGAATCGCCTCTTAGGGGATCTTTTTCCAAAATGTCTAAAAGATTTTCAAGGACAAGAAAGAGTTCGATTCTGCTATTGTGGGTAATATCTCTCTCTTTTGTTGCTTTATCAATGAGTCTGACGAGGCTAGATGTGGCAGTTTTTGCATCCTCTAGACTTCCCCGTTTTATCACTTCAAGGGCTGCTGGGAGGTCATCTTCTCCTATTTCTGGAGCTGGGGAAAGAGCTGCTATCCTTGCATCCAGGTGGGCTAATTCTCTTTTAATAAATTGGCCTCGGCCTATATCGGGTTCATGCACCTGCCTATACATAGCCATAACTAGAGGTGAGAGGGCCATTGAGTACTGAAGGGGAATTGGGTAGGAGATGTACCCCTCTCTAATTTCTCCCCCTCTTGCTACCACCCCTTGTTGGGGATCTAGGTAGATTGTATCCCCCTCCCTCATCTCTAGTTTTTTTGTTGTTTGGAGGACAGGAAGGCCTAGGCCCATAAAAAAAATTGCCCCGTGTGAGGTTCTGGGAGCCCTCTCTTGAATCACAACACCTTCGATGGGAATCCCGTTTTGAAGCCCTCTAAGGAGGGTAAATCTCTCTCGAGCCTCTTCAATGGTTCTCACTACCAAAAGTTGATTGCTATTTGTAATCTCTCGTACAAAATTTCCCCCATTGGTAATCGTCTCCGCCTGAATCGAGCCCTCTGCCCTCTCCAAATAGGAGGGGGGGCGCTCGGGGGGGCGCTCTTTTAAAGGTCTTACCTGCAAAAGATAGACCTCCCCATCTTTAACAGTGAATTCTATATCTAGATCTTTTCCATAAAACTCTCTGAGAGAGTTTCCCATCATCTGCAATCTCTTTGCAACCTCTTGGGACAGGGCTGGCCGTTCTGCAACATCCCTCGGACAAGGGACGCTGCATACGACAACTTCTCCCCCCTCCTGAGCAACACCTTTTGATCCAGTGGGCTTATTTTGAACTACAGACCTAATTGCACCCCTCCCCCTGAATATAAATTTATCGGTTAAACTCTCCCCCGCCACAACTCCTTGATTGAGACCGATTCCGGCAGCAATTTCCGAGAGCCCCTCCCTAACAACCATAACCCCAGAGGCATCCCCACTAATCATCACCTGAAGCAAAACAGGAACAAAGGGTGTGGGAGAGCTAAGAGATGGATCCCCTGAAGCCATTCTCTGCAACATGGACGAGTCGCTAAAGTAGGATATCACCACCGTCTTAACAGCCTCTGAAAGGGCTTCTATGCTACTTTCGACATATAACACTGTGGTATTTGCCCCGGCATTTGCAACATCGTCGGAATCTTCGTAACCGGTGCTTCGGACTGCAAATCTTTCTGGCCTAGGGTGTAGTCTAACCCAATCTCGTAAGCCTGGCAATTCTGGGACATCTGTTGATGAAAAAGCTCTCTCAACCCCCTCTCGAATTCTGGAGAGCATTGTGATATCTTTGGTCTCAACAAATGCTGCATAATCTAGCAGGAAGCCCGGGTAGGCCCTAAGGATGTGATTCATAACGACACCATTACTAAGTCCTTTAAAATCTGGAACATTAAACCCGATAGCCTCCAATTGTACTAAATTTGCTCCTTTATTACCAATTCCTTCCTCAGGCTCCGTTGCCAGTTTTACTAAATCAACCCGATCTTTCCTATCCAAACGAATGGGAACACCCAGTGAGGGGGGAACAGATAACGATCTACTAGCTAATCTCTTAATATCTGAATCTAAGTCAGAAGGAGGGGTGATGGAGGCGCTCTCATAGCTTTCAGGGCTACTCCCAGGTCTTGCCGGCTCAACCATACTATGCATCCTCCCGTTAAAGGGGAGAATGCATAGCTATTTTTTTAAATCAATTCAGTTCTAAGGAATCTGTTGGCAGTTCTCTGGCTATTTTTTCTATCGGCTCAATATCTTCTAAGGTGATTTCATTGCTAGCAGCGCCCCACTCTTTCAATTTTCTTGCGCTAACCAGGACACGTTTTTCAAAAGAGCCCATCGCCTTATTATAGCTTTCGACCGATGCTGAAAGGGATCTGCCTACCTGATTCCAATGTTTAGACATGTCACTGAGACGCTTATAAAGCTCATGCCCAAGCTGACTAATCTCTTTAGCATGCTTAGAGAATGTATCTTGCTTCCAGCTATAAGCTATTGTTTTTAAGAGCCCTATGAGAGTTGCAGGGGTGACAATAATCACCCCATTGACCGCTGCAAACTCAATGAGAGTTGGATCAGATTCCAGGGCTGCACTCAAAAAAACTTCGGTCGGCAAAAAGAGGACTACAAACTCGGGGGTCGGCTGAAATTGTTGCCAATAAGCTTTTTTTGCAAGACTTTGAATGTGTTGCTTAATTACCCGCGCGTGGTCCTTTAATTTTTGATCTTTGATAAGGGGATCATCGGCGCTGCTCGCCTCTAGAAAAGCTTCAAACGGCACTTTTGCATCGACAACCACCTGTTTATCTCCAGGAAGTTTCACAATCAAATCGGGCCTAACAACCCTCTCATCCCCCCCTACTGTCTGCTCAAAGTAATCACACTGATTCACAAGTCCCGCTAACTCAACTGCCCTCTTTAATTGAAGTTCCCCCCACATTCCTCTCACATCAGGTTTTCTAAGAGCTTTCGCAAGATTGGCAGTCTCTTCCCGAATTCCCTTTAAAAGCTCCTTCTCCCCCCTTCTCTCCCTCTCAATAGCTCGCATATTGTCATCTAACCTCAGAAGGGCCTGTTTTACAGGGTCAATCACCCTGATCATTTCTTGGTCCGACTGCTTCCGGAATTGGTCGATTGCCTCTAATTCAAATTTTTCCTTTTCATTTTCTAAGAGTCGATTCTCCCCTTCCAACTGTGCCTCTCGGATTCTTGACTCAACAAGCTCCCTTCCAATTTTAGCCTTCTCCCATAAGGCCCAGGCCAGTGGAACGATCAAAAGCCACCCTAAATTCAAAAGATCCATTTTTAACCTCGTTTTTGGTATAATCATAGCTATGATACTCTTTCACTTAAATATTTATTTGCTCTCTCTCCTAGCCCCCCTTTCGGAAAAGCCGACCCCGCAAGAAATTAAAGAAATTTCTACTTCATTTTTCTCCCTAACGAAGAGTGAATTGCGGCTAAAAGAGCACTCTGCTCCAAAAGATCTTGCAGAAGCAGGGCTTGGAGACCCTATTTTCATGGTTTTAAACGGAGAAAACCAGCCAATTGGGGTTATAAAAACAGTTTCTATCGACGATCCAGACGCTAGAGCTAGCTTTGAAGCAGAGTATAAAACTCTTGATCTGATCAACCACCTCCCGTTGAAGAATTTTCACGCAATTCAGCTACGTGGGACTAGCGAGACAAAATCTCTTGGGATTGTAGCAGAAGATGTTGCCAAAGGATCTTCCTTAAACACCTATTTAAAAATGATCTCAAACTCTTCAAGCATAGAAAAACGATCGCAACTTTTACATGAATTAAAAATGGCTATAACCCATACAGCTAACGCGCTAGCAGAGCTTCACAACTACCAATCCTTTCCTTATCCAGAGCAAAAATATCTGATGAAATACGACACCGATCAGCCCCCAGGTCCCTTCGGCATTATCCACGGAGACACCCACCCGGGCAACATCTTCTACGACGCAAAAAGCGACTTCCTTACATTCATTGACTTTGGTAGCGCAAACTTATCTGGAGAGGGGGCTCCTGTTCTCCAAGATGCAGCCAATTTCCTCCTTACATTTGAAATTTTTGCCTCCTACTACCGACTTACCCCTGAAGAAATCACCCTACTTACAAACTCCTTTATTGCTACGTATCAAGCCCAAATCCCTTCAGCTACCCTAGAATCCCTTACATTCTATAAAAATTACTACATAAAAACCTTCGCAAATCCAGAAAACTGGGACCCGAAATTCTCTGATCAGAGCCATTTTATTCAAACCTACTGTTACAATAACCTCTAAAAATCAATGAGCTCCATAGAGTTTCTAATTTTTAGTTGACGAGTAAAAGATTTTTTTAATATAGTCATAACTTTACTTATTCTTTACAAAAGGAGTTGTTATGACGTCATTAAATACCTGTTCCTCTAATTGCTTAGCTTTTTCAGTTACTACAGTCGCTGGAGCAACAACAGCGCTACCTTTTACTTGGCTTTTTGGAGCGTTTCCAGCTTGCCAAAACAATCCCCACACTTTTACAATCCTTCTTACTGCAGGAAGCGCATTCGCTATTTTAGCAAACGGTACAGAATGTTTATACTACACTATTAATGAAAGTATGACACAGGAGCGTGAAGTAGTCAGGCAAAATGTTGCCTCAAAAATATACTCCCTCCTTTTCCAACCTTTTGCAAATTTTTTTGGGGGATTTAGCCTTCTTGCAGGCGGTCTTATGCTTTCAGACAGTACTTGGACCTGCGAAACATCCTCCTCTAAATATCCATTTATTTTGCTCTACATGCAACTTTTTTTTATTTTAGGAACTCTACATCAAATCTCACACTATTTAGCTATGTCTGAAAAATCGAGCCAAAGAAATCCTCAAGTTGCCCCTGAAGAAATAGATCCAGAGGTAGAAATGAGTGAAGAGGATGATGACGAATCTGAGAGCTCTGAAACTGGAGACATTCTTGTCATAACTGAAGGGAAAACAGCAATCATCCAAAGGGGAGCTATAGCCTTCCTACTCCCAGGATCGATCACCTTTTTTCCCCCTGTTGCCACTGCTGCAAGACAACCCGAGCCGACGGCCCCCCCCTTAGATATAGAGACAGCCGTTCCCTTTTCTAATCTTCCTAAAGGATCTCATTAAGAGGGAGAGGACTACTTTTTGGGGGAGAGCTTTTTTCGATTCAAAAATCTTATGAGGGCTAGAGAGAGTGAGACTCCCGTATAGCCCCATGAAATAACTAGCAGGAGGATGGCTAAATGATAAAAAAGCCCGTAAAACATCGATATCGCCAGAATCGTACCTAAAAATAGATACCGAAACGAAAATGGTCTTTGAAGATGGATCGCTTTTTGACTAGGGAATCTAATTCGACTCACCATTAAATAGGCTACAATCACTGCAATGCAAGACAAAAGAGTGGTTTGAACCATTTCACTTAAAGGCATAATCTCTTGAACTAGAGGAGTATGTATAAATAAATTAGGCGCTACAAGACAAAGCGCTGCAGCGGGAATCGGAAGCCCTATAAAAACCTTTTTATCATCTGTTTTTATCTGTTTTGCGCGGACATTAAATCTCCCAAGCCTCAGTACACCACACACTGTGAATAACATAGCCGCACCTAATGCAAAAAAACTAAGAAATGTCCCTTGGTGAAGGGAGAGCGACTTTAACATTAAAACAGCGGGTGCAACTCCAAAAGAAATCGCATCTGCCAAAGAATCAAACACAAGCCCAAATTCACTCTCTGCTTTGATAGCTCTTGCCAGCGCCCCATCCAGCACATCTGCAATTGCTGCTAAAATAAGGACTAAAGTCATCTGGTGAAGAAAGTCGTATGTCCCTATTCCAGTAAGGTTTGCTTTAAAAATAACAAATAAGCCACAAGAAAGGCCAAACGCCGTAACAAAATTTGGAATAAAATTGATCTTCTTCATACCTCACTTATACACAAGTTACTAAATATACTGAAACAAATTCACCGCTTCAAATAAAATCTAAAAATTTTTCTAAACGCCACCGCGACCTGCCCCCGCCTCACTTCCATCTCTTAGAGAAGAAGGTTTTTTTTAGCTACATAATAAACATCTTTCGAAACTCAAAGAAAGAAAATTTTCAGAACATATCACACAAGATAAAAAAAGCGCTCACCGGAGCGAGAATGGACCCGGTTTAAAATCTGTGGCAGCTCAAAATTTTCTATAAAAATACTCCCCTAAACCAACTTCTCAATATCAGCCTCAATCATACCCATATTAAAAATCGCGATTGACAAATGAATTATTTCTCTATATTTTTACAAGATCTTTACATTCAAAAAGAGGTTTTATGCTTGCTATTCATAGTTGTTTCAATCATCTAAAAAAACATTCTGAGCTTTCCGTTTTAACGATTTCAGGCTCTTGTGTGGGATTTTTTTCAGCCTATTTAATTGCCCCTCACGCTAAATGCCATGATAGCGGACCAGTTTATCCGATCGTAACGATTGCCCTCGGAGCTCTTGGACTTATTGCAAATTTTTGGCACAGCAAGACCCGATCAAGCATTCCTTCCAGGACCCTAGAACAACGCGCCCATGATGGAACGCTAATAAGAAGAATTATCACCCCTGATCTTTCCTTAGGACAATCTCTTGCCTACCAATGCGCGGGGGCATCTATTGCGGCTGGGACAAACATGATAACAGGCCCCGCATTCTTATGCGCTCTCTCCTCACAAATTTATCCTATCGTCTTAATTCCTCTTCAAACACTGAGCATTGGGGGTATCTTTTACGGTTCTCGTCAATTACATTTAACTCAAAGGCAAATTCAAGATACCGACTCTGTCACAGACACAGAAGCCCCTACCTCCCCAGTTCCTACAACCCCACTCCCCGATTTTAAAGCAATCGCCCCCTAACTAAATATATACTGGTTCCAGTTGAAATACCCTATTTGCAATCAGATAGCCTTAGATAGAACACTATCTGTGCTTCGTGAATTGGGGAAATCCCTGCTACAGATTTGATTTCAACAATCCCTGGATCTTCAATGACCAAATCAGCTGGGTAACCACAATCAAGCATTAGATCTTTATAAAATACCGGTATCGCTTTTTGGCTTTCTACTTTTAGTTTTCGAAGAGGTAACTCATAAATTAAACAAGATTCATATGCAGATTCCAAAAGTCCGGGCCCAAGAATTCGATGTACATCTATGGCTGCTCCAATGATGTTTCCTATAATCTTATTTTCTTTCTCTCCGCGTGCTCTAGCGAACCGTGTTCGCGGGTGGTAGAAAAATTCATGCATAACATTATGCACTATCAAGGGTGTTTTTTATCAAATCGATTCTTCAATCGTTTTCTGTATTTCTCTCCTTATAATTTTGAATTTCATGTATTGTTTAAGTGAAGATAATAAATAATAATTAATTATGAAAAATTCACTAAAAATTCTAAGACCAAAAGCTAATGCTCTTGTCAATCTTTCTACATTTCTTGAATACCCAGACATCGATAAAAATCAAATGCTTGGCGAAGCGCTCTCAAACTTGATGGAGACGGAGTCATTTCCCCCTCCTGTCCAAAAATTTCTAGAAATACCTAGATTTAAAGATCTTGTAGAAAGACTGAAAGAGGGAGCCCTAGATGGAAACTCTTTACTTTCTACAGAAATCCACGCCCTTCAATTGCTTTTAGAGTCCTTTCATAATCTTGTCCACCTCGACTATGAGTTTGAGCAAATTGAACACCCTGTAGTTCAGGCTAAAGTACTTGAGCAAAATATTCAAGATTACCTCTCCTGTATTTCCCTTTTTATCCCGTATGAAGGAAGGCTTATTAATGAAATTATCTCTGATCTTTTTGGCTCTGTTCATTTTTTTACAAGTACCCTTAAAACCACTATTTTGGAAAACGCTACTTTTTTTAATAAAAAACTGATCGCTTTTATGGACTCTCCCATCATCTCCCTTCTATTACATTTAGATAGATCCAATTATCATGATTTTGCGATGTCGAATTGGTATCCTGTTGCAATTGAGTTAAATATTGATGCCAAGCTTGAAATGAAAAAAAACGAACTGGCAGCTCTTGCCAAAGGAAATGCTCATAAAATTTTAAACCAAATCCAAACTGTCTTAGGAGACATGAGCCAGACCTATCTGAGAACCCCTCCTGCAGAAATCGCAAGCTCTGTAAAACAAATCATTCTCCATGAGTTATCAAACGTTGATAAACTGTCTGGGCAAAAAGTAAATGAACTCTTTTATCTTGAATTTTGGAAAGAGTTCTACGCTATCCAACTAATTCGTGAAAAAGGATTTATATCGAAGCTAAACACTCTTATGGACCATCTTCTCCCCTTAAAAATGAGCCTGTATCAACTAATTAATTCTTATGGATTAGTCCTCCCTTTAGAATTTACAACTTATTTAAAAGGGTTATCTCGACCGCTAGAGTTTATTCTATTTCCTTTAGGAAAACCAAATTTAATCGGCGCGGAATTAGCTATCGGATTCTACACCACTCAAATTGAATATCTCAATGAAATGCTAAGTTCTCCCGATCATAAAAAAATCCCTGAAAGCTCCTATGAACGTCTCTTTTCGCTCACACCGTTAGTCATTTCCTTTTTAGAGACCTACCAAGCAGCAAGCCCTCTGACTTCTTTTCACACACTCAAAGAGACTTTTGAAACCTTATTTTCTGGCTCTGAAGCTTTTGTAGAATACACACAAGAGGAAATCACCAAAAAAATCGAAGACAGATTTAACCAATTTATCCCTCTTGACCCTCAACCCCTTCTACTTCTCGAAGCTTCTCTTAATAAAATCACCTCTGAACTGCACCTTATTCTAAAAGAGATAGACTCTATCACGATTGAACACAGTGTGTTGAAAGAAAAGCTTTTTTCTTTAGAAAGAATTGATCTCCCCTCATACTCTCAAAGCTGGCACACCTTTGGGGAAATCCTTGGAGTCCTAATTATCTTCACCTCTCAGCACAACCCTAATTTTTTAGCTAATTTTGAACCCAATT
Source organism: uncultured Chlamydiae bacterium (assembly GCA_937996705.1). Lineage (GTDB taxonomy): Bacteria > Chlamydiota > Chlamydiia > Chlamydiales > 2-12-FULL-49-11 > VGMD01. The sequence goes on from CALKUQ010000041.1 coordinate 63,220, forward strand.
TGAAAAACTTGTTTTCCCCAGTATTTTTCCATGCTGTTTTCGAGTAGTTTTTTAATAAAATCGTTCAGAAACGCCCTGTTAAATCTAAATCGCTACTTATTTGCTCGGCACTAAGGGCGTATAAGTAGCAGACCAGCTTTTAAAGACCATATCGAGTAACAAGGGCACTAATTCTCTGAATTAGGGTTCGTTTCTCGATTTCTAATTTAGTCATCACCCTTTGCGTCGCCCGTTTCACCATTTCGGCAACAATCAATTCGCTCATTTCAGGGGATCCTTTTGCAGCTTCTCGTGTTAGAGGGTCTATTTCCAATTCTGGATTAGAAAGGCTTAAAAAATATTGAACGATAGTAAAAAACCTATTCTGAACGGCTAAAGTCAATGGAGAAACTCCAGAACTGTCCTTAATAGTTAGATCAGCTCCCCTTTCTATTAAAAACTGAGCGCATTCGAGCTTATTTTTTTCAAATTCACGCATTCTATTTTCGTACTCTTCTTGACTCTCCTCTTCTTTCTTGTCATATTCAGCTGGTCTTGCGCTTACAAAGATAATGGGAGTGCATCCAAAGTCATCTCCTTGATTAACAGAAATCCTTGAAGAGACTAAAGGATACATTTTTTTAAGAGCATCTACATGCCCATATTTTGTAAGATTACAGAGAATACTACGGCCATCACTATCTACAAATTCACAATATTGAATATACTTTTTTAGGTTATCTAGATCCCCTCTTCGAGCAGCTCCTCCTAAGTAATCTCCTATAGGAACAGTTTCTGTACGCCCCCCTTCCATCTTCTCTTGTAATGTAATTACAGGTCCTGACCAGGTCACTGAAGCATATTCAAACTTTTTGCACAATTTTTTAGATTGGACTTCCTTTAAGTATCTAACAATTTTTTCAAAACCAGCTTCTTCAGCATACTGAAGGGCAGTTTTACCCTCGAAACTTATTTTTTCTACATCAGCACAATTTTCTATAAGCAATTTAACTACGCTGGGTCTATCCTGATCTCTAGTTATACCTTCCCACTTCGTACAAGCATACATTAAAGCTGTCAACCTTCCAACTCTTACCAGTTTATCTACACCTTCTCTACCAACTCCAACTTGAATAGCCCACGTTAACACCGTTTTTTTTCTATGTTTTGCCGCAAGCTGTAAAATATTTAGACCGCTACTATCTATCTGATGAATGTTTCCACCAGCCGCTTTAAATCGACTCAATCCTCTTATATCATCTGCAGTAGCAAGAGCGTATAACCTAGTCACAGACAGATCAAGCACAACCCCTGAGCCCGCAGAAGCACCACCCGCAGAAACCTCTTCAAAAGAAGTTGGCTCTACTCTTGAATCTAGAGGATCTATTTTCAATTCTTCTTTTATTTGACTAAAAAGATGGTGTAAATCAGGCCCTAACACCTCTTCAAGTGGAGATAATTCCGCTCTCTCTCCTGTTTGACCTAAAACTCTATCTGAAATTTTTTGAACAAGGGCATGTAACTTTTGATTGACTTGCACCCCCTCTTTAATCCTTTCCAGATCGGGTTGAGTTACCAATCTTGCTGCAGATCCTACTAAATCCATCATTAAAGCACCTTTGTTTAAAAACAGTTAAATTATTATAAGACAAAAACATAATACTGACAATTTCTAAATTATTCTTAAATAAGTGAATTTCAAAAGAAATCTACATACACAAGATTAAAAAATTTTGTTTGCAACTTTTTTTTGAGAGATTTTTCCAGTTTTTTAGGCTCTTAAATCTCGGGGATAAAGACTGGGGTGTGTTGGACATTTTTCTCTTTTTTCTCAAGGAAAAAAGAGAATTTTTTCTTATAGACTTTTTGGTTGCAAATACAATATGTAGTGTCATAATATAGAAAACAACACAACATATAGTATTTTTGAGAGGAGTTTCTAGAATGAAAAATAATCCAAATGAAGCAATTGCGACAGAGTTACTTGACGCTGGAGTTATTGAGCAAACTGCTATAAAACTGACGTTAGTTAAAAGAAATGGAACGATTGCAGCATTTGATAAAATGCGCATCAGAAAAGCCATCGAACTTGCATTCCGTGACACAAAAAAAGTTCCCCTACCGACACCTCTTTCCAATGCACTTTCTCAAACCATTGACAGACTCTCTACTTTAGTTATTGATAGAGCCATAGAACTTGGTGCAAAGGGGGTCTCATTAACGGTTGAAGGAATTCAAGATATTGTTGAAATTACTTTAATGAAGAATAATTACCACGACGTTGCAAGAGACTATATTATCTATCGCGATCAACATAAAGCTGCAAGAGATTCTCACCCCTCAAACATTCGCATTTTTAGAAATGATGGGAGCACCAAGGTTCGATTTAATCCAATGAAGGTCTCTTCTACCTTTGAAAAAACCTTTAGAGAGATCGCAAAAATTCCTGATGGCCCCCTCCCTGCTAATGTGATCTCCTCAATCAATACCCTTACAGAAGAGGTAATCTCACGAGTTGTCGATGCACACCAACAGTCTAAAACACTCTCCTTAAAACACCTACAAGACCTTTTTGAAGAAATTCTAATGAAAAATCATTTTTTCCAAGAGGCTAAGTTTTTTATTTTAACACGCAAACAATCGGATGAACGTGAAAGTGTTGCTTTTGTAAAACATAGCGGAACTCGATTAGTTTCCGTTGTTTCTGAAGAGGGAACCACTGAGTCTCTCTCTGAAGCAGAGATCAAAAAAAGGCTCTCTTATGCGTGTAGGAATCTAACTGGAATCTCCGAAGAAGATCTCTTAGAAGCGACGCTCATGAATTTTTATGACGGAATTAAAGAGGCTGAAGTTGATACGGCGATGATCATGGCTGCAAGGTCTTTAGTAGAAGTCGATCCGGCTTACTCTTTTGTAACCGCAAGACTGCTTTTAGACAAACTCTATCGAGAGGCGCTTGATGTATCGGCTCTAGATTCCTCCCTTGAAAAAACCCACAGATCTTATTTTATCTCCTATATTAAAAAAGGGATTTCTCTAGAAAGACTCTCTCCAGAACTTCTTGATTTTGATCTAGAAACACTAAGTAAGGCTCTGGATTTATCAAGAGACGACAAGTTCCAATACCTTGGCTTGCAAACTCTTTACGACAGATACTTCATACACGATAAAGAGAGAAGACTTGAAACTCCGCAGATTTTCTGGATGCGTGTTGCTATGGGACTTTGTCTTAAAGAGGAAAATAAAACGGAAAGAGTCATTGAATTCTACAACCTCCTCTCTCAATTTTCCTATACGCCAGGGACACCCACCCTCTTTAACTCAGGGACAATGCACTCTCAACTCAGTTCTTGCTATCTCTCAACTGTAAAAGATGACCTTGGTCATATTTTTAAAGTAATTGCAGACGATGCTCAGCTCTCTAAATGGGCAGGGGGTCTTGGCAATGACTGGACGTCTGTACGAGCCACAGGATCTTTAATCAAAGGGACAAACGGGAGATCTCAAGGGGTTATCCCCTTCCTTAAAGTTGCAAATGACACCGCTGTGGCTGTCAATCAGGGAGGGAAACGAAAAGGGGCTTTATGCTCTTATTTAGAGACTTGGCACCTTGACATCGAAGATTTCTTAGAGCTTAGAAAAAACACCGGTGATGAAAGACGCAGAACTCATGATATGAACACTGCAAACTGGATTCCCGACCTGTTTATGAAAAGAGTCGAACAAAACGGGATGTGGACTCTATTTACACCCAGTGAAACTCCCGACTTGCACGATCTTTATGGCGCTGCATTTGAAAAGCGTTATCTAGAATACGAACAAATGGTTGCTGAGGGAAAACCGATTCTTCATAAGAGAGTTGAAGCTGTCCCTCTCTGGCGCAAAATGATCAGCATGCTCTTTGAAACAGGCCACCCATGGATGACCTTCAAAGATCCTTCCAACATCAGATCTCCTCAAGATCACGCAGGGGTAGTGCATAGTTCCAACTTGTGCACAGAGATTTTACTCAATACTTCGAAAGAGGAAGTTGCTGTATGCAACATTGGTTCTGTCAATTTAGTGGAACATTTTGATGGCAATACCCTTGATGAAATCAAGCTTGCTAAAACAGTTCGTTCCGCAATTCGTATGCTTGACAACGTAATTGATGTAAACTTTTACCCGATTCCTGAAGCAGAAGCGGCTAATAAACGTCACAGGGCGATTGGAATCGGTCTAATGGGATTCCAAGACATCCTCTATATGAAAGGGATTAGCTACTCAAGTCATGAAGCAATTGAGCTTGCAGACAAGACAATGGAGATGATCTCTTATTACGCTATTTTGGCCTCTTCTGAACTTGCAAAAGAGAGGGGAACTTATGCCTCTTATGAAGGTTCTAAATGGTCAAGAGGTCTTCTACCGATAGACACGATCGATCTTTTAGAAAAAGAGCGGGGCGTTCCTGTTGAAATGGATAGATCTTCTACCATGAACTGGTCTATTGTTCGTGAGCATGTGAAAAAGCATGGCATGAGAAACTGCAATACGATGGCGATTGCCCCAACGGCAACCATTGCTAATATTATTGGAGTCACCTCATCCATTGAGCCCACTTACAAAAACTTATTTGTAAAATCAAATCTGTCAGGTGAATTTACAGTTCCAAATAACTACCTCATTCAAAAATTAAAGGAGTTAAATCTTTGGACTCCCGATATGCTCGACGATTTGAAATATTACGACGGCTCTCTGAACGAAATTGAAGGGGTGCCAAAGCACATTAAAGATCTTTTTGTCACTGCGTTTGAAATTGATCCTGAATGGATCTTAGAGTGCGGCTCTAGAAGACAAAAGTGGATCGATATGGGGCAGTCATTAAACCTTTATCTAGCAGAGCCTAGCGGTAAAAAACTTCATGACATGTACATGAAGGCTTGGAGAAAAGGGTTGAAGACCACCTATTATTTAAGAACGCTTAGCGCTACACAAATTGAAAAATCGACAACCGATATTAATAAGCGAAGCATACAGCCAAGATGGATGAAGAACGCTTCAGCCTCTAGCAAAATACAAATTAACAGAGAACCTGCAAAGCCTAAAGCATGTAATTTAGCTGATGGGTCTTGCGAAAGTTGCCAATAAAAAGGGTAGGGAAAATATGACAACAGTTGTAGAAGAAGAAAAAGCAAAAGAAAAAAGAGTCAAAGTTCAAGAGAAGCGGCTCATTAATTGCACAAAAGTCGATGTCAATCAACTCATGCCCTTAAAATACAAATGGGCATGGGAGCATTATCTTAATGGTTGCGCAAACCATTGGATGCCAACAGAAGTTCCTATGGCTAAAGATATTGAGCTTTGGAAATCTAATGGTCTCTCCGATGCAGAAAGACTTGTCATCATGAGAAATCTTGGATTCTTTGCAACCGCAGAGAGTTTGGTTGGCAATAATATCGTCCTTGCGATCTTCAAGCACATAACGAATCCAGAAGCACGACAATACCTCCTAAGACAAGGGTTTGAAGAGGCCATCCACACGCATACATTCCACTACATCGTTGAGTCACTTGCCCTTGATCCGGGTGAAGTCTTCAACATGTACAACGAAATTGATGTGATCCATGAAAAAGATCAGTTTCAAATGGATCTAACCAAGTATGTGTTAGAAGAGGGATTTACAACAGAGACGTTCGAAGGGGCTCAAAAATTCCTGGAAAATCTGATAGGATACTACATCATTATGGAAGGAATCTTCTTCTATAGTGGATTTGCAATGATTTTATCTCTCCAACGCCAAAATAAAATGGTGGGAATTGGAGAACAGTTCCAATACATTCTTCGAGACGAAACGATCCACCTCAATTTTGGTATCGACCTGATCAATACTATTAAAGAGGAAAATCCGGAGCTCTGGACTGCTGAATTCCAAGATCACATTTATGATCTTATTGACAGGGCTACCAAGCTCGAATATGCTTATGCAAAGTCTTGTCTACCAAAAGGGATACTCGGTCTAACAGCCCCAATGTTTGAAGACTACGTCGGCTATATTGCTGATAGACGTCTTGAGCGTATTGGGCTTCAGGCACGTTATAACAAAAAAAATCCGTTCCCCTGGATGAGTGAAGTGATTGACCTCGGAAAAGAGAAAAACTTCTTTGAAACCCGAGTTAACGAGTACCAATCTTCTTCTAACTTAACCTGGTAGAAATAAGTCCCTTGGAAAAAGCGTCTCATCCACGCTTTTTCCAAAAATAAAATGCGGGACAGTGAAATCAGAAATCCTTATACTATCTGTATGGAAAAAAACCCAAATTGTCCAAAATGCAGCTCTGAATTTGTTTACGAAGATGGAGCCAACTATGTTTGTCCAGAATGCTCACATGAATGGGCAAAAACACCCGAATCCATCGATGAGATTGAATCCTCAAGCGTCGTAAAAGATGCTCACGGCAATGAGCTAAAAGATGGGGATAGCGTAACTATCATTAAAGACATTAAGGTAAAAGGGACCTCCTCCTCGATTAAAATAGGGGTAAAGGTGAAAGGGATTCGATTAGTTCCGGAAGTTAATGGTCACAACATCGATGCCAAAATTCCCGGAATCGGCTCAATCCTGCTGAAATCAGAATTTGTCAAAAAATGCACATAGCCTGTAGCAATGGAACAAAGAAATAATCTCTCCCTGTTTATTTTCCGAAGAGATCTGAGACTTGAAGACAACACGGGTCTAATTTACGCTTTGAAAAATTCCAAACAAGTAATTCCTGCGTTTATTTTCACCCCCGAACAAATTGATAACAATCCCTACAGAAGTGACTTTTGTCTGAAATTCATGATTGAGTCTCTCCAAGAATTAGATCTAGCGCTTCAAAAGCAGGGAAGTCGTCTCTATATTTTCAAAGGGTCTGTAAATCAAGTGCTAGAGAAGTGCATAAAAGAGTTGCACATCTCTTCTGTTATTATTAATAAAGACTATACCCCTTATAGCAGAAAAAGAGACGATCAGATTGAAACTCTTTGTAAAAAAACAAAAATCTCTTTTAACTCCTTTCATGACTCCCCTTTGATTAGCCCGGAAGAGAGTTTAAAAAAGGATGGGACCCCCTATTTAGTATTTACCCCCTATTTTAAAAATGCTCTAGATACAAAAGTAAGAGCGCCTGTCAGCAATAAAGAAAAAAACTACTTCTCAGGACCAATTTCGTTTGCAGAGTCTCCTGAGTTTCTTACTAAAATGGGATCAAACCTCCCCCTCAATCCCCGTTTTAAAGGGGGAAGAAGTGAGGCTTTAAAAATTTTAGATCATCTAGCCGCTTTTAAAGAATACGGAATCTTACGAGACTACCCCGCAGCTGATTACTCTACCCACCTCTCTCCCTATCTTAAATTTAATGTCTGCTCAGTTCGTGAAGTCTATGCAAAAATCTCTCACCATTTATCTCCGCATCACGATTTAATTCGATCTCTCTATTGGAGAGACTTTTTCACCATGATCGCCTTTTTCTTCCCTTACGTTTTTGGAGGCTCCTTTCATAAAAAATATGATGGAGTTACCTGGTCTGATGATAGAGAGGCTTTTAAACTTTGGTGTGAAGGAAGAACTGGATTTCCCCTCGTAGATGCTGGAATGAGAGAACTTAATACGACTGGATTTATGCACAATCGGGTTCGTATGATTGTAGGATCGTTTTTAGTTAAAGACCTTCATATTGATTGGAGGTGGGGAGAAAAATATTTTGCCCAAAAACTTATTGATTACGACCCTTGTGTAAATAACGGAAATTGGCAATGGGTGGCAAGCACAGGGACTGACGCTCAGCCCTATTTTCGCGTCTTTAGCCCCTGGAGACAACAAGAAAAATTTGACCCAGATTGTATCTATATCAAAAAATGGATTCCAGAACTCAATCCCCTCGCCCCAAAAAGTATTCACTCTTGGAGCGACCCGGCCTATCACACAAAATGGAAAGGGTACCCCTCTCCGATGGTTGACCATGCAATTGAATCTAAACTCGCGATCAAACGGTATTTAGAAGCGAATGGTCATCCTGGCGTTAATCCCTTGAGCCCAAAATTGTGAGGTTTTGAAAAGTCTTTCTGGTCTTGCTTCTCCGACAACTGCAAGTGAAGAAGAATTTGAAATCGCTGGGGCTTGCGATGGATTAATCGTATGGTCTATCTGACTTGTGGCAAATAGCACTTCTGTTACATAAAAAAATGTGTATCCAATTGATAAATCTACATTATCCACTACACTATACCCTAAATCTAGAGAGGCTTGAGGAATGACAGAAAACTTGTTTTTACTCGAGCTTCCTGAATTTGTAGCCATTGCTGTATACCCCGCAGCAAAATTTTGAAGAGAGCCGTAGCCATCAAAATTATTGGTACTTAAGTTCCCTTTGATATTCAAGTATCCGTTCATTTGCCCTAAAGCAAGTTTGACATTTCCCTGAAGAAAGAATCGATCCCAAAGATAACTGCCATCAATGCCGATTTGCCCTCCGTAAAAATTGTTGGAAACGGAAAATTGATCTTCGGTCATAAAAATATCGAGGGGAGGTGTTACTGTTGGACTATCTACAGTAAAGATTACATTCTCTTTAAGATTCCACCAAAGAAACCCTGCGAGGACCACTAGGTTTGAACCTTTTTGATTTCTAAGGACTTGAAAAAGCATATTCCCATCTGCATATTGCATCGAATTTTTTACTTTTAAAACTGCTTTGGCTGAATAAAGATCCTCTTCGGCTAAAATAGCACAGCTTTCACTTCCTGTGACTGGATTAAAAAAAGGGAATGTTAAACAAGAGGAACCTGCTAACCCATTTGAACTCACACTTTTCTTATACGTATTTTTCCCCAAAAATAGATAGCTCGCCTCTAACCCAAAAATATTATTTGCATCTAACCACACCCCTCCAAAAAATCTCCCCCCCGATCTTCCCCCATTAGGAATACTTTTATCTCCAAGGACCACTTTTGTCCCTGGCTCATCTAAAACTGGGGCAAATTCATCGACATTGGGTCCGCTAACAACAAGGGGCGCAGGGGCAGGGGAATTTCTTATCCACCAATAGACATACTCCCCCCCAAACCAACCCTTCTCAAGATCGGGATACCGAGAAAATTCCTTTGCGCAAAGAGAACTACTTAGTAAACAAACTGCAGTTAAAATCCTGACTCTAATCATAAAAAATCTCCATAGCCTAAACTTGCTTAGTATATGGAGGCCAAATTTATTTCAAATAGAAAAATCAACTCTGATTTACCTTGGTAAAAAAGTTTGGATGGAGGATAATGATCGATTAAAAATATGATTTTGGAGTGCTATGAAAAAAGGTGAAAACCATCTTAATTTTCTTGTGAAAGAGGTTTACAAGATCGATGAGATCGGGGTCGAACTTTTTCATATTGTTCACGAAAAGACTGGAGCGGAAATTGTTCATATTAAAGCAGATGATGATGAAAATGTTTTTGCTCTCTGCTTTAAAACCTACCCTTATGACAGTACGGGGATTGCCCATATTTTAGAACATACCACCCTTTGCGGCTCTAAGAAATTCCCCATTAGCGATCCGTTTTTCTCCATGTTAAAGCGGAGCAGCAATACTTATATGAATGCACTAACTGCCAAGCTTTGGACAGCCTACCCAGCCGCTTCTAAAATCAAAAGTGATTTCTATAACCTGCTAGATGTCTATATTGATGCGACCTTTTTTCCTTTACTCAATAAGACAAGTTTCGCCCAAGAAGGGTATCGTTTTGCCTTTCAAGACCCTCAAGACCCAAAGACAGATCTCACCTTGCAAGGTGTTGTGTTTAATGAGATGAAAGGGGTCTTTTCTAACCCAGGCTCTCTTTTGTGGAGAAAGATGGCTTGCGGACTTTGTCCAGATACCCCCTATGGTCACGATTCAGGGGGTGATCCTAAAGAAATTCCTAGCTTGACGCATCAAAATTTAATCGACTTTCATAAAGCCTACTATGACCCCAGTCGCTGCATCTTTTATTTTTATGGCAACATCCCGATCAAAGAGCATTTAGATTATATTGATGCAAGAATTCTTAAAGAGAGCAAAAAAAGCTCCCCTATCCCCCCTATTCGAAAACAGACAAGATTCAAAGAGCCTAAGCGGGAAGAATCTTTTTATCCCACCTCTGAAACCGATTTAACAAAAAAAACTTTCTTAGGATTTTCTTGGCTTACTACAGATATCAGCGATCAAGACGAACTACTTGCCCTCAGTTTGCTCGACTCAGTCCTCATGGATACCGACGCGTCCATCTTGAAGCACAAACTTCTCTCCTCTGGTCTTTGCGTAGATGCAGAATCGGTAATTGATGCAGAAGCAAGAGACACCCCTTTTGCTATTATTTTAAGAGGGTGTGAAAAAGAAGATGCAGACAAAATAGAAGCCCTTTTATTTGAATCTCTGAAACAAATTGTAACAGAAGGAATCCCCCGAGATCAAATCGAATCATCCTTACATCAACTCAAATTTTCCAGAAGTGAAATTAGCTCTGATAGCGGCCCCTATGGCTTAGAACTCTTTGGCAGATCTGTCATCCCCTACCTACAAGGGGGCTCAATTGTTGAGGAGTTAAAAGTGCATTCTGCGTTTGAAACATTAGAAACTCTTATTTTCCAAGAGAACTTTCTAACAAAGATCCTAGAAAAACACCTGATTCGCAACCCTCATTTTTACAGATTGACCCTCTCTCCCAGTCAAACCCTTTTAAAGAAAATGCAAGAGGAGGAAGCTGATTTTCTAAAACAAAAACAAGCAGCCCTCACCTCTAGTGAAATTGAATCCATCCTTCGTGATTCTTCGGAACTGGAAGAGTATCAGGAAGAAAAAGAGCTTGAGGATAACTCATGCCTTCCTATTTTATCTCTAAATGAAATTCCTAAAGAGATCCCCTATTTTTCCTTAAGGAAAGAGAGCTATAATCAGCTAGCTGTCTACCATCATGAATGTTTCACTAACGGAATTGTTTATGCCGACCTTGTTTTCGATCTCCCTCAAATTCAAGAACAAGACCTGTTTTATCTACGCCTGTTCTCCTCTCTCCTTACTGATTTAGGTGCGGGGGGAAGATCTTACAAAGAAAACCTTCATCACATTCAAAAAAGTGTAGGGGGAATTTGGACTGCACTCTCTTTAAATGTTCAGCGGATGGATAATGAAACGTGTTACCCCACTATCTCAATTTCAGGCAAAGCGCTTAATGAAAACAGTGAAGCCCTTCTCCGGTTGATGAAAGATTTTATTATTTCTCCTGATCTCAACGACAAAGAGCGGATTAAAGAGTTAATATTGCAATCCTACACCTACCTCCAGCAAAAGCTAAACAGCAATGCAATCCAATATGCTCTAAAGGAATCTGCTTCAGGATTTTCACCCTGGAGCTTTGTCAGCAACTTATGGCATGGACTCCCCTACTACAAGTTTTTAGAAAAACTTACAAACGATTTAGAAGCTGCTATTCCCGAAGTAATTCAGCGATTTGAGTATTTAAGCAAATCCCTGTTTCACCTTAATAACCCACATTTTGTAATCTCCTGTGATTCTGCCTCATATAAAAATTTAGAAGAACACTCTTTCTACGGATTACAAACCTTTGCCGATGCATCAGCATCCTTTTGTCCGTGGGTCGAACTCGCTATCCCAAAAAGAGTGCAAAATTCTGCAAAAGCAATCGCATATCCGATTGCCCATAACGCAAAATCGATTGAAACAGTTACCCTCTCTTCAAGATTTTCAGCTCACCTTAAACTAGCAAGCTACTTATTTGAAAATTTAGAACTTCACAAACAAATTCGAGAAGAGGGCGGCGCTTATCACTGTGGGGCTAAATACAATATACTCACTGGCCTCTACCAATTTTTCAGCTCAAGAGATCCCAATATTTCGTCTACCTACGCAGCTTTCAATTTTTCAGTAAATGCAATAGCTGCAGGGGAATTTTCCGAACAAGATCTTCTTGAAGCAAAACTCAGTTATCTTCAAGATGTTGACGGAGTCGTCCCCCCAAGCTCAAGAGCTTCTATTACCTACTTTCAACACAAAGTGGGACTGACCAAAGAAATTCGGCAAAAATTCAGAGACCAAATTCTCTCCTCTACAAGGCAAGATATTATGCAGGCTGTGAAAGAGTGTCTCATTCCTAAATTAGCGACAGATTCGGTTCATATCACTTATGCCAATGAAGCTCTCATCCTCAAGGAGCTTCCCCTCTTTGAGAAAAAAGGTCTTCCTGAAATGGAACTTGTAACACTCTAACAGAAAATTAGTTAGATAGAATTATGGGTAGAATTGCGAATTTAGTGCAAGGGTAGTGATACTCGAGATGTACGTAAGCATTTAAAAAAATCTTAAAGCTTATTTCAGGGGGACAACTATGTTTTTGTCCATAATCGATGAGGATCTCTTCCTTAAAATCAACATATAGAAGATGGCAAGCCTCTTCATCCTCAAGACTTAATAAAATTTCATCCTGTCTGAGAGATACTAGATGCATATAAAGACTTTCAATCGGATAGCTAAATTCATCTAATTTTATAAATATATCTTGTCCCCCTCTTTTTAATTTAGGAAATTCAACCTCTTCGTAGCTCTCTTTGGTTGCTAAATTTAAAAGATGAAATGCTTGAAAATACCTAACTTTTGAATCGGTTGGTTCCTCACCTAAAAGAGCTGTACATGCATAACCAAAACAAAGTCCATCATCAAATCCTGTAGAAATGCTTTTTTGCAAATCTTTTTTCCACAGAGAAACCTGATCTTGGACAATCTCGGTTTGCAATCGTAAATAATATTTATCTAAAGCGATTCGCTCAGGGAACTTAAAAGCATACTCTAAGATCTCTTTATGTTTCAGATTGAGCCATTCAAGCGATTCCAAACTCTCCTTAGGTAAAGTTTGACAAAGAGCTGCAGAGACAAAAATAGGAAAAGAGCCCGTTTCTAGCAAATGTCGAGCAAAGAATAAAGCGTTCTCGTAATTGATTTTTAAGAGGAAATTTAGGAGATCGACAATCAAGACAGAGGGCTTATGCAAGGACAAGTTAGAGACAGCCTTAAAAATCACTTTTGAAAAAACGCTCTCTATTTTAATAGTTAACCAACTACTTCTCTCTGATCTCACTATTAAGTTTCTTAAAAAAAATCTAGCACTTGCAGAGGGGTGGGGCGAACTCAGCATGTTATAGATTACAGCAACAAAATCTCTATCCTTCGTAGCAGGATTTACAAGAAGTTTGTAGAGTGTATCATACTCTTCTCGTGAGTAAGGCATTCGTGCTGAAATTGATCTTAAAGAGTCAGTCATATCTTAATAATAACAAAGACGTTAAAAACATTCGAGCGATTTTTTGGATTGCTTAATAAACTTAAAGGAGATAGTATCTAGTTTTATTTTTAAACTCGTGAGCATTTTATGGCTCTTCGCCCTTTAATCTGCACTCTCACCACTATTTCTCTTTTTTCACAAACACCAGATTCCCCTTTAACCAAATCTCATTATGGGTATATTAGCGCTGACTTTATCTATTGGGTCGCAAATCAACAGGGTAACGACTATGCAGTCACAGGGGCTGCAATCACAGTTCCTGGAACAGTCGACCCAAACACCGATTTAATTCCGAGCACCCTTACTCAAAGCGGATCGGTCTACTCCCCAAATTTCAAAATCAAACCTGGATTCAAAGTTGCAATAGGTCTGGATGTAATGCAAACCAGATGGAACCTTTTTGCAGAATACACCTATCTCTATAGCAAAGCAAGCAGCTCTGTTTTTAATGACAATATAAACACAGGGATACTCCCGTTATATAATCACTCTCCAAACAATTCTATCCTCTCTACCACAATCTCTGCAATCAATTCTGGTGCAACTGGATATGTTTCCCAAGCTGATTCTCTTTGGCGCCTTAATTTTAACAACCTTAGTTTAGAACTGGAAAAAAAGTTTGCAATTCTCAATAATTTTTTTGCAAAACCACACTTTGGATTCCAAGGCTCTTTACAGAAACAACACTTCTCTGTTCTTTACAAAGTAAGTTCTCTTGAGACCCCCACAACAATTCTAGGAACAAATAGTGTCAATTTCAAGCAAACCTATTGGGGATTCGGACCTAGAGTCGGGCTCGATGGAACTTGGCAGTGCTTAAACCATTTTGCTCTGTTTTCAAATTCTGGATTTTCTCTCCTCTGGAGCCAATTCAACGGAGAGGGAACCTCTCATGACACCAATACTCCTCTAGGTTATAGCAATCTATTAATCAGCAGTATAAACCGAAAAATCAACACTCTAATTCCAGTGATGCAACTCTCTGTTGGAGCCCAGACAAATTGGATTTCGAAAGACAACTTTTATTTCCTCCTAGAGGCGAGCTGGGAAGGACAAGTATGGTTTAATCAAAATCAACGAAGCACTTCTATTTCAGATATTTCTCTTTTTCTTCAAGGTCTTACATTAAGCGCAAAATTGGGATACTAAAAAATTAGGCTCTTACATTAAAAATGTAAGAGCCTATAAGTAGCGCGATATATACTCAACTATTTGGGTGAGGAATGCTATGGAAGCTTGCCCTTCCCTGATTGTGCATCAAAATCACAAGGCGATCTTTAGGATTTGCATTTTCAAGACTGTTCTTAAAGTCGTTTACCGAACCGATTTTTTGTCCGTTCACCACTAAAATTACACTGCCTGGTGTCCAGCCAAGAATTGCTGCTATACTTCCACTTAAAACTTTTGTAACAACAACCCCTTTTTCATCGGCTTTAATTCCATATTTTCCCGCATTTTCCGTTGTGATTTGCTCCACAAAAATACCGAGCTTATGGATGATATCCCCTTCTGTAGATGCCTCTTTTGTTTTTGATCCCAAAACAAGAGAGATTTTTTTTTGCTTTCCCTCTCGAATAATATTCATAGAACACTTTGTTCCTGAAGGAAGTTTTCCAAGAACTGTATACAGTTGCTTGGACGATTTAATGACTTCATTGTTAAAATCGACTACTAAGTCTCCTGGCATTAGGCCTGCCACAGCTGCTGCTGAATCGGGCACAACCTCAGCAATCAAAGCCCCTGTTGTCCCCTTTTTTAATTTGAATCCTGTACATAAATCATCATTCAAATCTTGTATTTGGACACCAAGAAAAGCTCTATCCACCGATCCACTCTCTCGGATTTGTAAAGAGACCATCTTTGCAATATTACTGGGCACAGCAAATCCCACCCCGATATTTCCTCCAGTCTTGGAAAGAATCGCTGTATTTACCCCGATAACTTTTCCATTCAAATCAACAAGAGGCCCTCCAGAGTGGCCAGGATTAATTGCCGCATCAGTTTGTATAAAATCTTCAAGTTGTGATATTTGCAAATCACCTCTATGTGTTGCAGAAATGACCCCTGCAGAAACAGAATCTCTCAATTTAAAAGGGTGCCCGATTGCCATTGTCCACTGCCCCACTTCAATTTCGTCAGAGTCGGCAAACTCCAAAAAGACCAAATTATCTGCTTCAATTTTAAGAACAGCTAAATCTGTATTTGGGTCACAGCCAATTAATTTTGCGTCGTACTGTCTTTCGATTTCATCATATTTCTCAACAACAATTTTTCCCCCATCTTTAATCACATGGTAGTTGGTCACTATGTATCCATCTGATGAGACAATAAAACCTGAACCGTTGCTGACTGCATAAGAGTTTTGCGGTTGACCACGACTGCTACCTGATCCACCACCAGGGAGACCAAAAAAGCGATTAAAAAGTTCATCTTGAAACATTTCAAAGGGATTACTTGAATCACTAAATCCTTGGGTTTGCCCATTGCCAGCTTCGACTCTAATGTGAACGACTGCAGGTCTGCATTTCTTCGCAACATTAATAAATGCCTGAGAAAGACTTTGCCCACATTGCTCACAAGAGCCCGTATCTTTTGAAACCGCCCCCAGAGCAGAGAAAGCCACAATCGCAGGTAGTGCAAAACAGATCATCTTTTTCATTCAAATCTCCTCCTTTAAAACCAGATTTCATCCTATCACAACTCTATTTTTTCTCAAAGAACTCCGCGCAACAGCAAGAACTTCAAACCTGAGTTTCCGATTTATAACACCCTATCAACCTGAAGATGATCGATTTTTTGAGGGTATATAGCAGTTACAAATGCATGTTACCCAGATTTCATTACCTGCATCTATTTGAGCAGCTTCCCCCAGGTGTGGTTAGTCAAATCGTTATCGAATAGCGCCAGTCTCCCAGAGAAAAAATCAAAACGTTTCGGATTAAGGTCTCTTCAAAAGACTTTTTTGCATTTACTTAGACTGATTTTTTTATCTATAGCAGTTTCGATTGGCTGTTTTGCAAAAAAAAATCGGCCAGTAAGAATACTGACCGAATCAAGACTTATAAAAGTTGAAATAAAATTAATTTACTGCTTCTTTTAAAGCTTTACCTGCACGGAAAGCTGGAACTTTCTTGGCTGGTATTTTTAGAACTTTACCAGTTTGTGGATTTCTTCCAGTTCTTGCTTTTCTTTTTGCTACTCTAAAAGTACCAAAACCTACTAATTGTACGTCTTTTCCTTTTTTAAGTGATTTTGATACAGCTTCAATATATGCATTCACAAATTTCAAAGTATCAGATTTTGTAAAACCTGTTTTTTCTGAAACTTCAGTGATTAGATCATTTTTATTCACGAGATACCTCCGTATTGGTTAAGATATACTTTCCAGCTTATGTTATTATCCAATACTGCACAAGGGGTCAAAGCACTTTTTTTTTAGACCCTCTCACTTTTTTCTACTATTTATTGAGTTCTTAGAGCCTATTTAATCCGTCTAAAAATTTTTTAAAACTCTCACTTTCACGAATCGGATCAAAAGATTTTCCCATTAATTCCTCCATAAGATTCATCGTCCCAAAAGAATTTGCTGTTTTTAACCATTCAACGCTTCTTTTAATATCACTCAACATCGCGTGGGAGGCTGCTGCTCGAAACGCTATTTCTGCTGTTTGACTCTCTTGGTAACAGACGCCTGATAAATCAATGACCCGTTTATAATCACCAATTTCATATGCCGCGAGATATAAAATTACTTTAGCTTCTTTAGAAATATACTTTTCTAAAGGGGCTAGAAGCTCATACGCTTCTTGGTATTCACCTCTGTCATAAAAAATTTTTGCAATATATTCAGAAACGACTGTGTGGATCACCCCGCTTTTTGTCTTGTCTGAAAGTCTTTGCAGTCTTGCTATGGCTGTATTAAAGTCTCCCGCAGCTATCATTTTTTCACACTCCTCCAATTCCTGGCGATTCTCCTCTAAATCATCGGCTACGGAAAAATGGCGAAGTCTTCGCAAGCTTTCAATACTTTGAAACGCAAAAATAAGAAAAATCGACCCAATTAAAAAAAGTCCAATTAGAAAAAAGACAGTACTGAGAAGGACTGCAAACCAAAAAGAGACATAGAGCGCTAATTTCATTGATTTTGGGCCAAAAATCCAATCGAGTGTAACTCGAACCAGCTGTCCACCATCTAAAGGTAGAATCGGAAGGAGATTAATAAACGTCCAAAATAAGTTTACATATCGAAATTTTTCAAGAGCGGCCCTTGCAAATGCAGTTCCATAAGGAAATTGAAGTAAAATGCTCGCTCCCACAAACAAAAGAAAGCCAAAGCAGGGGCCCATAAAAATAACAGCAAGTTCTTTCCAAGGCTTTAGTTTAGGCCCCTCAGGAATGGTAAGCCCCCCAAAAGCGATCAATTCAATTCTTGGGCTTTGACCAAAAAGCCTAGCTGTGAGGGCATGTCCTAATTCATGAAAGAGGACCGAAACAAAAATAATTGCGACCCACACAAGGGTCCAGATCAGATTATACGAATTTAAAAATCCGATAAGCGCGGCTGTGACAAAAAAAGCCGGCGAAATTTTGAGAGGTATTTTTTTCATTGTAACGCATCCATAATTGCTTTTCCCATATCGGCAGGAGAGGAAACTACATTCACCCCTGCTTTTTGTAAAGCATCCATTTTATCCTTTGCACCACCTTTTCCACCAGAAATAATTGCTCCGGCGTGCCCCATTCTTTTTCCAGATGGCGCTGTTTGCCCTGCTATAAAGGCTGCAACAGGTTTTTTTGAGTGCGCTTTTATCCATTCAGCTGCCTCTTCCTCTGCAGTTCCTCCAATCTCCCCGATTAAAAGAATTCCTTTTGTCTCAGGATCTTTCTCAAACTCCTTTAAAACATCAATAAAATTGGTTCCATTGGTAGGATCACCCCCAATTCCTACACAGGTTGTCTGGCCAAGACCGTTTCTTGTCGTTTGCCAAACCGCCTCATAAGTGAGAGTTCCTGATCTAGAAACAATTCCGATTTTTCCTGGCTGATGAATGTATCCTGGCATAATCCCTATTTTGCACTGACCCGGAGTGATAATTCCTGGGCAATTTGGTCCGATTAAGCGCGACGCGCTTTTCGACATAACCTGTTTAACTTTAAGCATGTCAAAAACAGGGATCCCTTCTGTGATGCAGACGATTAGAGGGATACCCGCCTCTTCAGCCTCTAAAATTGCAGCCGCTGCAAATTTTGGCGGGACAAAAATCATTGTCGCATCTGGGTGGAGGGCATCTACAGACTCCCGAACCGAATTGAAAATGGGGAGGCCCAGCTCTGTCACTCCACCCCCTTTCCCAGGAGTTACCCCCCCTACCACAAGGGTTCCGTACTCATAACACTGCTCTGTATGAAAACTTCCTGCACTGCCTGTAATTCCCTGACAAATCAATTTCGTGTTTTTATTTACTAGAATTGGCACTCTGAACCACCTTTTTAGCTGCATCTGTTAAATCATCAGCGGCAATAATTTTTAGCCCCGAATTTTTTAAAAGTTCCTTTCCTTTTTCAACATTTGTCCCTTCAAGCCTCACCACTAAAGGCACTTTGATGTGAAGTTCGCGAGCAGCATCAATAATTCCTTCTGCAATCACATCACAGCGCATGATCCCTCCAAAAATATTAACAAGAATTGCCTTCACATTAGGATCACTTAAAATGAGACTAAAACTTTTAGCCACCTTTTCTTTATTGGCACCCCCGCCAACGTCTAAAAAATTGGCAGGCTGCCCTCCGTGAACTTTAATCAAGTCCATTGTTGCCATTGCAAGTCCTGCGCCATTAACCATACAACCTATGTTCCCATCAAGTGCTATGTAAGCTAAATCCATCGCATGGGCTATCGCCTCTTGTGGGCTAGATTGGGTAGAATCATACATCCCCTTGATCTCAGGTCTCCTAAAAAGGGCGTTATCATCGACAATAAATTTTGCATCTAATGCCCATAGCTCACCCCCCATATCCTCTATAAGTGGGTTAATTTCAAGCATCTCCCCATCGTTTTCAACAAAAACCTTACAAAGATTTTTGATCAAAATCTTACCCAATTCTTTTGTTTTGCCTGTCCAATCCATAAAACGACAGACCGCTTCAAGGCTTGTTTCATCGATCACTCCATCAATTTCAAAATGAACCTTTAATATCTTATGTGGCGAATTTTCTGCTAACTCCTCAATTTCAGTACCACCTTCTGGAGATACCATTAAAAGAGGCTTCGCGCGCGCGCGATCGACCAAAAGACCCACGTAGTACTCTTTAGCAATATCTGCAAGCTCTGAAATCATAACTTTATGACAAATAATACCTTCCGGACCTGTTTGCTTTGTAATAATTTTCATTCCAAGGAGTTCTTCTGCCCTTTGTTTAATCTGATCTCGAGTTTTAGCTATTTTTACACCGCCTGCTTTTCCTCGACCTCCCGCATGAACTTGAACCTTCACAACCGCCTCTGTAACCCCCAGAGAATCAATTGCCTCTTCAATATCCTCTGCACGCTCAACAATTCTAAATCCCTGACATGGAATGTGATAAGCGGACAATATTTGCTTTGCTTGGTATTCATGTATGTTCATATATTCCCCTCTAATTTAGTTATGTGTTATGATCTGAGCAAAATTCAAGGTCTAATTTATGTTTAGTCTCTTTAAGACTGGTTTTCAAAAGATTAAAAAGGCACTTTCTAAAACAAGCTCTCTGTTAAAGACAGAATTGCGAGCCCTTTTTTCCAAAAATCTCGACGAGGATGCGATAGATGAGCTTGAAAGGATTCTTTTTGAGGCCGATCTTGGCTCAAGCATTGTCACAGAGTTTGTAGAAAAAATTCACCGATTTCATAAAATCACACCTAAAGCGACCCCATCCGATTATCTAAATCATCTACAAATCCTTTCGCAAAAAATCTTAGAAGAGCCCCCTATTGTCACTTCGATACAACCCCCCGTTGGCTACTCAAAGCTTATCTTAATTGTAGGTGTGAATGGTGCTGGGAAAACTACCACTTTGGCTAAACTAGCAAACTTTTATAAAAATGAGGGAGAAAAAGTCTTAGTAGCTGCAGGAGATACCTTTAGAGCAGCTGCAATCGAGCAACTTGAACTCTGGACAAAAAAAATTGGGGTCGATCTTGTTAAAACGCAAATCGGAGCCGATTCCTCAGGGGTTCTCTATGATGCGATGATGAAAAGTCGTGCAAAAGAGTATACAATCACCCTCTGCGATACTGCTGGCAGGCTTGAATCTAAAACAGATCTTATGCATGAACTTGAAAAGCTAAAACGCACGGCTAAAAAATTTGATGAGACCGCCCCTCATGAAACTTATCTCATAGTCGATGCAACCCTTGGTGGCACTGCCCTTGAACAAGCTCGAATCTTTCACAAATTTACCCCACTCACAGGCATTATCCTAACAAAAGTTGATGGGTCTGCAAAAGGGGGTATTGCCCTATCTATTTACCGCGAACTCAAAATTCCGATCTCTTTTATTACCTTTGGAGAATCGCTCGAAGACATTGCCCCATTTAATCCGACTGATTACACTAAGGCTCTCTTCGAATCTTAGAGCACTTTCAAAAGATCACCCCGTTTAAAATTCTAAAATTTCCCAATTTTTGAACCCCTCTCAGTGTATACTGCTCGTGATTCAAAACTTGGTTTTATCTGCGTGATAAACCCCCATCTTTAAATTTGTCTCGGGCTTATCTAGTGCAAATAGCACTCGCCCTCGACACCAGCTACACTTAATTCAAATTTGGGGATTTCTGACTTGAAAATTCCCAATTTTTGAACCCCTCTCAGTATAAATTCTTTAAAATAAAAAACAATTATGTTATCATAATTGGAAAAATAAATTAGGATAATTTTTTATGCAATATTTAACAGCAAGCAATGCTCCTCCCATAATCACAGGGGATACTTTACGAATTTTAAGCACCTATGCTCATTATAAAAATACTGGTTCTTCCCCACGAATTCATACCATACTTCGTAGCAATACTAGTGGAGAAACCTTGACTTTGGCAATTACCTGCATTTCGAGAAAGAAAATTTTTTATGATGCTATGGCGGCTAAAATTTGCCGGAGAAGGACTCTCTTATACAGCGAATTTCACGGAACAACTACTCTGCCTCGTGTTATTTTAAGCATTAATAGAAATTTAAGTAGCGTCTCCCTGAATAAGATTCAAGATCCTAGTATCCTAAAAGAGGCATCCAAAGGGATCTACCTTCTTATAAAAAGCTTGTGGAAAACAGAGAGATGGAGAGATGCCTCAGAGATCCTCTTTGATGTGAGCCGCCGGATCGATTCGAGGCACTCCGAACTTTTGCGGGAAAGAAAAGATCTTAATGTTCATTTCTCCTCATTGTAAGAAAAATTTCGTCAAAGCGCTTCGAAATCTGCAGCGCTTTCCAAATAAGCCCCTTCCAAACAACCCTCAATAAAAAAACTGGTTTCTGAATAACCCGAAGATGGTAGAATACAATTATGCAAGAGATTGTTTGTGACCTTAAACGCTATTTTTTAGAAACCTACGGGGAAAAAGGGAGTTTTCTTTTCCTTGAGCAAATCCCTTTTGGCCCCCCTATTAAAAAAACAGCTCCCCCCACTCAACCCCTTCCCCTAATGAAATCGATTGCTAAAGAAATCAAACAGAGCGATCCCAAACAAGATAAAATAGAAGAATTCGAAGAGCCCCAAGCAGTAGAAACACCCCTCTCTTTTATTGCTGAAAAGCCTGTCGTTACTCCCACTCCCATCGATAGTGATATTGCAACTATTTATAAAAAGATTAATCCCAAAGCTAAACTATTTGATTCCCCTCTTAATGATGACATTGCAAAACAAATCAGGATGGCATCAAACAAAAGATCTGATTTACCAGAAATCCCCCTGTTATTCGACCACTCCATTCAAGCTGATCTTGATTTTTTAACCAGTCTGGCTAAAGCAATCAACACCTCATTTGGGACTTCTTCAGTTGTCCATATCCACGAATTTGAAGAAAAAAATCTTTGGAAACCCTTGCTTGCACACGCTAGCATCCGCCTCATTATTATTCCCTCCTCTTTATTAAAACGCTCTCCTAATCTACACACCCTTTGTAAAGAGTATCCTGGAAGACTCCTAAAATCGGTGGAGAAAATCCCCCTCTTTGCCCTCACCGATATCAGTAATTCCCCTATTCGAAAAAAAGAAATTTGGGCCACTCTCACAAGATTTTTTAAGCACCCCGCAACTTAGAAAATTGCTCAACACGAACTCGTTTTGCCTCCTCTTTTGCTGCCAAAAAAAGATCTACCGATCGAGCTTGGACAAAATTGATCATATTTGACAATCTGGTCACTTGTAAACTTAGTGGAAGGACCCTTTTAGCTAAAGTAGTACACCGCTTTTGTTTTTCCTTGATAATCATTTCTAATCGGGTAACATCTCTACTTAAATGCTCTAATAATCCCTCTTCCCTCCGAGCTATATCTTCCAATTGATGGGCAATTTCAGCCTGTTTTGCTTGTAATTCTCTTTCCGCCTCAAAATAGGTTTTTGCAATGTCTGTACTAATTCTAAACCTTTTTGCAACATCATCGAGGGTATTTGCAGTCTCTTGAAGCCGTTTCACCTCTTCTTGCCCCTCTCGTAGAAGACGCTCTTGTTGGCTCAAAAGTTCTTCTAGCCTTCTATTTTCAGAAGAAAGGGCCCCCACACTCTCTGTAAGCCTTGTGTTTTGACCACGAAATCCCCCGAGTTCATCTTCCAGTGCTTTAGCAGAAGCTTCAAACCTTGCAACTAAAGGGGAAAGCCTGTCTACCTCTCCACTTAAAACCTCAATTTGCCTCGTCATCAAATCGTTTTGCTGCGCCTGACGGGCAGTTTGCAACTCATATCCTCCAAGCTCTTTTACTTTTTGTAACGCCCATGCATTTTGGGCTCCAATTAAAACTATCACTCCGCAAAACGCGTAAGTACCACCAGACATCGGCGCAATATTTAATGACATCATAATCATTGCTGCAAGAGAGCCTACGACTAGAATTGCAGAAATCACTTGACTGCTTTGTAAGAATCGATCACCACTCATCCATCCACAACATCCTCTTTCAACTGTTTCTAGAGGTCTTTCCGCAATAGCGCTGATCAATAGTCCAGCAGGCGTTACACTCATATACCCTCCTATTTTAAAATTCTTTATTGAATCTTAAAGAAAAGATTCTATTAGTGCAAATCAAATTTCTATCTGGTATTCTAAAAAGCATGACCCTGTTTGCAAAAGTAATTCTTGATCAAGCGATTGACCGCCCCCTAGATTATTTGATCCCTGACCATTTCCACCAAATCGCAAAGGCAGGGCTAAGGGTTATGGTTCCGGTAAGAAATAGACCTCGAAAGGGGACGATCATTTCTATTGAGACCACCTCTTTCTTTACAAACGTACAACCAATTCAGGAAGTGCTCTCCGACCAAAATTTATTAACGCCCGATTTGCTCGATTTAGCCGATTGGATATCCCGATATTATGCGGCCCCTTTAAGCAAAGTACTCCTCTCCATACTCCCCTCTATTGTTCGTAAAAATATGAAAGAAAAAACTCAAGCCCATATTCAAAAGGCGATTACCGGCCCAAAACTCATAGAGTACACGGATGAAATCCGGATGAAAAGCCCTAAGCAAGCAGCTGTCCTTGATGTAGTGTTACGCCACCCCAAAGGATTGCTTTTATCTGAGTTACTCGAAATCGAAGGAATTTCACTATCTCCCATTGAGACCCTTATAAAAAAAGGAATTTTAGAAAAAAATCTTCTTGCAGTAGATCGAACGCCCATCCACGATGACGAATACCTCCCTTCCAAACCAAAAGTATTAAATGGAGAGCAGGCAAATGCCCTTGCAAGCATTCAAGCGGGGCTTAAAAATGGTATGTTTCAAACCCACCTTCTTCACGGAATCACTGGGAGTGGGAAAACAGAGGTGTATTTGCAAGCAATCGATTACACCTTAAGCATAGGCAAGGATGTCATTCTCCTTGTTCCTGAGATTGCGCTAACAAGACAGACTATTGATCGTTTAAAAAGCAGATTTCAAAGACAAATCGCAGTCATCCACTCAAATCTTAGCGACGGTGAAAGATTTGACACCTGGCATCATTTACGAAAAGGGGAAATCAAAATCGCAATCGGGGCGAGGTCAGCTGTATTTAGCCCTATGCCTAATATTGGCCTAATTATTGTTGATGAGGAGCATGAAAGCTCGTATAAACAATACGAAGATGCACCCTGCTACCACGCAAGAGATGTAGCAATTATGCGAGGCAAACTGACTAATGCTATTGTCATTTTAGGAAGCGCAACCCCTTGTTTAGAGAGTTATCTAAATGCAAAAAATGGAAAGTTTATACTCCATGAGTTAACTACAAGACCGAGTGGAACCAAGCCTCTATGTCATATCGTAAACATGAAAGAGGAACAAGAGAAAACAAAAGGGATGGCCCTTTTATCAGAACTGTTACTAGATAAGCTTAAAAAAAATATCGAAGTTGGCTCTCAATCAATCATTTTTCTGAATCGGAGAGGTTACTACAGCTGTCAGGTGTGCAAAGAGTGCAAAAAAGCAATTACTTGCAAACATTGCGATATGAGTCTTACCTTTCATAGAGGGTTAAATGTTCTATCCTGCCATATTTGCGGATTTACACTAAAACCTCCTATCGAAATTTGCCCCCACTGTCACACAGCAAACACGCTAAAATTTCAAGGGCCCGGAACAGAGCAAGTGGAACGCTCTCTCCACGCCATTTTTCCTACTGTAAGAACTCTGAGGATGGATAGGGATACCACTAAGCATAAAGGAAGTCACGACCGCATTTTTCAAGAATTTCGAACCGGCAAGGCAGATGTTCTGATCGGCACCCAAATGATTGCAAAAGGGCTTCACTTTCCCTCAGTTACTCTAGTCGGAATTTTGGGAGCTGATAGCGGTCTATACATTCCAGACTTTAGAGCCAATGAACACGTCTTTCAACTCATTACTCAGGTAGCAGGCAGATCAGGGCGCGGACACATCCCCGGGGAAGTAATTATTCAAAGCTCTCTCTTTGACCATCCGATTGTAAAACTGGCGGCAAACGATGACTATAAAACGTTTGCTGAATCAGAACTCATAGAACGCAAAGAATTTGATTATCCCCCTTTTACTAGGCTGGTGAAACTTATATTCAGCGGCAACGATCCAAAACTAGTTTTTTCCTACGCTTCCCAATACCACACCGCTTTGCAAAAATCGCTCAATTCTAACTCTGGATTCACACTCCATCCACTTAATCCTTGCGGAAAAGCCAAAATAAAAGATAAGTACCGCTTTCAATTCTTGATTAAAGGGCCAAAAATCCTAACCTTAGTTCAAATCCTCAAATCCGTTCCCATTCGGAAAACAAAATTAGTCCATCTTTTAATTGATGTCGATCCGACGAGCACCTTTTCCTAAAAAACCCTTTATAAATTTTATATAAAATTTAACTTGATGTTAATTTTTACAAATAATTATAATTAAAAATCAATTTTAATTGGAGCATAATATGAGTTTAAATTGCTGCCCCTCTTTTTCATTTTTTTGTTCAGGAAGTTCTTATGCACTTAGTTCTACTGCAAATTTTCTTAAACTTACCTTAAGAGCGCTCTATGGATTAGGTCAGCGCGTCTCAAATTTCTTTCTCTCTTTTATACAAAGATTGAGGAGCGGCAATCAACAGCCCTCTGATATAGAACGTCTTAGAGCCGGCGCTACTTCTAGACTTTTACGAGTGACTATAGATATACCCCAAGCCCCAACCGTCCCATTTTATTCAAGAAATTTTTACATTTCTCCAAATTTACCCCTCAGAGACTTCCTTTTTGAAATCATCAACTCTAATCATCCAAGTTTTGAGTTTGTCCGTCAAAATTATGGGAGGGCCCCCCAGAACTTCATATTTGTATTAGACCTCTCTCTTTCCCCTCTTGATC
The DNA here is from genome assembly GCA_937996705.1 of uncultured Chlamydiae bacterium. Classification (GTDB taxonomy): domain Bacteria; phylum Chlamydiota; class Chlamydiia; order Chlamydiales; family 2-12-FULL-49-11; genus VGMD01. Next base: position 89,586 of record CALKUQ010000041.1, read on the forward strand.
CCGATCACCAAACAGGCCCTATGCATCTTAGAATTCCCCTGTTTTGGGATGAGGATCGAACTTCTATTTTAGATAATGACTTCTCGGCCCCTTTGACTACACTATCAGGAATAGAAACAGACGTAGTAACGCGGTTTTTATATAATGATTGTGTTTGCACTTCTGCTATATTACAAGTGCATAATGTATTTAATTACACTATAAATGGAACAAACAGAGCACCTATAGGACTCGTAGGCTCTCCTGTTCGAGCAGCTTGGATGGGAGCTGTTGCACGATCTATTCTTAGAAGAGGCTAATAGGGGTATTAACTGAACGCGAGTTGCATATAAGAGAAGCTTAATTCTTTAAAAATGAGTCCCTTTTGGCTCAAAATTTTTATTTTCCAGAACAAAAAAACCAAAAGGACTCAAAATGAATGAACTTCACATTATCGAATTATTCTGTTTAGTGGATGAGTTCACAAAACGCTATATTTTTACAACAGAGTTTCACCTGGTTGATTTTCCTGCCATTGCCCACAGGGCAGGACAGTCCACAGCCGATTATCGCAGAGAGAAATCGCATCAACCGAGACCTAAGGGCGGAGGGACAGTAGAGTGAGCCCTCCGAGAGCGATGCGATGTATCAAAGCGAGAAGTCGGCGTTATTTTTTTTGTATTTATCAAATTCAAACCCGTAACTCAACTTAATAAGCTTATAATTGACGTAGCCCTAAAAACTTCTCCTCGCCGGTCAAAAAACCGAGTTTACACAAAATTTCAGCAAGCCCTTCGTCTGTAATTAATCCAGTAGCCTCTTCTCTGTATTTACTATTGAATTTTTCTAGTGCAAGCTCTTCCATTTGAGATTGTTTCATTTGTTCAAAGGCGGCTAACAATTCAACTGGAGTTTTTGCAGAAACCTCTCCTCTAGGAATCTTTGTTGAAACACTGACACTGATTTGATACCAAGCCAATTCCCTATCTCTTTCATGCTCTTTGATTAGTTCTATAAATTCTTTTCTTATCTCATCCAATTTTTCTTTAAATTGATAGGGATCGGCAAAGCCTTTAAACATTTCCGTATTAATAAATATTGCCAAAGCCTCTTGCAAAGCGCTCCCATCAACTCTATAAGCGTCAGAAAAAGATTTAACAAGGGCTGCAACCTTATATTTTTCTAAAAAAGCATCTCTTACCTTTTTATCTGTCCATTTGATGTCACTTAAATGGTCGTCTAACACCTCGTAGGGCAAATAATCTTTTACGATGAATCTAATCCGATTTAGGTCATGCACATTTAACACTCTATGTTCAGATTTGGCATAGTCTTGGTGAATTTCACCAATTATTTCCTCTGTAAATTTTTTTATCGCAATGGCTACCATTATTTTTGGGGAAGCGTCACTATACACAACTAAATTAGAATGCATTTGTTCTAACTGAGCTTGCCAGCCACCCCCACAAACCCCAAACATTTCGATAAGTTGGTCCTTGCTTGGACTATCTTTTTTAGGATCTGGATCAATGACATTACTTAATTTACAAATCAATAGGTTAATATGAGCATACCAAGCATCGAGAATTTCTCTGTGCTCTTCAGGAGGTGTTCCTAAAAAAGGCTTACGGTGTAACAGTCTATCATACCCTTGATCAATCACAGCCAACTCCCTCTCTCTTTTACCAACTGCAAACGCGATCTCTTCTTGTGACCCCGAACGACTTGTTATATTTGCCTCTAATCTACTAAAAGTAAACTCTATATGCTCTTTTAGTGTAGTGAATAAACTCTCAACACTCTCCCCCTCTTTAGAAATTTTTACATAGGTTGTTAATTCCCTAGAAATTTCCTCCAACGTTCTAATTGTAAAAAACTTTGATTTATACCTATCGGGAACAACAGCTAATAACTGTAAATTTGAGCTAATTAAATTTTTCAAAGGTAGATCAAGATGCAAAAAAGAACTCCGATCTAAGCGAAATATTTCTTGCACTAATTCAAAAGGCTCCTCTGATGGAAAAATTTGTGGTGTGAAGTTAGGAAACCTAGTTACAAATTTAACATACATTTCTACGGTTCTATATTTCTGAGGGATGTCTATGAAAAAATTTCTACAAACATGTATTCGAGGATTAGGATTTTGTACAGCTCTATAACAAATTTCATAAGTCCTATATTTCATAGGAATGATCCTAAGACAATTAGGATTGGATCCAACTGCAGCTAAATACATCTCTTCATTCCTAAACTTTGTAGGGACATCGGCAAGAATTCCCCCATCCCTTTTTGCCATCTCTAAGCAAAATTCATAGGTTCGAAATTCAAGAGGTATAAATTTGAATAATTTGACATTTTTTGTTAAAACTAGATCGCAAAGCTCTTTTGTTTTTAAAATCTCAGGAAAATACATAAATGCAGAGTGAGACTCGTCTAAAGCAAGATAACATATCTCTTTATCCCTTAAACTCTCATCGACGTAGTTTAGATTAACCCCTCGGCGAATCACCATATATTTGCATACATTTCGAATTTTTCTAGAAATTAGATGAGTCCGAAAAGCTAGAGGATCCACTTGAACTGCTGCAAGACAAAGAGTTTCCGTGCATTTCTCAGGAGGAATTTCGCATAATCGAATTTTCTTTTTAAGAACCTCTTCTAAAAGCCCCACATCGGCTATATAGGTTTCTATTACTTCTTTTAACTTAACACAACTCTTTGAGAGAGCTATCAGTGCTTTTCCAATAGAATACCCATTTTGATTACTCATGCTTACGATTTGAAACAATCGATCTACTGCAACTTCGTAAACTGCCTTAGACAACTTTAAAAGCTCAGATTTGGTTTGATCAAACGACATCCCCTCTAATTCAGATGATGGAGAAACAAAGAGGCCACCACTCTCCTCAAAACCAAGCATAGGCCTCTTACGAACCACCCCCTCGCACTCGTCTTCGATTTCAAACAATCGGTGCTTTCTCGCAACTCGGCTAGGAGGTGATCCAGAAGCTCCACTTCCTCCCCCTCCCGAACACCCTCCGAAATTTTCCAAAACTCTGCTAAAAAGCTCTTGTTCTGATAATCCTACGCCTGATGTCATTTTCCATCTCCGATACTATAATATTATTGACTCTCCGATTTGGAGGGTCTATTTTACGATAATCGGGAAAAAAAACAATTTAATTTTTAATTTGATGAAACTAAAAAAGACTAACTCGGAAGCTCAGCTGCTTTACCATCAGCTTGTTTCATAAGGGGAAAGTAGACTACATCTCTTATAGAACTTTCTCCGGAAAACAGCATTACAAGACGGTCAATACCAATTCCAAGTCCCCCGCAGGGTGGCATTCCTTGGCAAATTGCCTCGAGAAATTCTTCATCGATTGGATTTGCTTCTGCATCTCCCGCTTGAAGAAGTCGGTCTTGAGCTTCCAGAAGGTTTCTCTGAAGAATCGGATCATTAAGTTCTGTGTATGCATTACAAATCTCATAGCCAAGGACAAATCCCTCAAATCGTTCTACAATCCCTTTCTTGGCAAGCTCTGGATCTCTGTGAAGTTTACAAAGGGGAGTTGTCTCTATAGGGTGATCTATGATGAAATGGGGCTGAATCAAATGGTGCTCTACAAACTCTTCAAACATCTTAGCTATTAAAATGCCCCGCGGCATTTTTTTAACTTCAGCGGGATCAAACGACTCGGTGTCGATAAGAATCTTTCGAATTTCTTCGTCAGAAAGTGCATCTACATCGATTTCACCATACTTTTTAATACTATCAATCATGGAAATTCGAATCCAGGGGGTTTGCACATCGATCTCGTGTTCATTTCCCTTTTTATCTCTACGGAATCCTATTTTTGTAGTCCCAAAAAGTTCTTTTGCTAAAAATTCGTAAAGTTGCTCGGTAAAGCGCATCACATCATTATAATCCCAGTACGAAGCATAACACTCAACCATTGTGAATTCAGGATTATGAGTGGCATCAATCCCCTCATTTCTAAAAACCTTACCAATTTCATAAACTCGGGAGAGGCCCCCTATGATCAATTTCTTTAAAGAAATTTCGAGGGAAATCCTTAAAAACATCTCCATATGCAACGCATTTAAAGTAGTAATAAAAGGGGCTGCCTGCGCTCCTCCATAAACCCTCTCGAGTATAGGAGTCTCAACTTCCATGAATTCTGCTTTTGCAAAATAGCTCCGAATGTGAGCCAAAATCTTACTTCTTAATTTAAACGTCTCCATAACTTCAGGATTCGCAATTAAGTCTACCCATCTTTTACGGTATCTTGTCTCTTTATTTTCTAATCCACTATGCTTATCGGGCAGAGGCAACAAAGACTTGCAAAGCATCGTTACTTCAGTCGCATAGACAGTGAGCTCCCCTTTATGCGTCCGGAATAAATGCCCTTCAACGCCTATGATATCACCCATGTCCAGCTTTTTTTCACAAAATTTGTGCGAAGAGAGCTCCTTCCCTTCAGCTAAACCTTTCACTCTCGTATGGTCTCGATTAAACAAAACCTGAATCCTTGAACTTCCTTCCTGAACTTGGGCGAAAATGTTTTTCCCCATGGACCTATGCAACACTAATCGTCCTGCAACAGAAACGAAGTCTGTCTTTTTAGCTTCCGCATCCTCAAAACCTGCAAGCTCCTGATCTTTGTAGAGAGATAAAACTGTTTCTATCTCGTGGGTAGGACAAAATGTCGGGGGATAGGGATCAATACCCAGAGACTTAATTTCCCCTAGTTTCTCAAGACGATTTTGATACTCTTCAAACAAAAAATATTCAGGATTACTCATAGCTTGCCATTCTATCAAACCCCCTCATTTTCGTATAGACCAAAACCGTTTCCTACCCTATTGAAAACCTCTAAAAGAGGCACACCCATTTTTTAACCCCCTCGTTTTCAAACAGGAACTCAAATTAAAAATAAAACATACAATTGATTTACTAATTAAATTTCTCTATAATTATCTTAAATATTCTCAGGAGTATCTTTTATAATGGTTACCCCTACATCCCCTTTTGTCCCAGGTAGACCCCAACCTCTATCTCCTTTAGCCCGGCAAGAGAAAAAACTATTTTTTGAATCTCGGAAAATTGCAGCTTCTGTGCTTTTGATCTTTGCCCTTATTACAGCAGCTGTAGCAACCCAAATATGGCCTATTCTATTTCTTGCACTACCCCTCATAGGCTGTTCAAGTTTTTATAAAAAAATACCCATCCCAATCCTTCAAACCGTTGCAACTCCTCCAGCCGCCACTCCTCCAGCCGCCACTCCTCCAGCCGCCACTCCTCCTGCCGCCACTCCTCCTGCTGCCACTCCTCCTGCTGCCACTCCTCCTGCTGCCACTCCTCCTGCTGCCACTCCATTGCAAGAATCACCCTCAATTTCACCACCCCGTACCCCATCACCACCCCCCTCCCACTCCCCGTCGGAGGAGAGAGCACCAACGCCTCCTCCCCCACTAGCTGGTGCTGGTGCTGGTGCTGGTGCTGGTGCTGGTGCTGGTGCTGGTGCTGGCGCTGGCGCTGGGAGTGCCTCTAACCCACTAATAGAGGGAGAAAGTTCACTCCCTTCTTTATCTGAGACGCTAGATGAAGCTACGCACAGTACAATCTGGGCCCTAGAGAGCTATTTAAAAGATGTCGCCACATTTGAACCTATTGATGCTGGAAAACATAAAATGGTCTATCGACTTCAAAACTCCCCTTGGGTTATAAAATTTAAAAAAAGTTCTTCCGCTCAAACCCTTAGCAAGCATGATCTAACGTATTATACTTTAAGCAGACAATTTGGCCTGTTTGTCGTCCCTTACATTCGATTAATTGATCCCACATCTGCTGAGGGAGAAATTATTCGAGCACATCAAAATAATGGATTCATCCCGATATGTCTGCAACGGTATATAACTAAGTCGCATTATGCAGCACTCGATATAATTCATGCCCAAAAAACGATTTTATTAAATTGGATCGCAGGAAGACGCGATTCAAAAGCGGCAAATAGCATCATAGATAGCGAAGGCAAAGTTTGGGATATTGATAACGACCTACTTTTTGATAAGCTTTCTGAGATTTGCAGGAGCCATTTTATTCTAGAAACTATAGGTGATACACCATTTGATAGAGCTCTACTTGAGCAAATCTTATCTTTTCCCGAATCTATCAAACTAAACTCTGACCTCTACACAAACGGCGATCATCGAATTATATTTGAGAGTATAATTGAGCAAAATCTCCGTCTAATAAAAGAGGCGATTCGTAAGCACCCCCTTGATGAAATTACTCCAAATGTATTAATCGCCGATTTCACCTCTACCTAACTCCTATTAGACAAAAGATAGCAGTTGAGATAGCTTAAACATGGGGTCGGACCTGACCCCAAAATTTCTATTTCTTTTTAAGGAGATATCCAGAGGGAATATCTTCTATGATATATCCAGCAGCATCAATTTCAGATCTAATAAGATCTGATTGTTTCCAATCTTTTTCCTGACGGGCCAAAAGACGTTTTTTTGCCATCTCTTCAATTTCTAGAGGGATTACTTTTTCCTCTTGATAGAGAAATCCTAAAACAGCGTCCCATTCCTTAAGCAACCCTAAAATTTGATCAGATTGCCTTTTTCCAATTTTCCCAGAATCTGAGTAAGAATTCATTTTTCGAATAAAGTCAAAAAGAACGGCTAACCCAGCTGAAATATTAAGATCTTCTCCAATACTCTGTTTAAAACTTTCTCGGACCTCTGAAATCTCAGCTAAAACATCACCCAAAACTTCCTCTTTAAAGCATGTAAGCCTGGCAATAAAATCATCGATTCGTTTTAGACTTTGCCTTGCACTCTCAAGCCCTTCAAAAGTAAAATTAAGCTGAGTTCTATAGTGTGTGCAAAGTAGCATGTACCTCACTTCTCTACCACTATACCCTTTATTAAGAAGATCTCTGAGTGTAAAGAAATTTCCTAAACTTTTAGACATCTTCTTTCCATCTACAAGCAAATGTTCGGTATGCATCCAATATCGCGAAAACGTTTTTCCTGTGCAACCTTCTGATTGAGCGATCTCATTTTCATGATGAGGGAACATGTTATCCACCCCTCCCATATGGAGATCGAGAGTTTCCCCAAGGTAACGAATCGCCATTGCAGAACATTCAATATGCCAACCAGGACGACCTTTTCCCCAAGGAGAGTCCCAAAAAATATCCCCATCTTTTTCTGGCTCATAAGCTTTCCAAAGGGCAAAATCGCTCACGCTCTCCTTTTCATATTCATCATTACTTACTCTCTGCGATGCCCCCTCTTTGAGTTCGCTTAAATTTAAATGGGACAAAGCTCCGTAATGGGGAAATTTAGAGATTCTAAAGAAAACATTCCCGTCTTCTGTCCTATAGGCAATCCCCTTTTGAATCAGAGTTTGAATCATCTGGATCATATCAGGAATGTGATCGGTTGCAGCTGGGTATTTTTCGGCTTTTTCTATCTTTAAAGTTTGCAAATCTTCAAAAAATGCATCCCTATAAATATTTGTAAACTCACTCAAGGCTACTTTTTTAGCAAGCGCTCCTCGAATGGTCTTATCATCAATATCGGTCAAGTTCATCACTTGATAGACATTCATCCCAAAAAAACGGATTACCCTTCTTAAAAAATCTTCAAAAGCATAGGTACGCAAATTTCCAATATGGGGGAAATTATATACCGTAGGTCCGCAGGTATACATTTTAATCGTCTTACCATCGGCTGGTTTTAGCTCTACAATCTCTCGTGTTTTTGTATCGAAAATCCTCAACATATTAAGCCTTGACCATTTGACCAGAACTAATCATGTCGAACAGCTTTCGATAGCAAACCTTACCAGATTTTAAAAGTGGAAGTTCCTCTACAACAATTACTTCATTGATTTTATAAAGCCTTGAGAATCCAGCCTCTAAAAGCGCTTGATTCACCTGGTCGAGGGCAATATTAACTTCGGTAAATAAAACGGCCCTTGTGGCAGATCCTGGAACATCTTTCGGTGCGCATGCAAAAGGGGATCTATTCATCGCTGGCTCGATCCACCCTTTTTCTTTTGCTTTATCAAAAAGAACTTTTTCAATAGCAACTAGATTAATCATCTCTCCCCCACGCTTAAATGTGAGCTTAAGCCTTCCTTCTAAATAGAGATATCTATCTTCGTCGTAATACCCTAAATCGCCTGTTTTATAATAGCTTTTCCCATCGACTTCAATGAAATAATCGGAATTATCCTGCTTATAGTAGCCGTGAAAAATTGTATCCCCTCTTACGCAAATTTCTCCTACTTGATGAACATCCAATTTCACTTTAGTTTCTGGATCTATTACAATAAGTTCCACCGAAGGGATGATTTTTCCAACCCCTCTAGGTCTATCCTTTGAGGTGTTTACTGAAATAAGTGGGGATGTCTCAGTCAAACCATACCCCTCAAGCCAAAGGACACTGCCTAATTTATGAACAAATTCAAGCAATGTGGGCGGCGCTTTTTCCGCTCCTGATGCGCACAATCTAACCGACTTTAACTGACTCAACGTAGCAGATCTGAATAAATGTGAGAAAAACGTTGGAGCCATAACAACCACGCTCACCCGCCACTTGAGTATCTCTTTTGCAATCTGAGATCCATCGAGAGGATCGGGGGAAAAGACCATACGAAGTCCGAGTAAAATCCCAAGCAACCCTACACTCAACCCAAATATATGAAAGGGGGGAAGGGGCATAATCATCACATCGTCAATGTGCAAATCTATGGCGTCTAACACATCCTTCTGATTTACCATAATATTTTTATGAGTTAACGGAACAGCTTTTGGCAGTGCAGTCGTTCCACTTGTAAAAAGAACTACAGCTATATCACCAACACTTGCACGACTTTTTGGAAAATGGTTCAAGATAGTCTCTGTACTTCTCTTGGAGAGAAAAGCGCCACGAAGCTTATCCATTAATGTAAGCCCCCCACGCACTTCTTCCAATGTCACAAGTCGGTCTAACGCCTTTCCAATATCAACATTATCAAGCCTTTTCATAAACCTTTCTGAAGTGACAACATGTTTTATATCCATCAAATCAATAGCATGATTCAGGAAAAATGAACCGACTGTCCAGTTCAACGGAACAGGCACTTTCCCTGCGAGCATTAAGGCCAAAATGACCAAATAAACGCCGTTAGAGGAGGGAAGCATAACACCAATATATTTCCCCTCTAGCTTTTCTAGCTCCTTTGCCAAAATGACAACAGCTCTTTTCATTGTCTGATAATCCATTACGCCAGAAACCGCATCGGTAATCGCTGGAGCTTTCTTCATTTGATTTGCTTTGTTAAAGAAACACTCAATCATCGTATTTCCTTTTGCATGCAAAACACTTGAATTCCTTTCTCCGTATTTTGGCCATGAAGAGTCATCTACCTTGTTCATTTCCTCTTTTCCCCCTTTTTTTAAATGCATGGCAGCTGCGAATAGATCTTGCACCACACGCAAATCACCCGGTTCTAAACTTTTCTCTACCTCATAGTGAGTCTCTAAATAGCTATAAAGTGTTGCAACATTTAAAGAATCGAGCCCAAGATCATAAATCAAATCGCTGTGATCATGGATCTCTTTAACTGATTTTTCAGACATCTCTGAAAGTTGGTACATGATATCTTGTCTTACATGCAAAGGAACTACAATTTCATGATAACTATTTGCTTTTGGCATAGATTTCTCTACCCCATAAACTCGAGTAGACCAAAAATAAAGGGGAACCTTTGACAGGGGCTCGTGTGAAACTCTTTCACCATTTTTTGTCGGATACTGATTATAGAAAGCTTCCAAAGCTTTATTAAATTCTATTTTTGTTCCAAATTTAGGAAAATTTTTAGGGACAAGCTCGAACTCAATGGTTACATCTCTCCTGGGGGCAAAAAAGATTAAGTTCTTTAATAAAATAAGGGCACTTTTTCCAATTAGTCTCCAAAAATCGGGAGTCTTCTCTGTATACGCTTTTGAATACATCGATCCCCACAATCCTGTAATTCTCACAAGTAAAATCTCAGTCTCAGGTGCTGCTTGTATAGTAGCGTGGGCAAGAGATCGCCCCCCTATTTTTTCTTCGGCCGAAGTTTTAAGCGCTGAACTTGGATAAAAGAGGATCGCCTTTTTATTTTTTAAATCATCGATCACATCTTGGAACAACTTTTCTGCTGTTTTTAATTTATAGGTGCTAATCGCCTTATCAAACTCGGAAACAGGCTTAGCCCGAATCAACTTCATAATTCCTTTTGCAAACGGATAGTCATAATAGTTACTAATAACAAGGGGGATGATATCGAGCTCTTTTCCGAGAAGCGTCATCATGATAAACGGTTCAATTTCAGCGGGGTGATTCGGAAGAACCAAGACCCCATTATCCTTTAATACAGTGCTTTTTAATACCTCTTCTCCACGAACACGAATCCTATATCTTAAGCTTAAAAGAAATTTTACCACACCTCTAAGAATCACGATTAACGCATGTCTAAACATATCAAGCCTTTAGTAAATTTAAGCGCAACGGAATAATTATATCTGGTCTTCAAAAAAAATCAAAGTATTCATTTTTGGTTGACACTTTGAACAAATTCCTTTAAAGATTACATAATATTATCATAAATTTTGGAGTAACAACATGAAAATAAGCCTTGAACCTAGATTTTTTCACGCAGATGAGAGAACAAATAAAGTATCTTCGCGAATCAAACCTTTTCCCATTCATGCAAAGACAAAATCTTTTGATGCAGAATACCAAACGTCACTTGCTGCGGGAAAAGTGAATTTTATTGCGATGCAAGTCCTTGCTCTCTCCCAAATATAAGAGAGATCTTATAAGGGTTACTTAATAAACTTTCCAACTAAGTTCTGAACAGGCTTTTTAAGCAGTGTAATCATCGTTAATTTAACGAGATCTGCTACTGCAAAAGGGGCAATTCCTAGAAGAAATCCTTTTCGTAAGCCGACAAACGCAGAAAGCCAAGAAAAGCCTAGAAGGTATACGATCAAATTTCCTACAAGCATACTTAAAAACAGAGCAACCGTGGTTTTGTTTTTTGATTGATAAATTTTGCCAATCAGAGCAGCAGCTACTAGATACCCTAAAAGATAGCCACCTCTTGGACCCAACATGTTTGCAACAGAAGAGGCTCCCCCTGCAAAAACAGGCCATCCAATAGCACCCTGCAATAAAAAAGCAGAAACCATCCAAACAGCTCTAACTGGACCCAAAAGAGTAGAAAGAAGGAGAGCCACCTGGACTTGAATTGTGACAGGGATTGGTGTAAAAGGAAGATGCATAGTTAAGGGCGCTGCGAGCGCAAGCAGTAGACTTGAAGAGACACCAACCACAGCATCCTTTATCCACAAACCTTTTACTAATCTCTCTAAACTTTTAATTTCTAGCCTCATGCTTTGTTCCTCTTAAAACTTGACAAGTTTCTCTACAAATTCTTTGCGCCTCTTTGAAGGTAAGATGCATGGGAGCTTCGTTAATATCAACCCATTTCCCCTCTCTAGCCTCTTTCATGTCGATAACTGTATCTGTCGAAGTCACTGTAGCAATAAAATAACTCACGGTCTTATGAATTGTTTTCCCTTCCACTCGAAAAGAATAGGCCTCTTGAAGCATTTTTTCTGAAAGCACTTTATCTACATGCAGTCCTGTCTCTTCAAAGAGCTCTCTTTTTGCTGTATCTAGTTCCGTTTCTCCTGGATTGGGATGCCCCTTTGGGAATCCCCAATAGCCACTCAAATGCCTTAAAATGAAAACATGTATCTCTTTCCCATTATAAAAAACAGGGACAATTCCAAACGATTGGTCTTCTTCATAATCTAATAAATCTCTCACCCATTATCCTTGATATTTTGCAATCAGTATTGCGCTATTATGCCCTCCAAATCCAAACGAATTTGATAACACAACCTTTGGATTTGCTTTTAGACTTTTTCCTATTACTACGTCAATCCCTTTCAATTCTTCTTCAGGATCCTCAAGATTAAGCGTTGGATGAAGCTCTCCAGTCTGAATCGCCATAACAGCCACAATCGCCTCTAAAGCGCCCGCAGCACCAAGAGCGTGGCCAATTAGCGATTTAGTCGCATTCACTTTTATTTTCGATAAAGATTCCCCAAAAACACTCTTTATCGCCCTCACTTCACAAAGATCGCCGACAGGTGTTGATGTTGCGTGTGCATTAATATAATCCACATCTGATGGCTTCAATCCAGCATCTTTAAGAGCCAAATTAATACAGTGAGCCACATCAGACCCATCAGGAGTTGGCTCAGTCATATGATGAGCATCGCAAGTCAGCGAGCCTCCCATGTATTCGGCTAAAATAGTGGCACCTCGAGCTAAAGCGTGGTCGAGCGACTCTAAAACAAGAGCCCCAGCCCCCTCTGCCATTACAAACCCATCTCTTGCTTTATCCCAAGGCCTTGAAGCCCTCTCGCACTCGTCATTTCTTCGAGAGAGCGCCTTTAAAGAGGAAAATCCTGAAAGGGCCATCTCATTCATGCACGCCTCAACCCCCCCAGCAATCATTACGTCAGCATCACCCCTTCGAATGTGCTCTGCAGCGCTATAAATACTGTAATTAGATGTTGCGCAAGCTGTTGAAACAGAATAATTTGGACCCTTAAAACCGATGTCTACCGCAAGAAGAGCTCCCGGCATATTAGTCAAAACAAACGGAATAAAAAAAGGGGTCAGTTTGCTTGGACCTTTTTCATGGACCGTTTTAACACCATCAATAAAGACTTGCATCCCCCCCATTCCAGAACCAATAATAACACCAGCTCTCGCTTTATCAATCAACTGTAAATCTAATTTTGAATTCTCAAGTGCAAGCTTTCCAACAGCTACCCCGAAAGCGATACAGGGATCGACCCTTCTAGCCTGCTTTTTTTCTAAAAAAAGCTCAGGGTTAAAGCCTGAAACGGTTGCTCCGAAATGAGTCGGAATCTCTCCGCATTCAAAAGAGGTGATTTTTGAAACGCCACTCTTACCTGCAAGTAAATTTTTGTAAAACCCATCTACTTCAGTACCAAAACAGGAGACTAGCCCCATTCCAGTAATGACAACACGTTTTTTCTTCATGGCTCAATCCTTAAGTTATACAGAAAGAGCTAGTTTTAATTCTAGCGGCTTACCCTTCGACCAAAGCTCTTCCAAGCGAAATTTTTCTCTTGTACCGGGCATAAACATATGCACGATCACATCTACATAGTCTACCAAAACCCAGTCTCCAGAATCAACCCCTTCTATATTATGAGGGCGAAATCCATGTTGTTCTTCAATTTCTTTTACAATCGAGTGGGCAATCGCAGTGACGTGCCTTCCTACATTCCCCTCAGCAATGATCAGACAATCTGCAATCGTAGATACATCTTTCACATCTAAAGCCAGGATGTTAAAACCTTTTTTGTCATAAATGACTTGGCAGATTTTTTGTATAAATTCTTCTTTTTTGTTTTCCATATCACAAAGAGTATAATTGATGTTGACGAATGTAGTCTAGCACTTTTGGTGAAAAAAATCGTTTACAGCACTCTTTTTTTCCGATTTTTTCTCTGAGCTGCGTGCTACTGACATCCATAGCCCTCTCTTCAAATTCAACCTTTACCATTTTTTTTATCTCATTTACCCCTTTCCACAAGGGAAAACTCTCTCTGAGCTCCTCTGAAAGGAGGAGAAAAAAATCATTTCCAGGAAATTGCAACACTAGTTCCCTAACTGTATCGACCGTGTAAGAAATTTCTTTTTTCTCTATCTCTGTAGGTAAAACCTCCACTTTACTCTCATTTTCAAATGCAAGTTTTAACATAGCTAGACGATCCTCAGGAGAGGCTTTAGGGGGAGATGCTACTTTAAAAGGGGAGACATATGCCGGGATAACAAAAACTTTATCTAAAGATAATTTTACAATTAGGGTTTCTAATAAACTCTGATGTCCGAGATGAACCGGATCGAATGTACCCCCAAAAAGGCCAATCCTCATCTCAAATCAACCGCTTTTTATTCTCATCAATTAAACCTGAAATAAACCTAGCTAATTCAAAATCGAGACCGCAATAGCTCAATTCCTTCCTAAGCTTTTCAATAAAAGATTTTACCTCAAGATGACCTAATTGCTCGTGCTCTTTAAGAATCAAAGCCCTTTTATCTACTATTTGCTTTTCGACTTTTGGCGGAGAGGCAACTTCGGGTTCTTCCATAGCTTTCCAAGCTTGGCTAAATTTTTCACGAAGCTTCCTGTAAACTTCATGCGAGATATGAATTTCCTTTAAAAGGGCTTGATACTGTCTGATCTCTTTTTTCCCAAACTTAAAAGTTTCTATCAGGCGATCTGCTTTCGTCACAAAAAGGAGGGTCAACTCCCCCACAATTTTTTTATACTCAGGAAAGACTCTATCTCCGATTTTTTTTAGCATCTCGAGAAGTTCATTTTTTTGATGTATCCGAATTTCCAAGCCAAGAACTTCCTCTCTAAGGGCAATTACCTTCTCTTTCATCCTTTCAAAATAGCGAGCTTTCTGCTCTAACTCTTTTAAATCTGGGACATGTTCAAATAATGGAAGGGGAATGAGGCTCGCTTTATCGCTACTCTCCACTTCATTTTCTAATCCAGTAATTGCAAGTCTAATCTGCTCTGCGTGAAACTCTATCTCTTCCTTAAAAATCTCCTGCAACCTATGCGCTTCTTTTAAAAGCTCCGAATACTCTTTCCAAAAAAAAGTTCTCTTTATCGGATTTGTCTCTTCTGCAAACAGCTCAAAACAGAGTTTTTTCATCCTCCAAAAATCTCGAAACTTCGGATTTCCTTCAGATGAAATAGCCCCTCTCATAAAGTTAATTGCGTGGAGTAACTTCTCTTCCGGACTCGCTAAATTTTCCAGCTCTAAAACAACTTCTTCATATGTATATATCTTTATCATAGACGAAAGATTCTACCTGGAACGCTCTTTTAAAGCAATACGCTATCCGGCAATAAGCCTATTTTCCATTCAATCTCTGTACATAATCTCACAAATTTTTGACCCTAGCAGAGTCAATCTATCAGTATTCTCTACACTCTTTTCTGATTGCCACAATTCGCGAAATTCCATGAGCAAGCAATTAAGTTCCCTAGATTCGAAACTAGGCCGAATTCCTAATACAAATTCATTTACCCTTTGAACGTAATCGTTTGATGTAGGATCAAATGGCAAAGATGCTAATGTTCGAGCTCTGGCTAACTGCTCTGGCCTTATCCCAAGTGGCGCTCGCCTCATTTCCATTCCATAAATCACTGAAGAAAAAACCCCCTCTTCTAAAGAAATAAAAATAGTATAAGTCTCTCCCGGAGTCATTGTAAATTGCCCACTCTTGATATAGGTATACTCTGTCTCCCCCTCTCTTAAAGCATACATCTCAAATATGGCAGCAACACTGGCTGTAACTGAAATAATATCCACAGAACCCGTCTCTCTAATCCAGACACCTTTGATTGGACCATCACCCCTCTTTAAACTTGGGTCTGGACCTCCTAAGACAGGACTACTTGTCCCACAAAACTTCACTTTATTTACTCCAGGACCTATCTCTAATTTAAATCTCACTCTATCAGAACTAATTGCAGCCGTCATCTTCACCTCTTTTTTGGAAATAAATATGATGCATAACGAGAGTAAATTAATTCAAGATCTCTTTTAGAGGGGGCCTTTAATTTTGCTCAAAATCGCGAATAATGACTTCTGCTGCATGTTCTAATGATGTTAAGCTAAGGTCGAGCCAACGAAAGAGAGGCTCTCTTCGAAACCAAGTAAATTGACGCTTTGCATAATTTCTTGAGGCTTGTTTAAAACTCGCAACAAACTCTTTCCAGTCCTTTTCTTGCTGAGAAGAATCTAAATATTTAATCGCTTGGCGATACCCAATCGCATTCGATGCTGCGGAATTTTCCGATAGACCCTCTCTAAGACGTATCACTTCATCCAAAAGCCCCCTTTCTATCATCTGGTCACAACGCTCTTCAATTCTTGGATAGAGGATCTCTTTGGGATAATAAATAAACCAGCATCTAAAATCGTATTCCCTAGAGAGGTCCTCTTCTGAAGGTTTTGGAATATCTGAGACTTTTTTCCCAGTTAACAAAATTATCTCTAAGGCTCTAATAATTTTATGCTTGTCTTGAACTGTGATGCTCCTTGCATAATCGGGATCAACCGACTGAAGCTTCCCATAAAGCATCTCTACTCCAAACTTATCCAAATCCAATTCTAACTTTGCTCGAATCTCTTTATTTGCAGGGGGACCTTTAGGGGGGCCATATAAAAACGAATGAACATAAAAGCCGGCGCCCCCTACAGAGATCGGAATTTTTTTTCTTAACAGGATATCTTCCAAAGAATCGGTTGCTTCTTCATAAAAATCTGCAACATTAAAAGGCTCTCGGATGTCTCTAATATTAATCAAGTGGTGTGGGACTAACCGAAGCTCTGCTTTTGTAGGCTTTGCAGAACCAATATCTGCACCTGTATAAACCTGCATCGAATCACAAGAGATCACCTCTCCCCCTATTCCTTGGGCGATTCTAATAGCAATTTCAGTTTTTCCTGTCGCAGTAGGGCCTGCAATGACTAAAATTTTCTTTTTTTTAAACCCCGACTCTTTTTTTTCTTTTTGCTCCAGTGGGATGGTGCAATCTGTGCAATTCGGCGTCATCTTTAAGGCTCAAAAGACTTATGTGCTTCATCTTCCGTGTTATAGATTGCTATCAATTTATCAAACCCGGCCATTGCAATGATTTCTCTCACCTCTTCATGAATCGCAAAAATCACCAATCTCCCGGGGCAATTTTTTAATCTCTTAGTTGCTGAAAGTATAACTCTTAAACCAGCGCTACTTAGGTAATCCACACCACAAAAATCAATCATCACATTAAACTTTTTTGCAGCGATTAATTGCGTTACTTCCTCTTCTAATTGAGCCGAAGTAATTGCATCTAACCTTCCTTCCAGCCTAATAATCGCATGTCCCTTTGCCTCATCTCTTCTAATTTGCATCTATCACCTCTATAGACTCTAGTATTTGTTACTTTCCCGTTTCTTATCAAGTACTTTCTACTGTTTTCTCCACCCAGTTTACATAGGAAGCTAACCCTTTTTCTACCGGAACAGCAATAATTTCAGGAACTTCATACGAATGATTCGCCACAATCCAACTTTCAACAGCTTGATATCTTTCCAGGGTCGTCTTTAAAAAAAGTTGGACCTCCTGAACTTCTTCTATTCGATCTTTCCAAACAAACCAAGATTCAATAGGTTGAACAATAGAGGCGCATGCGACTAATCCCTTTTGTAAAAGACCTTTACTAATTTCTCTGGCCTCTTCAATATTTTTGGTTGTACACAAAATCACCACTAAATCTTTCAAGAAACTTCCTCTATATACGCCGCTTTTGCAAGCCTTAAATCGACCACTTTTTTCTTTTTAGAACTCACAGGCATGGTATCTTTTAATAAAACAAAATTATTCAACTCCTCAGGAAACTTATGAGGTGTAAGCCTCAGATACCAAGTATTGCCATTCTCCTCAAGAACAATCACAACTTCTCGCTTTCCAAAGCTCTCATGCAAAGCCTTAGAAATGTCTACAGACTTAATAGTAGCGCTTCTAAAAGCCTCTCTATTATCAAGATAAGAAAAAATTGCAAGGGCTATATCGAATTTTTCTTTATCTATAACAGCGGAGCCAAAATAAATCTCTGGCAACCTTTTTTGAGAATAAAATGGCTCTATTGGGAAAATATGCCCCTCCTCATCCATAGCTAAATTACTACTATCCCCCAAAAGCGCTATAGGTCTAAACACTTCATAATCAACATAAACAGCATCTTGCTTAATCTTTTTTACCTTCGCTTTTTTTATCACCGCACTTTTTAAAAGATTTTCCTCTGCAAGTTTTTCATCAAAACTAAAATAATTTTGAGGTTTATCACAGGAAAGATTCATTAATTCGGCAAGATAGGTTGTAGGAAGGGCCATTTTTTCAGGCCCTGTTTGGATAATTTCTTTAATCACATAGGTAGGATCTAATGTTTTATCTAAAAATCGTGATCGATAAAAACGAAACCCAGAAAATCCAAGCGCCGCAGTAATAAAAATCGACGCCACTATAAAAAATATCCCTTTAACCTTATCCATTCACCAATTCTTTGCTCAATTCTGTAATATCCCCAGCACCGAGCATAATAATAACATCCTCAGAACTAACCAGACCTGAAAGATGCCTAACCATTTCATTACGTGGAATATAATATGATTTTATCTCCAATTTCTCTAAAAAAACTTCAATTGTTGCACCTGGTATTTTTTCTTCACCAGCAGAAAAAACATCTGTAACAATAAGCAAATCACAAGCTTTCCAAACCCGCTTTTTAGCAAATTCCTCCATTAAGTCTTTTAATCGAGAATATCTATGGGGCTGAAAAACCGCAATTCTTCTCTGAGTTTTAAACACCTCTTGTAGCGCCTCAAGGGTTGATTCTATCTCTTTGGGGTGGTGAGCATAATCATCATAAACAGGAGCGCCTTGTATATAACCTTTTAGCTCTAATCTTCTTTGGGTCCCCTTAAACGAAGCAAACGCGATTCGAATCGCGTCAACAGAAATTCCTATAGAAATGGCCATGCCAAAACAGGCAAGGGCGTTTAGCACATTGTGTCTGCCTAGCAAGTTTAGTGGAACATCAAAATAGCTCTTTCCTTGAAACTCAATATCAAAAAGCTGCTTTCCCCCTTCAAAGCGAAGATTGTTTCCGATAAGCTCTCCCTTTCCTTCCAGACCATACGAAACTCCCCCGATATTCCAAAGCGACATATAGGGATCTTCATGCCAATAAAATAAAAGATCTTTCCGCAAAACTCCGCGTATGAATTTTTGATAGGCCTCTAGTAAAGCCTCTTTACTCTTCCAGTAATCTAAATGATCAAAATCGACATTAGTAATAATAGCGCCTACGGGATTTGCCCTCAGAAAGGAGCCATCACTCTCATCTGCCTCTGCAATAAAATACTCCCCCTCTCCGCACCTCCCATTCAGCCCATTTAGGGAGGGAGAGAACCCCCCTATCACAAAGGAGGGATCAAGACCTGCTATCACACAGACATGGGAAAAGAGGGAGGTTGTTGTCGTCTTTCCATGAGCTCCAGCAATTAAAAGCGCTTTTTTATCTTTTAAAAGCTCCTCTAAGAGTTCAGACCTGTGCAATCTTTTGTTTTCAACCGATGCAATCCACTCAGGATTATCCCCTTTAATCGCGGTACTATACACAACAATTTGTTTGGGAGAAATATGTTGTGCACTCTGACCAATCATAACTTCAATCCCTTCATTTTGAAGCATATCAGTCACATAACTCTTTTTGCAATCGCTCCCAGAGACAACACACCCCTTCTGTTTAAGAAGTCTTGCAAGTGCGCTCATTCCGACACCGCCAACCCCAATAAAATGATACATAGTGGTTCCTTTTAAGAATTTCCGCTTTTACTATAAATCAAAACCAATAATCCCGCCATTTAGGCTATTAAATCAACTTCTAGTGCTAATAATTTTTCACCTGTCCAAATAACTCTATTATCTTTTTCACCAAATTGTTGGATGGCAATGTTATGAATTTTATACAGCTCTGAAATTTTTTCAGCTATCCCGTCTAAAGTTTTTAAACTCCCTGCTCGAAAAAAGGCTAGAGACTCTTCCAAAGATTCTACCCCCCTTAAAAGTGTTTGCATAATCTGTGTGGGGGTATCTAAAATTAGAGATTTATCCCCTGTAGCGACTGCCCCCTCGCTTTCATAATGTGGTGTAACTTCTTTTTTCTTAGGAACCGAGGGAAAGTACCCTTCTGGTATGGTAGCGAAAATACGTTCACTCCACGAAAGTAATTCTTCATTACCCCCTTCTCGAGCAATCGCCGGGTGAATCACTTGAAATAAAACATAGCTCAGCTGAGCATTTCGATCTCCCGCAAACTCCTCTTGAGCCTTTCTAATAAGTTCTTTTTCCTCTTCATTAAAAGAGGAAGATCTTTCCATTTGAGTCAAAGAAATAGAATCTAAGTGAACCAAACTTAAAGAATCTACCCCCCTTATTGTTGTAACTCCCGATGACATTGTCTCTCCTATATTGTCTTTCAAAACCCAGGTCTTTCAACTGGTTTAAGTATATTGAGCCTCCAATTTAAAATAAAAATAATAAATCACCCACAGTGTCAAGTTCCCTTTTTCCCTTTGAAAAAGGGAAATGGATTAAATTATCGCAATTATTTATAATTGTTTTATTAATTATTACAAATGGTGATTTAATGGAACACGTCATAACAAATAGTTTATCTTTTCACCGAGATGTTGATTTAGAAAGTGGTCCAGCGAGAACTGCCTCTCTAGCCTATGAGCCCCCTTTGCTCCCTACTGATGAATCGCTGGATGCATTTCTAGCTCTTGAGCATCCTATATCCGATTTTTGTATCGCAAAAAAACAGATTATTACACTAGATTTTGAATTTCTGTTCGATGCCTACCTCAAATTTCTTTCTGAAAGAAGTTCTTGGAAGCCCCCTCATTTACAATCAAGTTCCGTTCAAAAAATCTATTTTTCTTCAAGAACTGACTCTTTTAAAAAATTCGAGGAAGAGGTCTTTGAAAACGCCGGTCGATTTGCCTCTTTTATCCCCCACATTCACCAACTTATTTTGGATTTTTCAATACATCTCTCAAGAACTGAAACAGCGGAGATGTATACAGAAACGTCGAATCGAAATGAATCTCTCTTGTTTTTTTGTTTCACCCCTTTGCTGCTTTTCTATCCCATGGAACCAATTATTGCAGAAACGATCCTCAATTTGTTTGGGGGAAAAGGTTTTTTTTCCACTTGCATAAATGATCCACTTTTAAAAAAATGTCTTGAAATTTGTCCTGCCCACCCTCTAAAAGCAACCGCTCTATTTGAAAATTTAGATCATAATTTTGTAACTTTTAAGGGTAATCCATACGATCACCTGCCAAAGATCCTTAATGAAGAATTTTTTATGATCTTCCTTAATTCCTCCCCCTCATTCTCTCAGCTGTCGAAATTGTTTTTCAAATTATTGACCCATTCGTTACTTACTTCAGAATCCTCAGAAAAAGCCAAATGCCATGTTTTAATCTCTTCTTTTATTGAAAAATACCCAAAATTACTCAATAGCTATCGTCCTAAAACTTCGTCTAAGGTTCAAGAGCAATCGGTAAAAAAATTATGCTTCTCTGTTTTAATCTCACATGGTCATGGCCACGATCTACGATCTCAATTATACGGTTTAGAATGGTATGGCTATTCATCAACACTATTTTTTTGGGAGGTAGATAAGGTTTTTTTTCAAAATCTTTTAATCGAAATTGATCAAACTATCCACCCTCGTTACTCTAATGCTGAAAAAATAGAACTTGAGAGATTATTTCCCAAAGATTCCCCTGAATGGGCTTATTTTAATAGCACCGGCATTTTCAACAGATTCTCTGCGCCGATCTCTGATTTTTCAACAGTTTCCGCGGAAGAAATTCAAAGTCTCCTTCGTTTGAAAACAAGTGAGCTCGATTATAACCGGCAAAAAGGAAATTTATCTGCGCAACGAATCGATATGTCTCTAGTACTGGAATGTCACACGATTAAAAAATCCCTTAAGGGGATGGACAAATCACCCTTTTTGAGAGAGTATAGCGCCTTTGTCTCTTCGTATAATAAGATCGTAGATCACATACCTCTACTCTCATTTATAAGATCTATGAGCCGTGAAATACGCTCTCTTATTATAAAAAAATCTGCATCGCCCTCCTCTGCTTTAAGAAAATTTATCTATCTTTGGAACGATGCATCTCGAGAAGAAGAGTCTTATGAGCATCTAGGCGCTTCTATTATGACTGCCCCCGAATTGTTTAAATCGATCCTTATTAGAGGTCGAAATAAAATTATCCCACTTGCAAAAAAATATTTTGAAAGTGACTTTTGGAACACTCACGACTCCTCTCAATTACACATTCATGGAACAAAAATAGGCGCTTTACACCTGATTAAAAAACTCCCCCCGCACGAGAGAGCCTTAAGAGCTACCGGGGATTTACTCAAAAGGGGAATTGCCCCTCTTACAGGAGAATTATGCGGAAGTCATACCCTATGGAATGCCTCGAAACTTTCGTTTTCTAGCTCCTCTTTTCAGTGGGATGATGTTTTATGGAGAGAAAAAAAGCCCCACAGTTTAATTTTTTCAGCACCTTCTTCATTTTCTCAATCCCTCCTCTACGCAACAAAAAATTTAAACCCCTATGGCTCTAGCTCTAGCTATCAATTTAATCTTGAAGCGGTGTGGGAAGAGATTTCGGTGGGAAAATTAAAACCTCTACTAGCCTTTTATCAGCAGGAACTTGCCTCCCCCTTTATTCTAAAAATTCTGCAGGTAAGGATAACAGACCCCAGGGCTGATGAAAAACTCCTCCCCTTAAAAGAGCTTATTGAAGAATTTCGAAGAGAAAGAGGGGCTCCCCTGCTCGGCCATAATTTTTATGAAGCACTGACAAAAGAGCTGGCATTTACCCTTTCTCCTGACGAAGTAAGACTTACTGAAGATCCCACTCCACTTATTTTCGGTGTCACATCCCACTTTCCAAATCCTAAGGGCGATGTCTCTTCCAGTGAAGTTCGATTAACTACAGGGTTAAAACTTGGAAGATCGCATGACACCTCGATTGCTTTTACTACAGAAGAAAACGTAGCTAGATTAGAAGAACTTTCAAGAGATAGCGATCTTGAAATCTGCAGCATTGAAGAACTTATTTTAATTGAGAGCCTGCATATGACAGAGGGATCGCGTATTCAAGAGCTCCATATCGAATCTATTTGTGATACAAATCTTCAAGCTACGATAGCAAAAGCTGTTCAACAATTTGCCGCGCCTCATTACGCTAAACCACTTCCACGCAAACCAATTGCACCAATAGAACCTAGCTCTCCTTTAAAAATTGGAGCGCAACGAGAACTTATCGATCCATTTTTTGGTCACCTAGGAGGCTCTTCCTATGACGAATACGCAAGAGCTCTTGAAGAGAATCCGAAATTACCTGCACGTAATTTTCACGGTACTATGCACATGCTCAGAGCCACCCTTTTTTCTCAAATATTTTATAAAGTTTTCAAAAAAAGCGCTTCAGCAAAAGAGCTCTACCTTGTTGCTATGAGCGCTGCCTATCATGATAGCGCAAGACAAGATGAAGGAGTGGATAGGTGGGATGAACTGAGTGCATGGAAGCTGAGAAGATTTTTAATGAACCACAATTCTTCAGGAAGAGAGGATTCAGAAGCTGATAGTAGCATAATTAGTGAAGAAGAAATCGCTGAATGTTATCTAGCACTTGCTTCAAAAGATCCACGAGACGGAATCTTTACATCCGATATCCAAAAAGCAGTTCATGATGCAGATTGTCTAGAAATTATCCGATGCTTGCACACCCCCTCAGAATTTCTCACCTCAAGGCTCGAAGCAAAATCGTTGATTGATCCATCCGATTTTGATCAACTTATCCTAGAAAGTAAACGCTTTATTGAAGAGACCGAAACCCTTGAGAGCAAATCCTTCTATGAATACGAATCAGAAAACCCCTACGAAGACCTTCTCTCCTATTTACACGATCCAAAAAATGGCTACCCTATTCTCTTGAGATATTTTACAATCGGAAGCGATGGAGGGGGATGTGGAGCAGGAGCAGGCTCATCATAAAACAACTAAAAACCTGAATTTCCACGTTGTTTCTTACGCCATCTCCAAAAGGTGGGTAGTCATTAACGCAATAAGAAATTTTCACATCTTAAAACTATTTGTTTAATTGTCAATATGTTCTAATCATCTTATAATTCATTCCTAATATTAGGAGATTGAATGGATTCAATTACAAGCAAAACTTTATTTAGTTTTACACCCCTCGATTTTGAAACCGGAGCTTTAGCATCAGATAGACCGGTCGATCCATCAAAACCTCCATTTCTAGCACTTCAATCCCTTCTAAGTAATTTTATTCTTCGAAAAGGACTCCCTACTCCAACAGATCTTGGATCTCTCTTTGAAGCATATCTTCAATTTTTGTCTGATAGATCTTGTTGGGACCATCCATCAAGTCAAACAAGCGGCGTCCAAAAAATCTATTTTATTTCAGAAACTCCAGAATTTAAAGAGTTTCACGAGGAAGTCAAAAAAAGTGCAGGCAGGTTTGAGCACCTTATTCCAAAAATTCATCACTTGATTTTAGAATTTTCCACCTATTTAACAACCACTAAAGAGACATTTTTTTATGGAAAATCTAATCGAAATGAAGATCTCCTCTTTTTTTGCTTTACCCCTTTACTAGTTGCTTATCCCATGGAGCCGATCCTCGGAGAGACGATTCTAAATTTATTGGGTGATGGTGGATTTTTTTCAACCTGCATAAATTATTCCCTTTTAAAAAAATGCTTCGATCTTTGCCCCGGTCACCCTCAAGTGGGTAAAATCTTATATCAGAAACTCTGTAGCAGTTTTTCAATTCCTACAAGAAACTATCTAGATAACTGCGTAAATAGGATCCATCCAGATTTTTTTTTACTGTTTCTTAACTCAAATCCCCCCCTTTTTAAATTGACAGAGTTATTTTTCAGATTATTTACCCACTCATTAATCACTCCACTTCCAGAGGAAAAGGAGAAATGCCATGTTTTAATCCATTCTTTTATCGAAAAATATCCGCAACTTCTCAATTCCTATCGGCCCAAATGTCACTCTGTCGCGGGGGAACAATCTTTAAAAAAACTATGCATCTTAGCTCTAACCCTAAATGCCCCTGATTTAAAAAATGAACTGCTTTCTTGGACGACCTATGGCTATTCTACGAATTTGTCTCCTACCGATCAGGATAAATTCTTTTTTCAAAGGCTTTTAATTAGAATTGATCAAACCCTCCATCCCCGCTACACAGTTGATGAAACAGTAAGAATCGAAGAAATATTCCCAAAAGATTCAGAAGGGTGGGCCTATTTTAATAGTACCGGGATCTTCCATAGATCGGCACCTCGCGTCTCAGACATTTCGGAAGGGAGGGCTGAAGAAATTCAAAGGCTACTCCGACTAAAAACAGAGGAACTGAATTACAACAGACGGAAAGGGAATCTATCTCCCGATAGAATTGATATTTCATTAACGCTCGAATGTCACTATATTAAAAAAGCTCTTAAAGGGATGGATAAATCACCCTTTCTTCCAGAGTATAGCGCATTTGTCTTATCCTATAATCAAATTATCGATCACATACCCCTACTCTCATTTATTCGATCGATGAGTCGCGAAATTCGCTCTATTATTTTAAAAAAATCTGCATCACCCTCCTCCGCTTTAAGAAAGTTTATGTATCTTTGGCGAGATGAGCCTCCAGAAGAGATGAGTTATGCAAATTTAGGCTCTTTGATTCTAAAAAGTCCTGAATCATTTAAATCCCTCATCCTTCAATCGCGAGACAAAATTACCTCCCTTGCAACAAAGCATTTTAACAGTAACTTTTGGAACACCCACCTCGCTTCGGAACTAACCATACATGGAACAAAAATAGGCGCTTTTCACCTAATGCGAAAAATCAGACCTGAAGATCGAGCCCTAGAAGCAGCGGGAGAGCTCCTTAAAAAAGGAATAGTTCCCCTTACTGGTGAACTGAGGGGAAGTCATAATGTATGGAATAAGAGTAAAATTTCGTTTTCTAATTCCTCTTATACATGGGATGATTTAGCATGGAGAACCAACAAATCTAAAGCTTTAATCTTTTCTGCCCCTTCCCGTTTTAGTCAATCTGTTCTCTATGCAACCAAACACTCAAATACCCACGGTTCTCACTCTACCTATCATTTTAATTTAGAAGAGACTTGGGAGGGCATTTCAGTTTCGCGATTAAAAACTTTATTAACTTATTCTTACTCTGAGCTTGCACCTATTTTTATACTAAAAATTCTGCGAGTAAGGACAACAGACCCTAGTGCCAGCGAAAAACTACTCCCCTTAAAAGAGCTTATTGAGCAATCTCGCGCAGAAAAAGGTGACCCAACCCTAGGTCATGATTTTTATGAAGCGCTCACAAAAGAGCTCGCTTTCAAGCTCACTCCAGAAGAGGTAAAACTTACTGAAGATCCTATGCCCCTTATTTTTGGTGTAACCTCTCGCTTTCCTGATTCTCACGATATTTCTAAAGGGGAAATTCGATTGCCAAGCGGCCTAAACCTTGGACGGTTCAAGGACGCTTCGGTTGTTTTTACAGCAGAAGAAAATCTTGCCCGATTGGAAGAGCTCTCCTTGGATAGTGATCTTGAAGTTTGCACCATCGAAGAACTGTTTTTGATAGAAAGTCTCAACATGATAGAGGGATCTAGTATTCAAGAACTACATGTTGAATCCCTTTCCCAAGCAACTCTTCAAGCAACGATCGCAAAAGCGGTTCAACAATTCGCAGCCCCCCATTATGCAAAACCCCTTCCCAGTCAGCCCATTGCTCCATTAGAGAAAAGTTGCTCACTAAAAATCGGAGAGCAGGAACTTGTTCCATCTCCATTTTTTGGTCATTCAGGAAAATCTTCTTACCGAGATTACGTCAAATCTCTTGAGGACAATCCTGATTTACCTGCCCGTTACTTTCATGGCACCCTCCATATGCTTAGAACAACCATTTTTTCACAAATATTTTATAAAATATTGAAGCCAGAGATCTCCCCAAAAGAGCTCTATCTAGTTGCTATGGCAGCCGCCTATCATGATAGCGCAAGACAAGATGAAGGGGTCGACAGATGGGATGAGCTAAGCGCCTGGAAATTGCGAAGATTTTTAATGAACCACAATTCTATCGCTAGCAAGGATTGCCTCACCCCTAAAGTGATTAGTGAGGAAGAAATATCTGAGTGCTACCTTGCTCTTGCTTCAAAAGATCCAAAAGGGGGCAGCTTTACATCCAATATCCAAAAGGCAGTGCACGATGCAGATTGTTTAGAAATCATCCGATGCTTATACACTCCAGCTGCCTTTAACAGCTCAAAACTAGAAGCAAAATTGTTAATCCCCTCTTTTCATTTTGAGCAATTTCTTTCAGAAAGTATCCGTTTTATTAGCGAGACAGAAACGCAAGAACGTAAAGCATACTATGAATACGATTCAAAAAACCCCTATGCAGACCTTGTCTCTTATCTAATAGATCCTAAAAATGACTTCCCCATACTATCCACCTATTTTTTACGAGATACTCATCCGGGAAGCTGTGGAGCAGGAGCGGGAGCTGGCTCGTGTTAATATACCGCTTCCAAATGAATGTTACTCAGATTTTTTTACATGCGCTTCATATTTAAATTAGACGCTAGTTGATGCCGAGGGCGCGCTCT